>NZ_JBICTL010000002.1:975054-1073508 GCF_043197575.1 Micromonospora sp. NPDC049051
CCCATCACCGGCTACAACACCACCGCCCCCGCCGCCGGCAAGGACGTCGCCATCACCGGCATGCCCGACGGCTCCGCCCAGATGCTCATGATCGGCGCCGACAACGGCGTCTACCACCGGATCCGCCACCCCAACCGCACCTGGGACCCGCTCCAGCCGCTGCCCGGCGCGGGCACGCCCACCACGGCCGCCGGCAGCCGCGTCAGCATCGCCGGCATGCCCGACGGCTCCGCCCAGGTCCTCATCGTCGGCGCCAACGGAGGCATCTACCACCAGATCCGCAACCCCAACGGCACCTGGACCGGATTCCAGCCCATCACCGGCTACAACACCACCGCCCCCGCCGCCGGCAAGGACGTCGCCATCACCGGCATGCCCGACGGCTCCGCCCAGATGCTCATGATCGGCATCGACAACGGCGTCTACCACAAGATCCGCCACCCCAACCGCACCTGGGACCCGCTCCAGCCGCTGCCCGGCGCGGGCACGCCCACCACGGCCGCCGGCAGCAACGTCAGCATCGCCGGCATGCCCGACGGCTCCGCCCAGGTGACCATCGTCGGCCGAGGTTGACGAGGCACCCACGACCCGAGGGCTGACGCCGCACCCGGGCCGCTCCACCTGTCCACCAGGAGCGACTGCGGGAGATCACCGTCGAGCAGTCGGAGTACGGCCGCGCCGACCGTACTCCGACGCGCCGGTCCGCCGTCGCCCCGTCCGCTCGGCTCCGGCCCACGGAGGCGCTGGTCGTCCCGCCGCCCTGACAATCCGGTCGCGGACCGTCAGGGGTTCCCGCCAGGATGACCGGCATGACCTGGCGAGCACCGGAGATCACCCGGACCCCCGAGCCCTACGTCGGCGACGAGCGCACCATGCTGGAGGGCTGGCTGGACTACCACCGGCAGACCCTGCTGCTCAAGTGCGCCGGGCTGACCGCCGAACAACTGAAGACGCCGAGCGTCGAGCCCTCGGGGCTCACCCTGCTCGGCCTGGTCCGGCACCTGACCGAGGTGGAGGCCTGGTGGTTCCGGGAGAACTTCGCCGGCCAGCGGGTCGACTACCCCTACTTCACGCCCGACAATCCGGACGCCGACCACGACGTCAGCGCCGCCGACGCCGAGGCCGACCTCGCCACCTTCCACCAGCAGATCGCGCTGGCCCGCGACGCCGCCGCCGGCCGGTCGCTGGACGAGACCTTCACCGAGGTCGGCCCGAAGCGCCGCACGTTCAACCTGCGCTGGGTCTACGTGCACATGATCGAGGAGTACGCCCGGCACAACGGCCACGCCGACCTGATCCGCGAACGCATCGACGGCGTCACGGGCGAGTAGCCCGCGCCGGGGCGGGCCGGATCAGCCGGTCAGTACGCCAGGGCCGCCCGCGCGTACCGCAGGTCGGCCGGGCCGCTCCAGCGCAGCGCCGACAGCCCGGCCACCCGGGCGCCCCGGATCGCCCAGTCCTCGTCGTCGACGAAGAGCACCCGGCCCGGCGGGGTCTCCAGGGCCGCGCAGGCCGCCTGGAAGTACTCCTTCGCCGGCTTGTTCACCCCGATCCTGGACGAGTTGACCACCACGTCGAACTCGTCAGTCAGGTCGAGCGCGGCGAGGTCGGCGTCGAGCAGGTCGGTGGCGTTCGTGCCGAGCCCGACGCGGATGCCACCGGCCCGCGCCTCGCGGATGAAGGCGAGCACCTCGGCGTCCACCTCGCCCCGGTAACGCTGCCACTGCTCCACGGCCGCCCGGGCCCGCTCGGGGCCGCCCACCGAGTCGGCCAGCGCGTCGGCCACGCTGGTGATCCAGTCGGCGTGGCTGACCCGCCCGGTCAGCACCGGCTGGAGCCGCCCCCACTGCATGGCGATCTCGGTGAGTACGCCCTCGGACAGGCCGTACTCCCGCTCCACCCCGGCGGCGACCGCCGGGTCCCAGCGGCGCAGGACGCCGTCGAAGTCCACCAGGAGCGCCGTCGCCCGTTCCCGACCCACTACTCGTTCTCCTCGCCGCGGCCGTGCCGCTCGTCTCCGTCGGCCCGGTTGAGCCGTTGGCTGATCACCTGGGTCACCCCGTTGCGCATGGTCACGCCGTACAGGGCGTCGGCGACCTCCATCGTGCGCTTCTGGTGCGTGATGACGATGAGCTGGCTCTTCTCCCGCAACTGGGCCAGCAGCGTGATCAGCCGGCCGAGGTTGACGTCGTCGAGCGCCGCCTCCACCTCGTCCATGATGTAGAACGGGCTGGGCCGGGCCCGGAAGATGGCCACCAGCATCGCCACCGCCGTCAAGGAACGCTCGCCACCCGAGAGCAGCGACAGCCGCTTGATCTTCTTGCCCGGCGGGCGGGCCTCGACCTCGACGCCGGTGGTGAGCAGGTCGTCGGGGTCGGTGAGCACCAGCCGTCCCTCGCCGCCGGGAAAGAGCACGGTGAAGACCTGCTGGAACTCCCGGGCGGTGTCGGCGAACGCGCTGGCGAAGACCTCCAGGATCCGCTCGTCGACGTCCTTGACCACGGTGAGCAGGTCGCGCCGGGTGGCCTTGAGGTCCTCCAGCTGCTCGGAGAGGAACTTGTAGCGCTCCTCCAGCGCCGCGAACTCCTCCAGGGCCAGCGGGTTCACCTTGCCGAGCAGGGCCAGCTCCCGTTCCGCCTTGGCCGCCCGCTTCTCCTGCACCGGCCGCTCGTAGCGCACCGGCTCGGGCACCGGCAGGCCGTCGCGTTCGGCCGCCGCCACGTCGGCCTGGGTGGGCGGGACGGGCTGGGTCGGGCCGTACTCGGCGACGAGACTCTCCACGTCCAACCCGAAGTCCTCGGCGGCCTTCGCCTCCAGCTGCTCGATGCGCAGCCGCTGCTCGGCGCGGGCCACCTCGTCGCGGTGCACCTGGCTGGTCAGCCGCTCCAGCTCCGCGCCGAGCCGCTTGGCGGCGCCGCGTACCTCCTGGAGCTCGGCCTCGCGGGCGGCCCGTTCGCGCGCCACGGCGTCGCGGTGCTCCTCGGCCATGGCGATGGAGGTGGCCAGCCGGGTGAGCGCCTCCCGGGCCCCGCCCACCACGGCCCGGGCGATCCCCGCGCCCCGGGTGCGCGCCGCCCGCCGCGCCGCCGCGCGTTCCCGCGCGGCCCGCTCGGCGGTGGCCTGCCGGCGCAGCGAGTCCGCGCGGCCGGAGATCGAGGAGACCCGCTCCTCGGCGGTACGCACCGCGAGCCGGACCTCCATCTCGTTCTGCCGCGCCTGGGGCACCATGGCGGCGAGCTGGTCGCGTTCCTCGGTGGAGGGTTCCGCGTCGACGGGGGTCTCCTCGGCCAGCCGCAGCCGCTCCTCCAGCTCGGCCAGGGCGAGCAGGTCCCGCTCCCGGGCCGCCTCCGCGCGCGCCCGGGACTCGCCGAGCCGGTCGGTCTCCGCCTTCGCGGAGCGGGCCGCCGCGCCCAGCTCGGCCAGCCGGCGGGCGGCGGCGTTGCGGTGGCTCTCCGCCTCCCGCTTGGCGGCGGCGGCGTGCTGCACGGTCTCCTTGGCGGCGGCCACCTCGGCGCGGGCGTCCACGAGCTGCTCGCGCAGCTCCGCGCCGGTGCCCTCGGCGGCGAGCCGGTTCGACCGGGCCTCCTCGACGGCGGCCTGCACCTCGATGAAGCTGGGCGCCTTGGCCGATCCGCCGGCCGCCGCGTACGCGCCGACCACGTCCCCGTCCGGGGTGACCGCGCGCAGCTCGGGATTGCCGGCGACCACCTCGGCCGCCGCGGCGAGGTCGTCGACCAGCACCACGTCGCGCAGCGCCCGGTGCACCGCCGGGCGGATCTGCGGGGAGCACTCCACCAGGTCGGGCGCCCAGCGCGCGTTGTCGGGCAGCTTCGGCCGCAGCGCGTCGGCGGGGCCGTCCATGCCCGGGCCGGCGGGGCTGCCGACCAGCAGGCCGGCGCGGCCGGCGTCGGAGATCTTCAGCAGCCGCATGGCCTCGACGGCCTCGTCGACGCCGCTGACCGCCACCGCGTCGGCGAGCCCGCCGAGCGCGGCGGCGAGCGCGGCCTCCTGCCCGGGGGCGACCGTGAGCATCCCGGCGAGGCTGCCCAGCAGGCCCGGCACCTCGTCGGCGCGGGCCAGCAGCGCGCCCGCGCCGTCCTTGCGACGCAGGCCGAGGGCGAGCGCCTCCTCCCGGGCCTTCCAGGTGGCGGCGTCCTTCTCCGCCGCGCGCTCGGCGTCGGTCAGCGACCGTACGGTGGCCTGCGCCCGTTCCTGGGCGGCGACCGCCTCGGCGTGCCGGGCGTCGAGGTCGGCGTTGTCCCGGTCGGCCTCGGTCGACTGCTCGGCCACCGCGTCGAGCTCGGCCTGCGCCTGCTCGGCCCGGGCCAGCGCGTCGGCGTGCGCGGCGGCGAGCCGTTCGATCTCCTCACCGGCGCTGGTGGTACGGGCCCGGGCGGAGTTGACCTGGCCGGTCAGCCGGGCCAGCCCCTCCCGGCGGTCGGCGATCGCCTTGGCCGCGGCGACCAGCTCGCGCTCGGCGGCGGCGAGCTGCCGTTCCAGCTCCTGGCGGTGCTCGACGGCCTCGGCCAGCCGGATCTGGTCGTCGGTGAGCGCGGCCCGCAGGTCCTCCTCCTGCTCGCGGATCCGCTCGGCCTCGGCCTCCAACTGGTCGGGGTCGCGGCCGGGGCGCTCGTCATCGGGTGTGGCGCTGAGGTGCCGGAGCCGCTCCCGGGCGAGCTGCTCGATGGAGCGGAACCGCTCGGAGAGGGCGGAAAGCTTGTACCAGGTGTCCTGGGCGGCGGCCAGCAGCGGCGCGTCCTCGGCGAGGGCCGCCTCCAGCTCGGCCAGCCGCGCCTGCACCTCGGTGTGCTCGGCCTCGACCTGCTCGCGCCGCTCGCGCACCGCCGTCTCGTCGGCGATCTCCCGGTCCAGGGTGGCGCGCAGGGTGGCCAGGTCGTCGGCGAGCAGCCGCAGCCGGGCGTCGCGCAGGTTGGCCTGGATGGCGGCGGCGCGGCGGGCCACCTCCGCCTGCCGACCCAGCGGCTTGAGCTGGCGGCGCAGCTCGGCGGTGAGGTCGGTGAGCCGGTTGAGGTTCGTCTGCATCGCGTCGAGCTTCCGCAGCGCCTTCTCCTTGCGCTTGCGGTGCTTGAGGACGCCGGCCGCCTCCTCGATGAAGGAGCGGCGGTCCTCGGGCTTGGCGTGCAGCATGCCGTCGAGCCGCCCCTGGCCGACGATGATGTGCATCTCCCGGCCGATGCCCGAGTCCGACAGCAGTTCCTGGATGTCGAGCAGCCGGCAGGAGTCGCCGTTGATCTCGTACTCGCTCTCGCCGGAGCGGAACATCCGGCGGGTGATCGACACCTCGGTGTACTCGATCGGCAGCGCGCCGTCGGTGTTGTCGATCGTGAGGGTCACCTCGGCCCTGCCCAGCGGGGCGCGCCCGGCGGTGCCGGCGAAGATGACGTCCTCCATCTTGCCGCCGCGCAGCGCCTTGGCGCCCTGCTCGCCGAGCACCCAGGCGATGGCGTCGACGACGTTGGACTTGCCGGAGCCGTTGGGGCCAACCACGCAGGTGATCCCCGGCTCCAGCTTCAGCGTCGTCGCGGAGGCGAAGGACTTGAAGCCCTTCACCGTCAGGCTCTTGAGATGCACCTTCTCGATCCTCGTCCGGTGGCCGCCGTACCGTCGCCGGCTGCGCGGACCTGGGTTGACCCGCAGACTAACCCGGGACCGGGAGGCGCCGGGCACGCGACCCGCCTGGCGACCGCCGGGCGCTCACGACAGAGGGGTCGTTCGGTGCGGGACGTCGGCGGAATAGCGCAAGATCATTGATTCACGTCGCGACAAGGGGCCCGGACAGAGTTGCGCGCCGGCACAGAAGTGTCGGCGCGCTTTTTCGCGTGGTGCGATTCAGTTTTGCGATCTGGAGATCAGGTCAGCGCGGGCTCGGCCAGACGGAGCAGATCGTCCGCCTCCGCCGCAGCCGCCGCGAGCCGATCGTTCTCGGCACGCAGCCGCGTGATCTCGAACTCCAGAGCCCGAACCGTGGCACGCAGTCGGGTGACCTCGTCGAGCAGGCGCCGATCGGGCGCCGCGCCTACGTGGCCGTACAGGGCCTTAGCCATGTTGACTCCTTGATATGCGCTGCCGGAAGGGCCGGCCAACGCGCGCCCAAATGTGTACGCGGCTGTCATCCCAGACGATTCTGGGCATGACCGGGCGCGACTGGCGACACCTACATATTGAGCCGGCACCCCCTCCTTCGTCAAGTTCTCGCAGGCCGTAGATCATTTCCACGTCGACCTGACCACTTGCCGAGGGGGCTGCCACAAGGCGCGGACACACTCTGTCCGGACACCCTGACTCTACGCCTCGGATCCCGGGAAGTCCCCACCGTGCCGCCCGGCATCCCCTTAACTCTTCCTTAGCCGCGTTGCCGCTGTTCGCGCCCGCCACGTAGCGTCACCCCGGCCCGCAAGCAACCCCCTGGAGGCACAGGCGTGTACGGCTGGACCGATCCGAACGACCCGGACGGCGCCGCCCGGCGCCGCGAGCAGCCGCTGAGTGAGGAGCCGGCCTGGCTCACCGACCGTCCGGAGCCGAGGTCGGCCTACCTGTTCGGGGACGACCCGCAGCAGCCCGCCGACGAGTGGCACCGCGACCGGCCGACCGCACGCTGGCAGCCCGAACCGACCGACGCCCCGCGCTGGCAGCCCGGGTCCGACGACGCCCGGACCGCACACTGGCAGGCCGCGCCGACCGACGCCCCGGCCGGGCGCTGGCAGCCCGAGCGCGACGACGCCCGCACCGGACACCGGCGGCCCGAGCCGATGGACGCCCCGACCGCTCCCGTCGACCTCGCCGCGCTCCGGGCGAAGCAGACCGTCGCCGACGGCCGCCACCGCCCGCGCCGCCGGTTCCCCCGCCGGCTGCTGATCGGTGGCGCCGCCGCGGCCGCGACGCTGGTGGTGAGCCTCGGGGTCGGCGCGGTCGCGCTGACCGGCGGCGACCCGGCGACCGAGCCGACCGCCGTCGACGACACGGTCGCCGCCGCCCCGGTGCTGCCGGACGTCGAGTCGACACCCGACGCGCTGGCCCCGCCCACCCCGAGCACCACGCCGACCACCGCCAGGCCCAGCCCGTCGGCCACGAAGACCACCAGGCCGGCGCCGGCACCGTCGCGTACCACCGCGCCCTCGCGGGGCAACGCCGAGCGGAGCACCGCGCCGACCAGCGGCGGCACGAAGACCCCGGTCGGCAGCAGCGGGGCCGGCAGCCAGGCCAGCCAGGTGGTCGACCTGGTCAACGCCGAACGCGCCAAGGCCGGTTGCGCCGCGGTGAGCATCGACGACAAGCTGATGACCGCCGCCCAGCGGCACAGCCAGGACCAGGCCGACCACCAGAAGATGTCGCACACGGGCAGCGACGGCAGCAACGTCGGGACCCGGCTGGACCGGGTCGGCTACTCCTGGCGTACCTACGGCGAGAACGTCGCCTGGAACCAGAAGACGCCGGCCGCCGTCATGACCGCCTGGATGAACAGCTCCGGGCACCGGGCCAACATCCTGAACTGCGCCTTCACCGAGATCGGCGTCGGCGTGGCCAGCAGCAACGGGCCGTACTGGACGCAGGTCTTCGCCGCGCCGCGCTGAACGCGAGTCGTGGCCGGGTCCGCGCTCGTTTGACCGGATGAGGTACGCCGACGCGGCGTACCCGCTCCGGGCGGCACACCGCCGCCCGCGACCCGGGAGCTGCCGATGCGGATCCGGCCGCGTACGCGCGCCGTGGCGCGGGCCCTGCCCGCCTGCGTCGCGCTCGCGCTGCTGAGCGTGCTGGGCGCCTGTCGCGTGAACCTCACCCCGCCGGGCGCCCCGACGAGCTGGCCGGCGGCGTCGGCGGGCCGGTGGCAGTGGCAGTGGCAGCTCAGCGGCGTACTGGACCCGACCGTCGCCGCCGACGTCTTCCTGCTCGATCCGGTCGCCACCACCGCCGCGCAGACCGCCGAGCTGCGTTCCCGGGACCGCCGGCTGGTCTGCCAGGTGCACGTCGGCTCCGTCCTGCCGGGCGACCCCGACGCGGACCGCTTCCCGGCCGCCGTACGGGGTGCCGCGTCCCGCCGCCCGCAGAGCCGATGGCTCGACGTACGGCAGTGGGACGCGCTGCGCCCGGTGCTGGCCGACCGGTTCCGGCTCTGCCGGGGCAAGGGCTTCGGGGCGGTCGCGCTGGCCGACGCCGACGCGTACGCGCGCCGCTCCGGCTTCCCGCTCGGCTTCGACGACCAGCTGCGGTTCAACCGCCGGCTCGCCGAGCTGGCCCGCTCGCTGAGCCTCTCCCCCGGCCTGATCAACGACCTGGAGCAGGTGGCCGCCCTGGCCCCGGACTTCGACTTCGCCGTCAACGAGGAGTGCGTACGGCTCGACCAGTGTGACCGGTTACTGCCGTTCGTCGAGGCGGGCAAGCCGGTGTTCCACGTGGAGTACACCGGCTCGACGACGGACTTCTGCGTCACCACGGTGGGCTACGGCCTCTCCTCGATCCGCAAGCAACGCGAGCTGGACGCGTGGCGGATCCCCTGCCAGGTGCCCTGACCGCCGGCACCGCCCAGCGCAGCCGGGGACGCCGGTCGGGGTCACCCCCGAAGTGCCGCCCGGGGGCGGGGCTGACAGCGCGGGCAGCTGTACGACGAACGGTTCATGAACGACTCGCGACGGATGGGCGCGGCGCAGCGGGCGCACGGCAGCCCCTCCCGCCCGTAGGCGTTCAGCGCCCGGTCGAAGTAGCCGCTCTCGCCGTTGACGTTGACGTAGAGGGCGTCGAAGCTGGTGCCGCCGGCCGTGATCGCCTCGGCCAGGACGTCCCGGACGTGGCCCAGCAGCCGCAGCGCGGCCGGGCCGGTCAACGCGTCGGTGGGACGGGCGCCGTGCAGCTTCGCCCGCCACAGCGCCTCGTCGGCGTAGATGTTGCCCACGCCGGAGATCAGCGTCTGGTCCAGCAGGGCCCGCTTGACCTCGGTACGCCGTCGGCGCAGCGCGGCGGCGAACGCCACGTCGGAGAACTGCGGGTCCATCGGGTCCCGGGCGATGTGCGCGATCTCCGCCGGCAGCTCCGCGCCCCCGGCGGAGACGGACAGGCCGCCGAACGTGCGCTGGTCGACGAAACGCAGCTCGGGACCGCCGTCGGTGAACCGGAACCGCACCCGCAGGTGCGTCTCGTCGGGGGCGGCGGCCGGCTGCACCAGCAGCTGACCCGACATGCCCAGGTGCCCGATCACGGCGTCGCCGCTGTCCAGCGGCAGCCACAGGTACTTGCCGCGGCGGCGCACGTCCAGCACCGTCCGGCCGGCCAGCACGTCGGCGAAGTGCCCGCCACCGGGCGTGTGCCGGCGTACCGCGCGGGGGTGGCGCACCTCGACGGTGGAGATCCGCCGGTCGGTGACCCACCGGGCCAGCCCCTGCCGGACCGTCTCGACCTCGGGCAGCTCAGGCACGACCCAGGCCCGCCTCGGCGGCCTCCACCGTCGGGTCCTCGGCCACCGGGCCCTCCGGCCCGACCGGCTCCCGCTCCGCCTGCTCGGTGAGCGTCCGCCAGGCCGCCTCGGCGGCCCGCTGCTCGGCCTCCTTCTTGCTGCGCCCGTCGGCCCCGCCGTAGCGGTTGCCGGCGACCACCACCCAGGCGGTGAACGTCTTGAGGTGGTCCGGCCCGGTGCCCTCGATGCGGTACTCGGGGACGCCGAGCCCGAGCGCCGCCGTCAGCTCCTGGAGGCTGGTCTTCCAGTCCAGGGCCGCGCCCCGGCCGGCCGACTCGGCCATCAGCGGGTCGAACAGCCGGTGGATGACGATGGCCGCGGTGTCCAGCCCGTACTGGAGGTAGATCGCGCCGAGCAGCGCCTCCAGGGTGTCGGCGAGGATGCTCGCCTTGTCCCGGCCGCCGGTGGTCTCCTCCCCCTTGCCGAGCAGCAGGTAGGCGCCGAGCCCGTCCGGGCCGAGGCCCCGGGCCACGTCGGCGAGGGCGCGCATGTTGACCACGCTGGCCCGCAGCTTGGCCAGCTGCCCCTCGGGCAGGTCTGGGTGGTTGTGGAAGAGCGCGGTGGTGATCACCACGCCGAGCACCGAGTCGCCCAGGAACTCCAACCGCTCGTTGGTGGGCAGGCCGCCGTTCTCGTACGCGTACGAGCGGTGGGTCAGCGCGCGCTCGAGCAGTTCCGGATCCAGGCTGACGCCGAACGCGGCTTCCAGGTGACCGACGGACGCCCGCCGCCGCTTGTCGTTGCTCATGATGTCGGTACCTCGGTGTCGATGGTGCGATCGGTGCTGTCCTCGCGGTCGTCCGCCTCGGCGCCGTCGAGCAGCGCGCGGACCTGGTCGGTGGCGCGCCGCCGCCAGAGCTGGGCGGCCAGCGCGATGCCCTCGGCGACGTCCTCGCCCCGGGCGGCGCCGTGGCAGACGACAACCGTCCCGGCGACCCCGAGCAGGGCCGCCGCGCGGGGGGCGCCGCCGCCGGACGGGGGCCCGCCGGCCATCGCGTACGCGCCCTCGATCGCCTTGAGCAGCACGTTACCGGTGAACCCGTCGGTGACCACCACATCGGCGCGCGCGCCGAGGGAGACGTCGTAGCCCTCGACGAGGCCGACGTAGCGGCCGTCGCAGGGCAGCGACGCGGCGGCGAGGACGGGATCGGCGACCCGGCGGGCGCGGTCGCCCTTGCCGGCCTCGGTGCCCACCGACAGCAGCCCCACCCGGGGCGCGGCGACGGCGTGGGCCACGGCCGCGTAGGCGGCGCCGAGCATGGCGTGGCGGGCCAGGGTGGCCGGGCGCGGCTCCAGCGAGCCCCCGACGTCCAGCAGGACCACCGGGCCGGCGACGGCGGGGAGGGTGGCCACCAGCGCGGGACGGCGTACGTCCGGCCAGCGGCCGAGGCCGAGCGCGACGGCGGTGACGGTGGCGCCGGTCGAGCCGGCGGAGACGAACGCGTCGGCCACGCCGTCACGGACGGCGTGCACGGCGGCGCGGACGGTGCTGTCGGCGCGGGCGGCCACGGGGTGGTCGGCCATGCCGACGGCGGTACGGACGGGCCGTACGGTGACCCGGGCGCGCTGCGCGGGGTCGAGGGCACGGATCACCAGGCCGGCGGCCTCGGTCGGGCCGACGAGCAGCAGGTGCAGGTCGGGGTCGGCGTGCACGGCCCGCAGAGCGCCGTCAACCACGACGGCGGGAGCGTCGTCCCCGCCGAGGAGGTCAACGGCGATCCGCGCGGTGCCCGACTCCACCGCTACGCCGGCCGGAGCAGACCGGCCGGCGTCGGAGGGAGCCGGGACACCGGGCGAGTGCCTTGGTGCGCGCGCCGCCCGACCAGGGGTCGGGGGTGTCACTCGGCGTCCAGGTCAGACCTCGAGGACCTGGCGGCCGTTGTAGGTGCCGCAGACGGAGCAGGCGGCGTGCGGCAGCTTCGCCGACTTGCACTGGGGGCAGGCCACGGTCGCGACCACGGTCGCCTTCCAGTTCGCCCGGCGGGCGCGGGTGTTGCTGCGCGACATCTTGCGCTTGGGGACGGCCACGGTTCCTACTCCTCTTTACGGTTCAGTTGCGACAGGCCCGCCCAACGCGGGTCGATCTGCTCGTGACTGTGGTCGGCCGGCAGATCGTCCCAGTGCACCCCGCAGTCGGGGCACAGGCCTGGGCAGTCCTCCCGGCAGAGCGGGTTGGTCGGCAGTGTGAGTACCACCGCGTCCCGCAGCGCCGGCTCCAGGTCGATCAGATCGCCCTGCATCCGGCCCACCTCGTCCTCGTCGGTCGTGGTGTCCGTGGTGCTGTTCTCGTACGCGTACAGCTCCTGGATCCGCACGGCCAGCGAGTCGTCGATCTCGCGTAGGCAGCGACCGCACTCGCCTCGGACGGGACCGCTGACGGTTCCCGAGACGAGCACGCCCTCGGACACCGACTCCAACCTCAGGTCGAGGTCGAGGTCCGCGCCCTCCGGCACGCTGATCATCTCTCCGCCGAGGTCCGCCGGTGCCCGCGCCACCCGCTTTTCCGTACGCATCGCACCAGGCCGGCGCGGCAGCTCCCTCGTGTCGAGGACCAGCGGCGACCTGGGGTCGAGTGTCGGTTGCGTGTGCTTGGGCATAGTCAGACTCCGGCCGGTGAGAGGCCGACAAAAGAGGTTACCTGGACGACCGCCGGACCGTCGAACCGGGGGCGACGCCCGCCCCGTGTGCCGGCTGGTGAGGTGCCGCTCAGAAGGGTAGCGGGCGTTCCGCCTCCTCCCCACCGAAGGTGCCGATCTCCCGCAGCGCGTGCATCTTGTCCCGGCCCCGCTCTATCGACGCCAGCGCCCGGGTGAGGAACTGCTCGAAGTTGGCCAGCGCGGTGTCGACGTAGTCGTCGACCTCCTCGCGCAGGCGCTGCGCCTCGGCGCGGGCCTCCGCGATGATCCGCGCGCCCTCGTGCTCGGCGGAGACCGTGATCTCGTTCACCGAGACCAGCCGGGCGTGTTCCGCCTCACCCTCGCTGATGATCCGGTCGGCCTCGCGCTTGCCGGCCTCCATGATCTTGTCCCGTTCCTCCAGCAGCGCGGCGGCCCGGCGCAGGTCGGCGGGGAGTTCGGCGCGCAGGTCGTCGAGGGCCGCGATGAACTCGCCCCGGTCGACCATGCAGTTGTTGCGCGACATCGGGACGGAGCGGGCCTGCTCCACCATGGCGATCAGTTCGTCGATGCGATCGAGCGGGTCCACCGGTACCTCACTCCTGTCGTTCGTCGGGCCGACCTACATGATGCGGGCTACGGCCGGTTTCCCGCTCCACACATCATGTCGCGCCCCGACCACACCGCGCCGCTCACCCCGGCCCGGCGCGTCGCGGTGGCACGCGCGGCCACCCCGCCGGAGACGCTCCGGCGGGGTGGGTGGCACGGGCGTACCCGCGGGGACGCCCAGCCGCGAGGCGGCCAGGCTACTCAGCGCGAGGCGGCCGGGCGGCTCAGCCGCGAGACGGCGGAACGAGGCGGGCCCGCAACTCCTCGCGGACCCGGTCGGGCACGTGGGCCGAGATGTCCCCGCCCCACTTCGCCACGTCCTTGATCAGGCTGGAGGAGAGGAACGAGTAGAGCGGGTTGGTCGGCATGAACAGGGTCTCGACGCCGGCCAGGCCGATGTTCATCTGCGCCATCTGCAGCTCGTAGTCGAAGTCGCTGACCGCCCGCAGGCCCTTGATCAGCACACTCGCCTGCTGCGCCCGGCAGAAGTCGACCAGCAGTCCCTGGAACGACTCGACCCGGACGTTGTCGTAGGAGGCGGTCACCTCGCGGAGCATGTCGATCCGCTCCTCGACGGTGAACAGGCCGCTCTTCGACTGGTTGACCAGCACGCCCACGATCACCTCGTCGAACAGCCGGCTCGCCCGGCCGACGATGTCGAGGTGTCCGTTGGTGACCGGGTCGAACGAGCCGGGACACACCGCACGTCTCATGATCGGCGACCGTACCAAAGGGTCGTCTCGCCGTATCGACGGCTGCGCTCGGCGGTGACGCCCTGCACCCATCCGACCGGGCCGGTGCGGCTGGAGCGCTCCACCACCACCAGGGCGTCCGGGGCCAGCCAACCGCCGTCGACCAGCGCGGCGAGCATCGCGGTGATCTCCGCGTCGGGCACCGTGTAGGGCGGGTCGGCGAAGACCACGTCGTACGGGTCGCCGTCCGGGCCGGCCGTCAGCACCGTGGACACCTTGCCGGTGACCAGCCGGACGGCCGGGCCGACGCGCAGTGTCGCCACGTTCTCCCGGATCACCCGGGCCGCCCGGGCGTCGGACTCCACCAGCAGCACGTGCGCGGCGCCCCGGGAGAGCGCCTCCAGGCCGACCGCGCCGGAGCCGGCGTAGAGGTCGGCGAAGCGTACGCCGGTGAGGTCGAGCTCGGCCTGCACGGCGCTGAACAGCGCCTCGCGGACCCGGTCCGACGTCGGCCGGGTGCCCGCGCCCGGCGGCGCCGCGATCCGCCGCCCACCAAGGGTTCCGGCCACGATCCGGGTCACCGTCGCTCCCTGCGCATGCCCCGACGCTACGCGACGGTCCGGCCGGTGTACGAAGCACCCGAGACGACGGGCGGATCCGCCACGACCTGTCGGCCCCGCCGGCCCACACCGGGCCCGCGACGATGCCGGGACCGGTGCCGGGGGCTCGACGATCGCCGTCCGCCACCCGGCCGGCGTCCGCACCCGGTCAACGCACCTCGGCGGGGCCGAGCACCGACGTGATCGTGACCGGGTCGACCTCGGCCTGGTTGGTCAGCAGCACGAGCCGCTGGTCCGAGTCGGGCAGCCAGGCTGCGAACGCCTTGTAGCCGCCGTTGTCCCCCGAGTGGTGCAGCGCCCGTCTGCCGGCCAGCGGGCCGACAAAGAACCCGTAGCCGTACGCCTCCCCGGGCCGGCCGGTGGGCGCGTGCGGGGCGGTCATCGCCGTCACCGAGGCCGGGGCGAGCAGCCGGCCCCGGCGCGGCACGTCGAGCCAGGTGAGCAGGTCCGTCCCGGTGCACCAGACGTCACCCGCGCCCATGCTCACGGTCGCCAGGTCCCAGGACGGCACCGGACGGCCGCCCTCGTGCCCGACCGCCACGTCCGGCCGGCCATCGCCCGCACCGGCGAAGCTGCCCGTCATGCCCAGCGGCGCGAAGACCTCCTCGGCGAGGAACTCGGCGTACGGCTGGTCGGCCGCGCGCTCGACGGCCCGGGCCAACAGCACGTAGCCGGGACTGCTGTAGTGCCACCCGGCACCGGGCCGGAACAGCGGCGGCACCGCGGCGAACAAGCCGAGCAGGTCGTCCGGCTCGACCGGGTCGACGAGATCGACCGCCGGGTACTCCGCCCAGTGACCCAGGCCCGAGGTGTGGGTGAGCAGGTGGTGCAGGGTGATGCCGGACCATTCCGGCGGCGGGCCGGGCAGCCAGCGCACGACCGGATCGGACAGGCTCAGCGCACCCCGCTCGGCGAGCAACGACACCGCCGCGGCGGCCATCTGCTTGCTGATCGAGGCGATCTGGAACCGGGTCCCGGGAGCGCAGCGGATGCCGGTGCTCCGATCGACCACCCCGGTGACCTGTTCCGTCAGGATCTCGTCGCCCCGGGCCAGCAGGAGCACGCCACTGTCGATTGAGGATGTGGACATCCGTCGAAGCCTAGATCAGCCCTTCTCCAGGTATTCGGCGCGTTCCTCGTCGACCAGGGCGGCCACCGACGCCGCCAGCGCCGGGTGCCGGGAAAGCTCCGGGTCCGCCTCGACCAGGGCGATCGCCTCGGCCCGGGCGTCGCGGATCAGGTCGGCGTCGCGCAGCAGCGAGAGCAGCCGCAGGTGCGAACGCCGCCCCGACTGGGTGGCGCCCAGCACGTCGCCCTCCCGGCGCTGTTCGAGGTCCAGCTCGGCGAGCTTGAACCCGTCGGTGGTGGAGGCCACCGCGTCGAGGCGCTCCCGTGCGGGCGTGCCCTCCAGCGCCTCGGTGACGAGCAGGCAGAGCCCGGGGGCGCTGCCCCGGCCGACCCGGCCGCGCAGCTGGTGCAGCTGGGAGACGCCGAACCGGTCGGCGTCGAGCACGATCATCACGGTCGCGTTCGGCACGTTGACGCCCACCTCGACGACGGTCGTGGCGACCAGCACGTCGAGGTCGCCGGCGGCGAAGGAGCGCATCACCGCGTCCTTCTCGTCGGCCGGCAGCCGGCCGTGCAGCACGCCGATCCGCAGGCCGTGCAGCGGCCCCTCGGCGAGCAGCGGCGCCACCTCGGTGACCGCCATCGGCGGCCGGCGCCCGTTGTCGTCCTCCGGCGGCGGCTCCTCCTCGCCCGCCGGCCCCTCCCCGATGCGGGGACAGACGACGTACGCCTGGTGTCCGGCGGCCACCTCCTCGCGCACCCGGCGCCAGGCCCGGTCGAGGAAGGCCGGCTTCTCGGCGGCCGGGACGACGTGCGAGGCGATCGGCGAGCGGCCCTGCGGCAGTTGGGAGAGCGTGGAGGTCTCCAGGTCGCCGTAGACGGTCATCGCCACCGTGCGCGGGATCGGGGTGGCCGTCATCACCAGCACGTGCGGCGGCTGCTCGGCCTTGGCGCGCAGCGCGTCGCGCTGCTCCACGCCGAAGCGGTGCTGCTCGTCGACCACCACCAGGCCGAGGTCGGCGAAGTCGACGCCCTCGTAGAGCAGGGCGTGGGTGCCGAGCACGATGCCGGCGGCGCCGCTGGCGACCTCGGCCAGCGCGCGTCGGCGGGCCGCCGCGCCCAGCGAGCCGGTGACCAACTCGACCCGGGTGGCGTCGTCGGCCGCGCCCAGCTCGCCGGCCCGCCCGAGCGGCCCGAGCAGGTCGAGGATGCCCCGGTGGTGCTGCGCGGCGAGCACCTCGGTCGGGGCCAGCAGCGCGGCCTGCCCGCCCGCGTCGACCACCTGGAGCATCGCGCGCAGCGCGACCACGGTCTTGCCGGAGCCGACCTCGCCCTGCAACAGCCGGTGCATCGGGTGGGCCGTGGCCAGGTCCGCCGCGATCTCCACCCCGACGTCGTGCTGGCCGGGCGTCAGCTCGTAGGGCAGCCGGGCGTCGAAGGCGTCGAGCAGGCCGCCGGCCCTCGGCGGGCGCGGCCGGGCCGGCCAGGCGGCGGCCCGGTGCTTGCGCTGCACCAGGGTGAGCTGCACGGCGAACGCCTCGTCCCACTTGAGCCGGTGCCGCGCCCGGTAGAGCGCCTCCTTGCTCGACGGCCGGTGGATCTCGCGCAGCGCGGTGCCGATCCCGCCCAGGTTGCGGGTGGCCCGCAGGGTGCCCGGCAGCGGATCCTCCGGCGCGGTGAAGGTGTCCAGCACCACCCGGACGCAGCGGGCGATCACCCAGGTGGGCACCGCCGCGGCGGCCGGATAGACCGGGATCAGCGCGCCGGCGAACTCCTCGACCTCCTCGTTGGCCGCCGCCTCGCCCTCGCCGCCCTCCCCGAGCAGGACGTACTCCGGGCCGTTGAGCTGCCGCCTGCCCCGGAACTCGGTGACCTTTCCGGCGAACAGCCCCCACCGGCCGGGGCGCAGCTCGCGTTCCCGCCAGGCCTGGTTGCCGAAGAAGGTCAGGGTCAGGGTGCCGCCCGAGCCGTCGCCGACCGTCACCTCCAGCAGGTTGCCCCGGCGCTGGCGCATCGGGCGTACGGCGGTGCGCTGCACCTGGGCGAGCACGGTGGCCTGCTCGCCGACATCGAGCGAGCGGATGTCGGTGTGCTCGCCGCGCTCGTCGTAGCGGCGCGGGAAGTGGTAGATCAGATCGCCCACGGTGTGCAGGTCGAGGTGCCCGGCGAGGGCCTTCGCGGTCTTCTCGCCGACCAGCTTCTTCAGCGGAGTGTCCATCGTGGACGGCTCGGACGTCATTCGACCCCCACCAGGAGCGGGTAGTGCGGCTGCCCACCCGGGTACGCCTGCACCTCGACGAACGGCCAGCGCCGCTCGACGTGCGCGCGGACCGCGTCGGCCAGCCCCTCGGGGGCGTCCGCCCCGGAGAGCAGCGTCACCAGCTCGCCGCCGCCGCCGAGCATCCGGTCGACCACGGCGGCGCAGGTGTCGGTCAGGTCGGACCCGATCAGGTGCACCTCCCCCTCGACCAGCGCCAGCACGTCGCCCGGACGGCAGGGGCCGGCGACGGTCAGCGCCTCGCGGCGGGCGTAGCAGACCTCGGCGTAGCGGCAGGCCCCGGCGGCCTCGGCCATCGCGATGACGTCGTCGGCGAAGCGCCGCCCCGGGTCACGCACCGCGAGGGCGGCCAGCGCCTGCACCGGCGAGCGGGTCGGCACCACGCTGACCTCGACACCGAGCCCGTGCGCCTCCCGGGCGGCGGCGTTCGCCACCGCCTGCGTGTCGGGGTCGTTGGGCAGCACCACCACGCGGGCCGCCCCGGTGGCGCGGATCGCGTCGAGCAGCTCGCCGGTCGACGGGTTGCCGGGCACCACCGTCGCGCCCTCGCCGGCGAACAGCCCCGCGATGCCCGCGCCGGCGGCCACCACCACGGCGGCCCGGCCGTCCGCGACCACGGGGGGCGACGCCGGGGTGACCTGGTCGGCGAAGCGGGTCACCGAGATGCGGTGCGGCCGGCCGGCCACCACGCCCGCCTCGATCGCCGCGCCCACGTCGTTGACGTGCACGTGCACGTTCCAGGTGCCCGTACCGGCGTTGCCGTCGCCGACGACCACCAGCGAGTCGCCCAGGGCGCTCAGCTCGGCGCGCAGCCGGGCCACCTCCTGCGGCCCGGCGTCCAGCAGGTACTGCACCTCGTACGCGTACTCCTCGGAACCGGTTTCGCGGACGGCGGCGGCCGGCGGCCGGGCCGGGTCCGGCGCGGGCCGCTCCGGGCTCTCGCCGGTCACGACCTCGACCAGGGCGTCGAGCAGCAGGCACAGGCCCCGGCCTCCGGCGTCCACCACGCCGGCACGGGCCAGCGCCGGAAGCTGCTCGGGCGTGCGCGCCAACGCGCGCGCCGCCTCGCCCGCCGCCGCCCGGGCGACCACGCACAGGTCGTCGCTGTCGGCGTGTTCGGCGGCGTGCGCCGCCGCGGCGACGACGCTGAGCAGCGTGCCCTCGACCGGGCGGGCGACCGCGGCGTAGGCCGCGGTGGTGCTGTCGCGCAGGGCGGCGGCCAGCTCGCGCCCCCGTACGGCGGGCGCGGCGGCCACGGCGTCGGCGAAGCCGCGCAGGATCTGCGACAGGATCACCCCCGAGTTGCCCCGCGCGCCCAGCAGGGCGCCCCGGGCCATGAGCCGCAGCGCGTGCCCGTGCGCGGTGGGTCCGTCCTCCGGGAGGGTGCCGAGGTCCATCGCGAGCGCCTGCTGGGCGGAGGTGAGCGTGAGCACCATGTTGGTGCCGGTGTCGCCGTCCGGCACCGGGTAGACGTTCAGGTCGTCGATCTCGCCCTGGTGACGCTTGAGCGCCTCCAGCCCGCCCGCGCACCAACGGCGCACCGCGGCGGCGTCGAGGGTGTCCAGCACGGCGAGAAGCCTACTGGCGCGCACCGACACCCGCCGGTGTCGCCGGCACCCGCACGGCGTGTCCGGCCGGCCGCCAGCACCGCCCTCCGGGGCCGGTTGGTCGGTGCCTGGACCATCGGGTAACCTGGCCAGGTTGCCCGGGCTGCGCCTGGCGGCGACCTCATGAACGTTTCAATCCCAGGAGTATCCCGTGGCTAGCGTGTGCGACGTCTGTGGCAAGGGACCGGGCTTCGGCCACAACGTGTCCCACTCGCACCGGCGGACCAACCGCCGCTGGAACCCGAACATCCAGTCGGTGCGTACCCCGGCCGGTGGCGGCAACACCAAGAAGTTGAAGGTCTGCACCTCCTGCATCAAGGCTGGCAAGGTCACCCGCGCCTGACGCGGTAGGCCCCACCCTCCACAACTCGTCATTGCCGGCGGGCCGTCACGGCCCGCCGGCTCTGTCGCGTCCGCCGACCGACGCCTCGGCGTCCCGGCGACGGGCGAGCGGTCGCCGGATCGCGGCCTCCCGACGACGGGTCGGAGCCGGGTCGCGGCGCCCGGCGACCGGTCGGAGCCGGCACGCGCCTGCCGCCGTACGCTGGTCGAGCGGGCCCGGTGACGGGTCAGAGCGCCCGGAGAGCCGTCAGAGCGTCCGGGCGAAGGAGATGCAGCCGGGGGCGTCGCGGTAGTAGCCGAAGTTGGGGATCCGCTCGTAGCCGGCCGCCGTGTACATGGCGATGGCCTCGGGCTGCTTGTCGCCGCACTCCAGGACGATCCGCTTGCGCCCGTGCTCCCGCGCGGAGCGCTCCACCGCCGCCAGCACCGCCCGGGCCACGCCCCGGCCCCGGGCCTCCGGTGCGGTGTACATCCGCTTCAGCTCGGCGGTGTCGCCCTCGTCACCGTGGCTGCGCCAGCCGCCGCAGCCGACCGGCTCGCCGCCGAGGTGGGCGACGAGGAAGGCCCCGGCGGGCGGCTCGAACTCGCCCGGGTCGACCGGGGTGTCGTCGCCGCTGCCGCCGTAGCGGGCGCCGAGTTCGGCCATTGCGGCGCGGATCAGCCGCTGCGCCACCGGCGAGCCGAAGCGCTCGGCCCGAATCTCGATCTGACTCACGAAGTAAAGGGTACGACGACGATCACGCCTTACCGGAAGTGGTCCCAGCCGCCGGGTCCGTCGTACGGCTCCCCGTCGACGGTGACGCCCGAGCCCTCCGTGACACGCCCGATGGGCCGCCAGTCGGGCGGCAGCGCCACCGCCGACGGGAAGGTCGCGGCCAGCGCGTGGTCCTCGCCACCGGCGAGGAGCCAGGTGTACGGGTCGACGCCGAGCGCCTGGGCGGCGTCGCGCATCTGCCGGGGCACCTCGAAGGCGTCCCGGCGCACGTCCACGGCGACCCCGCTGGCCCTCGCCACGTGCCCGACGTCGGCGAGCAGCCCGTCCGAGACGTCGATCATGGAGGTGGCGCCGAGCCGGGCGGCGTGCGGCCCCGCCGGATAGGGCACCTCGGGCCGCCGGTACGCCTCCACCAGCAGCCGGGGCGTGCGGAAGCCCCGGGAGAGCACGGTCAGCCCGGCCGCCGCGTACCCGGTGCGCCCGGCCAGGGCCAGCACGTCCCCCGGCCGCGCGCCGGAGCGCGTCACCGGGGGCCGGCCGCCGAGGTCGCCCAGCGCGGTGACCGCGATCGTCAGCGTTGGGCTAGCCGACATGTCCCCGCCCACCACGCTCGCGCCGACCTTCGCCGCCTCGGCGGCCAGCCCGTCGGCGAGTTCCTCGGCCCACCCCGGGTCCAGCTCCGGCGGCATGCAGAGCGCGACGAGCAGCGCGGTGGGCTGCGCCCCCATGGCCGCGATGTCGGCCAGGTTGGCCGCCGCCGCCCGGTGGCCGACGTCACCCGCGCCGGACCAGTCCCGCCGGAAGTGCCGCCCCTCCACCAGCACGTCGGTCGAGGCCACGACCCGGGTGTCGGGGGCGGCCACCACCGCCGCGTCGTCCCCGGGACCGAGCAGCACGGTCGATCCGTACGACAACCGGGCGGTCACCCGGTCGATCAGGCCGAACTCGCCGATCCCCGCGACACTCATGCCGGTCCTCCGCCGCGCTCGCTCACCGCTTCTCCTCGACCACCGATAGGGATCAGACCTGGTCCGTAAGGTACTTTCTCCCTTCGGGCCGCTCGGAGGCGGCGACGGACGGAGGTCGACTCGTGGTACAGGCGTACATCCTCATCCAGACGGAGGTCGGCCGGGCGCGTGACGTGGCCGGCCTCATCTCGGATCTTGCCGGCGTGGTACGCGTCGACGCCGTCACCGGGCCGTACGACGTGGTCGTGCTCACCGAAGCCAACACCGTCGACGAACTCGGCAAGCTCATCGTCAGCAAGGTGCAGATGATACCCGGCATCACCCGCACCCTCACGTGTTCGGTGGTGCGCCTGTAAGTGGACAAGACGACTGACACTCCCGTGACCGATTCCGTCCAGCCGGACGGGGCCGCCACCGACCGGCCGGCCCCCGACCGTACGACCCGCAGCGCCGCCCTGATCGCGACGCTCGTCGCGCTGCCGGTCACCCTGCTGGTGGGCGGCCTCGCGTTCGCCCAGTTCTCCCCCGACGAGCAGGCCGAGCCGGCCGCCTCGCCGAGCGCCACCGTCGCCGGCCCGCAGTCCACCGCCCCGGTCGAGATGGCCGCGCCGGCGCTGGCCGAGCGGCCCGCCACGGTCTGCCGCGCCCTGCTCTCCCAGCTGCCACCGACCGTCGGCGACCTGGCGCAGCGCCCGGTCACCGCCGGCCCCGAGCAGAACGCCGCGTACGGCGACCCGGCGGTCACCGTGGCCTGCGGCGGCACCGAACCAGCCGTCGGCGAGACGGACGAACTGCTCATCGTCAACGGCGTCTGCTGGCATCCCACGCAGGCGACCGACGTCACCGTCTTCAGCACGCTGGACCGGGAGACCACGGTGACCGTCCGGGTGCCGGGCGCCTACCAGCCGCCGGCCAAGTGGCTCCCCCTGATCTCCGACACGGTGGTGGCATCGGTGCCCTCCGGCGGCGACGCCCCGAGCGGCTGCCGCAACTGACCCTCCCCGGCCCCGCCCGCCACGGGCAGGCCGGATCGGGACGAGGGCGAGGATCCGTTCTCGCCGCGGTGGGCGTCGCCACCCGTCCCGCCCGCGCTGGCGGCCGCCGCACGGCGGAGAGGCCCCCTCCTGAACGCCTGCCGGAAGGCAGGGTGTCCGGCGCGTTCGTGGGCCCGGTTGGCCACGCGGACCGGTCTGCTGAGCCCGGCGCCAGCGTTCCGGGTTGGCGAACCGACCTATCGGTAGGTAGGTTGATGGCATGACCTCTCCCGCCGTCAGCGTCACCGACCTGACAAAGTCCTACGGAGCCCGCCACGCGCTGCACCACCTCTCGCTGACGATCGGACGCGGCAGCCGCACGGTGGTGCTCGGCCACAACGGCGCCGGCAAGTCCACGCTTCTGGAGATCATCGCCACGCTGCGCGCCCCGACCTCCGGCACGGTGACCGTCGAGGGGCACGACGTGGTCACCCGGGCCCGCGAAGCGCGCCGGCTGATCGGCCTCACCCCGCAGTCCAACGCCCTGGACCCCCTCGCCACCCCGGCCGAGGTGCTTGCCTTCCAGGCTGCCGCGCTCGGGCTCGGCCGCCGCGACGCCACTCGCCGGGCACGGGAACTCCTCGATCTCTTCGGCCTCGGGGAGCATGGCGAGACGCGGATCTCGAAACTGTCCGGGGGAACCCGACGCAAGGTCGACCTCGCCGTGGCTCTCGTGGCGGAGCCACCCGTCGTGATCCTCGACGAACCGACGACAGGTCTCGATCCGCTCAGCCGCCTCGACTTCTGGCACGAGCTCAAGCGACTCAACCAGGACGGGAGAACCCTCCTGGTCTCGACTCAGGATCTCCACGAGGCGGACGTCCTCGCCACCGACATCGTGGTGCTCCGCGACGGCACGGTCGCCGCGCAGGGTTCCCCCGGGTCGCTCAAGCAACGCGTGGGGGAACGCACCCTGACCCTGGCGCTGGCAGACGCGGACACCGCGCGGAGGCTGCTCCGCACCTCGCAAGCCCCGTTCCGCGCCGCACCCGACGAGCCGCACACGGTACGCCTCGCGCTTCCCGACACCCCGGGTGCGCTGAAAGTCGCGCTCGACGACATCGGCCGGGTCGCGGGTGGGGTGAGCGAACTCCGCCTGAGCGAACCCTCACTTGACGATGTCTTCATGGCACTCGCCGCTCGCTGACCCGAACCACACGACTCTCCGGAAGGACACCATCGTGGCACTCCCCGCCGTCCCGCTCGCCCCCGCGCGCAGCGCCGCGATCCCGGTCACCGTCGCCGCGATCCGCCGCTCCACCCGGGTCGTCCTGCGCTCTCCGGCCCTGCTGGTCGCCCCGGTCGCACAGTCGCTGTTCTTCCTGCTGGTCTACTCCGGGCAGCTCGGCACCGTCGGCAGCAACTATCTCGCGGGCGGCAGCTTCATCTCGTTCCTGCTCCCGCTGATCCTGCTCACCGGCGTCGCCACGGGCGCGGGCGCCGCAGGCACACTCGTCCTCGGGGATGTCACCAGCGGATACCTCGATCGGCTCCGCCTGGCGCACGGCACATCCGCCCCGTTCCTCGTCGGCGCCGTCGTCGCGGCCCTCGTCGCCGTCACCATCCAGATGGTCGTCACGATCGCCGGGGCCGCGCTCATCGGCTACCGGCCGCAGAGCTGGTCCGGCACGGCTGCGATGATCCTCCTCCTGCTGGCGCTCGGGTTGGGTGTCGCTCTGCTCAGCATCGCGGTGGCGATCCGCACCGCGTCGGCAGCGAGCACCAATCTCGTCACCCTGGGCGTGTTCGGGCTGTCCTTCTTCACCGGGGTGTTCGCTCCGGTGGACGAGCTCGCCGGATGGATGCGTGCGATCGCGACCTTCAATCCGCTCACCTACATCGTCGAGGCGGCCCGTACGGTCGCGAGCGGCGCCGCGCTCCCGGCCCCGCCAGTCGCTCTCGCCGTCCTCGCTACGCTGGTCGGCACCGGGGCCGCCGCATGCGCCCTCGCCCTCGACCACGCGCGGAGGAACCGATGAGCCCCACCGCGGACACCCGCGCGCGGATCATGGATGCATTCGGCGAGCAACTGGCGGCCACCGGCTATCCAGGGATCTCGCTGCTCGGCGTCGCGCGGACGGTCGGCATCCAGAAGCCGTCCATCTATCACCACTTCCCGGGCGGCAAGGAAGAGCTGTACGCGGCCGTCGCGGTGAGATTCGTCGAGCAGCTCCACAGCCGCATGACCGCGGCGCTCTCGATGGAAGGGCCGACGGAGGACAGGTTGCGAGCGCTCGCGGTCGTCTCGGCGGAGCACTCCACCCACACCATCTCGTTCGAGCAGCGCATCTACGACGCGCTCGACCACGTCTCGGAGGAGACGAGAACGGACGTGTCGCGCCGGTACGTGCGTGGCGTACTCGATCCCGTCGTCGCGCTCTTCGCCCGTGCGGTCGAGGCAGGAGACGTCTCAGGGGATCCCTGGTTCCTCACGAACGCCTTCCTGCATCTCGCCCGCGCGACCGACACGAAGACGCCGGACGGAGCGGCCCAGGTCGTCGCCCTGTTCCTGAACGGCGCCCGGCCCCGCTGAGGAACGGACCGGCTGGCCGCTGAGGGACGGACCGGCTGGCCGGTGAGGGACGGGCCGGCTGGCCGGCCTGCCGACCCGGGTGGTGGGCGGCTGGGCCAGCCCAGCACCTTCGGACCGGCCCTGCCGCACGGTCAGTGCAGGCCGGTGCCGCGGTGCAGGGCGGTACGGATGAGGCGGTTGACGAGCTTCGGGTACTCCAGCCCCGACGCCGCCCACATCCGGGGGAACATCGACGTCGGCGTGAAGCCCGGCATCGTGTTGATCTCGTTGAGGTAGACGTCCAGCTCCGGGGTGACGAAGAAGTCGACCCGGGCCAGGCCGGCGCAGTCGAGCGCGGTGAAGGCGCGGGCGGCGTACTCCTGGATCTGGCGGGTCACCCGCTCGGGCAGGCCGGCGGGAATGTCGTACTCGCAGGCACCCTCGGCGTCGATGTACTTCGCCTCGAAGTCGTAGAAGTCGTAGTCGCCGACGACCCGGACCTCGGCGAGCACCGACGCCTCCGGCGCGCCGCCGGCCTCGCCCTCCAGCACACCGCACTCGATCTCGCGGCCGACGACCGCCCCCTCGACGAGCACCTTCGGGTCGATCTGGCGGGCCGTGGCGACGGCGGCGTCCAGGTCCGCCCAGTCGGTGACCCTGGTGATGCCGAACGACGAGCCGGCCCGGGACGGCTTGACGAAGACCGGCAGCCCGAGCCGTTCCTTCTCCGCCTCGCTCAGCGTCATCCCGTTGCGCAGCACCGCGTAGGGCCCCACCGGGATGCCCTCGGCGACGCAGAGCTTCTTGGTGAACTCCTTGTCCATGGCGGCGGCGGAGGCGAAGACGTTCGCGCCGACGTACGGGATGCCGGCCATCTCCAGCATGCCCTGGATGGTGCCGTCCTCGCCGTAGGCGCCGTGCAGCACCGGGAAGACCACGTCGACGTCGGCGAGCGCCCGGGGGCCCTCGGTGGGGTGGAACACCATGAGCCCGTTGCCGGTCGGGTCGGCGCGCAGCACGATGTCGGTGCCGGACTCGGCGGTGATCTCCGGCAGGCGACGCGCGGTGATCGCCAGCTGGGCGGGGTCGCCGCTGGTCAGCACCCACTGGCCGGCGCGGGTGATGCCCACCGGCACCACCTCGAACTCGTCCGGGTCGAGTGCGCCGAGCACGCTGCCGGCGCTGACGCAGGAGATGCCGTGCTCCGGGCTGCGGCCGCCGAAGACGATCGCCACGCGGGTCCTGCCTGGGGTGGTCACTGCGTCACCTCGTTCGTACGCGACTGCTCCGGTCGGGTCGCTCACGCGGTTGACCTTACTGTGCGTGGCGGGTGCCGGCTGCCGATACCCGGGGACCGCCGGACGACACGGCAATCGGTCAACAAAGGATATACGTTGCGTAACCGCCCGTACGGCCACGGTAGCCGCCGGTCCGGCGGAGGCAGCCGCGGGACCGGCCCCGCCGCCGGCGCGGAATCCGGGACGGTGACGGCACCCGGTGCCCACTACGCTGCACGTCCTATGAGCGCTGATCCCCTCATCGAGTCCCTGTTGGCGGCCCTGGACGCCCGCCCCGACGACCTGCCGCTGCGCGTGCACCTCGCCGGACTGCTGCTGGACGCCGGCCGGGCCGGGGAGGCGATCGCACAGGTCGGGCAGGCACTCGCCCGGGATCCGGGCAACGCGCAGGCGCAGGCGTTGATGCAGCGGGCGCTGGGTGGCTCCGTACCGCCGCCGGCGTCGACGCCGCCCCCGACGGACCCGCAGCCGCCGACGCGACGCCCGGCCCCGGCCGACGGTCCGGCCGCGACCGCCGACCAGGATCCGCTCGCGGCCTACGAGCAGGAACTGGCGGACGTGGTGCCGCCGCGCTTCGCCCGCGCCGGCGACGAGCCGGAGTCGGTCACCGGCGACTCCGACCGGGTGTACGACGTGGAGACCTCCGGCGTCCGGCTGGCCGACGTGGGCGGCATGTCGGCGGTCAAGGAGCGGCTGGAGTTGGCCTTCCTCGGCCCGCTGCGCAACCCGCAACTGCGCAAGATGTACGGCAAGAGCCTGCGCGGCGGCCTGATGCTCTACGGCCCGCCCGGCTGCGGCAAGACGTTCCTGGCCCGGGCGGTCGCCGGCGAGATGGGCGCGAAGTTCCTCTCGTTGTCCATCGTGGACGTGCTCGACATGTGGCTGGGCAACTCGGAGCGCAACCTGCACGAGCTGTTCCAGGCGGCCCGCCGCAACGCCCCCTGCGTGCTCTTCCTCGACGAGGTCGACGCGCTGGGGCACAAGCGCTCACAGACCAACTCCAGCTCGATGCGGACGCTGGGCAACCAGTTGCTGGCCGAACTGGACGGCATGGAGGGCAGCAACGAGGGGGTCTTCGTGCTGGCCGCCACCAACACGCCGTGGGACGTGGACCCGGCGCTGCGCCGGCCCGGGCGGCTGGACCGGGTGGTGCTGGTGCTGCCGCCGGACGCCGAGGCGCGCCGGTCCATCCTGGAGTACCACCTGCGGGAGCGGCCCATCGCGGGGATCGACCTGCGGAAGATCGTCGCGGCCACGGAGGACTACTCGGGCGCCGACCTGGCCCACCTCTGCGAGACGGCCGCCGAGTTCGCGATGGCCGACTCGGTACGCACCGGCGAGGTGCGCATGATCGAGCAGCGGGACCTGGAGCGGGCGGTCAAGGAGGTCCGGCCGTCGACGAAGCCGTGGATGGCCACCGCCCGCAACGTGGCGATGTTCGCCAACGAGGGGGGCACCTACGACGACCTGGTCGCCTATCTGAAGGGGCGCAGGATGCTGTGACGCCGGACGGCCCGGCGGGGCGCCGGGCCGCGCCTCCCGCCGGGCCGGGCCGCCTGCCGGATGGTCTTCCGCCCGGCGGGGCCGCTCCGGCGAACGCACGCACCGGGGGTCAGCCGCGCGCGTGCCGCCGGCCGATGGCGATCACCTTGACCCGCTGCCGGCCGGCCCGCACCATGCCCAGCGCCATGAACGCGCCCGCGATCCGGTCGGCCGCCTCCCGGCTGCTCGCCCCGACCACCTGACGACGTCGCTCGGGACAATTGCGTTCGTCGCGGCCGGTGCCCTCGGCCGGTCGCACATCGGTGAGCACCACCAGGAACCGCGTCATCGGTGCCCGCCGGCGCGGTCGGCGCGGGCCTGTCGGGCAGTACGCACGTCGAATCCCTTCCGGCTGGCGGGCCACGGAGGGCGTGGCACGCGGCGATCGGGTACGGGGGAGAAACCCGATCACCGCGCGCCCCATCCCCTCCGGTCACTCACCACCACCGTCGCCACGACAACCGGCGGTGAGGACGCGATGACAGACTGACATGTCCACAGCCATGAATGCAACTCTCATCGGCGTTCTCTCATCTACACCTTCCCGGCAAGATGTGCGACGATCGATGCATGGCTCCCAAGACCGCCCGTGCCCGGCGACTGGGCATCGCGCTGCGTACCCACCGGGAAGCCGCCGGCCTCACGCTGGAGGCGGCGGCGGACGAGATCAGCAGCACCCGCAGCACCCTGTCCCGCTACGAGAACGCGCAGACGCTGGTCAGCCCCGCCACCGTGCGCGCCCTGCTCACCCTCTACCGGGTGGGCGCCGACGAGGTGGCCGCCGCCGTGCAGCTGGCCAAGGACGCGCGCAAGCCCGGCTGGTGGGTGTCCTACTCGTACCTGCTGGACCGGCGCACCATCGACTTCATCGCCCTGGAGGCGGAGGCGACCGGGATCGCCAACTTCGAACCGTCGGTGGTGCCGGGTCTGTTGCAGACCGCCGACTACATCCGGGGCGTGATGCGGGGCGGCCCGCACACCCTCAGCGACGACGAGGTGGAGCAACGCGTCCAGCTCCGGTTGGACCGGCAGGAGCGGCTCATCAGCGACCAGCCCCCGATCCTGGACGCCATCATCGACGAGGGCGCGCTGCTGCGGCCCGTCGGCGACCGGTCGGTGATGGAGTCGCAGCTGCACCACCTGGTCAAGATGGGCGAGCTGCCCAACATCACGGTCCAGGTGATCCCGCTCGCCGCCGGCTACCACCGGGGCACCAGGGGCTCGCTGCACATCCTGGAGTTCGCAGATCCGGAGGACCCGATCATCGCCTCGGTCGAGACGGTGGCCGGGCAGATGGTCCTCGACCGGCCGGGCGACCTGCGTACCTGCACCAAGATCATGGAGCACCTGCGGACCGTCGCGCTCAGCCCGGCGGACAGCCGCGACCAGCTCGTTCAACTCCTGAAGGGACGGTAGGACATGACACCGACGATCAGCGCGGCGCTGGCCGTGGCGCGGTGGCGCAAGAGCAGCCGCAGCGGCGACGAGGGGGCGTGCGTGGAGATGGCGGTGCTTCCGGGGACGGTCGCCGTACGCGACTCGAAGGACCCGTCCGGCCCCGCCCTGCTCTTCCCGCCGACCGCCTGGGCCGCCTTCGTCGGGGCGCCGCCCGGCCACTGACCCTCCCTCCGAAGAGGCGCCGGCGCGCCCGCTGACCACGTCGCGCCGGCGCCCTGCCGGCGGCGGTCCCACCGTTGGGAGCCGGTGGGGCCGTCGCCCGGCGGGTCAGCGCGCCGGAAAGGCAGGTGGGCTCGGCCCGCCGGAAAGACGAGTGGCTCGGCCCGCCGGAAAGGCGAGTGGGTCAGCGGCCGGATCGGCGGCACGGCGGAGCCGGGCTCAGCGCGGACGGCGGGCCGTGACGGCGGTGGCGTCCCGCTCGTCGTCGTGGCTCACCGTGGGATGCAGGCCCACGGCGGTCAGCGCGGCGCACAGGGCGTCCACCTGTGCCTGTCCCGCCTCCACCACCAGGTGCCCGCCCGGGGCCAGCCAGCGCGCCGCGCCCTCGGCCACGCGGCGCAGCACCGTCAGCCCGTCCGGCCCACCGTCGAGGGCCACCGGCGCCTCGTGCAGCCGGGCCTCCGGCGGCATCAACGCCACCGCCGCCGTCGGCACGTACGGGGCGTTGGCCAGCACCAGGTCCAGCCGCCCCCGCCAGCGCACCGGCAGCGGGTCGTACAGGTCGCCCTCGAAGACCGGGACGGCCAGCGGGGCGAGGTTGCGCCGGGCGCAGGCCACGGCGGCGGGGTCCACGTCGGCGGCGGCCAGCCAGCGTGGCGCGAGCCTGCGGGCCAGCGCCACGGTGGTCGCGCCGGAGCCGCAACACAGGTCCACCACGGCCGCCGCCGGCCCGGTCACCGCGACGGCGGCGTCGACCAGCAGGGCGGTACGCGCGCGCGGCACGAACACGCCGGGGTCGACGGCGATCCGTTCGCCGCAGAACTCCGCCCAGCCGAGCACGTACTCCAGCGGCGCCCCGGCGACCCGGCGGTCGACGAGGCCCGCCAGCGCCTCGACCGAGTCGGCGGCGGCGATCAGCAGCTCCGCCTCGTCCTCGGCGTAGACGCAGCCGGCGGCGCGCAGCCGGTGCACCAGCGCGGCCCGGTCGGGGCGGTAGGCGGGCCGGTCGGGGCCGTGGGAGGAGACGGTCACCGGGAGCCTCCGGGGCGCCTCGTCCACGCCCCCGGGCCGGGGGCGTCAGCCGCCGCGCTCAGCGGCTCGCGTCCAGCGCGGCGGCCACGTCGGCGACCAGGTCGACGGGGTCCTCGATCCCGCAGGAGAGCCGGACGAAGCCGGGCGGGGTGTCGTCGCCCCACTGGGCCCGCCGGTCGGCGGTGGTGTGCAGGCCACCGAAGGAGGTGGCCGCGGCCACCAGCCGGGCCGCGTCGAGGAACCGCGCCACCCGGTCGGCGTCGCCGAGGTCGAAGCAGAGCACCCCGGGGATCCGCCGCATCTGCACCGACGCCACCGGGTACGCCGGGTCGCCGGGCAGCCCCGGCCAGCGCACCCCGGTCACGTCGTCCCGCGCCGCGAGCAGCTCGGCGAGGGCCTGCGCGTTCGCCGTCTGCCGGCCCAGCCGCAGGTCCAGGGTGGCCAGCGAGCGGTGCGCGAGCCAGGCGTCGAACGCGCCGGGCACCGCCCCGGTGGCGTCCCGCCAGGCGGTGACCGCGTCCCGCAGCTCGGGCGAGCGGGTCGCGACGTAGCCGATCAGCAGGTCGGAGTGCCCCGTCAGGGCCTTGGTCCCGGAGGCCACCACGACGTCGGCGCCCAGGTCGAGCGGACGCTGCCCGAGCGGCGTGGCCGTGGTGTTGTCGACGGCGACCAGGGCACCGGCGGCGTGTGCCCGGGCGGCCAGCGCCGCCACGTCGGCGACGTCCAGGCCGGGGTTGGCCGGGGTCTCCAGCAGCACCAGGCGTACGCCGTCGAAGTCCGGGTGCGGGCCCTCGGTCGGGGCGAGGAGCACCCGTACGCCGATGCCCTCCAGCGTGTCGGCGGCGAAGGCGCGGACGGAGAAGTATCCGTCCGACGGGAGCACGACGGTGTCGCCCGGCCTCAGCACCGTCAGCAGCAGCCCCGTGATCGCGGCCTGCCCGCTGGCGAAGACCCGGCAGTCGCCGCCCTCCAGTTCCCCGACCGCCGCCTCCAGCAGCCGCCGGGTGGGGTTGTCCGGCCGGCCGTAGCCGTCGCGTGCCGCCGCCGGCCCCGCCCACGGGTCCAGGTGGTACGGCGCCGCGAACACCGGCCCGGGCAGGAACGGCTGGCCGGGGGCCGGCGCGGGCAGACCGGCGTGGACGCAGCGGGTGCCGTCCTGGTGTTCGGCCATGTCCCTCACTCCGGTTTGGTGGTGCGGCTCATCAGGGCCCCGACGGCGAGCCGCGGGTCCATGCCCTCGTGGCAGACCAGCTCGACCTGCTCGGTGATCGGCATCTCCACCGCGTGCGCCCGGGCCAGGTCGCGCAGGGCCAACGCGCTCTTGACGCCCTCGGCGGTCTGCCGGGTGGCGATGCGGGCCTCCTCCAGGGTCGCGCCCCGGCCCAGGTGCTCGCCGAAGGTGCGGTTGCGGGCCAGCGGCGACGAGCAGGAGGCGACGAGGTCGCCCATCCCGGCCAGGCCGGCGAAGGTGAGCGGATCGGCGCCCAGGGCCACCCCGAGCCGGGCCGTCTCGGCCAGCCCCCGGGTGACGATCATGGCCCGGGTGTTGTCGCCGAAGCCCATCGCCACCGCGATGCCGTACGCCAGGGCGATGACGTTCTTCACCGCGCCGCCCAGCTCACAGCCGATGACGTCGTCGTTGGTGTACGGCCGGAAGTAGGGCGTGGTGATGGAGCGCTGCACCTGCGTGGCCCGGTCGGCGTCGGTGCAGGCGACCACGGTGGCGGCGGGCTGCTCGGCGGCGATCTCCGGGGCCAGGTTGGGGCCGGAGACCACCACCACCCGGTCCGCCGCCACGCCGGTGGTCTCCACGATCACCTCGCTCATCCGCCTGGTGGTGCCCAGCTCGATGCCCTTCATCAGCGACACCAGGGTGGCGTCCGGGTGCAGGTGCGGGGTCCACCCGGCCAGGTTGCCGCGCAGCGTCTGCGACGGTACGGCCAGCACCACCAGCTCCGCCCCGGTGATCGCCTCGGCGGCGTCCCCCGTCGCCGTGACCCGGGACGGCAGCAGCACGTCCGGCAGGTACTCCGGGTTGCGCCGCTCGGCGCGGATGGTGTCGGCGATCTCCTGCCGACGGGCCCAGACGGAGACGTCCCGGCCGGCGTCGGCCAGGATCTTGGCGAACGCGGTGCCCCACGACCCGGCCCCCAGCACCGCGACGTGGCCGCTCACGCCGTCGCCCCCGGGCGCCGTCGCTCGCCGGCGGGGCGGGCAGTGCGTTCCCACAGTGGTGGCGGGGTGCCGCCCCGGATCTCGGCGAGCATGTCACGAAGGCGCAGCATGATGGTGTCGGTCATCTCCTCGAGGACGGCTCTCGTCGGGGTCGCCCCGGACCAGGGGCCCAGGTCGACGGGGGGTCCGGCGACCACGGTCACCGGGATGCGGGGGCGGGGGTTGAGCCGGGAGCGACGCGGGTCGAACATCCGCTCCGGGCCCCACATGACGAGCGGAACCACGGGCGCCCCGGTGGCGAGCGCGAGCCGGGCCGCGCCGGTCTTGCTCTTCATCGGCCACAGGTCCGGCTCGCGGGTGATGGTGCCCTCCGGGTAGATCACCACCGCGCCGCCCCGGTCGAGCGCGGCGACGAGATGGTCGAGCGACCGCACCGCGTCCACGGTGTCGCGTTCGACCGGGATCTGCCGGCACCGGTGCAGGATCCAGCCCATCACCGGGACCCGGAACACGCTCGCCTTGCCGAGGAACTGCGGCCAGCGGCCGGAGTCGTAGATGAAGTGCGCAGCGACGAGCGGGTCGGCGTGCGAGATGTGGTTCGCCACGATGATCACGCCGCGGTCGCCGCGCAGGTGCTCCATCCCCCGCCAGGTACGCCGGGTCCACATGATCAGCACCGGCTTGACCAGCACGACGGCGAACCATTGCCAGAACCCCAGCCTCGGCCGTGTCACCCACGCCTCCTCGTGCCGCCCCGCGCCGCACCGGATCCGCACCCGGTGACACCCGCAGCGGAAATCATGCCTGTTCGACCCCGGTCCGGCCAGAGAGGGTACCGCCCTCCGGCTGGCAGGATGGCGGTGTGAGTCAGCCGAGGTGGACCGTGGTGGTGCCGGTGAAGCGCCTCGCCGCCGCGAAGAGCCGGCTGCGGGGGGCGCTGCCGGCCGTACCGCACGAGGAGCTGGCGCTGGCCCTGGCCGCCGACACGGTCGCCGCGGTGCGGGCCTGCCCGGCGGTCGCCGGGGTGTTCGTCGTCACCGACGACGCCCGCGTGGCCGAGGTCGCGCACCGTGCGGGCGCCCGGGCGGTGCCCGACGCCCCCGGCGCCGGGCTGAACGCCGCCTTCCGGCACGGCGCGTCGGTCGCCGCCGACGGCTGGCTGGCGGGGCTCACCGCCGACCTGCCCGCGCTGCGCCCCGCCGAGTTGGCGGCGGCGCTGCGGGCGGCGCAGGCCGCACCCCCCGGCGTACGCCGGTACGTGGCCGACGCCCCCGGCGAGGGCACCGTGCTGTTGACCGCGCCGCCGGGCGTGCCCCTGGATCCCCGCTTCGGGGTCGGCTCCGCCGCCGCGCACGCCGCGAGCGGGGCGCTCGCCCTCACCGGGGAGTGGCCGAGCCTGCGGCGGGACGTGGACACCGCCGACGACCTGGCCGAGGCGGCCCTGCTCGGGCTCGGACCCCGCACGGCCGCGCTGGCCGCCGGCTGCCCGGCCTGAGGGGCGTGTAGCGTGCGGGACATGCAGGGCACGGTGGCCACCTACGACGCGGCGACCCGCAGCGGGACGCTGCTCCTCGACGACGGCACCGAGCTGGCCTTCCCGGCCCGCGCGTTCGACGCCTCCGGGCTGCGGCTGCTCCGCCTCGGCCAGCGGCTGCGCGTCGAGACCGACGCGACCGGCGGGGTGGTCCGGGTGACATTGCCGACCATGGCCTGAGCGGCTGGCGGAAGTTCATTTTGCGTTAACCGCATCCGGGTGATTATGGGCAGGTGAGCACCCCTCGCAAGCACCCCGCCAACCGCCCGCACACCGACCCGGCCGCACCCCGCAACGGCACCCGGGCCCGGGGCGCCGACGGCCGCTTCCACGCCGCCGTCCCCGGCGCAAACCCCGGGGACACAGTTGACGGCACCACCGGGGACGCGGCCGGCGGGACCACCGGGGAGACAGCCGGCAGGGCTGCCGGGGTGGAGGCCGCCGGGACCGACGCGGCTGCCGCCTCCGCCGGGCTGGAGGAGGTGCTGGACCAGGTGCCCGGCCCACCCGCCGAGGCGCCCGGCCTCACCGACGAGCCGCCGGTGGCCGAGCCGCTGCCGGAGGACCGCTTCCTCAACCGGGAGCTCTCCTGGCTCGACTTCAACGCCCGGGTGCTCGCCCTCGCCGAGGACCCGCGCACGCCGCTGCTGGAGCGGGCCAAGTTCCTGGCCATCTTCGCCAGCAACCTCGACGAGTTCTACATGGTCCGGGTCGCCGGGCTGAAACGCCGGCTCCAGGCCGGCCTGCCGGTACGCGGCGGGGACCGGATGCCGCTGCGTACACAGCTCGAACTGGTTGCCGAGAAGGCCGCCGCGCTGGTCACCCGGCACTCGGCCTGCTTCACCGACGACGTGCTGCCGAAGCTCGCCGCCGAGGAGATCCGGATCCTGCGCTGGAGCGACCTGGACGACCCCGAGCGGGAGCGGCTGCGCACCTACTTCCGGGAGCAGATCTTCCCGGTGCTGACCCCGCTCGCGGTGGACCCCGCGCACCCCTTCCCGTACATCTCCGGGCGCTCGCTCAACCTCGCGGTGGCGGTGCGCGATCCCGACGGCGGCTCGGAGTTCTTCGCCCGGGTGAAGGTGCCGAACAACGTGCCCCGCTTCGTACGGGTGCACCGCGACCTGCCGGGCCTGCGGATGCTGCCCGTGGAGGACCTGATCTCGGTGCACCTGGGGCAGCTCTTCTCCGGCATGCAGGTGGTCGAGTGCCACCTGTTCCGGGTCACCCGCAACGCCGAGGTGGAGGTCGACGAGGACCGCGACGAGGACCTGCTCCAGGCACTGGAACGGGAGCTGGCGCGGCGCCGGTTCGGCCCGCCCGTACGGCTGGAGGTGGCCGCCTCGATCTCCGAGCGCGTACTGGAACTGCTCGTCCGCGAGTTGGACATGCACGACCAGGAGGTGCTGCGGGTCCCCGGCCTGCTCGACCTCTCCGCGCTCTGGCAGCTCTACAACGAGGCCGACCGGCCGGACCTGAAGGATTCGCCGTTCGTGCCGGCCACCCATCCCCGGCTCACCGAGGGCGAGGTGCCGCGCAGCGTCTTCGCGACCCTGCGCGACGGGGACATCCTGGTCCACCACCCGTACCACTCGTTCGCCACCAGCGTGCAGCGGTTCATCGAGCAGGCCGCCGCCGACCCGGACGTGCTGGCCATCAAGCAGACCCTCTACCGCACCAGCGGCGACTCCCCCATCGTGGACGCGCTGGTCGACGCGGCGGCGGCCGGCAAGCAGGTGGTCGTGCTGGTCGAGCTGAAGGCGCGCTTCGACGAGGTGGCCAACATCGGCTGGGCGCGCACGCTGGAGCGCGCCGGCTGCCACGTCGTCTACGGCCTGGTCGGGCTCAAGACGCACTGCAAGACCGCCCTGGTGGTACGCCAGGAGGGCAACCAGATCCGCCGCTACTGCCACATCGGCACCGGCAACTACCACCCGAAGACCGCCCGGCTCTACGAGGACTTCGGCATGCTCACCGCCGACCCGGAGATCGGGGCCGACCTGACCGACCTGTTCAACGTGCTCACCGGCTACAGCCGGCAGACCGCGTACCGCCGGCTGCTGGTGGCGCCGCAGGGCATCCGCCGTGGGCTGATCGAGCGGATCGAGCGGGAGATCAGGCACGTCCGGCTGGGCATGCCCGGCCTCGTGCAGATCAAGGTGAACTCGCTGGTCGACGAGGAGGTCACGGACGCGCTCTACCGGGCCTCCCGGGCCGGCGTCCACGTGGACCTGGTGATCCGGGGCATGTGCACGCTGCGGCCGGGGGTGCCCGGCCTGTCGGAGAACATCCGGGTCCGCTCGATCCTGGGGCGGTTCCTGGAGCACTCCCGCATCTTCCGGTTCGGCAACGACGGCGACGCCGAGTTCTGGATGGGCTCGGCCGACCTGATGCACCGCAACCTGGACCGCCGCGTCGAGGCGCTGGTCCGGGTGAGCGACCCCGTCGCCCGGGCCGAACTGGACCACGTGCTGACCGCCGCGATGAGCCCCGACGTCGACGCGTTCGAGCTGGCGCCGGACGGCACCTGGAGCCGGCGTACGGGCACCGCCGACGAGGAGCCGGTGCACCTCCAGGAGTTGCTGCTGCGTCGTGTCGGTGGCACGGCGGGCTGACCGGTACCCGCATAGGCTGACCTGATGCTGGATGAGCGGGACGCGCCCGGCTCCGGTCGGGACCGGCCGGCCGGGGGCCCGGACGCGACGGCCCCGATCCGGGCGGCGGGCGGGGTCGTGTGGCGTACCGCCGACGGCGCCGGGCCGGCCGGCGGGCGCGCGGCCGGCGGGGTGCTGGTCTGCGTGGTGCACCGGCCCCGCTACGACGACTGGTCGCTGCCGAAGGGCAAGCTGGAGCCCGGCGAGCATCCGCTGCTCGCCGCCGTGCGGGAGGTGGCCGAGGAGACCGACGTCCGGGCGGTGCCGCAGGTACGGCTGCCCACCGTGCGCTACCGCAGCGAGGGCCGCCCGAAGGTGGTCGACTACTGGTCGATGCGGGCGGCGGCCGAAGGCGGCTTCCAGCCGGCCACCGAGGTCGACGACGTGCGCTGGCTCGGCGTGGACGAGGCGGTCCGGCTGGTCAGCTACCCGCACGACGCCGAGGTGCTGGCCGCGTTCGCGGCCCTGCCGACGGTCACCGGGACGGTGGCGCTGGTCCGGCACGCCCACGCCGGCAGGCGGGCCACCTGGTCGGGCCCGGACACCGGCCGGCCCCTCGACGCCCGGGGTTGGGCGCAGGCCCACGCGCTCGCCCCGCTGGTGGCGCTGGTCCGCCCGGTACGCCTGCTGTCGGCCTCGGCGCGTCGCTGCGTACAGACCCTCGACCCGGCGGCGGCGCTGCTCGACCTGCCGATCGAGGTCGACGGCGACCTGGACGAGCCGCGGCCCGGTCAGCAGCCCGACGAGTGCGCGTTGGCCGCCGCCGCCCGCCTGGTCGCGCTGGCGGCGACCGGAGAGCCGGTGGGGGTGTGCAGCCAGGGCAAGGTGATTCCGGGCGCCCTGGGCCGGCTCAGCGGGCTGCCGGACGACTTCACCACCCCGAAGGGCGGCGGCTGGCTGCTCGCCTTCGCCGGCGACCGGCTGCTCGCCTTCGACCGTCTCTGACTCCGGGTCCACGCCGGTGCGCGTGGGTCAGGTCGGCGGCAGGGTCAGGGTCACCACGACCGGCAGGTGGTCACTGGCCGTCCCCGGTGGGGCCGCCGCGTCGCCGGCCGCCAGGTCGGGCGTGACGAGGATGTGGTCGATCTGCTGGCGCGGGGCGTCGGCCGGGCTGGTCGGCAGGGGGCGGGCGGCGGCCAGCGCGTCGACCAGACCGGCCCGGGTGAACTCGGCGAACGCCGGGTCGTCCGGCCCGGTGTTCAGGTCACCGGCGACCACCAGGGGTCGGCCGGCGGCGTACCGGACGGCGAAGTCGGCGACCGCGCGGGCCTGGACCACCGGATCCTCGCCCGGCGGCGGTTGCAGGTGGGTGGCGACGACCGCGAGGCGGACGTCCCCGCTGAAGTCGACGGTGATCCCGAGAGCCTGCGCCCCGGTGGGCGCGCCGACGGCCGGCAGCGGCCGGGTCCGCGCCGCGACCAGGGGCCACCGGCTCAGCACGGCGTCGCCCCAGAGCGGGTCGGCGGCGGGCGCGAAGACGTACGGCATGTCGAGCCGCTCCGCCAGCAGGTCGAGCGTGTCGTGCCCGCCGTTGAGCAGCCAGCCCCGGTCCACCTCGCTGAGCGCCACGACGTCGGCTCCCGCGACGGCCCGCGCCAACGCGTCCGGGTCGAAGCGGCCGTCCATCCCGAACCCCATCCGCACGTTGTACGCCGCCACCCTGACCGTCTCGGGCGGCCCGGGCCGGTTGGTGGCGACCAGCACCTCGTCGCTGGCGACCGCGGCGAGCAGCGTCAGTACGGCTGCCGTGGCGGCCGTCCGCACCGGCGGCAACGGCGACCGGGCCGGCACCGGGGTGGGCCGGGTCGCCAGCGCGACGGCGGCGACCAGCACCGCCACCGCCACCGGCACCCCGGCATTGGGGTAACCCAGGTCGTAGGCGGCGTAGTACGCCACCGCCGCGACGGCGAAGACGAGCATCCCGCCGGCGGCGGCGTACCCGCGTCGGGCGGCCACCCGTGCCGGCTCCGGTCCGCCGCCGGCCGACCCGGCGGACGGGGCCTCGTCGGCGCCGGCCCGTCCGTCGGCGGCGCCGGCCAAGGCCAGGCACGCCCCGAGGCCGACGGCGGTGAGCAGGACGGCCGGCAGCAGCAGCATCCCGCGTTCGAGGGCGACGAGGACGGCCCCGCCGACGAGGGCCGCCGGACCCAGCCACCGCCAGGCCCCCCGCAGGGGCGGCGCCAGCGCGGCGAGCAGGAAACCGCCGACGGCCACGGCGAGCGGGGCGGGGCCGAACGCCGGCACCGTGGCCACCCCCGCCTCGCCGGCGGGGTCCGCGCGCAGCAGCCCGAACTGGTACGACATCGCCGTCCGGGCGACCGCCGGGGAGAGGGCCACCATGCCGGCGAGCAGCAGCGCCGGCCCGGCCAGCAGCCAGCCCCGTACGCCGCCCGCCCCGGCCGGGGGCACGGGCCGCGCCTGGCCCGCCAGGAAGAGGCCCGCGACCGCGACCGCCGCGAGCCACGCCGGCCAGGGGCCGAAGAACGCCGAGCGGTACGTGTCCAGCACCGTGTGCACGCCGGCGCCGACCGCCATCCCCAGCGCCAGCCCGGGTACGGGGCGGTCGGTGCCGGCGGCGGCGCCGGCAAGCCACACCAGCCCGGCGAGCAGCCCCGCCGTGGCGAGCCAGAGCTGGAGCCGCCCGCCGGGCTGGCCGTTGACGGCGAGACGCGCCACGACCAGCAGCACGGCGGCGACGAGCGTGCCGGGGCGGGTGCCCACCCGGCGCAGCAGCGCGGGCGCGACCAGGGCGAGCAGGAACCAGCCGAACGCGAACGCCCCCAGCAGTTCGGCGGGTGTCGAGGCGGCCTGCCCGAAGATGGTGATCACCGCCGGCAGGAAGACGCGCAGCACGTCGACCAGGAGCACGACGCCCAGGGCGAGGGTGACGGTGGGGAGGTGGCGGTAGCGCACGGGGCTGCCTTTCGCCGACCGGAAGGGGTGCGGCGATTCTGCGGGCGCGGCACGCTCGCGGTCAACGGGTGGGGCGGACACGACGGAGGGCGCCCACCGGCCGGTGGGCGCCCTCCGCGTACCGCTCGACTCAGCGCTTGGTCGCTGCCTTCCTGGCCGGAGCCTTCTTCGCCGTGGTCTTCTTCGCCGCGGTCTTCTTGGCCGCCGCGCTCTTGCTCGCCGTCGCGGCGGTCTTCTTCGCCGCCGTGGACTTCGTCGCCGCCGTGGACTTCGTCGCCGCCGCGGTCTTCTTCGCCGGGGCGGCCTTGGCGGTCGTGGTCTTCTTCGCCGCGGTCGTCCTGGTCGCCTTCGCCGCGGGGGCCTTCTTGGCCGCCGTGGTCGCCTTCGCCCCGGTCGCCTTCGCGCCCGTCGCCTTGGCTCCGGTGGCCTTGGTCCCGGTGGCCTTGGCTCCGGTCGCCTTCGCCCCGGTGGTCTTGGCCCCCGTCGTCTTGGCCGCCGCAGTGGACTTGGCGGCGGACGTGGTCTTGGCGGCCGCCGCGGTCTTCTTCGCCGCCGCCGTGGCCTTCGGCACCTTGCCGCTGGCCACCATCTCCTTGAATCCGGCGCCCGGACGGAAGGTCGGGACGGATGTCTTCTTGACCTTCACCGCCTCACCTGTCCGCGGGTTGCGCGCTGTTCGGGCGCCCCGGACGCGCTTTTCGAACGCTCCGAATCCGGTGATCGCCACCTTCTCGCCCTTGGTGACCGCCGCCTGGACCTCAGCGAGGACCGCGTCGAGCGCGGCCGTCGCCGTCTTCCGGTCCCCCAGGCGAACGGCGAGCGCCTCGATGAGCTCGGCCTTGTTCACGACTTCCTCCCGATTGTGCAACTGACTCGACGCGAGCCATTCTGCGCGCACGGTATGCCCTGTGCTGCCGCTACACAAACATTCGGTCGAAAAAAGCCCTTGTGTCGTAACGGATTCGCCCCCGCCGGTGGGACCGACGGGGGCGGAAACCGCTGTGGGATCGGGCGTACGGCTATGCGATCGAGGGCAGGAACGGCAGCCGGGTGGTCTCGTACGCGCTGATCTCCGCCTCGTGGCGGAGGGTGAGTCCAATGTCGTCCAAGCCCTCCAGCAGCCGCCAGCGGCTGAAGTCGTCCAGCGGGAACGGCCAGGTGGACTCGCCGACGCGCACCTCGCGGGCGGTCAGGTCGACGGTGACCGGGGTGGTCGGATCGGCCTCCACCCGGTCCCAGATCTCCTCGATCGCCTTCAATTCCAGCTCGACCGGGAGCAGACCCTCCTTGAGCGCGTTGCCCCGGAAGATGTCGCCGAAGCGGGGCGAGATGACGGCACGGAAGCCCCAGTCGCGCAGCGCCCAGACGGCGTGCTCCCGGGAGGAGCCGGTGCCGAACTCCGGACCCGTCACAAGAATCGACGCACCCGAATGGGCTTGATCGTTGAGTACGAATTCCGGGTCCTCGCGCCAGGCGTTGAACAAGCCGTCCGCGAAACCGGTTCGGGTCACCCGCTTGAGGTACACGGCGGGGATGATCTGATCGGTGTCCACGTTGGACATCCGCAGCGGCACGGCGGTACCCGTGTGGGTGGTGAACCTCTCCATCTGAATGCCCTTCTACAGGTCGGCGGGAGCGGCCAGCCGGCCCGCCACGGCGGTGGCGGCGGCGACCGGCGGGGAGACCAGGTGGGTGCGTCCGCCCCGGCCCTGGCGGCCCTCGAAGTTGCGGTTGGAGGTGGAGGCGGAGCGCTGGCCCGGCGAGAGCGTGTCCGGGTTCATGCCCAGGCACATGGAACAGCCGGCGAAGCGCCACTCGGCGCCGGCGTCGGTGAAGACCTTGTCCAGCCCCTCCGCCTCGGCCGTCTCGCGGACGGCGGCGGATCCGGGCACGACCAGCATCCGCACCCCGTCGGCGACCCGGTGCCCGCGCAGCACGTCGGCGGCGGCCCGGAGATCCTCCAGCCGGCCGTTGGTGCAGGAGCCGACGAAGACCACGTCGATGGCGAGGTCCCGCAGCGGGGTGCCGGGGCGCAGGTCCATGTACTCCAGCGCACGCCGGGCGGCGGTCTGCTCGGTCTCGGTGCCGAAGTCCTCCGGTGCCGGCACCACCGCGCCCAGCGGCGCGCCCTGGCCCGGGTTGGTGCCCCAGGTGACGAACGGGGTGACCGCCGCGGCGTCCAGGGTCACCTCGGCGTCGAAGGTCGCGCCCTCGTCGGTGGGCAGGGTCCGCCACCAGGCGACCGCCGCGTCCCAGTCGTCGCCCTGCGGGGCGTTCGGCCGCCCCTTCAGGTACGCGAAGGTGGTCTCGTCCGGCGCGATCATGCCGGCCTTGGCGCCCCACTCGATGGACATGTTGGCGACGGTCATCCGCCCCTCCATGGACAGCGACCGGATGGCCTCGCCGCGGTACTCGACGATGTATCCGCGGCCGCCGCCAGTGCCGACCTGGGCGATCAGCGCGAGCACCAGGTCCTTGGCGGTCACCCCGGGGGCGAGCTGCCCCGTGACGTTCACGGCCATCGTCTTCGGCCGGATCTGCGGCAGCGTCTGCGTGGCCAGCACGTGTTCGACCTCACTCGTGCCGATGCCGAACGCGAGCGCGCCGAACGCGCCGTGGGTGGCCGTGTGCGAGTCGCCGCAGACGATGGTCATGCCCGGCTGGGTGACGCCGAGCTGCGGGCCGATGACGTGCACGATGCCCTGGTTCTCGTCGCCCAGCGAGTGCAGCCGCACCCCGAACTCGGCGCAGTTGCGGCGCAGCGCCTCGATCTGCGTACGCGAGGTGGGGTCGGCGATGGTGAGCAGGTCGCCGCGCCGCTGCCGGAACGCCGGGTCGGCGTACCCCGTCGGGGTGTTGTGGTCCTCCGTGGCGAGCGTGAGGTCGGTGCGACGCACCCGACGCCCGGCGAGGCGCAGCCCGTCGAAGGCCTGCGGGCTCGTCACCTCGTGCAGCAGGTGCAGGTCGATGAAGAGCAGATCGGGCTCGCCCTCGGCGGCCCGGACGAGGTGTGCGTCCCAGACCTTCTCGGCCAGGGTCCTCGGCTTGGCAGTAGTGACTCCCACCATCTGGACATCCTAAATTCTGGGAGGTAAGTTTCGGCTTGTGGGACACAGTATGAGCGGTGTCGGCGTTCTCGACAAGGCGGTGGTCATTCTGGCCGCCTGCATCGACGGCGCCAGCCTGGCCGAACTCGTTGAACGCACCAAGCTGCCCCGGGCCACCGCGCACCGGCTGGCACAGGCGCTGGAGATCCACCGGATGCTGGTCCGGGACACCCAGGGGCGCTGGCGTCCCGGCCCGCGCCTGGGTGAGCTCGCCAACGCCGCGCCGGACGTGCTCCTGACGGCGGCGGAGCCGCTGTTGGCGGCGCTGCGGGACGCGACGGGCGAAAGCGCCCAGCTCTACCTGCGCCGCGCCGACGAGCGCATCTGCGTGGCCTCCGCGGAACGGGCCAGCGGCCTGCGGGACACCGTGCCGGTCGGCTCGGTGCTGCCGATGACGGCGGGCTCCGCGGCGCAGATCCTGCTCGCCTGGGAGCCGCCCGAGGCGGTGATGCCGCTGCTCCCCCGGTCGAAGTTCACCGGCCGCACCCTCGCCGAGGTACGCCGCCGGGGCTGGGCGCAGAGCGTCGCCGAGCGCGAGGCCGGTGTGGCCAGCGTCTCCGCGCCGATCCGCGACCGCACCGGTCGGGTCATCGCCGCGATCAGCATCTCCGGCCCCATCGAGCGCCTGGGACGCCGCCCCGGCGAACGCCACGCGATGGCCGCCGTCCGGGCCGGCCAACGCCTCTCCGGCCTCTGACCGCCCTCCGCTGGCTGGTCGGGCGCCGGAATCCGGGGCGGGCCGAGGGGCGGAACGCGAAACGGCCCGTCCCACCGGGGTGGGACGGGCCGTTCGAGATGTAGCCCCGACCGGATTCGAACCGGCGCTACCGCCTTGAGAGGGCGGCGTCCTGGGCCGCTAGACGACGGGGCCAAGACTTCGCTGCTTCCACCGCCCTCGCGAGCGGTGCCGCTGTAGTCTAGCGGCGTCCCCTCCGGGGACGAAATCGGGGCGACCGGGCCGGCGCGACCAGGACGGAACGGCCGGGCCACGGCAGACGGCGGCGCCCGGACGCGCGAAACGGGTCCGTCCCACGGCATGGAACGGCATACCGCGTGGAACGGCATACGGCGTGGAACGGCATACGAAACGGCCCGCCCCACCGGAGTGGAACGGGCCGTTCGAGATGTAGCCCCGACCGGATTCGAACCGGCGCTACCGCCTTGAGAGGGCGGCGTCCTGGGCCGCTAGACGACGGGGCCAGAACCTGCTTGCGGCACCACTTCGCAAGTGGTGCCGCTGGACTCTACCAGAGAGAACCCCGATCCCCTGACCGGGAATCGGAGTCATCTCCTACGAGATCCAGCGCCCGAGGCTCTTCCGAACCTCGGCTGCGCTGGGGTACCAGGACTCGAACCTAGACTAACTGAACCAGAATCAGTCGGGCTGCCAATTACCCCATACCCCATTGGCCCCTTGCGGTGCCGGGAACAAACCTTACCCTCCCGGTGCCGACAGGCCAAATCGAACCCCCCGAACCGCCTCTGAGCTGCGGAAACGGGACTCGACGCGGATCAGGCGACCGGCACCACCGGGTTGCTCAGCTCCCCGATCCCCTCGATCCGCACGGTCACCGTATCCCCGTCCGTGAGCGGGCTAACCCCCGCCGGCGTGCCGGTGAGCACCACGTCGCCGGGGAGCAGCGTCATCACGTGTGAGACGTACGACACCAGGGCCGGCACGTCGAAGACCATGTCCCGGGTCCGGCCGAGCTGACGCACCTCCATCTCCTCGGGATCGCGGCCCACCTCGCAGCGGATCTCCAGGTCGCGGACGTCGAGCCCGGTGGTGATCCACGGGCCGATCGGGCAGAACGAGTCGAAGCCCTTGGCGCGGGTCCACTGGCCGTCGGAGCGCTGGAGGTCCCGGGCGGTGACGTCGTTGGCGCAGGTGTAGCCGAAGATGGCCCGCTCGGCGGCGGCCCGGTCGGCCCGGCGGGCCCCCGGCGCGCCGATCACCACGGCCAGCTCGGCCTCGTGCTCGACCTGCTTGGAGAAGATCGGCAGCCGGATCGCGTCCCGGGGCCCGATCACGGAGGTGGACGGCTTGAGGAAGAGCAGCGGCTCCTTCGGCACCTCGCTGCCGTGCTCGGCCGCGTGCTCGGCGTAGTTGCGGCCGACGCAGACGACCTTGCTGGGCAGGATCGGCGAGAGCAGGCGGACGTCCGACAGCGCCCACCGGGCGCCGCTGAAGGTGATCTGGCCGAACGGGTGGCCCTCGATCTCGGCGACGGTCAGGCCCTGCGGGCCCGCCTCCGGCTCGCCCTCGACGACCCCGAACGACATTCCCTTGGCATGAGCAAAACGAGCGATACGCACCGGGTCAATCTATCCCCGGCGACCAGCGTCCCGACCGAGGCCGCAGGCAGGCGCGCCCGGGCGGCCTCCAACGCGCTCCGTGAACCGGGGCGGGCGCACCCTATGCCACCGTCCACCCACGGGGGCCGGTTTCGCGACTTCGTACCCGCCCGGTGTCGCCCCGCCCCTAGCGTCGGCTCCGGAGGTTCGTTCGTATGCCTGCATCGACACGACACCACAGGGCCCTCGCAGTGTTCGTACACTGCCTCGGCATTCTCGCCGCCATGCCGGCACCGTCCGCGGCGGCCGCGCCACCACCGGCGGTCGCGTCGACCCCGGAGCCGGCGATGCCGTCGGCGCCACCGGCGGTGCCCACCCCGACCCGGGCCGCCCCGCCGATGGCGAAACCGCCGGTCACGGTCGCGGTGCTGCCGGAGAGCACGCCGGCGCCGCGCTACCGGATCCAGGTCCGCAACAGCGGGGCCACCCCGGTGGACACCACGGTCCGGCAGGAGCTGCCGGCCGGGGCCTCGGCGACCGCCATCACCAACGGGGGCCGGGCCACCCGGAGCGCCGGGCACTCCACCACGGAGGTCACCTGGCAGCTGAAGCTGCCCGCCCGCAGCACCACCACCCTGGGCACGGCGCTCACCACCGCCGCCCCGGCCCGGCCGCTGACCGCCCCGGCCTGCGCCTTCGCCCGCGACGGCAACCGGCCGTACGACTGCGCGACGGCGACCTGGGCGGCGGGCGTGCCGGCCGCCGCGCCCGCCCGCGCCGAGGCACCACCGTGGCGACGTACGCCGGTGCTGCTGGCCGGGCTCGCCACGGTGACGGTGCTCGCGGTGGGTGGGGTGTGGACGTGGCGCCGACGCCGCCGACCGGTCGCCGCCGCCCTGACCAGAGAGGGGCCGGGGACGGTCTACCCGCGCCCGGCCACCCCGCGCCCGGAACAGCTGCGCCGCAAGCCGTCGGTCTGGCTGATCGTCCCGGTGGCCGCCGTGGTGCTCGCCGGCACGGTCGGCACCGCCGCCTGGACGGCCACCCGGCGGGTTTCCTCCGTCGACACCGACAGCCAGCCGACCAGCGGCGCGTGGATCGGCCAGGGGGTCAACGGCGCCATCGGCGAGGCGCTGCGCGAGTCGGCGTTCGAGTTCACCGTGTACCGCGTCGCGTGCGAACCCGGCACGGCGGCCCGGCGGTGCGAGGCCACGGTCGGGGTGCGCAACCTCACCCCGGAGAAGCAGAGCTGGCACGGCCGGCTGCAACGGGCGTACCTGCCCGACGGCAACTTCGTCAGCACCGACGAGCAGGCGACGCGCACGGCCAACCAGGGCCGGGACGTCTTCGCCCAACCGATGGCGGCCGGCAGCCGGACGGTGCTGCCGCTGGTCTTCACGGTCGACGGGAAGGCGCCGCCGCAGCAGCTGGAGCTGCGCAGCGGGGTGTTCTCCGCCGGGGTCCGGGTGGACGTGCCCTGACCGGGCGCCGGGCGGCGGTCGTACCCTGGGGTCCGTGACCGCCGCCCTCGCCCCGACCGCCGTGCTCGACGCGGCGTGCTGGCAGGCCCGGCGCCGGGCGCACGAGCAGCGGGTCGACGCCTGGGTCACCCCGCACCTGGCGCGCCGCCGCCGGGGCGGGAAGCACCCGGTGGAGGACTTCCTCTTCACCTACTACTCGCACCGTCCGGCCCAGTTGCGCCGCTGGCACCCCGGCGCCGGGGTGGTGCTGCGCGACGCGGACCCGGGCGATCTCGGCCGGGACTACCGGGCCACCGCCGCCGGGGCCACCCTCCACACCGAGGCCGTACGCGCGCGGCGCGCCGAGTCGCTCGGGTGGATCCGGGCGCTGCTGGCGGCGACAGCCGACCGACCGGCACACCTCGGCTGCTTCGGGATGCACGAGTGGGCCATGGTCTACCGGCAGACCCAGGAGGAGGTACGCCACAACGCCTGGCCCCTGCGGCTGAGCCCCGACGAGACGGCGGCCGTGGTCCGGGAACGGGGCGTGCGGTGCAGCCACTTCGACGCGTACCGGTTCTTCACCGCGCCCGCCCGGCCACTGAACCTGCTCACCCCGACGCGCGAGACGCAGCACGCGCACGAGCAGCCGGGTTGCCTGCACGCCAACATGGACCTCTACAAGTGGGCGTACAAGCTCTCCCCGCTGGTGCCGAGCGAACTGGTCGCGGACGCGTTCGAGCTGGCCCGGGAGATCCGCACGCTGGACATGCGGGCCTCCCCCTACGACCTCACCGCCCTCGGCTACGCCCCCGTGCTGGTGGAGACCGCCGAGGGGCGGCACGACTACGTACGGGCGCAGCGGTCGTTCGCGCAGCGCGCCGCGCCCCTGCGGGCGCGCCTGGTCGCCGAGTGCGACCGGCTCCTGTCGACCGCCGACGGGTGAGCGGGTCGGCCCGCCTCCGGGCCCGGCTCAGTCGCCGTCGACGCGGCGGTCGCGCTTGCGCTGTGACCGGCGCTTCTTCTCCGCCAGCCGGCGCTCCTTCGCGCCCCGCGACGGGCGGGTGGGCCGGCGGGGCGGGGGCGGCGGGGCGGCGGCCTCGCGCAGCAGCGCGGCCAGCCGTTCCCGGGCCGCCTCCCGGTTGGCCAACTGCGCCCGGTGCTCGCTGGCGGTGACGGTCAGCACGCCGTCGACCAGCCGGCCGGCGAGGCGCTCCAGGGCGCGCGCCCGCAGCGGCTCGGGCACGCCCGGCGAGGCCGCCAGGTCGTAGCTCAGCTCGACCCGCGAGTCGGTGGTGTTGACGCCCTGACCGCCGGGCCCCGACGACCGGGAGAAGCGTTCCCGCAGCTCGGCGGCGGGAACGCTCCACCGGTCGGTCACCCGCAGTCCGTCGTCCACCCCCCGAGGCTAACGCCCCTGCCGGACGCTCGGGGTCGCGGACGGGCTCGGGGTCTGCGCGGGCGGGGCGGGGTTGTCGTCGTCCGAGCCTGCGGCGGCGTACGCGACCGCCCCCACCAGCAGCAGGGCGATCACCCCGATCTTCGTGGTGGCCACCTTGATCAGCAGCCACGCGGCGCGCCGGGCGCCGGGCACGGTCTTCTTGGCGGTCTGGTAGTCGGCCCACCCGCGTCGTGCCCGGGCGTACGCCGACCCCACTCCGGTACCGATCAACAGGCCCACCAGCAGGAGGGCCACGATTCCAGGACGCTCCACCCACGCCAGTATCCATACTCAGCGTAATATTTCCATGGTCCGATCATTTCCCGCCGGGTATCTGACAGTTTTCACGTTCCCAGGCTGTCCCGAAGGGACGTACGCACAGCTCAGCCGCCCTTTCCGATGATCGTGTCGGCGGTCTGCTGCACCTGCTCGATGGGAATGGCGAAGCCGATGCCGATCGAGCCGTTGCCGTCGATCGTGGCGATGGCCGTGTTCACCCCGATCACCTCGCCGCGCGCGTTGACCAGCGGGCCGCCCGAGTTGCCCGGGTTGATCGAGGCGTCGGTCTGCACGGCGGTGTGCCGGTTGTCGCCGAGGCGCACCTGCCGGTCCAGGGCGCTGACGATGCCGGCGGTGACGGTGCCGGGCAACCCCAGCGGCGAACCGACCGCCAGCACCGGCTCCCCCACCTTGGTGGAGCCCGGCTTGGCCAGCGGCAGCGCCGCCAGGCCGGCCGACGGCGGCACCCGGAGCACGGCGAGGTCGCTGCGCGGCTCCCGCCCGACCACCTCGGCGGTGTACCGCCGCCCGTCGGGCAGCTCCACCGTCACCGCCCCGCCGCGCCCCTTGGCCAGGATGTGGTCGTTGGTGATGATGTGCTGCTGGTCGTCCACGGCGAAGCCGGAGCCGGTGGCCGAGGCGCCGCCGGACCCGCCCACGAGCACCGACACCACCCCCGGCACGGTCTTCCCGGCCGCGGTCACCAGCTCCGCCGGGACCGGGGCCGCCGAGGCCGCCGTCGGGCCCGGTGCGTCGTCACGGCCGGCCACGATGCCGCCGGCCACCGCGCCGGAGGCGGTCGACAGTGCCACCACCGCCAGCGCCGCCAGCACCCGCCCGCGCGGGCCGCGTCCCGCCGGGCCCCGGTCCGGGTCGGTCCCGCCCCACCGGGCCCGCCCGTCCGGATCCAGCTCCGGGGAGATGAACCAGGGGCCGCGCGGTTCGCCCAGCCCGGTCTGCACTGCCATGCGTACGCTCCTCACGTGTCCTTCTCGACGGTGGCCGTACGGTTCAGGGCAGCCGGGCGAACCAGCGCATCGAGCCGGCCGCGGCCCCCATGGCGAACACCAGCCCGAGGCCGATGAACCGGGCCGAGACGTCCTGTCGCTCGGTGCGGTAGCCGACCGAGGTGCCGATGTCGTCGTAGACGGCGCGCAGTTCGTCGCTGGTGCTGGCCTCGTGGAACCCGCCCCCGGTCTCCTCGGCCACCGCGCGCAGGGTCTGCCCGTCGACGGGCACCTGGATCGGCCGGCCGCCCCGGTCCACGGTGCCGCCGGGGGTGCCGAACGAGATGGTGTGCACCGGCACCTTCATGTCGATCGCCTCGGACGCCGCCTCCATCGGGTCCATGCCGGAGGTGTTCGCCCCGTCGGAGAGCAGGATGATCCGGGCCGGCGGCGGGTCCTTCGCCGCCTGGCTGTCGAAGCCCTTCACGGCGCCGAGCGAGGTGCTGATGGCCTCGCCGATGGCTGTGCCCTGCACCCCGGTGGCCCCCTCCACCAGCCGCTCGATCCCCTCGTGCAGGGCCTCCCGGTCGGTGCTCGGCGGCACCAGCACCGCCGCGCTGCCGGCGAACGCGACCAGCCCGACGTTGAACTCGTCCGGCAGGCCGTCGACGAAGCGCCGGGCGGACTCCTTGGCGGCGCTGAGCCGGTCCGGTTCCACGTCGCCGGCGAGCATCGAGGTGGAGACGTCGACGGCGACCATCACGGTGGCCCGTTCGCGGGGCACCCGCACCTCCGCCGTGGGCCGGGCGAAGCCGACCACCAGCAGCGCCAGCATGGCCAGGAAGAGCCCGGCGGGCACGTGCCGCCGCCAGGCCGGGCGGTGCGGCGCGACCCGGTCGAGCAGCCGCAGGTTGGTGAAGCGGACGGCGTACCGGCTGCGCCGGCGCTGCATCAGCAGGTATCCGACGGCCAGGGCGAGGACCCCCAGCAGGAGCCAGAGCCGGGCGGGCGACTGCCAGATCACGCCACACCTCCCCGGGCCGCCCGGGGAGGGGCCGCCGCGAGCCGCCGCTGGGTGTGCACGTGCCGCACGATGTCGGCGGCCCAGTCCCGGTCGGTACGCAGCGGCAGGTGCGTGGCCCCGCTGCGGCGCAGCGCCTGGCGTACCTGGTCGCGCTGGGCGGTCGCGGCGGCGGCGTAGCGCTCGCGCAGCGCGCGGTCGCCGGTCCAGAGTTCGCGCCGCCGCCCGGTCTCCGGGTCGACCAGGGTGACCAGGCCGACGTCGGGCAGCTCCAGCTCCCGGGGGTCCGTGATCTCCACGGCGAGCACCTGGTGGCGCGCGGCGAGGCGGCGCAGGGCGGTCTCCCAGGGCGGCGCCTCCCGGGGGTCGTCGGGCAGCCCGTCGAGGAAGTCCGAGACCACGACGACGAGGCCGCGGCGCAGCGCCGCCCGGTGCACGCCGGCCAGCCCGTCGGCCAGGTCGGGGCCGGGCGGCGCCGGGTCGTCGCCGTCCTGGCCGCCGACGCGTGGCGGCGGGTCGTGGTCGCCGACGCGCGGGGCGGTCAGCAGGGCCCGGAGCAGGCCGAGCAGGTGGGTACGCCCGCTGCGGGGCGGGAACCGGCGCAGCCCGTCCCGGCTGAGCACCTGCGCGCCGAGGCGGTTGCCCACGCCTCCGGTGAGGAAGCCGACCGCCGCGACGGCCGCCACGGCCAGCTCCCGCTTGTCGAGTTCGGCGGTGCCGTACTCCATGCTGGGGCTCGCGTCGATCAGCAGCCAGGTGGTGAGTTCCCGGTCGGCGTCGACCTCCCGTACGTGCGGGACCGTGGTGCGGGCGGTCACCGCCCAGTCCATCCGGCGCACCTCGTCCTCACCGGGCCGGTACTCCCGGCTGCCGGCGGTCTCGCTGCCCGGCCCGGGCAGCAGGCCCCGGTACCGGCCCTGCAACAGCCCGTCGAGCCGGCGCGTGACGCTCAGTTCCAGCCGGCGCAGGCGCCGGTCCGCGGTGAGCTCGGCCAGTCCCGGGTCGGCCGGCACGACCGCCGGCGCGGTGGTTCCGCGCCACCTCATGCCGCCGCCAGGTCGGCAGCCGCGTGTTCCGGGTGCCCGGTGGCGACGCGGGGCGGCGGTACGGCCTCCACCAGCCGCCGGACCACCGCCTCGGCGGCCACCCCGTCGGCGACCGCGTCGAAGGAGAGCACCAGCCGGTGGGCGAGCACGTCGACGGCCAGTTCACGCACGTCCTCGGGCAGCACGTACTCGCGACCGCGCAGCAGCGCCTGGGCCCGCGCGGCGCGGACCAGGCCGAGGGTGGCCCGGGGGCTGGCCCCGTACGCGAGCAGCGGGGCGATCTCGGGGAGCCCGAACCGGCCGGGGTCGCGGGTGGCGAGGATCAGCCGGACCACGTACTCGGCGATCGCGTGGTGCACGAAGACGTGGGCGGCGCGGGCCTGGAGTTCCCGCAGGCGCTGCGGGTCGAGCACCTGTCGGGCGGTGGGCCGGTCGGCGCTCATGCGGTACAGGATGGCGAGTTCGTCGACGTCGCTCGGATAGTCGACGACGACCTTCATCAGGAACCGGTCGCGCTGCGCCTCCGGCAGTTGGTAGACGCCCTCGGACTCGATCGGGTTCTGGGTGGCCAGCACCAGGAACGGCTCGGGCACGGGATAGCTGTGCCCGCCGATCGAGACCTGCCGTTCGGCCATCGCCTCCAGCAGGGCGGACTGCACCTTCGCCGGGGCCCGGTTGATCTCGTCGGCGAGCACCAGGTTCGCCATGATCGGGCCCAGCTCGATGTCGAAGTCCTCCCGCGACGCCCGGTAGATCCTGGTGCCGACGATGTCGGAGGGGACCAGGTCGGGTGTGAACTGGATCCGGGAGAAGGTGCCGCCCACCACCGTGGCCAGGGTCTGCGCGGCGAGCGTCTTGGCGACCCCGGGCACGCCCTCCAGGAGGCAGTGCCCGTCCGCGACGAGGGCGGTGAGCAGGCGCTCGACGAGCCGATCCTGCCCGACGATCACGCGTTTGACCTCGAAGAGGGTCTGTTCCAGGTCGGCCGGGGTCGCATCGGGATCGACCGGGCTGGGCACGCTGGCCAGGGTGTCCGAGATGTCCGTCACGGTGCTTGCTTCCCGTGCCGGCCGCCGCACAAACGTCGGAATATCGGCGCCGGGGTGGCCCTTAGCGACCCGAACCGGGACAACCCTCCCGCCGGCCCCCGACCCTGCGTCGATCATGCAGTTGTGGCGCCCCGCACAGGGCGCGATCCGGGGCACAACCCCACCACGCCCGCATGTTCGACCCGCGAGGGGAGGGCGCGGGCGGCGGGTGCGGCGGCGCCGGCCCCCGCGCGTGGTGGGGGCCGGCGGCGTCAGCAGGTGCTCAGTTGGCGATGACCAGGTGGAACGGCCGGTCGGCGGCGCCTCCCGTCGAGTTGCGCGTCTGGACGTAGACCGCGTTCGGCGTCTGGAGCCGCGGCGCGACGGAGACCTCGCCTCCCGGGGGCACGTTGTACGGGTCGGTGGTGCCGATGGTCGCCACGAACGTCTTCAGCGAGACGTCGTAGTTGAACAGGACCTGGTACTGACCGGGGCCGTACCGGGTGGCGGAGACCACCTCGGGCGAGCCACGGAGCAGGATGCCGCCGCTGGTGACGACGGCGGAGGCGACGGAGCCCGGCGTACTCGCCTGCGCGGACGGGCCCTGCGCCAGCGCGGCCTTGGCCGCGCGGGCCTCGGCGGGGGTCACGGCTGGCTGGCTGCCGGAGCCCGGCTGGCGGGCGGCCGACTGGGCGCTCCCGGCGGGCGCCTGCGCCGCTGGCTGGGCGACGGCGATCCCGCCCCCGGCCAGGGTGAGCGCCAACGCGGCGAACGCCACCGTCACCGCCTTGCGTCGGAAGAGTGTGGTCATGACAGGGTCTCCCTCTTGTTGACCGTGCGGATTCGACCTGCCCACCGATCGGGGGGCGGTCGACTTCCAATTCTTGAGCGGAGAGAATGAGCGGCAACCGCCTGGAGTCCACACCTCAGGCCGCACCCTAGATGTTGCCATCTCAACATTTTCCACCGGGCCTGAGCTGGGATTACTACTCAGAGTTCCGGCCTCTCAACCCACTGGAACGTAGCACCGCAAAAAGTCCGACGTCAATAGTTGATCACGCCCCGTTAATGGTCTGAACCGGTGTCGACGAATTGCGAAAAGTGAGCGCTCGACCATTCACGAATGGCGGCGCGGGGCCGGTCGGGCCCCGGGGTGGCGCGCTGTCGCCGACCGTGGCCGAGGGCCGGGGGCGCTACCCTCCAACGGTGATCATCGGGGCCGCACGGCCGGACACGGGCCGCCGGGCCACCGGGCTGCTGACCGCGCTCTGCTGGGCCGCCGTCGCGCCCGGGGTCGCCTGGACGGCGGTACGACTGGGCGGCCTCGACCGGGGGCCGCTGGTGCAGCTGCTCGCCTTCACCCCGTACGCCGCCGCCGGGAGCCTGCTGCCGCTGCTGCTCGCGCTCGCCCTGCGGCGCCGCCGGCCCGCGGTGGTCGCGGCGCTGGTCGCGGCGGCCCTGGTGGCCGTGGTGGCGCCCCGGGCACTGCCGTCTGGCCAGCCGCCGGTCACCGGCCCGACGGTGCGGCTGCTGACCGCCAACCTGCTCGCCGGGGCCGGCGACGCGCGGGCGTTGGTCGACCTGGTCCGGGAGCACCGCGTCGACGTGCTCACCGTGCAGGAGTTCACCCCGGAGGCCGGTGCGGAGCTGGACCGGCTCGGCCTGGACCGGCTGCTGCCCCACCGGCGGCTCGACCCGGCCCCGGGCACCGTGGGCTCCGGGCTCTACGCGCGGTTCCCGATCGGCGCGGACGGCGTCCGGCACAACCGCGGCGGCTGGGGCTTCGACCAGTCCCACGGCACGGTGGCGGTGCCCGGTGCGCCCGCGGTACGGGTCGAGTCGGCGCACCCGTCGGCCCCGTACGCCGTGGACCAGGTCGGCCACTGGCACGCCGACCTGGCGGCGCAGCCGCCCGCCACGCCGGACGGGCCGCTGCGGATCCTCGCCGGAGACTTCAACGCCACCCTCGACCACGCCCCGCTGCGTGCCCTCTTGGACACCGGCTACGTCGACGCCGCCGACCAGGCCGGCGCGGGCCTGATCGGCACCTGGGGCCCGTACGACGGGGACCTGATCCCGCCGGTGACCATCGACCACGTGCTGGTCGACCGGCGGATCGCCGTGCGGGCGGTCTCCGTGCACCGGGTACCCGGCAGCGACCACCGCGCCGTGCTGGCCGAACTGCGCCTGCCGGCCGGGTGACGGCTCAGACCCGGGCGCGGTCCAGGCCGTAGGTGAGCGCGTCGACGAGGGCGTGCCAGGACGCCTCGACGACGTTGGGGTGCACGCCGACGGTGGTCCAGTCGCGTCCGCCGCCGTCGGCCGTCTCCAGCAGCACCCGGGTCACCGCGCCGGTGCCGTGGGTGCCCTCCAGGATCCGCACCTTGTAGTCGGCCAGCTCGAAGTCACGCAGCTGCGGGTAGTGCCGCGTCAGCCCCGCCCGCAGCGCCTCGTCCAGGGCGTTGACCGGACCGTTGCCCTCGGCGGTGGCGATGACCCGCTCCCCGCGTACGCGGATCTTGACGGTCGCCTCGGAGACCACCGAGCCGTCCTCCCGGTGCTCGACCAGCACCCGGTACGACTCGAGCGTGAACGGGGTGGCCGGGGCGGTGTCCAGCTCCGAGCGGACCAGCAGCTCGAACGACGCGTCCGCCGCCTCGAACGACCACCCGCCGGCCTCCAGCTCCTTGACCCGCCGGGTGACCCGGGACAGCGCCTCCGGATGGCCGGCCAGGTCCAGGCCGAGTTCGCGGCTCTTGAGCTCGACGCTGGCCCGGCCGGCCATCTCGGTGACGAGGATCCGCATGTCGTTGCCCACCACCTGCGGGTCGACGTGGTTGTAGAGCAGCGGATCCACCTTGATCGCACTCGCGTGCAGCCCCGCCTTGTGGGCGAAGGCCGCGGCCCCGACGTACGCCTGGTGGGTGTCGGGGGCGATGTTGGCGATCTCGGCGATGGCGTGGGAGACCCGCACCATCTGTTCCAGGCAGCCCTCCGGTAGGACGGGCAGCCCGAGCTTGAGCTGGAGGTTGGCGACCACGGCGAAGATGTCGGCGTTGCCGGGACGCTCGCCGTAGCCGTTGGCGGTGCCCTGGAAGTGACGCACCCCCGCCTCCACGGCGGCGACGGTGTTGGCCACCGCGCAGGCCGTGTCGTTCTGGCAGTGGATGCCGAGCAGCTCCGGGCCGACGCCCAGCCGCGCGGTCAGGTCGGCGATGGCGGCGGTGACCTGGGAGGGCAGCATGCCGCCGTTGGTGTCGCAGAGCACCACCCGCTCGGCGCCGGCGGCGAGGGCGGTCTCCACGACGGCGGCCGTGTACGCCGGGTCGGACCGGTAGCCGTCGAAGAAGTGCTCGCCGTCGACGAATACCCGCCGCCCCTCGGCCACCAGGTGCGCCACGGTGTCGCGGATCATCGCCAGGTTCTCGGCCGCCGTGGTGCGCAGCGCCCGCTCGACGTGCCGCAGGTCCGCCTTGGCGACCAGGGCGATCGCCGGCGTCTGCGCGTCCAGCAGGCCGCGCACCTGCGGGTCCTCGCCGACGGGCACGCCGGCCCGCCGGGTGGCCCCGAACGCGACCAGCAACGCGTGCCGCAGGTCGAGTTCGGTACGCGCCCGGCGGAAGAACTCGGTGTCCTTCGGCACGGCGCCCGGCCAGCCACCCTCGATGAAGCCGACCCCGAACTCGTCGAGCAGCCGGGCCACCGCGAGCTTGTCGACCACCGAGTAGCTGAGCCCCTCACGCTGGGCGCCGTCGCGCAGCGTGGTGTCGTACACCTGGAACGTCATCAGGGAATCCTTTCGGGGAGCAACAAAAAGACCCCCCGCGGATGCGGGAGGTCTGCGCGCTCGGCGGAGGGGGAGGCCGGCGCGCTAGGTGCGAATAATCAGGTGGGTGCTGGTCACGATCGCCACTCTGCCACGGGGCGGCGGATCTGGGAGACACAATCCACATCGCGGGACGGTGACGGAGGGTTCCGATACCGCATGGGCGGCCGATGCGGCGGCCCGCACCACCGCCGGTGATCGACTTCACAAGTCACCTGGCCGCCCTCCGGCGGAAACGGGACTGCGGAAGAATCTGGAACCGATCAAGTTACCGGCCTCGTGCCGCTGTCAAGGAGGACCTGTGCTCACTGTCGGTGACCGCTTCCCCGAGTACGAACTCACCGCCTGCGTGTCGCTGGACGCCGAGAAGGCGTTCGAGTCGATCGACCACAAGTCGCACGAGGGGAAGTGGCGCGTCGTCTTCTTCTGGCCGAAGGACTTCACCTTCGTCTGCCCGACCGAGATCGCGGAGTTCGGCCGGCTGAACGAGGAGTTCGCCGACCGGGACGCCCAGGTCCTCGGCGTGTCGGTGGACAACGAGTTCGTCCACTACGCGTGGCGCAAGGACCACCCGGACCTGCGCGAGCTGCCGTTCCCGATGCTCAGCGACGTCAAGCGCGAGCTGACCGCCGCCTGCGGCGTGCTCGGCGAGGACGGCGTGGCCCAGCGGGCCACCTTCATCGTCGACCCGAACAACGAGATCCAGTTCGTCATGGTGACCGCCGGCTCGGTCGGCCGCAACGTCTCCGAGGTGCTGCGGGTGCTCGACGCCCTCCAGACCGACGAGCTCTGCCCGTGCAACTGGAACAAGGGCGGCGAGACCCTGGACGCCACCAAGCTCCTCGCTGGCGCCGGGGCCTGACCATGGGCCTGGACGCGATCAAGGCGGCTCTGCCGGAGTACGCCAAGGACATCAAGCTCAACCTCGGCTCGACCATCGCCACCAGCACGCTGAAGCCGGAGCAGGCGTGGGGCACCGCCCTGGCCTGCGCCGTCGCGGCGCGCAACCCGGTGGTGCTGCGGGAGATCGCCGCCGAGGCGGCCGACCACCTGAAGCCGGAGGCCGTCGAGGCGGCCAAGGGCGCCGCCACGATCATGGCGATGAACAACGTCTACTACCGGGCCAAGCACCTGATCGGCGACGAGCAGTACCAGTCGATCCCGGCGCGGCTGCGGATGCAGATCATCGCCAAGCCGGGCGTCGACAAGGCCGACTTCGAGCTCTGGTGCCTGGCGGTCTCGGCGATCACCGGCTGCGGGGTGTGCCTGGAGTCGCACGAGAAGACCCTGCGCAACGCGGGCTTCAGCCGCGAGCAGGTGCACGAGGGACTGCGCATCGCCGCCGTCGTGCACGCCGCCGCGGTCACCCTGGACGCCCAGGCCGCGCTCGCCTGACGCGTACGCCCGGTGGGCCGGTGCCGCGGTCGCGGTGCCGGCCCACCGTCGTCTCCGGAGTCGCCGGGGCCCCGGCGGCGGAGTCATCGGACCCGGGTGTCGGTGCGGGTCGGCCCCGGCGTCGGTGCGGTCGGCCCCGGCGCACCGGCCGCGCGGCCGTCGTTTCCGGTGCCGACCACCCGGGTAGCTCATCGTGCAGAGACGAGCACCGGACCGGCGAGACGACTGGCGACAGTCGGGGCAGGAGTTGTCAGATGGACAGGCTCGACCCGCACAGCACCCACGGCAGCCCGGACCCGCTGCGCGACGGCGGCCAGGGTGCGTTCGCCGGCGGCGCCCCGGCCGGCACGTTCGACCCGTGGCGCTACCGGGACACCGCGAGGGTCGCCGACGCCGACCTGGTCGGCTACAAGGTCGAGGCCACCGACGGCGGCATCGGCCGGATCGACAGCGCCAGCCACGAGGTCAACGACAGTTACCTGGTGGTGGACACCGGGCCGTGGATCTTCGGCCGGAAGGTGATGATCCCGGCCGGCACCGTCAACCACGTCGACCACGACGAGCGCAAGGTGCACGTCGACCGGAGCAGGGACCAGATCAAGGCCGCCCCGGAGTACGACGAGACCGCCGACACCGACCCCACCTACCGCGACCGGCTCGGCGGCTACTACGACGAGACGTACTCGGCCATCCCGCCCGGCACCGCCCGCTAGCCACCACCCGCGCGCGACGGCCTCCCGTGGAGCACGGGAGGCCGTCACCGTGTCGGCGTGGCCTTCACGCCGGGCGTGCCGGTGGCCGGTGGTCACCGGACCGTGCGCGGCCCGGGGGCGCTCAGAGGATGCGACGGACCCAGCCGTACGGGTCCTCGGACCTGCCCCGCTGGAGGTCGACGAGCTGCTGACGCAGGGCCGTCGTGACCGGGCCGGACTCGCCGCCGCCGATCAGGAACTCACCGTCGGGGAAGCGCACCTGCCCGATCGGGGTGATGACCGCGGCGGTGCCGCAGGCGAACACCTCGCGGAGCCGGCCGCTCGCGGCGTCCGCCTGCCAGTCGGCGAAGCTCACGGGCCGCTCCTCGACCCGGTGCCCGGCCCCGGCGGCCAGCGTGAGCACCGACTCCCGGGTGATGCCGGGCAGGATCGTGCCGGTCAGCGGCGGGGTGACCACGGTGCCGTCGTCGTAGACGAAGAACACGTTCATGCCACCCAGCTCGTCGACGTAGCGGCGCTCGACCGCGTCCAGGAAGACCACCTGGTCGCAGCCGTGCTCGATCGCCTCGGCCTGGGCCACCAGCGAGGAGGCGTAGTTGCCGCCGCACTTCGCCGCGCCGGTGCCGCCCGGGGCGGCCCGCGTGTAGTCCGGGGAGACCCAGACCGCCACCGGCTGCACCCCGCCCGAGAAGTACGCGCCGACCGGCGAGGCGATCACCACGTAGAGGTACTCGTTGGCCGGCCGGACGCCGAGGAACACCTCACTGGCGAACATGAACGGCCGCAGGTAGAGGCTGCCGTCCTCGCCCTCGGGGATCCAGTCCCGGTCGATCTCCACGAGCCGGCGCAGCGAGTCGACGAACACCTCCTCGGGCAGCACCGGCATCGCCATGCGCCGGGCCGAGGTGGCGAACCGGGCGGCGTTGGCTTCCGGGCGGAACATGGTGACCCCGCCGTCGGCCGTCCGGTAGGCCTTCAGCCCTTCGAAGATCTCCTGCGCGTAGTGCAGCACCGCGGCGGCCGGGTCCATGGGGATCGGCGCCCGCGCCTCGACCCGGGCGTCGTACCAGCCCTTGCCCTCGGCGTGACGGATCGTGATCATGTGGTCGCTGAATACCCGGCCGAAACCCGGGTTGGCCAGCAGCGCGGCCCGGTCCGCGACGGATACCGGCGCGGGATTCGGACGGGTCTCGAACTCGAGCTTGTCACCACCGCTCATCGCGCTGACCTCCCTGGGAATTACGGCACACGGATCCGCCTGCCGAGAAACTGGTGCGAGAAACTTACCCCGAACGGTCGTTCAGCGGGTAGCACGCCCAGGGCGTACCGGCGGCTGCGGACAGTGACCGCCGCCGGGCCGGATGCGGCCGGGCGGCGGTTCGGACCCTCGGGTGGGGCGGCGGCTCAGGCGGTGGCGTACCCGGCCAGCCGGTCGCCGACCTCCTCGGTGCGCAGTGGGGCGCCCGGGGTGCGGCCGGCCAGCTCGGCGCCCACCGCCGCGGTGACCCGCTCGGCGGCGTCGGCGTGCCCGAGCTGGTCGAGCAGCAGGGCCGCCGAGAGTACGGCCGCCACCGGGTCGGCCACGCCGCGCCCGGCGATGTCCGGCGCCGAGCCGTGTACCGGCTCGAACATCGAGGGGTACGTGCCCTCGGGGTTGATGCAGCCGCTGGCCGCCAGCCCGATCCCGCCGGTGACGGCTGCGGCGATGTCGGTGAGGATGTCGCCGAACAGGTTGTCGGTGACCACGACGTCGTAGCGCTGGGGCTGGGTGACCAGGAACATCGCGGCGGCGTCGACGTGCTGGTACTCCGTGGCCACGTCGGGGTGCTCGGCGGCCACGGCCTCGAAGGCGCGCGCCCACAACGAGCCGGCGTGGGTGAGCACGTTGGTCTTGTGCACGAGGGTGACCTTGCGCCGCTCCCGGCGCGCGGCGCGGGCGAAGGCGTCGCGGATGACCCGCTCCACGCCGTGCCGCGTGTTCAGGCTCTCCTCGGTCGCGACCTCAGCCGGGGTGTCCCGGTGCAGCGTGCCACCGGCGCCGGCGTAGAGGCCCTCGGTGCCCTCGCGGACCACCACCAGGTCGACCTCGCCGGGCTTGACGGTCGCCAGCGGCCCGCTGACGCCGGGCCAGAGCCGCGACGGGCGCAGGTTGACGTACTGGTCGAAGGCGAAGCGCAGCTTGAGCAGCAGCCCCCGCTCCAGCACCCCCGGCGGCACGGTCGGGTCGCCCACGGCGCCGAGCAGGATCGCGTCGTGCCCGGCCAGCTCGGTCAGCACCGAGTCGGGCAGCACCTCGCCGGTGCGGTGCCAGCGGGCGGCGCCGAGGTCGTACTCGGTGGCCTCCACCACCCCCGGCAGCACAGCGTCGATGACCTTGCGGGCCTGCGCGACCACCTCGGGTCCGATCCCGTCCCCGGCCACCACCGCGATCCGTGCCACGTCTCTGTGCTCCCTCATCTCGCCGTTTCGTCCGACCGTACGCCGACGTCCCGTCTCCCGGTACGCACCTTCCAGGATGCGGGAACTCGGATACACAGGATCCTCCCAGGTGGCATTCATGGCAGGGTCATCTCCGCTGCCTAGCGTGATGACGAGCGGGTCGACGGGGGCCCGTGACGGAGGACGCGGAGACGCGGCCGGCGTCAGCGAGGGGGCAGCGTCATGCGGATCGACCAGCAGCCACGGGTCCGCTGGGTGGACCAGTCGGCCTTCCAGCCGCGCCGGCCGGACCTGCGGCTGGGTGCCCGCAGCCACCGCGTGGACCGGCCCGGCCCGGTGGGCGGGAGCCGGATCGCCGTCCAGCACTCCGTACGGACCTCGACGGCGGACTACTCGCTGCTGCTCAACGCCCCCGAGTGGCTGGGCCGGCGCGCCGTCGGGGAGGCGCTGCGCGACGCGGTGGCGGAGCTACGGGCCATCGACCTCACGTACGGCCCGACCCGGCCGGAGAGCCTGGTATCCCGACTGCGCCGGGGCGAGATCAGCCCCGACTCGTACCCGCCGCTGGCCGACCTGGTGGGCCGCTGCGCGGCGATGCGGGCCGCCACCGACGGCTGGTTCGACGCCTGGGCGGTCCCCGGCGGCTTCGACCCCGGCGGCCTGCTGATCGGGTGGGCGGTGGAGCGGGCCGCCGCCCGGCTACGCGCCGCCGGCGTCCACGACTACGCCGTGCTCAGCGGCGCCGACCTGGTCGTACGCGGACACGCCGCGCACGGCGGCCCGTGGCGGGTGGCGGTGCACCACCCGACCGACCAGCACCGGGCGCCGCTCGTGCTGGAGATGACGGCGGGCGCCGTCGGCACCTCGGGGGTGAGCGGGCGGCAGGGACACGTGGTGGACCCGCACACCGGGGAGCCCGCCGAGCAGCTGGTCGCTGCGACGGTCGTCGGGCCGGACCTCGCCGTCGCCGACGCCTACGCCACCGCGCTCTACGCCGCCGGGCCGGCCGGGCTGGCCTGGTTCCGCAACGGGTCGGACTACCGCGCGCTCTTCGCCCCCCGCCGCTGAACCACCCTGGCTGAACACCGGCGCTGAGCCATCCCCGCGCCACCGGGGGCCGCCACCGACCGCGCCCCGCCGCTGGGCGGGCCACCTCCAGGGCAGGCCGCACCGTGGGGAGGCCTGGAACACCAGAGGCAGGGGCGGGCTGGAGGCGCGATCGGCCCCCACGGTCTCGGCAACGACCGTGAGGGCCGGTCAGCGACGAGTGCGCGTGGCTTGCGCAATCGAGGGGTGCGGGCCGGCCGGACGGACGTCGACCTCGCCACCCGAAGACGGGCCCACGCCGCGAGCTCGGCCAGTGACCGCACCGATACGCTAGCGAATCGACGCAACTCAACGCAAGGGTCTCCACAGCGGACCGTCGCTACTGGAGTTTGCGGGCGCGACAGCGGGGCGATTTCGACGCGACGGACGGCGGATGGCACGCTGTCCGCCGTGAGTTTCGATCTGAGCGTGTGGGCCCTGGCGGACGGGGCGACACCCGAGGACGTGCGGGCGGCGGTGCTGCGGTGCCGGCAGGGGCAGCACGTCGACCGGTACCCGGACCCGCGGGTGGTGGCGTTCTACCGGGCCATCACCAGCAGCTACCCGGACCGGCCGGCCGGCCCGGGGAGCCCCTGGGCGGTGGCGCCGCTGCACGCGGCCCACGACCACGTCGAGCTGAACCTGCACCCGACGTGCGAGGACCAGGTGCTGCTCGACATCGAGCGGCTGGCCGGCGCATACGACCTGATGCTCTTCGACGCGCAGGACGGCTCGGTCTATCCGCCCCCGGCGCGGCTGCCCGGCTGACCACTGCCCGAGTACGACGAGGGGCCCGGCGGATCCGCCGGGCCCCCGCTGCCGTGCGCTCAGGTCACTCGTCGCGCAGGTCCGCCGCGCTGGCCGCGACCGCGCCGATCGAGTCCGCCGCCGAGGTGAGCAGGTCGGCGCCGAGCGCCTGGTCGACGGTGAGGGTCATCAGGGTCTCACCACCGGCCTCGCGGCGGGCCACCTGCATGGCCGCGATGTTGACGCCGGCCTCGCCGAGCAGCGTGCCGACCGTGCCGACCACGCCGGGGCGGTCGACGTAGCGCAGGAAGACCAGGATGCCCTCCGCGCCGATCTCGACGTCGAAGCCGTCGACCTCGGTGAGCTTGAGCACGTCGCGGGCGCCGGCGGTGGTCACCGTGCCGGAGACGCTGACCGTACGGCCGTCGGGCAGCGCGCCGCGGACGGTGACCAGGTTCGGGTGCTCGACCGTGTCGGTCTGGGAGAAGAGGGTGACCTCGACGCCGCGCTCGGCGGCCAGGTGCGGGGCGTTGACGTAGGTGACCTGCTCCTCGACCACCGAGCTGAACAGCCCCTTGGTGGCGGCGAGCTTCAGCACCGACACGTCGTGGTTGACGATCTCGCCGCGCACCTCGACGGTGACGCTGGCGGCGACCCCGCCCGCGACGGCGGTGAAGGCCCGGCCGAGCTTCTCGGCCAGCGGCAGCAGCGGCCGCACGTCCTCGGCGACGACGCCGCCGGCCTGCACGTTCACGGCGTCCGGCACGAACTCGCCCTGCAACGCCAGCTTCACGCTCCTGGCCACGGCCAGGCCGGCCTTGTCCTGCGCCTCGCCGGTGGAGGCGCCCAGGTGCGGGGTGGCGACCACGTTGTCGAAGGCGAACAGCGGCGAGGAGGTGCAGGGCTCCTTGGCGTAGACGTCCACGCCCGCGCCGGCGACCCGGCCCTCGGCGATCGCGTCGGCCAGGGCCTGCTCGTCGACCAGCCCGCCCCGGGCCGCGTTGACGATCCGGACGCCCGGCTTGACGACGGCCAGCTCCTTCTCACCGATCAGGCCGACGGTCTCCGGCGTCTTCGGCAGGTGGATCGAGATGAAGTCGCTCTCCCGCAGCAGCTCCTCCAGGCCCACCAGGCGTACGCCGAGCTGGGCCGCGCGGGCCGGCTGGATGTAGGGGTCGTACGCGATCAGCCGGGTGCCGAAGGCGGCGATCCGCTGGGCGAAGAGCACGCCGATGCGGCCGAGGCCGACCACGCCGACGGTCTTGCCCTGGATCTCGACGCCGGTGTACTTGGACCGCTTCCACTCCCCCGCCTTCAGCGCGGCGCTGGCGCTGGCGGTGTTGCGGGCCACGGCCAGCAGCAGCGCGAGGGCCTGCTCGGCGGCGGAGACGATGTTCGAGGTGGGGGCGTTGACGACCATGACGCCACGCGCCGTGGCCGCCGGCACCTCGACGTTGTCCAGACCCACGCCCGCCCGGGCGACGACCTTCAGCCGCGGCGCGGCGGCGATCGCCTCGGCGTCGATCTGGGTGGCGCTGCGCACGATGACGGCGTCGGCCTCGGAGAGCGCCGAGAGCAGGGCCGGTCGGTCGGTGCCGTCGACGTGGCGGACGTCGAAGTCGTGGGCGAGCACCTCGATGGCGGCGGGGGCGAGTTCTTCGGCGATCAGTACGACAGGAGTCATTGGTCCTCGGGTTGTCGTCGAAAGCGGTGGGCCGGGCTGCGGGACGCCGCGCTGCGCCCTGCGCTGATCCGGGCCATGGCCGTCAGGTGCCGGCTACGCACCTACCCGCGATCGTAGGGGGCGGGTAGGCCGGCAGGTCCCGGACTGCGGGGTGAGTGCCCTCACAACGGGTGACGACCCGCAAGTGAACGGCACGAGACGGAGCGCCCGGGCCACCTGGGCTGGGCCGACGCGGCGGGCGCTGGTGCGGACAGGGGGCGGCCCGGTCCGGGCGCCGGGGAGAGCGCCGGGGCCGGGCCGCCGGGGTGTCGCGTCAGGCGGTCTCGGTGATCGGCCGGTCGACCCAGCTCATCATGCCGCGCAGCTTGCGACCGGTCTCCTCGATCGGGTGCTCCGCGCCCTCGGCCTGCCACCTGCTGAAGTTGGGCCGGCCGGCCTCGTCCTCGGCCACCCACTCCCGGGCGAACTCGCCGGACTGGACCTCGCTGAGGATCTTGCGCATCTCCTCCTTGACCCGGGCGTCGATGACGCGCGGGCCACGGGAGAGGTCGCCGTACTCGGCGGTGTCGGAGATGCTGTAGCGCATCTTCGCGATGCCGCCCTCGTACATGAGGTCGACGATCAGCTTCAGCTCGTGCAGGCACTCGAAGTAGGCCACCTCGGGGGCGTAGCCCGCCTCGGTGAGCACCTCGAAGCCGGTCTGCACGAGCGCCGCCGCGCCGCCGCAGAGCACCGCCTGCTCGCCGAAGAGGTCGGTCTCGGTCTCCTCGGTGAAGGTGGTCCTGATGGCGCCGGCCCGGGTGCCGCCGATGCCCTTGGCGTACGACAGGGCCAGGGCGAGGGCGTTGCCGCTGGCGTCCTGTTCGACGGCCACCAGGCAGGGCACGCCCTTGCCGTCGGCGTACTGGCGGCGGACCAGGTGGCCCGGCCCCTTCGGCGCGACCATCGCCACGTCGACCTCGGCCGGCGGCTTGATCAGACCGTAGCGGATGTTGAAGCCGTGGCCGAAGAAGAGCGCCTTGCCGGGGGCCAGGTTCGGCGCGATCGACTCGGCGTAGATGCGGCGCTGGGCGGTGTCCGGCGCGAGGATCATGATGACGTCGGCCTCGGCCGACGCCTCGGCCGGCGTGAGCACCCGCAGGCCCTGCTCCTCGGCCTTGGCCCGGCTCTTGGAGCCCTCCGGCAGACCGACCACCACGTCGACTCCGGAGTCGCGCAGCGACAGCGCGTGGGCGTGGCCCTGGCTGCCGTACCCGATCACCGCGACCTTGCGGCCCTGGATCAGGCCCAGGTCGGCATCGTCGTCGTAGTACACCTCAACGCTCATGATTTCCCTTTCGTACGGCGGCCCGGGCGGCCCGTCGTGGATTCCGTGCGGTGTCGGTCCCGGGCGGCGCACGGCACCGGCCGGGTCGGGTGGGTCCCGGCCGGCGCGGATGCCGGCCGGGTCGGTGTCAGGCGGCCCGCAGCGAGGGCCCGGCGGTGATGGAGCGCGAGCCGCGCCCGATCGCCACCAGCCCCGACTGGACCATCTCCTTGATCCCGAACGGTTCGAGGTCGCGCAGCAGCGCGTCGAGCTTGTCCGGGGTTCCGGTGGCCTCGACGGTCAGCGTGTCCGGAGCCACGTCGACCACCCGGGCCCGGAACAGGTTGACCGTCTCCAGCACCTGGGCCCGGGCCGCGCGGTCGGCGCGCACCTTGACCAGCAGCAGTTCCCGGGCGACCGAGACCTGCGGGTCCAGCTCGACGATCTTGAGCACGTTGACCAGCTTGTTGAGCTGCTTGGTGACCTGCTCAAGCGGGGACGACTCGGCGTTGACCACGATGGTGATCCGCGACACGTCCGGGTTCTCGGTCTCGCCGACGGCGAGGCTGTCGATGTTGAAGCCGCGCCGGGAGAACAGGCCGGAGACCCGGGCCAGGACGCCCGGCTTGTTCTCCACCAGGACGCTGAGGGTGTGCATGGTCATCAGATGTCATCCTCGTCGAAGGCCGGGCGGACGCCCCGGGCGAACATGATCTCGTCGTTGCTGGTGCCGGCGGCGACCATCGGCCACACCATGGCGTCCTTGCCGACCACGAAGTCGATGACCACGGGGGCGTCGTCGATGGCCATCGCGGCGGCGATGGTCTTGTCGACGTCCTCGGCGTTCTCGCAGCGCAGCCCCACGCAGCCGAGCGCCTCGGCGAGCTTCACGAAGTCGGGGATGCGGTGCTTGTGGGTACCGAGGTCGGTGTTGGAGTAGCGCTCCCCGTAGAACAGGGTCTGCCACTGCCGCACCATGCCGAGGTTGCCGTTGTTGATCAGGGCGATCTTGACCGGGATGCCCTCCAGCGCGCAGGTGGCCAGCTCCTGGTTGGTCATCTGGAAGCAGCCGTCGCCGTCGACCGCCCACACCACCGTGTCCGGCTTGCCGACCTTGGCGCCCATCGCCGCCGGCACCGCGTAGCCCATGGTGCCGAGGCCGCCGGAGTTCAGCCAGGTGTACGGCTTCTCGTAGGAGATGAACTGCGAGGCCCACATCTGGTGCTGGCCGACGCCCGCCACGTAGATCGCGTCCGAGCCGACCAGCTCGCCGAGCCGCTTGATCACGTACTGCGGGGAGAGGGTGCCGTCGACCGGGTCGTCGTAGCCCAGCGGGTACCGCTTGCGCAGGTCGTCGAGCTGGGTCCACCAGTCGGCGAGGTCGGCGCGCCGGCCGGCCGCCTGCTCGTTGCCGACCGCGGCGATCAGCTCCTCGATGACGTGCCGGGCGTCGCCGACGATCGGGACGTCCGCGTGCCGGTTCTTGCCGATCTCGGCCGGGTCGATGTCAGCGTGCACCACCGCCGCGTCGGGGGCGAACGAGTCCAGCTTGCCGGTCACCCGGTCGTCGAAGCGGGCGCCCAGGGCCACGATCAGGTCGGCCTTCTGCAGGCCGTAGACCGCCGAGACCGTGCCGTGCATGCCGGGCATGCCCAGGTGCTGCGGGTGCGAGTCGGGGAACGCGCCGAGCGCCATCAGCGTCGTGACCACCGGGATCCCGGTCAGCTCGGCCAGCCGGCGCAGCCCCTCCGTGGCACCGGCCTTCAGCACGCCGCCGCCGACGTAGAGCACCGGACGCCGCGCGCCGGACATCAGCCGGGCCGCCTCCCGGATCTGCTTGCCGTGCGGGTGCAGGGTCGGGCGGTAGCCCGGCAGGTCCAGCGTCGGCGGCCAGGTGAAGGTGGTCTCCGCCTGGAGGACGTCCTTGGGGATGTCGACCAGGACCGGGCCGGGCCGGCCGGTGGCGGCCAGGTGGAACGCCTCGGCCAGCACCCGGGGGATCTCCCCGGCCTCCTGCACCAGGAAGTTGTGCTTGGTGATCGGCAGGGTGATGCCCTGGATGTCCGCCTCCTGGAAGGCGTCCGTGCCGATCGAGGGCCGCGCGACCTGACCGGTGATCGCCACGATCGGCACCGAGTCCATGTACGCGTCGGCGATCGGGGTGACCAGGTTCGTCGCGCCGGGACCGGAGGTGGCCATGCAGACCCCCACCCGGCCGGTCGCCTGGGCGTAGCCCGTCGCCGCGTGCCCGGCGCCCTGCTCGTGGCGGACCAGGATGTGCCGGACGGTGGAGTCGTAGAGCGGGTCGTACGCCGGCAGGATGGCGCCGCCCGGGATGCCGAAGACGACGTCGACGCCGAGCGCCTCGAGGGAGCGCACGAGGGAGCCGGCACCGCTGACCTGGGCCGGGGCGGGGGCGTGTACCCCCGGGACGGCCTGGGTGGCCGCGGCGCGGGCGGTGCCGGCGTGCTCGGCGTCGCTCGCGGGCTCGGCGACCGGGCGGGCCCGCCGGGCGGAGTGGGCGAGTGTCTCTGGCGTGGGTCTCGTCATGGCGGTTCAGGCCTTCGGCTGGAGTGGGTGAGGCTGATCGAGCGGGCGACGCGGGCGTTGCCCGACGTCGATTGGTCCGACGGCAACAAAAAAGCCCTCGTGCAGGATGCACGGGGCCGGCGCACTCTCGACAGGGAGAGTGCGCTCAGGTAAGTACTCGCAGCGACCGGTAAGACGACATGCGGTAAAGCCTGACGCATCTCACGCGATGAGTCAACTGATCCCACATGTTGGTTAACGGGTGGGGGTATTTCACCCGAACGGGCGCTAGAAACCCCGTTCCACCTGCGCGGACTCCTGCTCGGCGGGGCGCGGGGCGGATAACGTCGGCAGCCGGCGGGGCGGCGGCGCGGGCGGACCGCCCGGGGCCGGTGCGGGGCGGGCGCCGGGGGACGTGGCCGCCTCCAGCATCGCCTCCAGGTGCTCGGCCGGCACGCCCCAGCCGAAGAGCGCCCCCTGGCCGAAGCGGCAGCCGGCGGCGACCACGGCGGCCAGTTCCGTCGGCGTGGTCACCCCCTCGGCGATGACCTCCAGGCCGAGCTGGTGGCCGAGCCGCATCACGATGTCGACCATCGGCGCGAACGCCGGGCCGTCCCGGCCCACCGGCCGCACCGGCTCGTGCTCCGCGACCAGCCCGTGGTCGATCTTGAGGATGTCGATCGGCAGGCGACGGAGCTGCCCCAGCGAGGAGTAGCCGGCGCCGAAGTCGTCCAACGCGATCCGTACGCCGGTCAGCCGCAGCGCCGTCAGCCGCCGGATCAGCTCGTCGAGGTCCGTCGCGACGGCGTGCTCGGTGACCTCCAGCACCAGCCGCTGCGGCGGCACGTGGTGGGCGCGCAGCGCCTCGGCGACCTGGACCACGTACTCCGGGGCGTGCAGCTCACGGGGGGACACGTTGACCGAGACCCAGACGTCGTGCCCCTCGGCCAGCCAGCGGGAGAGCTGGTGGCACGCCTGGTGCAGCACCCAGGCACCCAGCTTGGCGATCATCCCGCACTCCTCGGCCAGCGGGATGAACTCGTCCGGGCCGACGTTGCCCAGCACCGGATGACGCCAGCGCAGCAGCGCCTCCGCGCCGACCGGACGCACCGAGGGCAGCGAGGCCACCGGCTGGAACACCAGGCGCAGCTCGTCCCGCTCGATGGCGCCGCGCAGCTCGTGCTCCACCGTGGTACGCCGGCGCAGCAGCTGGTCGTACGCGGCGTCGTAGCGCTCGATCCGGTTCTTGCCGCGTTGCTTGGCGTAGCGCAGCGCCAGGTCGGCGTGGCGCAGCAGCAGCTCCACGTCGGGCTCCCCGGCCCAGCCGGCCACCCCGATGCTCACCGACAGGAAGACCGGCCCCGCCGGCTGGTCGTAGGCGCCACCGAGCACTCCGAGCAGGCGCTCGGCGACCCGGTCCGCGTCGGCGGGCTGGCCGTGCATCAGCACCGCGAACTCGTCGCCGCCCAGCCGGGCCGCCACGTCACCGGGGCGCAGGTGGGTGCGCAGCCGCTCGCCCACCTCGGCCAGCACCGCATCGCCCACGTCGTGGCCCCGCATGTCGTTGACGTGCTTGAAGCCGTCGAGGTCGAGCCCGAGCAGCACGCAGGGGGCGCCGGCCCCTGCGCAGCGGTGCAGCGCCTGCAACAACCCCCGCCGGTTGGCCAGCCCCGTCAGCTGGTCGGTGTGTGCCAGCTCACGGAAGTGCGCCTCGCGCTCGGCCAGCCGCTGGGCGTAGCCCCGGACGTCGCGCAGCGTCAGGTACTGCCGGGTGACCAGGGCGAAGCCCTCCGTGCTGCCGGCGACGATGCCGAGCGCGTCGAACCGGCCGTCCTGGAGCAGGTGGTACATCGCCGAGGCGGCCATGGCGAACATCGGGACGAACGCGTACGCGCCGTCGCGGCGGATCAGGTCGAGGGCCGGCTGGGCCGGCGTGTCCATCCGGCGGCCGGCCCACGCGGCGGCGGCCAGGCCGCTGGCCAGCACCACCGCCCCGACCAGCGCCACGCCCGGCCCCGCCTGGCAGAGGCCGGTGGCGAGGCCGAGCCCGCCACAGGTCACGGCGGTGGCCCCGGCGCCGAGCCAGACGGCACGACCGCGCGGCGGCGGGGCGCGGAAGGCCACGATGAGGGCGAGCCCGGCGATCAGGGCCGCGCTGACCGTGGCGAGCAGGATCGGCACGCAGGCCATCGGCGTGGCCGCACCGAGCAACCGGGTGGGCTCGGAGAAGAGCACCCAGCCGACGAACCAGAACGCCGACGCCATCACCAGGCCGTCGAGCGCCAGCCGGGCCGTGGCCGCCGCCGTGGTCGCCACACCGGGCAGCCGGAGCAGCCCGGCGCAGAAGAGCAGCCCGCTGGCCGCCGTGCCGATCGACACGATGCCGGCCCAGCCGGTGCGCCGTTGCGGGACGTGCTCCGCGTGCCCGGCGGTGGAGAGCGCCACGGCCACCCCGAGCAACAGGGTGACCAGCGCCACCCCGGACGCGGCGGCGAGCAGCGCGTACGCCTGCCGATGGGGCCCGGCGCGCCGGACGCCGGCGAACGACAGTATGGTGGCCGCCGCGGCGACCAGCCCGCACAGCACCGCGACCGCGACCATGCCCGGGGGGAACTGCACGCCCCAACTGTGCCGGATACCGCTCTCGCGCGGAGCCCCGGGTGTGCATCCTTTGGGACACGGTGCGCTTGCCGGCCGGCCGCCGGAGCGGCGGTGTAACACTGGTGGGTATGCCTGAGCTGCGGTCGAAGACCTCCACGCACGGTCGGACGATGGCCGGCGCCCGGGCCCTGTGGCGGGCCACCGGGATGACCGACGACGACTTCGGCAAGCCGATCGTCGCCATCGCCAACAGCTTCACCCAGTTCGTACCCGGTCACGTGCACCTCAAGGACATGGGTGGCCTGGTCGCCGAGGCGGTGGCCGCTGCCGGCGGGGTGGGCCGCGAGTTCAACACCATCGCCGTGGACGACGGCATCGCCATGGGCCACGGTGGCATGCTCTACTCCCTGCCCAGCCGGGAGCTGATCGCCGACGCGGTCGAGTACATGGTCAACGCCCACTGCGCCGACGCCCTGGTCTGCATCTCCAACTGCGACAAGATCACCCCCGGGATGCTGCTGGCCGCCCTGCGGCTGAACATCCCGACCGTCTTCGTCTCCGGCGGCCCGATGGAGGCCGGCAAGACCGTCGCGATCGAGGGCGTCGTCCACTCCAAGATCGACCTGATCGACGCGATGATCGCCTCCTCGAACGAGGCCGTCACCGACGACCAGCTCGGCGAGATCGAGCGGTCGGCCTGCCCCACCTGCGGTTCCTGCTCCGGCATGTTCACCGCCAACTCGATGAACTGCCTCACCGAGGCGATCGGCCTGGCGCTGCCGGGCAACGGCTCGACGCTGGCCACCCACGCCGCGCGCCGGTCGCTCTTCGTCGAGGCCGGCCGCACCGCCGTGGAGATCGCCAAGCGGTGGTACGACGGCGACGACGCCTCCGTACTGCCCCGCGCGGTCGCGAGCCGGGCCGCCTTCGAGAACGCGGTGGCCCTGGACGTGGCGATGGGTGGCTCGACCAACACGATCCTGCACCTGCTCGCCGCCGCCCGCGAGGCCGAGCTGGACTTCGGCGTCGACGACATCGACGCCGTCTCCCGCCGGGTGCCCTGCCTGGCGAAGGTCGCCCCGAACTCCCCGCAGTACCACATGGAGGACGTGCACCGGGCCGGCGGAATCCCGGCCATCCTCGGCGAACTGGACCGCGCCGGCCTGCTGCACCGCGACGTGCACGCCGTGCACTCGCCCAGCCTGGAGCGCTGGCTCGCCGACTGGGACGTCCGGGGCGGGTCGGCGACGACGGAGGCGCTCGAGCTGTTCCACGCCGCCCCGGGCGGGGTGCGTACCGTCGAGCCGTTCTCCACCACCAACCGCTGGTCGTCCCTGGACACCGACGCGGCCGAGGGCTGCGTACGAGACCTCGCCCACGCGTACAGCGCCGACGGCGGGCTGGCGATCCTGCACGGCAACCTGGCCCCGCAGGGCTGTGTGGTGAAGACCGCCGGGGTGCCCGAGGAGTGCCTGACCTTCCGGGGCCCGGCCAAGGTCTACGAGTCCCAGGACGACGCGGTCGAGGCGATCCTCAACAAGCGGATCGTCGCCGGCGACGTGGTGGTGATCCGCTACGAGGGGCCGAAGGGCGGCCCCGGCATGCAGGAGATGCTCTACCCCACCTCGTTCCTCAAGGGCCGGGGGCTGGGCCGATCCTGTGCGCTGCTGACCGACGGGCGCTTCTCCGGCGGCACCTCCGGGCTCTCCATCGGGCACGTCTCCCCGGAGGCGGCCTCCGGCGGGCTGATCGCGCTCGTCGAGCCGGGTGACGAGATCGTCATCGACATCCCGGCCCGGTCCATCGAGCTGAACGTGGCCCCCGACGTGCTGGAGGCCCGGCGCATCGCGCAGGAGAAGCGCGACAGGCCGTACACCCCGCTCGACCGGCAGCGGCCGGTGTCCGCGGCGCTGCGCGCGTACGCCTCGATGGCGACCTCGGCCAGCGACGGCGCCTACCGCCGCGTCCCGGAGTAACCGCCACGGCGGGCCGGCTCACCCCGTCGCCGTCACCGACCAGCGACGGGCCAGCGCCGTTGCCACCAGGAAGGCCGCGAGGACGATCGCCGCCTCGGCCCCGATCGCGAGCGGGGTGAGCGAGAAGCCGAGCGTCCAGCCGACCGCGACCGCGGCGGCGATCCCGGCCGCGAGCGCGGGTGGCAAGAGCAGTGCCAGCCGCGTCGCGGTGTGTCGAATGCGGGGTGCGTCGCGCAGGGCGACGCGCACGGCGAGGACCGCGCCGGCGACGACGACCGCCGCGACGCCACCGTAGAAGACGCCAGCGGCAAGCCACACCGGCACGCGCACACTTCGCGGCAGGTCGAACGCCGCCACGAACGCGAGGTGCAGGCCGATGGCCACGAGGTATCCCACGACGAGGGAGACGACCGCGCCCGCGCTCGCCACGCCCAGAACCTGGCCGTAACGCGGCGGGGTCCGTCGCACGCCGGCTTCCTCCGCGATCCTCCGGGCGAACTCCGTGGAGTCGGTGCCGAGAAGCTCTGCCGGATCGACGCCGGCGGCCGCCGCTGCCTCGAGTTCGGCGCGCAGGTCGGCGGCGAGCGCCCGCCGGTCGCGACCGTGGACGCCGAGAGCGCGCCAACTGCGATCGACGGCGGACAGGAGGCCGTCAACGGCCGATGTCGACGTGCTCATGATCGTCTCCTGGGTTTGGTGGGCGGACGGCGAGGGTCGTGTTCACGACGCCGGCGAACCGGATCCACTGCTCCCGCCAGGCACGCAGCCGCTCATGGCCGGATTCGGTGAGCCGGTAGACCTTGCGGGAAGGGCCGCTGGGACTGGGCTTCGACGCGCTCGTCACGAGCCCCAGGCGATGCAGTCGGGTGATCAACGGATAGACGGTGCCGTAGCTCACGGTCCCGAATCCGGCGGTGTCGAGACGGCGGACGAGTTCGTAGCCGTGGGCCGGCTCGGCGGCCAGCAGCGCGAGCAGGCACATGTCCAGGGAGCCACGCAGTAGCTGGGCCTGCCGCTCGACCGCGTCATCCGAACCGCCAGCCACTATCATGCGTCACATAATACTGCCGGTAGTATGCGCCGTCTAGTAGCTGGGTCGCGGGCAGGTCAACCGGCGGCGACGGGGAGCCCGCTCACCGGGACGCCACGGGGCCGGGCAGCACGACGGTGCGGGCGTACCGGATGGCGGCCGGGGTGTCGGGGAAGACCAGGCCGTCGCGGCGCAACCGCCCGGCGACGCCGAGGGTGGCCAGCACCTGGTCGTGGCCGGGGTCGATGCCGGAGAGCAGCACGGTGATGCCGCGTTCCTGGAGCCGGAGGATGGCGTCGCCGAGCACCTGCGCGCCGGTCGCGTCGAGGGTGGTCACCCGCGACATCCGCAGGATGACGACGCGCACGTCGGCCACGTCGGAGAGTTGGAGCAGGAAGTTGTGCGCGGCGGCGAAGAAGAGCGGGCCGTCCAGCCGGTAGGCCACGATGTGGTCGGCGAGCAGGGCCCGCTCCTCGGCGCTGTGCTCGGTCGGGTCGAGCGGGACCTGTTCCACGCGCGCCGTGCGGGCCACCGCGCGCAGGGCGATCACGATCGCCACGCCCACCCCGACCGCCACGGCGGTCACCAGGTCCAGGGCCACCGTGACCGCGAAGGTGAGCACCAGCACGAGGGCGTCGCCCCGGGTGGCGCGGGCCAGCGCCCAGAGCGACCCGGCCTCGACCATCCGGACGGTGGTGGCCAGCAGGACGCCGGCCAGGGCGGCGAGCGGGATCCGACCGACCAGCGGGGCGGCGGCCAGCACGATCCCCGCGAGGGCGACAGCGTGGGTGAGCGCGGCCAGCTTCGAGCTGGCCCCGGCGCGCACGTTCACCGCCGTACGGGCGATGGCGGCTGTGGCCGGGATCCCGCCGAACGCGGGGGCGGCGAGGTTGGCCAGTCCCTGGCCGAACAGCTCACGGTCGGGGTCGTGGCGCTGGCCGACGGTCATCCCGTCGGCCACGGTGGCGGAGAGCAGGCTCTCCAGGGCTGCCAGCGCCGCGACCGCGAGGGCGGAGGGCAGCAGGACGCCGACGGCGTCGAGGTCGAGGAAGGCCAGCGAGGGCGCGGGCAGGCCGGCGGGCAGCGCGCCGATGCGGGCCAGCTCGACCGGGACGGTCTCGGCCACGACGGTCGCGACGGCCACCCCGAGCAGGGAGAACGGCCAGCCGGGACGCCAGCGGGCGCCGAGCAGCATCACCGCCGCGACGCCGAGGGCCATCGCCACCGGTACGGGCCGCGGATCCGCGACGAACCGGGCGACCGCGTCGGCGGCCACGGCCCAGACGCGGTCGCCGTGCGCGTCGGTCACCCCGAGCGCCGCCGGCACCTGTTGCAGGGCGATGACCACCGCGATGCCGGCGGTGAACCCCTCGATCACGGGGACGGGGAGGTAGTGGACGTACCGGCCGAGGCGGGCGAGGGCCAGCGCGATCAGCACGAGCCCGGCCAGCGCCCCGACCATCAGCACACCGGTGGGGCCGAACTGCTGGACCACCGGCACCAACACCACGGTCATCGCCCCGGTCGGTCCGGAGACCTGGAGGTGGGAGCCGCCGAAGACGGCGGCGACGGCGCCGGCCACCACCGCCGTCACCAGCCCGGCCTGGGCCCCGAGCCCGGAGGTGACGCCGAAGGCCAGGGCCAGCGGCAGCGCCACCACCGCCACGGTCAGCCCGGCGAGCAGGTCGCGCCGTGGCGAGCGGCGGACCGCCTGCCAGTCGGCGCGCGGCGGCAGCAGCCCGAGGAAGCGCTCGCGCAGCCCGAGTGCCTCGCTCACCGCTGCGTCCCGGAGGAGCGCAGTTCGTCCAGCAGCGCGTCCCGGTCGGTGAGGACCGCGCCCAGGATGCGCCGCCCGGCGGCGAGCAGGTCGGCCACGTCGGGGGTGCTGAGCGCGTACATCACCAGGGCGCCGTCGCGGCTGGAGGTGACCATGCCGGCCCGGCGCAGCACCGCGAGCTGCTGCGACAGGTTGGACGCCTCGACGTCGATCGCCGCCAGCAGGTCGCGGACCGGCTTCGGCCCGTCCTGGAGCAGTTCCAGCACCCGGATCCGGACCGGGTGGCCGAGGGTGCGGAACAGCTCCGCCTTGGCCTGGTAGAGCGGTACCGACACGTCAGCCTCCGTCACGCGACCCCACATCTGATTGCCGACTTTAGCACTTGCGAAAACTTTCAAGTCGCTGTCGTGCTGGCGGGCAGGGATCTTGGCACGGCACGGCCCCCGGAAGGGCCGGAACCTACCAAAATCTCCGCCGCGCGAACACCAGCCCGTCAGCCGGCGGAGTCGTTGACGCAGCGCAGGGCGGGGCGGGTCGTCAGCGCCGCCGGATCCAGCGGGGCGTCGCAGGTCACCGTGAAGGTCGCCGACTCCCCCGGCAGGAGGGTGACCAGCGCCTCGTCGACCTCGGCCGCCGGGTCGAGGCGGTCCGGGAAGAGCGTCAGGTCGCGCAGGATCGTCCGGGCGGTCACCCGGACCCGCTGCCCGCCGTCGACGGGCTCGACCGAGGCGTCGTAGCCGGCCGTCGGCCAGTCGGCGTCGCGGTCCTCAACGAAGAACCACAGCGCCCGCTCGGCCGTGTCGCCCGCCTCGGCCACCAGCAGCTCGCGGCGGGCCTCCGCCGGCAGCGCCAGCTCCGCCGGCAGCGCCAGCTCGACCTTGGCGTACGCACCGACGGTCAGCTCCAGCGTCGTCTTGGCCCGTGGCTCGCCGGCCAGGGTCAGCCGGGTCACCGAGGCGCTCGCCCGCCACGGGTCCGGCCCGTCGTTGACGGCGACCAGGGCCAGGCCGCCCGCGCGGGGCTGGACGGTCAGCAGCCGGTCGGCGTACGCGCGGCGCAGGGCGTACCACAGGGGCTTGCGGCGGCCGTCGCCGTCGACGGCCGACCAGGAGGTCACCGGCCAGCAGTCGTTGAGCTGCCAGACGATCGTGCCCGCGCAGACGTCCCGGTGCGAGCGGAAGTGCTCGACGGCGAGCTGGATCGCGCGGGCCTGGTTGAGCTGGGTCAGCCAGTGCCAGTCGTCGAAGTCCGCCGGGGCCGGCAGGTGGGCGTCGAGCCCGCGCCGGAGCTTGGCGTCCCCGTCGATCGCCTTCTGGTGGTGTGCCATGCCGGGCGAGTCGGGCGCAAGCGGCTCGTCGGACAGCGCCCGGCGCAGGGTCGCGTACGCGGGCGGGGCCTGGTAGCCGAACTCGGCGACGAAGCGCGGCACGTACTCGCGGTACTTCGTGTAGTCGTCGGTGTTCCAGACGTCCCAGATGTGCGTGGTGCCGTGCGCCGGGTCGTTGGGATGGATCTCCTCGCTGCCCGACCACGGGCTGCCCGGCCAGTACGGCCGCGTCGGGTCCAGCTCGCCGACGATCCGGGGCAGCAGTTCCAGGTAGTAGCCGCGTCCCCAGGTGCGTCCCGCGAGGGGCTCCTGCCAGTCCCAGTCGTGCCAGCCCCAGATGTTCTCGTTGTTGCCGGTCCAGAGCACCAGCGACGGGTGCGGGACGAGCCGGACCACCTGCTCGGCGGCCTCGGCGGCCACCTCGGCGCACAGCGGCTCCTCCTCCGGGTACGCGGCGCAGGCGAAGAGGAAGTCCTGCTGCACGAGCAGGCCCAGCTCGTCGGCGAGGTCGTAGAAGTCGTCCGACTCGTACCGGCCGCCGCCCCAGACGCGCAGCAGGTTGACGTTCGCGTCGGCGGCCTGCCGGAACCGGTGCGCCAGCCGGTCCCGGGTGATCCGGGTGGGGAAGGCGTCGTCGGGGATCCAGTTGACTCCCCGGACGAAGACCGGGGTGCCGTTGACGTGCAGGGCGAACGGGGTGCCGTGCGCGTCGGGGGTGGTGTCGAGGCGTACGGAGCGGAAGCCGATGCGGCGCGACCACGTGTCGAGCGGGTGCCCGTCGGCGTCGTGCAGCGTCACCTCCAACGGGTGCAACGGCTGCTCGCCGTACCCCCGGGGCCACCACAGCGCCGGGGCGCGGACGGTGAGGGTCAGCACGGCCGTGCGCTCCCCCGCCGGGATGGTCGCGTCGGCCGTCGCACCCGCGACGGTGGCCCGCACGGTGAGCGGGGCGTCCCCGGCCCGCTCGACCTCGACGTGCAGCTCCACCCGGCCGTCGCCGGCCTCGACGGTCACCAGGGGACGCACGACGGCCAGCCGGGCCGTGGACCAGGCGTGCAGCCCGATCTCCTGCCAGATGCCGGCGGTGACCAGCGTCGGCCCCCAGTCCCAGCCGAAGTTGCAGGCCATCTTGCGGATGAACGGGAACGGCTCCGGGTAGGCGTTCGGCCGGTCCCCGAGCCGGTCCCGCTGCGCCTCCGCGTAGCGGTAGGCGGAGCCGAGGCGTACGGCCAGGGTGTTGGACCCGGCGACCAGCAGCGACCGGACGTCGAAGCGGTAGCCGCGGTGCATGTTCTCGGTGCGGCCGACCCCGGAGCCGTTGAGGGTGAGCGTGGCGACGGTGTCGAGGCCGGCGCAGACCAGGTCCAGCCGCTCGTGGCTCCCGGGTTCGTGGGTGAAGGTGGTCTCGTAGACCCAGTCGGTCCGGCCGATCCAGGCCAGCCCCTTCTCGTTGTCGTCGAGATATGGATCGGGGATCAGGCCGGCGGCGAGCAGGTCGGTGTGCACGCAGCCGGGTACGGTCGCCGGCACCGCCCGCCCGGCGATCCCCGCCGGCACCTGCGGGCCCGGTACCGCCCGCAGGGTCCAGCCCTCGTGCAACGCTTGCCGGGTCACGACTTCACCGCACCTTCCATGATTCCGCGGACGATCTGACGGCCGCCGATGAAGAGCATCACCAGCAGCGGGAGGGTGGCGACCAGGGCGCCGGCGAGCACCCGTCGGTACAGCACGTAGTTGCCGCTGGCGAGGTCGGACAGCGCGACCATCGAGGTCGGGTAGTCGGTGCCGCCGAGGGTGATCAGCGGCCACTGGAACTCGTTCCAGGTGGCGACGAACGTCAGGAGGCCGAGCACCGCCATGGCGGGCCGGACCGCCGGCACCACCACGCTCCAGAAGATCCGCATGGTGCTGGCGCCGTCCATCCGGGCGGCCTCGACCAACTCGTCGGGCACCGCATCGAGGATGAACTGTCGCATGTAGAAGACCCCGAACGCGCTGACCAGGCCGGGCACGATCACCGCGAGGAGGGTGCCGTTCCAGCCGCCCTCCCCCGGCATCCGACCCATCAGGATGTAGAGGGCGACGACGCCGAGCTGGTTGGGCACCGTCATGGTCAGGACGACCATGACCATCAGCGCGTTACGCCCCCTGAAGCGCAGCTTGGCGAAGGCGAAGCCGGCCAGCGAGCAGAAGAAGAGCACCGACACCGTCACCACCGACGACACGATGACGCTGTTGCCGAGGGACTGGAGGAAGAACACGTCCTGCATGGAGAAGACCTCCCGCAGGTTGGTGACGAGCTGCCCACCGGGCAGCACCTGCGGCGGGATCTTCGCCAGCGCCTCGTCGGTGTTCGTGGCGATGACGAACATCCAGTAGAGCGGAAACGCCGAGAACGCGATCACGACGCCCAGGAACAGGTAGGTCCAGACGCTGCCGGGCAGGTGCTGCGGCGCCCGCCCCGTCAGCGCCGCCCGCCGGGGATTCGAGGCGCTCACCTGTACCTCCTTTCGATCGCGACTGCGGGGCTCGCAAGCTCACTCCTCGCGCTCACCGCTTCCCACCTCCCAGGCGGTTGGTGATGATGGCGTTGAGCGCCGCGACGAGCAGGATGACCAGGAAGAGGGCCCAGGACATGGCGGCGGCGTAGCCGAGGTTGAGGTCCCGCCAGCCGACCTTGTAGATGAGCTGGGCGACGGTCTGCCACTGCCCGTCGTCGCCGCCGAGGCCCAGCGCCGGGTTGGCGTCGAAGAGCATCGGCTCGGTGAAGAGTTGCAGGCCGCCGATGGTGGAGAGCACGACGGTGAAGATGACCACGGGCCGGATCATCGGCACGGTGATCCGCCACAGTTGGCGCCACGGCCCGGCCCCGTCGACGGCGGCGGCCTCGTAGACGTCGCGCGGGATGGACTGCATGGCAGCCAGGTAGAGCAGCGCGTTGTAGCCGATCCACTTCCAGTTGACCATCGTGGCGATGGCGATCCAGGAGGACCACTTGGCCGACCGCCAGTCGATCGGCGCGGTCTCCCCGATGCCGAGCAGCGACAGCGCCCAGTTGGCGATGCCCGTGTCGCGGGCGAAGACCACGGAGAAGATCAGCGTGGACGCGGTCACCGGGGTGATGTACGGCAGCAGCACCCCGACCCGGAACCAGGTCTGGGCCCGCAGCTTGCGGTTCAGCAGCGACGCGACGATCAGCGCCAGCAGCAGTTGCGGCACGGTGGAGAGCAGGAAGATGCCGAAGGTGTTGGCGAGCGCGTTGAAGAAGTCGTCGTCGGTGAAGAGCCGACTGAAGTTCTCCCACCCGGCCCAGCCGGTGCGCGTCGGGTCGTCGAGCCGCCAGTGGCGCAGGGCCACGACGCCGTTGAAGACGATCGGGAAGAGCCCGAAGACCGCGAAGAGCAGGAAGAACGGGGCGATCAGCAGGTACGGCACGTAGCGCACGTCGAAGCGGTACAGCCGGGTGCGCCAGGGGCCGGGTTCGGGGGGACTGCTCGCCCGCCGGTCCGCCGCGCCGGCGTCGGGACGGGGTGCCGTGGGGGCGGCTCGGGTGGTGGACATCGGGCACCTCCAGGGACCGAAGGGGAGGACCGGCCGGGGCGCGGCGGCCTCGCCCCGGCCGGCGCGCGGTCAGGACTTGGCGGCCTTCTCGGCCTCCTTGACCGCCTCGGTCCACGCCTGGTCGGGCTTGCCCTTCAGGTTCCCGGTGGCCAGCCGGTTGAGGACGTTCTCCACCGCCACCCGGGTCGGGCCGTTGCGCCGGCCGAGGTACTGCGGCGTCAGGCTCTCCGCCGTCTTCGAGAAGATCTGGCCGACCGGGGCGTCGCTGAAGAACGGGTTGGTGAAGTCCCGGATCGCCGGGTCCTGGTACAGCGCCGGCTGCGAGGGCAGGTTGCCGACCTTCTTGAAGATCTCGATCTGCTGCTCGGGCTGGATCAGCCACTCCACGAACCTGTACGCCTCGTCGACGTTCCTGCCCTGCTTGGGGATGGTCAGGAACGAGCCGCCCCAGTTGCCGCCCCCGCCGGGGATCGCGGCCACGTCCCACTTCCCGCTGGTGCCGGGGGCCGTGTTCTTGATGTGCCCCTGCATCCAGGCCGGGCAGGCGAGCACGGCGAAGTCGCCCTTGACGAAGCCGCTGTTCCACTCGGGGGAGAACGCGGTGAGGTTGGCCGAGAGGTCCGCGGCGATCGTCCGGGCCGCCACGTCGAAGGCGACCTTCGGGCCGCCGTCCATCTTCAGCGTCTCGCTCTCGTCGTAGAAGCCGACCGGCTGCTGGCCGAGGACGGGGTTGAAGACGTTGGTGCCGGCGTCGATGAACTTCTTGCCGCTCTTGGCCGTGTACTGCCGGCCGACGTCGATGAACTCGTCCCAGGTGGGCCAGAGCGCGGAGACCTGGTCGCGCCCGGTGGGCAGGCCGGCAGCGGCGAACAGGTCGGTGCGGTAGCACATGGCCAGGCCGCCCACGTCGGTGCCGAGGCCGATCTGGGTCTTGCCGTCGGGCGTCAGGGTCTGCTTCCACTTCCACGGCAGGTACTTCTGCTCGTACGTGCCGGCGCCCTTGTCGAGCAGGTTGACGAACTTGTCGGCCTGGCCGCGGAACTGGACGACGAAGCCCTCGTCGACGGCGGCGATGTCGGGCGCGCCGGAGCCGGCGACGAGCTTCTTCTGCAGGTCCTCGTGCTGGGCGTTGTACTCGCCGGTGTTCAGGCTGATCTTGACGTTCGGGTTGGCGTCCTCGTACTTCGCCTTGAGCTCGTCGAGCCCGAAGTCGCCCCAGAAGTTGATTTTGAGGGTGACCGTGCCGCCGGCCCGCGAGTCGCCGCCACCGCCGCCGTTGCCGCTGCACGCCGCCACCATGACCAGGCTGACCGCGCCGACGGCGGCCACCCTGGCCCAGTGCGTCAGGGACCGTCTCATGTCATCCTCCGCGCCCGATGGGAACGCTCCCGATATCGAGGAACGTTGACTGAACCGGATAAGTGACCGCCACCGTACGGGCCTGTTCCGGCGGTGTCAACGGACAGCCGGAATCGACGCTTCGCGATAATCCCCAGGAACCGTGGGAGCGCGATCATGGGAGGTGGGAATATTCTGCGCAGGGCACCGGAGTGCGACTGCGGGCGGCCGGAGACAGGTGCCCCGCCAGGGCTTAACCGAGAAAGCCGATGACCGGGCGGTGCCCGCGCGGCGGTCGCGCCGGCTCCCCCGCGGCCGGTGCAGTAGCGTGGATCGCCGCCGGCCGCCCCCGGCCTCGTGGTGCCACCCGCCCCGGCGGGAGAGTGGAGGAGTACGCCGGTGAAGCGACCCACGATCGCCGACGTCGCCCGACGCGCCGGGGTGTCCAAGGGAGCGGTGTCCTACGCGCTCAACGGCCAGCCCGGGGTCTCCGAGGCCACCCGGCAGCGGATCCTCGCCATCGCGGCCGAGATCGGCTTCAACCCGAGCCGCGCCGCCCGCTCCCTCTCCGGCGCCACCGCCGACGCGGTCGGCCTCACCCTCTGCCGGCCCGCCCGCACGCTCGGCATCGAGCCGTTCTTCATGGAGCTGATCAGCGGCGTCGAGGCCGAACTCTCCGCCCGGTCGTACGCGCTCACGCTCCAGGTGGTGGCCGACCAGGAGGCGGAGGTCGCGGTCTACCGGCGGTGGTGGGGCGAGCGCCGGGTCGACGGCGTCCTCGTCTGCGACCTGCGCGTCGACGACCGGCGGGTGCCGGTGCTGGAGGAGCTGGGCCTGCCCGCCGTGGTGATCGGCGGCCCGGGCGGCACCGGCGGGCTGGCCAGCGTCTGGTCCGACGACGCCGCGGCGCTGGTCGAGACCGTGGAGTACCTGTTCGCCCTCGGCCACCGCCGGATCGCCCGCGTCGGCGGGCTGCCGGCCCTGCTGCACACCGAGATCCGCACCGAGGCGTTCGCCCAGGTGTGCCGGCGGCTCGGCCTGGCCGACGCGGTGACCGTGCCGTCCGACTACACCGGCGAGGAGGGGGCGCGCGCGACCCGCCGGTTGCTCAGCTCGGCCGGCCGGCCCACCGCCGTGATCTACGACAACGACGTGATGGCGATAGCGGGGCTCTCGGTGGCCCAGGAGATGGGCCTCGCCGTACCGGGCGAGGTGTCCATCGTGGCCTGGGACGACTCCCCGCTCTGCCAGCTGGTGCACCCGCCGCTGACCGCGCTCGGCCGGGACATCCCGGCGTACGGCGCGCACGCCGCCCGGGAACTGCTCGCGGTGATCGGCGGCTCGCCGGCCCGCCGCGTGCAGGACGGGACGGCCCACCTCACGCCCCGGGGCAGCACGGCGCCCCCGCGCGCCAGCTGAACCGGTTCAGCCCCTCCCCTACGCGACCACCGCACGTCGACTCCGGTCAGCGGCCCACCCCGAGCCGAGCCCCAGGTTCCGGCGCGCGACGCCGCGCGCCCGCCAGCCGTCCGGCTGCCCCGCCTCCCGGCGACCCGCCCGAGGTCGCACCCCGCGCCCGCAGGCGGCGCCCGATCCGTGTGAACGCCTGGTGCCGGGACGTCGATGGTGGTAACTTTCTCGCCACTTGCAAGACCTTGCAGAAACATTCGTCAACCCGTGACGTTAAACGTCACGCCACTGTCCGATCCGGACAGCTCCTCCCCCCGGCGACGGCTGTTCCCGCAGGGCATCCCCCGTCCCGTCGGCCCCCGCCGACAACCACCCCCTAGGAGCTCCGATGCATTCCCGCACCGGGCGACGACGGATGATCGCGGTGGCGCTGGCCGCCGGGCTCACCGTCGGGCTGGCCCCGCTCAGCACGGCCGCCGCCGCGAACTCCGTGACCGTCTACTACCGACCCGCCGCCACCTGGACCGGCCAGGTCAACATCCACTACGCGCCGGACGGCGGCGCGTGGACGGCCGTACCCGGGCTGGCGATGGAGGCGGCGTGCGCCGGCTGGCGCAAGCGCACCGTCGACGCCGGCACCGCCACCGGTCTCCAGGTGACGTTCAACCACAACGGCACGACCTGGGACAACAACCGGGGCGCGAACTACCGCACCGGCACCGGGACGGTGACCGTCGCCGACGGCGTGGTCGGCACCGGCGACCCGTGTGCCGGCACCCCCACGCCCACCCCGTCGAACCCGTCGACCGGCCGGACGGCCGACGTCTGGTACCACGTCGGGACCAGGGGCTGGGCCACCGCGAACATCCACTACCAGCCCGCCGGCGGGGCCTGGACCACCGTCCCCGGCGTACCGATGGCGGCCGGCTGCACCGGATGGGCCCGCCGGGTGGTCGAGCTCGGCACCGCCACCACGCTGCGGGCGGCGTTCAACAACGGCGCCGGCGCCTGGGACAACAACAACGGCGCGGACTACACCCTGGGCACCGGCGTGAGCACCGTCAAGGCGGGGGTGGTGACCGCCGGCGCGGCCTCACCGTGCCCACCCGACACACCGGACACGACCGCCCCGTCCACCCCCACGGGGCTGGGCGCGACCGCCAACGGGCTGCGCGTCGCCGTGTCCTGGGCCGCGTCCACCGACGACCGGGGCGTGACCGGCTACCGGCTCACCCGCACCGGCGGGCCGGAGGGCACCGTCACGGCCACCACCACCGGCACCGGCCACGTCGACGGCGCGCTGAGCCCGCAGACCCGCTACGAGTACACCGTCCGGGCGTACGACGCGGCCGGCAACACCTCCCCGGCCAGCGCCCCCGTGGCCGTCACCACCGGCACCACCCCGCCGGCGCCGGCGCCCGGCACCCCGCTCGGCGGCGACCCCCGCGAGGACAGCATCTACTTCGTGATGACCGCCCGCTTCGCCGACGGCGACAGCACGAACAACCGGGGCGGCAGTCAGCACGTGAAGTCGGGCAACGCGGCCAACGACGACCCGATGTTCCGCGGCGACTTCAAGGGCCTGATCGACAAGCTGGACTACGTCAAGGGGCTCGGCTTCTCCGCCCTCTGGATCACCCCGGTCGTGCTGAACCGCTCCGACTACGACTTCCACGGCTACCACGGCTGGGACTTCCAGCGCGTCGACCCGCGGCTGGAGAGCCCCGGCGCGAGCTACCAGGACCTCATCAACGCCGCGCACGCCAAGGGCATCAAGATCTTCCAGGACGTGGTCTACAACCACAGCTCCCGCTGGGGCGCCAAGGGCCTGTTCACCCCCACCGTGTACGGCACCCGCGACGAGCAGTGGAAGTGGATGTACAGCCGGCAGGAGCCGGGCCGCGAGTACGACCCGATGGTCGAGCACCCCGGCACCGACCCGGAGCTGACCCCGGCGCAGAACGCCCTCGCCAAGGGCCGGCCCTACAACGGGGACGTCTGGTCGGGTACCGCCCCGGCCGGCAACCAGTGCCCCCGCTGGGGCGCCCCGGCCGGCACCAGCCCCGAGGGCTTCCGCCTCTACGAGTGCCAGTGGCCCACCCCGACCAGCAAGCTGTTCCCCGCCGACCTCTACCACCAGTGCTGGATCGGCAACTGGGAGGGCGAGGACTCGCGCAGCTGCTGGCTGCACGAGGACCTGGCCGACTTCAACACCGAGAACGCCACCGTGCAGAAGTACCTGATCGACTCGTACAACAAGTTCATCGACATGGGCGTGGACGGCTTCCGCATCGACACCGCCGTGCACATCCCCCGCATCACCTGGAACCGGCGGTTCCTGCCGGCCATCCAGCAGCACGCGCTCGCCACGCACGGCGAGAAGGGCCGCGACTTCTACGTCTTCGGCGAGGTCGCCGCGTTCGTCAACGACAAGTGGAACCGGGGCTCGGTGAACCACTCGGCGCAGTTCTTCACCTGGAAGGAGCGCAAGGAGTACAGCGCCGACGACGTGCGCGCCGCCATCGAGCAGTACGACCACGAGCAGCTGCTCGGCCCGAACGGCCAGCCCACCAGCGACAACGCGTTCCTGCGCGGGAACACCTACCACGCGCCGGACCACTCGAAGTTCTCCGGCATGAACGTCATCGACATGCGGATGCACATGAACTTCGGCGACGCGAACAACGCCTTCGGCAACGGCAGGGACTCCGACGACAGCTACAACGACGCGACCTACAACGTCGTGTACGTCGACAGCCACGACTACGGCCCGAACAAGTCGAACACCCGCTACACCGGCGGCACCGACGCCTGGGCGGAGAACATGAGCCTCATGTGGACGTTCCGGGGTATCCCGACGCTCTACTACGGCTCGGAGATCGAGTTCCAGAAGGGCGCGAAGATCGACTGCGGGCCGACCTGCCCGCTGGCCACCACCGGCCGCGCCTACTACGGCGGCCACCTGGCGGGCACGGTCACCGCGACGGACTTCGGCCGGGTCGGCTCCGCCACCGGGCCCGTGGCCAGCACCCTGGACAAGCCGCTCGTCAAGCACGTGCAGCGGCTCAACCAGATCCGCCGGGCGGTGCCGGCCCTCCAGAAGGGGCAGTACTCGACCGAGGGGATCAGCGGCAACTCCATGGCGTACAAGCGGCGCTTCACGGCCGGCGGCGTGGACAGCTTCGTGCTGGTGACGGTCTCCGGGAGCGCGACGTTCACCGGCGTGCCCAACGGCCGGTACACCGACGCGGTGACCGGCGACGTCCGGACGGTCACCGACGGGACGCTCACGGCGACCGTCAGCGGGCAGGGCAACCTGCGGGCGTACGTGCTGGACCTGCCGGGCAACCCGGCGCCGGGCAAGGTCGGCGAGACCGGCCCCTACCTGCGGTGACGCCGGTGTCGGAGGCGACCGGTCCGGCCGCCTCCGACACCACCGGCGGCCCGGTCGCCGCAAGGGTCAGCGCTGGACGGGTCAGCGCGAGGCCGAGGGGAACTCCTCGAAGTACGCCTCGACCCGCTCGGCGGTGGCCGGGCGGGCCAGCGCGAAACCCTGCCCGTAGCGGCAGCCCGCCCGCCGCGCGCCGTCGACCAGGCTCGCCGACTCCAGCTCCTCCGCCACGATGTCCAGCCCCAGCCGGTCCCCCACGTTGACCACCACGTCGATCAGCGGGCGTTGCGGGTCCGCCGGGTCCACCAGCTGCGGACCGACCTTGAGCAGGTCGATCGGCAGCCGGCGGAGCTGGGCCAGCGAGGCGTGCTCGGCCCGGAAGTCGTCGAGCGCGGTGCGCACGCCCAGCGAGCGCAGCCCGGCCAGCCGGGCCACCACCGTCGGCAGCTCGGCGCCCACCCGGGGCTCCGCCACCTCGACCACCAGCCGGTCCGGCGACAACCCGTACGCGTCCAGCACGGCCGCCGTCCGCGGCACGAAGTCGGGCGCGGCCAGCTCCCGTACGGTCACGTTCACCGCCATCCAGAGCTGCCGGCTGCCCCCGGACCAGGCGGCCAGCTGCCGGCAGGCCCGGTCCAGCACCCAGCAGCCCAGCTCGCCCACGATGCCGAGGTCCTCGGCCACCGGCAGGAACTCGGCGGGCAGCACCGTGCCGAGCACCGGGCTGCGCCAGCGCAGCAACGCCTCCGTGCCGACCGGCTGCCGGTCGGCGAGGTCGAGCACGGGCTGGTAGACGAGGTCCAGCTCGCCGCGCGCGACCGCCCCGGGCAGCTCCCGTTCCAGGTCGAGCCGGCGCACGAGCTGCTCCTCCAGGTAGGCGTCGTACCACTCGACCCGGTCGCGGCCGAGCTGCACGGCCCGACGCCGGGCCAGGTCCGCCTGGCGCAGCACCTCCTCCGGGCCGCCGTCGCCGATCTCGGCCAGCCCGACGCCGGCCCGGAGCCACAGCGCCCCGCCCGCCACCTCGTACGTGCCGTTGAGCGCGGCGAGCAGGCGAATGCCCAGCGCGTACGCCAGCACCGGGCCGACCTCGGTGACCACGGCGAAGCCGGTGGCGGTGACGTCCGCGACCAGGTCGCGGGGGCCGACGACGGCACGGGCGCGGCGGACCGCCTCGGCGAGCACGTCCTCGCGGGCCCGGTGGCCGTCGGCGACGGGGCCGGCGCCGTGCAGGTCGACGACGAGCAGCGCCCCGGCGGGGGCCGGCGCGTCCCGGCGGGCGGCGAGGGCCCGCAGCAGCGCCGGCCGGTCGGCGGGCTCACCCGACCGCTCCGGGTCGGTCGACCGGTGCCGCGCGGGCGGGTCCTCGGCGCGGAGCGACCCGGAGCCGTCGTCCGCGCGGAGCAGCTCGCGGAGCACCAACGGCGGGGCCAGCGCGAGCCCGAGCAGGACCGCGGTGAGATCCGGCGGCCCGCCGTGGCGGAGCTGCCAGCCGGTGCCCGCCACCGCCGCGACCGCCGGAATCACGATCCGGGGGCACACCCTGGTCGGCGGGTCGGGCGGGGCGGGCGGGGCAGGCTCCGCGCGGGTCGCCCGCCGCGCCCCCGCCGCCGTCAGCAGCACCCCACCCACCAGCGGGGGTACGGCGAGCAGGGCGGCCCGGTCCGGTGTCCCGCCCGCCGGAAACGCGGCCAGCACCACCAACCCAGACAGGGTGAGCGCCGCCCCGGTCCGGCAGTGGGCCGCGCCGGTACGCCGCAGCGGCCCGGTCGACACGACGAGTACGGCGAGCGCGAGCCCGCCCAGGGCCACCGCCACGGCGAGCCGGAGCGGCGGGTCGAGGCCCTCGCGGGGCAGCAGCAGCCAGCCGGCGAGAACCAGCCCCAGCCCCGCGACGGTCGCGTCGACCGCCGCGCGCAGCCGGGCCCGGGCGGCCGGGCGGGGCCGGAGCGTCGTCGGCGGCAGGCCCGCGACGAACAGCGCGGCGGCGACAGCCAGCCCCGACACGACGACGGCGCGCCGGTGACCGGCGGCGGCGAGTGGGAGTACGGCGGCGGTGAGCCCCGCCGTCACCACCGCCGCGTCGAGCAGCACGGCCACCCGGCGGTGCGGCGCCGCGCGCCGGCGGGCGGCGCGGGACCGGGCCGGGACCTGCGCGGGAGCCGGTGGCGCGGCGATGAGCCGGGACAGCCGCGTGCCGGCCAGGGCGCAGCTGGCGGCGCCGGCCAGCGCCACCACGGCCAGCACGGGCAGCCGACCGGCCGCGCCGGCGAGCAGGAGCAGCGCGACGGCGGCGAGGACGAGGGTGTCGGGTCTGGCGGGACGGGGAATCGACGCGCGTTGCGGATACGCGAGGGGCACGGCGGTCGCCTTCGTGAGGGGGCACGGGCGGTGCGACGGTGCGGGCACCGGACCCGGGGTGAGTCCGCTGCCCATCAGTCGCCAACGACCGGACACGACGGCGGTGACGCCGACGCCGCAGTGATCCCCGTCACCGACGGCACGGCGTCGTCCGGCGCGGCCCGCCGCGTACGGGGGACGGCGGAAGTGGGATCATCAGGGGGTGAGCAGCCCCGACACCGTCCGCTTCCGGCACCACCAGGCCTATCTGGCCGCCGCGATCGTCGCCTTCTTCGGCGCCCTGCCGGTGGCCGGCGCCCGGTGGTACCTGCTGCCGGTGCTGCTCGTCCCGCTCGCCGTCGGGGTCTGGGCATGGCGGGCGGGCACCGACGCGGACGCCCGCGAGCTGCGGCTGCGGGCCCTGCTCGGGCAGCGCCGCATCGGTTGGGACCGGGTCGTCGAACTGGCCGCCGACCGGCGCGGTCGGGCGGTCGCCCTGCTCGACGACGGCCAGCAGGTCACGCTCCCGGCCGTACGCGGCACCGACCTGCCCCGGCTGGTCTCCGCCACCGGCCAGACCCTGCCGGGTGCCGCCGCCTGAGCGTCGCCCGGCCGGCCCCGCTCAGTAGCCGTCGACCACCGTGTTGATCAGCGGCTCGCCGGCCGCGAACCGGCGGATCTGCCCGGCGACCAGCCGGTAGGCGCGCGGCAGCAGGCCGCGTACCGAACCGGCGACGTGCGGGGTGAGCAGCACGTTCGGCATCGTCCACAGCTCGTGGTCGGCGGGCAACGGCTCCGGGTCGGTGACGTCCAGCGCGGCCGAGATCCGGCCGGTACGTAGCTCTGCGACCAGCGCCCCGGTCCGGGCCACCGGCCCGCGCGCCGCATTGACCAGCAGCGCACCGTCGCGCATGGCGGCGAGGAAGCGCTCGTCGACCAGCCCCCGGGTCTGCTCGGTCAGCGGCACCAGCAGCACCACCACGTCGGCCTCGGGAAGCAGCCCCGGCAGCTCCTCGACGCCGTGCACGCCCTGCTCGGGGCGGGCGGTGCGGGCCACCAGCGTGAAGCTCACCTCGAAGGGCGCGAGCCGGTCGCGTACCGCCGTGCCGATGGAGCCCGCCCCGACGATCAGCACCCGCTTGCCGGTCAACTCGTCGGTGGGGGCCACCTCGCCGTACGCCCACTCGCGCCTCGCCTGGGCGCGGGCGAAGGCGGGGAAGGCCCGCAGCTGGGACAGGATTGCCGTGACCACCCACTCGGCGGTGGACGGGTCGTGCACCCCCCTGGCGTCGCAGAGCGCCACCCCGGGCGGGACCCGGCCGGCCCACGCGTCCGCGCCGGCGGAGAGGAGCTGCACCACCGCCAGGTCGGGCAGCTCGCGCAGCAGCGCGGTGGCGGCCCGGCCGGCCAGGAAGGGAGGCACCCAGAACCGGACGCCGGCGCCCTCCGAGGGGAGCCGGGCGATGTCCTCGGCCACCTCGACCGTGACCTCCGGCGGCAGCTCCCCGAGAAGTTCCAGACCGTCCTGGTGCGGGATCCATACCTTCACGCCCGCCGACGATAGGCCCCCGGCGGGGCGGCGCGCGGGGCGGGGCGGCTCCGGCACCCGGACGGGCGGAGTTGGTCCGATCCGTCGACACCGGCCGAGCGCCCCGGCGGGCTACCCTGGGGCGGGTGAGCGCCCGTGCCCCGTACCCTCGCATCCACCGTCTCCGGACGGCCCTGGCGGCCGCGTGCGCGGCGCTGCTGCTGACGACCGCCGGTTGCAGCTTCGGCGAGCCCGAGCCCGACCCGGCCGGCGAACCGCCCACCTTCCCGACGCCGTCGGCGACGGCGAGCCCCGGCGGCGCCGGCCAGGAGGTCGTGACCACCGTGCTGGCCAAGGGCCTGCGGGTGCCGTGGGCGATCGCCTTCCTGCCCGACGGCGCCGCGCTGGTCACCGAACGGGACAGCGGCCGGATCCTGCGGGTCGGCCCGGAGTCGGGGCCCGACGGGCTCAAGGTCGTCCCGGTGCAGACCATCGCCGACGTGGCGGCCTCCGGCGAGGGCGGGCTGATGGGCATCGCCGTCTCGCCCGACTACCAGCGCGACAAGTCGGTCTTCGTCTACTACACGACGGAGCGCGACAACCGGATCGCCCGGCTGGAGCTGGGCGGCACGCCCACCCCGATCCTCACCGGCATCCCCAAGGCCGGCATCCACAACGGCGGCGGCCTCGCCTTCGGCCCGGACGGCCTGCTCTACGCGAGCACGGGCGACGCCGGGGACCGGCCGCAGGCGCAGGACGTCAAGCGCCTCGGCGGCAAGATCCTGCGGATCACCAGGGACGGCAAGCCCGCGCCCGGTAACCCGTTCCCGAACTCCCCGGTGTGGTCCCTGGGCCACCGCAACGTGCAGGGCATCGCCTGGGACGCCGGCAAGCGGATGTACGCCGTGGAGTTCGGCCAGAACACCTGGGACGAGATCAACCAGATCACCAAGGGACGCAACTACGGATGGCCGACGGTCGAGGGGCGCGACGACGACAAGCGCTTCGTCAACCCGATCGCGCAGTGGCCGACGTCGGACGCCTCCTGTTCCGGGCTGACCGCCGCGGACCGGCTGCTCGTCACCGCGTGCCTGCGCGGCAAGCGGCTCTGGCTGGTCGAGCTGACCGACACCGGCACCGTGCTCGGCCAGCCGCGCGAGCTGCTCACCGACCGGTTCGGGCGGCTGCGGGCCGTGGCCGCCGCGCCCGACGGCTCGATCTGGGTGAGCACCTCCAACCACGACGGGCGGGGCCAGCCGGTACCCGAGGACGACCGGCTGCTGCGGCTGGTCTTCGCGGGCGGCGGGGCCGGCCGGAGCTGACGCACGGGCGCTTCCCGGGTTTCCCAAGATCCTTCAATGGGCAGGTCAGAATCTCATCATGGACGGCCAGGAGAACGAACAGCACGCGAACCGGGACGATGAGCGCCCGGTGACCGGCCGTGCCTCGCGCCGGGGGACCCGTCCCGTGGGCGCCACCCGGGCCGGCCGGCGCGCCCTCCGCGCCACGGGGGTGACCATGGCGGTCCTCGTCATCGCCCTGGTCGGCGTGGTGATCGGCGTACTCGCCGGCGGACGGGTGAGCACCGACATCGGCCCGTTCCAGGCTGACCTCTCGGTCGCGCCGGCGGTCGGCGGCGGCACCACCGTCGACATCCCGCCGCTGGGTGCGTTGCTGCTCGACAGCCACGACGGGCCCACCCACCTGACCGTGGAGCTGGGCGCGCTGGACCAGAGCCGCACCGAGGCGCTGCTCGACGACCCGGCGAGCATCAACCGGGCCAGCCAGTCGGCCGTGGACGACGTCCGCGAGGGCGTGCTGCGGCTCGGCCTGCGGACGCTCGCCTCGGCGGTGCTGGTCACCCTGCTGCTGGCCCTGCTGGTCTTCCGCGACACCCGCCGGGCGGCCTGGGCGGGCGGGCTGGCGCTGCTGGTCACCGCCGGCAGCCTCGGCACCGCCGCGGCCACCATCCGACCGGAGTCGATCGAGGAGCCACGCTACGAGGGGCTGCTGGTCAACGCCCCCGCGATCGTCGGTGACGCCCGGCGGATCGCCAACGACTACACCCGGTACGCGGAGCAGCTCCAGCGCATCGTCGGCAACGTCAGCCAGCTCTACACCACCGTGTCGTCGCTGCCCGTCTACGAACCCGCCCCGGGCACCACCCGCGTACTGCACGTCTCCGACATGCACCTCAACCCGACCGGCTGGCAGCTCATCCGCACCGTCGTCGAGCAGTTCAACATCGACGTGGTGATCGACACCGGGGACATCACCGACTGGGGCTCCGAGCCGGAGGCCTCCTACGTCGCCTCGATCGGCCTGCTGAAGAAGCCGTACGTCTACATCCGGGGCAACCACGACTCGGGGCGGACCGCGGCGGCCGTGGCCCGTCAGCCGAACGCGATCGTGCTCAGCAACACGACCACGACGGTCGCGGGGCTGACCATCGCCGGCACCGGCGACCCGCGCTTCACCCCCGACAAGAACACCTCGCCGGCGGGCAGCGGCCTCACCCAGCAGACCGCCGACCAGCTCATCGGCGCCGGTGACCAGCTCGCGGCCACGATCCGCAGCTCACCGCGCCCGGTGGACATCGCGCTGGTGCACGACCCGGCCTCCGCGGGCCCGCTGTCGGGCACCTGCCCGCTGGTGCTCGCCGGACACACCCACTCCCGGCAGGTCTCGAAGCTGCCGGAGGTGCCCGGAAAGGGCCCCACCCAACTGATGGTGCAGGGTTCCACGGGCGGCGCCGGCCTGCGCGGCCTGGAGGGCGAGCAGCCCACCCCGCTGTCGATGTCCGTGCTCTACTTCGACCAGGACAAGCTGCTCCAGGCGTACGACGACATCACCGTCGGCGGCACCGGGCAGGCCCAGGTGAACCTGGAGCGGCACGTCGTGGAGGACCCGAAGGCCGGCGCGCCCGTCCCGGTCACCCCCACCCCGACCCGCTGACGCTGCCCCTGCCCCCAGCCGAACGGGCCGTATTGGCTTCCGGCGTCGCCGCGTCCTAGCCAACCGCAGCCACATCCATGCCAGGCCAGCACCGCCGCCAGGTCGGGCCGTCGTCGTGTTCATGCCAGCGGCCCGCGTCGCCGCCGCAGCCGCCAGGTCAGGCCGTCGCCGCGTCCATGCCAGCCTGTCGCTGCCCGGGCAGCTGGCCGTCCGCTCCCCGTTGCCTGACCGAACGCCCGGCACACCTTGTCACGGCTGTGACGGTGCGTAGCCATCCGCGTCCACGGCCACCCATGCCTTCGGACGCTTTGCTCTGCAGCCACGGACGCACCAGTAACTACAGGTAGCGATTTGCAACTGGCCGCAAATCGCAGGGGTTTACATTGATGCTGCTCATCGAGCTGGTGCGTCGGTGGCTGCAGAGCAAAGGGCGTGAGGGGGTACCGTCGCACCCCGCACCGTCCGCCACACTCCGTAACATCGCGCAGCAATCACTTTCCGCGACAAGCGCGTTGGTCGCCGGTCAACTCCGCGCCGCATCCCCCGCAATGCCTCGGCACGCGGTCCCACAGGGCCTCGACGCGTGGTCCCGCAGGGCCTCGACACGCGTCCCGCAATGCCTCGACACGCGGTCCCGCAGGGCCTCGACACGCCTGCCGAAGTGCCTCGACGCCGCGTTCCGCCTTGCCTCGGCGCGCCTACCCGGTGGCCGGGTGCGTGGCCGCGGCACCCGGCCGCCTGGTGCGGATTCAGCGCAGGGACAGGGCCGCCAGGGCGGCGTTGACGATGCTGCCCGGCAGCAGGTCGTGCAGCTCGTACAGCTCGTGGACGCTGCCGGACTGGCCGAACTCGTCCACGCCCAGCGGCACCGCCGGCGCGGCGAGCGCGGAGCCGAGCCAGGCCATGGCGTGCGAGGCGGCGTCCTGCACCGTGACGACCGGCACCCGGTCGGCGAACACCGAGCGCAGGGCGCCCGGCACGCTCGGCACGGTGGCGGTGCGTACGCCCTGGCGCAGGGTGCGCTGCCAGGCCCGGTAGAGCCGGTCCAGCGAGGTGACGTCGACGACGTGTGCGGCGATGCCCTCCTCGGCCAGCTCGGCCGCCGCCGCGAGCACCTCGGGCAGTACCGCGCCGGAGGCGGCGAGCTGCACCACCGGGGCGTCGGCCAGGTGCGGGTACGACTCGTGGGCGTCGACCAGCCGGTACGCCCCGGCGACCACCTGCCGGCGCAGCACCGCGTCGCCGAGCCGGGCCCGCGCCGCCTCGAAGGGCGCCTGGTCGATCGGGCGGGTGCTGAGCCGGAAGTAGTAGGCGCCGTCCTCGGCGGGAGCGGCCGTCGTCGACGGGGCCGCGCCGCCGGCGATCTGGCCCAGTGCGTCGCAGAGCAGCCAGTCCAGAGTGGCCGCGTACGCGGGCTCGATGAACGTGACCCCGGGCAGCTCCAGGCCCACCGAGGCGGTGATGGTCGACTGGTGGGCGCCGCCCTCCGGGGCGAGCGTGATGCCCGACGGGGTGCCGGCGACCACGAACCGGGAGCCGGAGTAGGTGCCGTAGAGGAACGCGTCCAGGCCACGCAGCACGAACGGGTCGTAGACCGTGCCGACCGGCAGCAGTGGCTGCGCCGACAGGTCCCAGGCGAGGCCGAGCTGCCCCAGCAGCAGGAACAGGTTCATCTCCGAGATGCCCAGCTCGATGTGCTGGCCGGCGGGGCTCTCCGTCCAGCGCAACATCCGGTCCTCGGTCCAGGAGCGCTGCCGGGTGGGGGCGAAGACGCCGGTCTTGTTGATGAACCCGGCCAGGTTGGTGGAGGTCGCCACGTCCGGCGCGGTGGTCACCAGGTAGCGGCCCACCTCGGGGTTGCGGGCCAGTTCCACCAGCACCCGGCCGAAGACCTCCTGCGTCGAGATCGGCTTGTTCGCGCGTACCCGCGTCGTCTCCGGGACCGCGACGCCCAGCGCCCGCTCGCGCGGCGTGCGCGACAGCGCCTCCCGGCGCTCGCCGACCCGGATGCCGGCCTCCGACGCCGGGTCCAGGCGGTCCCACTCGGTTTCGCGCGTCAACCCGTGGGCGGCGCGCAGCGCGTCGACCTGCTCCGTGCTGAGCAGCGCCGAGTGGTTGCGCGGATTGCCGGCGATCGGCAACCCCCAACCCTTCACGGTGTACGCGAAGACCACGCTGGGCCGGTCGGTGACGGCGTCGCACTGGGCGTACGCGTCGAGCATCGCCGCCATGTCGTGGCCGCCCAGGTCGGTGACGAGCGGCCCCAGCTCGTCGTCGCCGATGCCGGCGATGAACGCCTCGATCCCGTCGGGCGCGCCGTCGAGGAACTGCGTACGCAGCGCCGGGCCGCTGAGCCCGAACAGCGACTGGTACTGCTCGTTGGGCATCGCGTCGATCCAGTCGCGCAGCGCCTCGCCGCCGGGACGGGCGTACGCCTCGGCGAGCTTGCGGCCGTACTTGACCTCGACGACGTGCCAGCCGGCGGCCTCGAACTGACCCCGCCACTGGTTGATCCGCACCCCGGGCACCACCCGGTCCAGCGACTGCCGGTTGAAGTCGACCAGCCACATGACGTTGCCCAGGCCGGTGTTGGCCGGATCGGCGACCGCCTCCCAGATGTTGCCCTCGTCCAGCTCGGCGTCGCCGATCAGCGCGACGAACCGGGAATGCGGACGGGCCCCGAAGTGCGCGTCGACGTAACGCCGGGTCGCGGCGGCGAAGAGCGGCGCCGCCGCCCCCAGCCCGACCGAGCCGGTGGAGAAGTCGACCTCGTCCGGGTCCTTGGTGCGCGAGGGGTACGACTGGAGCCCGCCCCGGGCGCGCAGCCTCGTCAGGTAGGAGCGGTCGAGATTGCCCAGCAGGTACTGGATGGCGTGGAAGACCGGCGAGGCGTGCGGCTTGACCGCCACCCGGTCCTCGGCGTCGAGATGCGCGAACCACAGCGCCGTCATGGCGGTGACCAGCGAGGCACTGGACGCCTGGTGCCCGCCCACCTTCACCCCGTCGCCGGTGTCCCGGTCGTGGTTGGCCGCGTCCACGATGCGGGTCGCGAGCCACAGGACCCGCTGCTGGATCTCGTCGAGGACGCCGAGGTCGGTACGGTTCACGGTCGGCTCCAGGGTCTGGCACGTCACCGTTGACGGCCGTCGGGGGCGGGCGGGCGCGGGGTGCGGCGGGCGGGCGCGGGGTGCACAGTCGCCGCGCACGACGGGCGCACGCGGCGGCTCAGGTGTGCGGAAGGGCCCTTCCTAGCCGGGAAACGTCAGGACGGGCCCTTCCACACCGGTCAGGCGCCGAGGCGCTCCAGGATCAGCTCGCGGACGGTCTTGGCGTCGGCCTGGCCGCGGGTGGTCTTCATGACCGCGCCGACCAGGGCACCGGCCGCCGCGACCTTGCCGCTGCGGATCTTCTCGGCGATGTCCGGGTTGGCGGCGATCGCCTCGTCGACGGCGGCGGTGAGCGCGCCCGTGTCGGAGACGACCTCCAGACCCCGGTTGGTCATGATCTCGGTCGGCGAGCCCTCGCCCGCCACGACGCCCTCCAGGACGGTACGCGCCAGCTTGTCGTTGAGCTTGCCGGCGTCCACCAGGCCCTGCAGCTCCGCGACCTGCGACGGGGTGGCCCCGACGTCGGCCAACTCCACGCCGGTCTCGTTGGCCCGCCGGGACAGCTCGCCCAGCCACCACTTGCGGGCGGCGGCCGGGGTGGCGCCGGCGGCGACCGTGGCCTCGATCAGCTCGACCGCGCCGGCGTTGAGCACCGACTGCATGTCCGCGTCGGAGAGGCCCCACTGCTCCTGGAGCCGGCGACGGTGCAGCCGGGGCAGCTCCGGCAGGGCGGCCTTCAGCTCGGCGACCCAGGCGGCGTCCGGCGCCAGCGGCACCAGGTCGGGCTCCGGGAAGTACCGGTAGTCCGTCGCGGTCTCCTTGGAGCGACCCGGCGTGGTGTCGCCGGTGTCCTCGTGGAAGTGCCGGGTCTCCTGCGTGATCCGGCCGCCCGCGTCGAGCACGGACGCCTGCCGGATGATCTCCGACCGGACGGCCCGCTCGACCGACCGCAGCGAGTTGACGTTCTTGGTCTCGGTGCGGGTGCCCCACTCCTGGCCGGGCAGGTTGAGGGAGGTGTTCACGTCGCAGCGCAGCGAGCCCTCCTCCATCCGCACGTCCGAGACGCCCAGCGAGCGGATCACGTCGCGCAGCTCCGTGACGTACGCGCGGGCCACCTCGGGGGCGAGCGCGCCGGTGCCGGGGACCGGCTTGGTGACGATCTCCACCAGCGGGATGCCGGCCCGGTTGTAGTCGACCAGCGACTCGGTGGCGCCGTGGATGCGCCCGGTGGCGCCGCCGACGTGCAACGTCTTGCCGGTGTCCTCCTCCAGGTGCACCCGCTCGATGCCGATGCGCACCAGCTCGCCGTTCACCTCGACGTCCAGGTAGCCCTCGAAGCACAGCGGCTCGTCGTACTGGCTGATCTGGAAGTCCTTCGGCATGTCCGGGTAGAAGTAGTTCTTCCGCGCGAACCGGCACCACTCGGCGATCGAGCAGTTCAGCGCCAGCCCGATCCGGATGGTCGCCTCGATGGCGGCCCGGTTGGCGACCGGCAGCGAGCCGGGCAGGCCCAGGCAGACCGGGCAGACCCGGGTGTTCGGCTCGCCACCGAAGTCGGTCGGGCAGCCGCAGAACATCTTGGTGTTCGTGCCCAGCTCGACGTGGGTCTCCAGGCCGATCACCGGTTCGTAGCGCGCGACGACCTCGTCGTACGCGGGCAGTGTCGTCGTCATCTGAGCTCCAGGCGCGATCCGGACAGAACCGTTCCAGCCTAATCGGCTGGTCCGGCCACCCCGCTGCCGGGCTTCGAGATCAACGCGCGGGCGTGGCGTGGCTGCGGTGACGCGGCCTCCGGGAGGCGTGCCACCACCTGGCGGTGCCGGTCCTACCGCTCCGTCTGCCCGGCTCGGCGGGCGTCAGTCGGGTGTGGTGAAGCGCCGACGACGGTTGTAGGCCAGCACGAGCAGGATGCCACCGATGGAGAAGGCCACGACGCTCAGCAGCACCAGCACGAGGGGCGAGCCCGGTCCGGTGATCGGCAGCCACGCGCCACTCGCCTTCGACGGCGTGGGCGTCGGTTGGGGGGCCGGGCTGCTGTCCGACGGTGCGGCGGTCGGATCGCTCGACGGCGGCGTGGCCGTCGGGCCGTTCGGGGTCGCCGTGGGGGTGGTCGGGGCATGAGCGGCGACGACCAGCGGCACCTCCCTCGTGGCACTGGTGCTGCGTCCCTTCGCCTGGACCGTGAAGGTGAACGTGCCGGCGCTTCCGGGGGTGCCGCTGAGCAGGCCCTCCTTGTCGAGGGTGAGACCGCCCGGCAGTGCCCCGCCGGCCAGGGCGAACGCGATGTCCGAGTCACCGTCGGCGGTGAACCGGAAGGAGTAGCGCCGGCCGACCGTGCCGGCGGGCGGGTCGCCGGAGGTGAACGCGGCTGCGGCCTGGGCGACGACGATTGTGGCGTCCTGCTCGTCGTAGCGGTCGTTCTTGTCGGTCATGCGCAGCGTGAACGTGTACGTGCCCGGCGAGTCCGGAGCGC
>NZ_JBICTL010000002.1:1073604-1130748 GCF_043197575.1 Micromonospora sp. NPDC049051
GCGCCCCCGAGGGACGTCCCGACCACGAGCATGCCCGACGGCAGGCTGCCCGACACCACCGACAACCGGTACGGCCCGGTGCCACCGGTGGCCTCGACAGTGTGGATCGCGTACACCTGCCCGAGATACATAAGCGACCGGGGCTTGCCCGAGGTGATGACCACCTTCGGTTCGCGCACCTCGATCGTCGCCGTCTGCTCGTCGTAGCGGTCGTTCTCGTCGGTCATGCGCAGCGTGAACGTGTACGTGCCCGGCGAGTCCGGAGCGCCCCCGAGGGACGTCCCGACCACGAGCATGCCCGACGGCAGGCTGCCCGACACCACCGACAACCGGTACGGCCCGGTGCCACCGGTGGCCTCGACGGTATGGATCGCGTACACCTGCCCGAGATACATGACCGACCGGGGCTTGTCCGAGGTGATGGTGACGGTCTCGGTGGCGGCGGTGGCCGGCTGCACGGCGCCCAGCAGCAACGCGACGACCATCGTCAGGGCCATGACCGGGCGAAGTGTCCCCATCGCACATCCAGGTCTTGATCGGAACCGCTCGCGTCCGCCAGCGGACCGGGATCCAGTCGATCCAGCAGGCTTGGAGCCTATTCGACCAGTGCCACCGAACGCGGACAATCCCCTGATCGGAGATCGTCGTGTCGTCGCGACGACAGCCGCGCCCGGCGCGGTCGTGGTGACCGCGCCGGGCGCGGGACGATCCGGGGCTCAGGCGGTGGTCCCGCCTCGCCCCGTGCGGCTCACAGTGCCGGCGGGGTGAGCGTGCCGACGACGCTCTCCAGCGCGGCGGCGACCCGGTACATCCGGTCGTCGGCCATCGTCGGGGCCATGATCTGGAAGCCGACCGGCAGCCCGTCGGAGAGCCCGCACGGCACCGAGATGCCCGGCCCGCCGTACAGGTTCGTCGGGATGGTGAACAGGTCGGCCAGGTACATCTGGTACGGGTCCGAGGTGCGCGCGCCGAGCGGGAACGCCACGAACGGGGTGGTCGGCGAGATCAGCGCGTCGACCCGCTCGAACGCGGCGGTGAAGTCCCGCGTGATCAGCGTACGGACCTTCTGCGCCTGACCGTAGTAGGCGTCGTAGTAGCCCGACGAGAGCGCGTACGTGCCGATCATGATCCGGCGCTTGACCTCGGCGCCGAAGCCGGCCTCCCGGGTCAGCGACATGACCTCCTCCAGCGACCGGTTGCCGTCGTCGCCGACCCGCAGGCCGAAGCGGACGCCGTCGAACCGGGCCAGGTTGGAGGAGGCCTCGCTCGGGGCGATCAGGTAGTACGCCGGCAGCGCGTAGCGGAAGTGGGGGCAGGACACCTCCACGATCTCGGCGCCCAGCTTGGTCAGCGCGTCGACCGACTCGCGGAACGCCGCCATCACGCCCGGCTCGGCGCCCTCGCCGGTGAACTCGGTGACGATGCCGAGCTTCACGCCGGTCAGGTCGCCGGTCGCGCCGAGCCTGGCGGCGGCCACCACGTCCGGCGCGGGCTGCGGGATGGAGGTGGAGTCGCGCGGGTCGTGCCCGCCGATCACCTCGTGCAGCAGCGCCGCGTCCAGCACGGTGCGGGCGCAGGGGCCGGGGGTGTCCAGCGACGACGAGAACGCCACCAGGCCGTAGCGGGAGGTGCTGCCGTAGGTGGGCTTCGCGCCGACGGTGCCGGTGACCGCGCCGGGCTGACGGATCGAGCCGCCGGTGTCGGAGCCGATCGCCAGCGGTGCCTCGTACGCGGCCAGCGCCGCGGAGCTGCCGCCGCCCGAGCCGCCCGCGATGCGGCTGAGGTCCCACGGGTTGTGCGTCGGCCCGTACGCCGAGTATTCCGTGGAGGAGCCCATCGCGAACTCGTCCATGTTCGTCTTGCCCAGCATCACCGTGCCCGCGGCCCGCAGCCGCTGCACGATCGTCGAGTCGTACGGCGGGCGCCAGCCCTCCAGGATCTTCGACCCGACGGTGGTCGGCACGCCCTTGGTGGTCAGCACGTCCTTGACGGCGACCGGCACGCCGGCCAGCGGCCCCAGTTCCTCGCCGGCGGCGCGGCGGGCGTCCACCTCGGCGGCGGCGGCGAGCGCGCCCTCGGAGTCGACGTGCAGGAACGCGCGCACCCGGTCGTCGACGGCGGCGATCCGGTCCAGGTGTGCCCGGGTGACCTCGACGGCCGAGGCCTCGCCGGTGGCGACGAGCCCCGCGATCTCCGTCGCGGTCATTCTGGTCAGGTCCGTCATGCCGTCGCCTCGCTTCGCTCACCGGCGCACTGAGCGCCGCGCACACCGCGCCTGATGATCAGCCCGCTCATGACGCCACATCCTCGTCCAGGATCCGCGGTACGCGGAACCGCTGCTCCTCGGCGTCGGGCGCACCCGACAGCGCCTCCTGCGGGGTCAGCCCGGGCACCACGACGTCGTCCCGCAGGACGTTGGTCAGCGGCACCGAGTGCGACGTCGGCGGGATGTCCGCCGCGGCGACCTCGCCGACCTGCGCGACCGCCTGGAGGATCACGTCGAGCTGGCCGGCGAAGGTGTCCAGCTCCTCCTCCGTGACGGCGAGCCGCGACAGTCGCGCCAGGTGCGCGACCTCCTCGCGGGAGATGGCGGCCATCGGTGCCCCCTTCGTGACGGTGCTGCGGGTCGGACCGGGTGTCGGCCGCGCGGCCGAACTGCGTGACGCGCGGTGACCGGAGCGAGTCTATTGTTCCGCCCTGGCGGCGCGTCCCCGACTCCCCCTCCGGCGCGGCGGAAGGGCGTCCCGCGCCGACGGGAGGGCGTCCCGCGCCGACGGGCGGATGACTCAGCGGGCGTGCCGGCGGGGAATCTCCGCGTCGGGGCTGGGCGTCGGGCGGACCGGGCGGTAGCGGGCCAGCCAGCCGACAAGTTCCTCGGCCGGCATCGGCCGGGCGTAGAACCAGCCCTGCGCCGCGTCGCAGCCCGCCGCGTACAGCATGCGCCAGGTGCGCTCGTCCTCGACGCCCTCGGCGACCACCCGCAGCCCGAGCGCCTTCGCCAGTTCGATCGTCGACTTCACGATGGCCGCGTCGTCGGCGTCCTCGGCCATCCCCAGCACGAACGAGCGGTCCACCTTGACCTCCGACAGCGGCAGCCGCCGCAGGTGCTGGAGGGAGGAGTAGCCGGTGCCGAAGTCGTCCAGCGAGATGCCCACGCCGATCCGGTGCAGCCGGGTGATGGTGGCCAGCACCCGACGCGGGTCGGCCATCAGGGCACCCTCGGTGATCTCCAGTTGCAGCCGCTGCGGCGGCACGCCGAAACGGGCGAGCCGGTCGGCGATCTGGTCGGCGATCTCGCCGGTGTGCAGGTCCCGCACGCTGACGTTGAGCGCCGCCGGCAGGCTCATCCCGGCAGCCGACCACTTGGCGAGCTGCTCGACCACGTCGTCCACCACCCGGCGGGTGAGCAGCCGCATCACCGCGCTCTGCTCGGCGACCCGGATCAGCTCCTCCGGGTCCACCATCCCCCGGCGGGGGTGCCGCCAGCGCAGCAGCGCCTCCACGCCGACCACCTCGCCGGTCGCGATGGCGATCTGCGGCTGGTAGTACATCGTGATCTCGCCCGCGTCGACGGCTACGGCGGGGTCCGCGTCCCGCCGGCGGGTCGCGTCGTGCCGGGCGCCGCGCCGGCCCGTCGGGGCCCGGCCGTCGCCGCCGTCCCGCGCGCCGTCGCCACCGTGCCGCGCGGCGTCGTCGCCGTGCCGCGCGGCGTCGTCGCCGTGCCGCGCGGCGTCGTCGCCGTCCCACAGGCCGTCGCCGGCGTCCCGCACGCCGTGGTCGCCGGGCGGGTCCTGTCGGCGTACGACCGCGCCGCCCTGCCCGCCCCGCCGCCCGGCGCCGTTGCGGCGGCCGGGGCCGTCGCCCCGGTCGGGGCCGGTCTCCGCGGCGGCCGCCGGCCGGCGGCGGATCGGGTCGGCGGCGGTGACGATCCGGTTGATCAGCTCGTCGTCGGTCGACGGCCCGGGCCGCTGCCGGCGGCGGCGCAGCCACCAGCGGCCGGCCCCGGTCAGGTCAGCCCAGCGGCCGGCTCCGGCCGGGTCGGCCCAGCGGCCCGAACCGGCCAGGTCAGCGGGGAGTTCGGCCCCGTCGCCGCCCCGCGCGGCACCGGCCCGCCCGGCACCCCGCAGGCGACCGGCCGGCGCCGCTGCCGCCGGAGCGCCCACCGCCCCGTCGCCCGGGGAGCCGTCAGCGCCCACGCCCGCCACGGTCGCGTCGCCGGCCTTCGGCGGCTGCGCGCCGTCGTCCGCCGGCTCGCCGTCCTCCGTCAGCTCGGCCGCGCCCGCCGGCCCGGGCGGGACGGTCGTCCGACGGCCCGCCTCCAGCACCCGCCGCAGGTCCGCGAGCAGGGCGAGCCGCTCGGCGGAGTTGTGGTCGGACTCGGCCGTGTAGATCGCCACCGTGTCGTTGCGGTGCTTGGCGTCGTACATGGCCACGTCGGCGTGGCGCATCAGGGTCGCGAAGTCCTCGCCGTGCTCGGGGAAGAACGCGATGCCGATCGAGCCGCCCACGTCGAGCGGCAAACCGTCCAGCGACACCGGCTCGGCCAGCGCGCGGACCACCCGCCCGGCGAGCTCACGGGCCTCGTCGACGTCCTCCAGGCCGGTCATCACGATCGCGAACTCGTCCCCGCCCAGCCGGGCGACCATGCCCGCGCCGACCACGCCGGTCAGCCGGGCGCTCACCTCGACCAGCAGCCGGTCCCCCACCGCGTGCCCGAGCGCGTCGTTGACGTTCTTGAACCGGTCGAGGTCGATCAGGAGCAGCGCCAGCCGGGCGCCGGGCATGCCGCGGGCCGCCCGTTCGGCGTGCACATGCACCTGCTCGCCGACCTCGGCCAGCAGCGCCTTGCGGTTGGGTAGGCCGGTGAGCGGATCCAGGGAGGCGAGCTGCTGCTGCTCGACGCTGAGCCGGGCCATCCGGTAGACGGCGAACAGGGGCACCAGCACCAGCGGGATCAGCGCCGCGCTGGCCCGCGCCGCCGCGACCAGCACCGGGGCGAGCAGCAGCAACGAGCCGGTGGAGAGCAGCTCGAAGCCGAGCCCCTGCCGCAGGCTGGGCCACCACCGGTCGCCGAAGCGCAACCGGACGGCCGCGCTGACCAGCGCGTAGTTCACGACGAACCAGGCCACCGTCGCACCGCCCACCGCCAGCACGTCGGTGCCGCGCAGCCGGCCGCCGTCGAAGATGCTCCCGGGCCCCAGCCAGGTGACCGCGTACGCGGCGCCCAGGGCCGCCGCGTACTGGGCGGCGTTGAAGGCCGTCCGCCACGGGGCGTGGCCCATCCGCCAGCCGGAGACGACGACGGCCACCGCCTGCACCAGGATCGCCGGCCCGAACCCCCAGCCGAGCAGGATGGCGAAGGTGAAGCAGGTGGACGGGAAGACCGCCGAGGTCTGCCGCCGCCCGGGCGGCACGAACGGGCGCGCGTCACAGCCGACCGCCAGGGCCGCCATCACCCAGAACGCCACCGGCAGTCGCGGCAGCTCGGCCGGCAGTTCGATCAGCGGGCGTACGCAGAACGCCGCGGCCAGCGCGACCACGGTCCAGACGAAGGCGAAGAACGGGCGTGCCCGGCCAGGCGGAACGGAGTTTCGCGAGTCCGCGGCCCCCATCACACCTCCCGAGCACTCGGTCCACGAGGGCGTGACCCGGTGGCACGCCGTGCCACCAATGAAACGCCCTCCGTGTCGCAATGCCCGGCACGACAGTCGCGAATCGGTCCTAGTCGTAATTAAGTTGGTATCTCGACCTGCCCCGCCGGCCGGTGGCCCGCTCGTCCCCCGCGCGTCACTCCTCGATGCGGGCGACCTCCCGGGCGGCCTCCGGGCCCGCGTCGAGCAGCACCCGGAAACCCTCCTCGTCCAGGACCGGCACCTTCAGGCTGGCCGCCTTGTCGGCCTTCGAGCCCGGGTTCTCGCCCACCACGACGAAGGAGGTCTTCTTGGACACCGACCCGCTGACCTTGCCGCCCCGGCTCTGGATCGCCTCGGACGCCTGGTCGCGGCTGAACCCGGGCAGGGTGCCCGTCACCACGACGGTGAGCCCCTCCAGGGGGCGCGGGCCCTCGTCGACCGTCTCCTCGGCCATCCGTACGCCGGCCTCGCGCCACTTGCGGACCAGCTCGCGGTGCCAGTCGACGGCGAACCACTCCCGGATGCTCGCCGCGATCGTCGGCCCGACACCGTCGACCGAGGAGAGCTCCTCCTCGCTGGCCCCGTCGATCGCCTCGATGGAGCGGAAGTGCCGGGCGAGCGCCTGCGCGGCGGTGGGGCCGACGTGCCGGATGGACAGGGCCACCAGCACCCGCCACAGGTCGCGCTCCTTGGCCACGGCGAGGTTGTCGAGGAGCTTGACGGCGTTGCTGCCGAGCGTGCCGTCCTTGTTGACGAAGAAGGGCGAGCGGGCGAGCTGCTCCTCGTCCAACGAGAACAGGTCGCCCTCGTCGGTGATGACCTGGGCGTCGAGCAGCGCCGCCGCGCCCTTCTGGCCGAGTGCCTCGATGTCGAACACCTTGCGGCCGGCGAGGTGGAAGACCCGCTCCCGCAACTGACCGGGGCAGGTGCGGGAGTTGGGGCAGCGGATGTCGACGTCCGCCTCCTTCGCCGGGGCGAGCGGCGTGCCGCAGGCCGGGCAGGTGGTCGGCATGACGAACGGTCGGGCGTCGGCGGGGCGCAGGTCGACCACCGGGCCGAGCACCTCGGGGATCACGTCGCCGGCCTTGCGCAGCACCACGGTGTCGCCGATCAGGACGCCCTTGCGCTCGACCTCCCGCGCGTTGTGCAGGGTCGCGTACGCGACGGTGGAGCCCGCCACCTTGACCGGCTGGAGGACGGCGCGGGGCGTGACCCGGCCGGTGCGGCCGACCTCGACGTCGATGTCGAGCAGCTTCGTGTTGACCTCCTCCGGTGGGTATTTGAAGGCGATCGCCCAGCGCGGCGCCCGGCTGGTCGAGCCGAGCCGCCCCTGGATGGAGACCGGGTCGACCTTGACCACCACGCCGTCGATCTCGTGCTCGACGTCGTGGCGGTGCTCGGCGTAGTGGGCGATGTATCCGGCGACACCGGCCAGGTCGGGCACCACCCGCCAGCGGTCGCTGGTGGGCAGCCCCCACGCCCGCAGGGCCGCGTAGGACTCGGACTGCGTCACCGGCTGGAAGCCACGCCGGGCGCCGATGCCGTGCACCACCAGCCGCAGCGGCCGGGACGCGGTGATCCGCGGGTCCTTCTGGCGCAGGCTGCCGGCGGCGGCGTTGCGCGGGTTGGCGAACGGGGGCTTGCCCTGCTCGACCAGCCCGGCGTTGAGGTCGGCGAAGGCGGCCACCGGGAAGTAGATCTCGCCCCGGACCTCGACGAACTCCGGCACGGCGCCGAACTCGTCCGACGTGGCGAGCTGGCCCGGCACGTCGCGGATGCTGCGCACGTTGGCCGTGACGTCCTCGCCCGTGCGCCCGTCGCCCCGGGTCGCCGCCCGGACCAGCCGCCCGCGCTCGTAGGTGAGGTTGATGGCGAGGCCGTCGACCTTCAGCTCGCAGAGGTAGGGCACCGGCCCGCCCGCGTCCCGCTCGACCCGCTCGGCCCACGCCGCCAACTCCTCGTCGGCGAAGGCGTTGTCGAGGGAGAGCATCCGCTCGGCGTGGGCGACCGGGGTGAAGTCGGTGGAGAAGGTGCCGCCGACCCGCTGGGTCGGCGACTCGGGGGTGCGCAGCGCCGGATACTGCTCCTCCAGCGCCTCCAGCTCCCGCAGCAGCCGGTCGAACTCGGCGTCGGGGATGGTCGGGGCGTCCAGCACGTAGTAGCGGTACTGGTGGTCCGTCAGCTCCTGGCTGAGCGTGGCGTGCCGTTCCCGGGCATCGGGGGTCGGCTCGGCGCCCGCGGCCGCCTCCTGCGCCGGAGTGACCTGCTGGGCGATGGCTTCCTCGGACACCTTGCGACCTCCCGTGATTCCGCTACCTCGGCACCGTATCGGTCCGGTGGGACAATCCGCCGGCCGCCCGCCGCGCCCGAGCGGCGACGGGGCCACCGCCGTGCGAGGATCGCCGGACGGCGGTGCCCGCGTGGGCGGTCCGCGCCGCCGTCGAACCCGCGGCGTCCGCGCCGCACCCACTGACCAGGCGGGGGTACGGATGCCGGAGTGGCTGCTCTGGGCGGCGGCGATCGTGTTGGCCGTGGCCGCCGGCTGGGCGTGGAACGAGCGCCGGCGGGGCGGGCGCGACGCCACCCGGCCCCCGGACGCCCGGCCCGGCCGCAGGACGTCACGGGGCGGCCCCGGCCGGTCCACGGCGCCGCCCCGACCGCGTACCGCCGAGCGGGCCCCCGCCGGTACGCCGCGTCCCGGCGAGATCTGGTGGGCCGACGTCCCGTACGCCGACGGCACCGGCTCGAAGGTGCGGCCCTGCCTGGTGCTGCGCGCCGACGCCCGGGGCGCGGACGTCCTGAAGATCACCAGTCAGGACAAGAGTTCCCGGGACGACCACGTCCGCATCCCGACCCGGGAGTGGGACCCCGACGCCGACCACGACAGCTTCGTGGACCTGGCCGAGCCGGCGCACGTCCCGCTGGCCGGCTTCTCCCGCCAGGCCGGCGACTGCGACCCCACCCTGTGGCGTCACATCCGCCGCCTCCCCCACCTGCCGGGCGCCTGACCCGCGCCACCGTCGGGCCGACCAGGAGGTCGGGCCGACCAGGGGTCGCGGGCGTCGCCCCCGACCAGGGTCCGGGCTTCGCCGGTGCGCCAGTGCCGCCGATGCGCCCCTGTCGCCGGTGCGCCGTTGTCGCCGGCGCGCAACCCCTTGGATCCGGGGTACGCCGACGCGGCGGTCCGGTGTGCCGGTATCGCCGATGCGCCGGTCCGGTGTCGCCGGACGGTGGGCGGCGCGGCCGGGGTCAGTCCCAGGCTCCGGCCAGGGTGGCGAGCTGGTCGGCGTACTCGATGCGGGCGGCCCACGGGGCGGGCCAGGCCGCCATGCCCCGCGCCGTGCCGACGAAGGCGCCGGCCAGCGCGGCGATCGAATCGGAGTCGCCGGCGGTGGTGGCGCCCCGGGCCAGCGCGGCCACCGGGTCGTCGGCGTGCCGGATCGCGCAGAACAGGGCCGTGGCCAGCGCCTCCTCGGCGATCCACCCCTCGCCGGTGTGCCGGCACGGGTCGCCGCCGTCGTCCGGGCCGGCGAGCGCGGCGTCGAGGCGACCGAGGACGGCGAGGCACTCGTCCCAGCCCCGGGCGATGAACTCCTCCGGCGCGTCCACTCCGGGGCGCTGCCAGAGGTCGCCGAGCCAGTCGGCGCGGTAGACCCGCCGCTGCTCGCGGGCCCGGTCGACGAGCAGCCGGGGCAGCTCCGCCAGCGCCGCCCCGTCGCGCAGCAGCCGCACCGCGTACGCGGTCAGCTCGCTGGCGGCGAGACCGGTCGGGTGGCCGTGGGTCAGCCCCGCCTGGAGCTGGGCCAGCCCGGCGAGGGTGTCGAGGTCGACGTCGACCAGGCCGACGGGGGTGACCCGCATGTTGGCCCCGCAGCCCTTCGAGCCGGCGACCGTCGCGTCCTGCCACCGCACCCCGCGCCCGAGTTCGGCGCAGGCGCGCAGGCAGGTCATGCCCGGCGCCCGGTTGTTCTCCGGGCTGGCCGCCCAGTCGAGGAAGCGGGCCCGCAGCAGCGGCTCGACCGCCTCCGGGGTCAGCGCCGGCGCGTCGTGCAGCGCCCAGCCGACCGCCAGCGCCATCTGCGTGTCGTCGGTCACCAGCGCCGGATCGCCGGTCAGGTCGCGCGGGCCGGCCGCCCCGTAGCGACGGACGATCTCGGCGACGGTCAGGAACTCGGTCGGCTTGCCCAACGCGTCACCGTAGGCGAGGCCGAAGAGGGAGCCGGCGGCCCGCCGGAGCGAGGTGTCGATCATTCCGCGATCATGCCGCCCGGCCGCAACCCGCACCACCGGGCGACGAGCCGCCCCCTGGCCGCCCGCCGCCCGCACCGCCCCGGCGCCCCGCGCCACGCGGCATCGAGGTCGGCGTGCCGGTCGCCCGGTGGTCGGGTCAGCCGGAGAGAAGACCAGGCAGAAGGGTTGACATCCTCCCCGCCCTAAAGGGCGGGGATTCCCTGGGTCACCCCAAAGGTTTCCTGCTTCACCGACGGACGCCCCGTCCGAGAGGACTCTCGTTGAGGTCTTACACCGCCTCCACAGGCAATCACGGAGAGCCCCTCCGCGAGAATGTTGCGGGCCGCGTTGACGTCGCGGTCGTGGGCGTTGCCGCACCGGCAGGTCCACGACCGCACGTTCAGCGGCATCCGCTCAGCGAGCGCACCACACGCCGAGCACAGCTTGGACGACGGGAACCAGCGGTCCACAACAACGAGGTTGCGGCCGTTCCAGTCGGCCTTGTATTCGAGCAGGGTGCGGAACTGTCGCCAAGCCGCGTCGCTGATAGCACGAGCCAGGCTGCGGTTTTTGACCATGTTGCGCACGGTCAGATCCTCGATCACGATCGTTTGGTTCTCACGAACGAGCCGAGTGGTCAACTTGTGCAGGTGATCCCGCCTGCGGTCGGTGATCCGGGCGTGCACGCGGGCGAGGTTGAGTCGGGCCTTGTCCCGGTTCGCGGAGCCCTTCTCCTTCTTGGACAGGTTCCGTTGGGCGCGGGCGAGCGCGGCCCGGTCACGGCGCTCATGCTTCGGGTTTACGACTTTCTCTCCGGTGGAGAGGGTCAGCAGGCTGTCAAGGCCGGCATCGACCCCGACGGCCGGGCTCGGCGCCGGCGCCTGCTCGATTCGGTCGTCGCACAGCAGCGACACGAACCAGCGACCGGCCGCGTCCTGCGACACGGTCACCGTGGACGGCTTCGCGCCCTCGGGCAGTGGTCGGGACCACACGATGTTCAGCGGCTCAGTCATCTTCGCCAGGGTGAGCCGGCCGTCGCGGTAGCGGAACCCGCTGGTGGTGTACTCCGCCGACCGGCGCGACTTCTTCTTGCTCTTGAAGCTCGGGTACCGGGCTCGTTTGGCGAAGAAGTTCGTGAACGCGACTTGCAGGTGCCGCAGGCACTGTTGCAACGGCACCGACGACACCTCGCTGAGGAAGGCCAGGTCGTCGGTTTTCTTCCACGTGGTCAACATCGCCGACGTGGCGTTGTAGTTGACCCGTTCCTGGCGCAGCGTCCACGCCTCGGTGCGGGCCTGCAACGCCATGTTGTAAACCAGCCGGACACACCCGAACGTGCGGGCAAGCTCGGAAACCTGCGCGTCGGTCGGGTAGAAGCGGAACTTGAACGCCCGCTTCACGGTCTTGGGCACGTCTCACAGTCTAGCAAGCTAGTCAGTAAGCCTTGCGGTGGCATGCGAGTGGACGCCTATCCGCCTTGGCGGCGGATGGGCTTTTCCTGCCCTGCTCCGCAGGGGCTCCGTTTCCTCTCCGGCCTGAAGGCCGAAGTATCCACGGAAGGAATCCGATGACCGGCCGGATCGGCGTAGACGCGGAAGTCGTTGCCGTCGAGGGGCAGGCCCAGCAGCTCCGAGTAGAACCCGGCCAGGGTCCGAGGGTCAGGGCAGTCGATGACCACTGTGCGCAGTTGTCCGATCATGTCGGCATCCTGCCCCGCCCGTACGACGGCAAACGTCAATCCTCGGCGAGCCGCCGCCCCGCGTCCCGGCAGGCGGCGAGCACCGCGCGCGCGTACTGGCCGGTGGCGTTGGCGAGACCGCAGGCCGGGGTCACCACGACCTGCTCGGCGAGCTGGCGGCGGGGGAACCCGAGGCGGTCCCAGAGCTTGCGTACCCGGTCGGCGACCTGTGCCGAGGTCGGCGCGCGACCGGCGGGCGACGGCGCGGTGGGCACGGCGCCGGCCAGCAGCCCGAGCCCCGCGTCGATCGCCTCGCCCAGCGGATCCAGGTCGGTGACGAGGCCGAGGTCGAGGGCCACGCCGGCGGCACCGGTCGAGCGGATCAGCTCCAGCGGCACGTCCGGCGCGCAGCAGTGCACCAGGGTCGGCACCCCGACCGCCTCGACGACCGTGCGCAGCAGCGACGCGGCGACGCCCGACTCCATGGCACGGTACGCGCCGAGCCCACTCTCGGTGGGCACCCGCCCGGCGAGCACCGTCGGCAGCGACGGCTCGTCGAGCTGGAGCAGAACGGAGGCGCGGGGCAGCCGGCGAGCGACCGCCGCGACGTGCCCGCGCAGCCCCTCGGCGAGCGAGCCGGTGAGATCCCGGACCGCGCCGGGGTCGCGCAGCATCCGGCCGCCGATCGGCAACTCCAGGGAGGCGGCGAGGGTCAACGGGCCACCGGCCTGGATCTTGACCGGTCCCGCGTACTCCTCGGCCTGCTCCGCGAGCTGGTCCAGGTCGCGTTCCATCAGGTCCCGGGCGCGGCGCAGGTCCCGTCCCGGGCGCGGGGCGATGCGCCAGCGGCTCGCGTAGAGCTCCACCGGCAGCTCGACCAGGAGGCCGGCGGTCCGGCCGATCAGGTCGGCGCCGGGGCCCCGGGCCGGCAGCTCCGCCAGGTGGGGCAGGGCGGGAAACTCACCGAGGACGATCCGCTGCGCCTCGGCGATGTCGGTGCCGGGAAGCGAGCCGATGCCGGTCGCCGCGCCGGCCGGCCACGGCCACGCCTGATCTGTCACGGGCGAAAGACTATCCGGTACGCCGGCCGGTCCCGCCCGACGCCCGCTACACCGGGCCGGCCGGTCAACCGGCGATGGTGGCGGAGCCGAGCACGACGTCGCCGGCGGCGTCCGGCCGGTACGCCACGATGGCCTGCCCGGCGGCGACCCCACGGACCGGGCGGCGCAGTTCGGCGCGGAGACCGCCGGCGGTCAGCTCGACCGTCGCCGGCACCACGTCGCCGTGTGCCCGCAGCTGCACCTCGCACTCCAGGGGCGCGTCCGGTGTCGGACCACCCGTCCACACCGGGCGCTCGGCGCGCACCCGGGAGACCTCCAGCGCCTCGGCCGGACCCACCGTGACGGTGTTGGTCTTCGGCGTGATCGACAGCACGTAGCGCGGTCGGCCGTCCGGGGCCGGGCGGTCCAGGTGCAGCCCGCGCCGCTGCCCGACCGTGTACGCGTACGCGCCGGTGTGGCTGCCCACCACTGCACCGGTGGCGGCGTCCACCACGTCGCCGGGGGCCTCGCCGAGCCGCCCGGCGAGGAAGCCACGGGTGTCCCCGTCGGCGATGAAGCAGATGTCGTGCGAGTCCGGCTTGTCGGCCACGGCCAGCCCACGCCGGGCGGCCTCCTCGCGGACCTGCGCCTTCGTCGAGTCGCCCAGCGGGAAGATCGACCGGTCCAGCTGTTCGCGGGTGAGCACCGCCAGCACGTACGACTGGTCCTTCGGCAGGTCGACGCTGCGGCGCAGCAGGCCGTCCGCGCCGAGCCGGGCGTGGTGGCCGGTGACGACGGCGTCGAAGCCCAGAGCCACGGCCCGGTCCAGCACCGCCGCGAACTTGATCTTCTCGTTGCAGCGCAGGCAGGGATTGGGCGTACGACCGGCCGCGTACTCGGCGACGAAGTCGTCCACCACGTCGGAGTGGAATCGGTCGGCCATGTCCCAGACGTAGAACGGGATGCCGATGACGTCGGCGGCCCGCCGGGCGTCCCGGGAGTCCTCCAGCGTGCAGCAGCCGCGCGCGCCGGTGCGGTAGGTCTGCGGGTTACGGGCCAGCGCCAGGTGCACGCCGGTCACGTCGTGCCCCGCCTCGACGGCTCGCGCCGCCGCGACCGCCGAGTCCACCCCGCCCGACATCGCCGCCAACACCCTCACCGGCTCACTCCCTTCGCCCCACCGACCTTATCCCCGCCCCCACCCCACCCCGGTCCCCCACCCACACCCACCACCCGACTCCCCCGCCCCCAACCCTGGCCCTCAATCCCCGGCCCCGGCTCCCCGCCCTCCGCCCTGGCTCCCGCCCCTGGCTCCCGCCCCCGGCTCCCGGCCCCGGCGCTCGCCCCGCACGAGCAGCCCCGCGCGGGCCCCGTCGCGCCAGCGGCGAGTCGATCATGCAGTTGTGGTGGGGCACGAACGCTGCATAAGCCATGTTCCGGGCACCACGACTGCATGATCGACCGCATTGGGAGGGGGCGCGGGCGTGGGGCAAAGGGCGGGGGGCGGGGGTGGGTCAGCGGGGGGTGCGGAGGGCGGCGGCGCGGCGGGCCCGGTCGACGGCGGCCGGGAGGGCGGCGATCAGGGCGTCGACGTCGGCAGGGGTGCTGGTGTGGCCGAGGGTGAAGCGCAGTGACGAGCGGGCGCGGTCGTCGTCGGCGCCCATGGCGAGCAGCACGTGTGAGGGCTGGGCCACCCCGGCGGAGCAGGCGGAGCCGGTCGAGCAGGCGATGCCCTGGGCGTCCAGCAGGAGCAGCAGGGCGTCGCCCTCGCAGCCCGGGAAGGAGAAGTGCGCGTTGCCCGGCAGCCGGTCGGTCGGGTCGCCGTTGAAGACGACCTCGGGCACCGCGTGCCGGACGCGCTCGACCAGGTCGTCGCGGAGCGCGGCGATGCGGGCCGCGTACTCCTGCTGGCCCTTGACCGCCGCCTCCACGGCGACCGCGAAGGCCACGATGCCGGCGGTGTCGAGGGTGCCGGAGCGTACGTCGCGCTCCTGGCCGCCGCCGTGCAGCAGCGGCGTGGCCGCCACGTCGCGGGCGAGCAGCAGGGCGCCGACCCCGGTCGGCCCACCGAGCTTGTGCCCGGTGACGGTCAGCGCGGCGACCCCGGCGGCGGAGAAGTCGACCGGCACCTGCCCGACGGCCTGGATGGCGTCGGTGTGGAACGGCACCCCGTGCTCGGCGGCGACGGCGGCCAGTTCGGCGACCGGCTGCACGGTGCCGACCTCGTTGTTGGCCCACATCGCGGTGACCACCGCGACCCGGTCGCCGTGCGCGGTCAACTCGGCGCGCAGCTCGTCGGGGCTGAGCCGGCCGGTGGCGTCCACGGAGAGCCACCCCACGCCGGCCCCCTCGTGGCCGACCAGCCAGTCCACCACGTCGAGCACGGCGTGGTGCTCGACGGCGCTGGAGACCACCCGGTCCCGCCGGGCGTCGGCCGACCGGCGGGACCAGAAGATGCCCTTCACCGCGAGGTTGTCGCTCTCGGTTCCGCCGCCGGTGAAGACGACCTCGGAGGGCCGTGCGCCCAGCGCGGCGGCCACCCGCTCCCGCGACTCCTCCACCCGCCGCCGGGCACGGCGACCGGCCGCGTGCAGGGAGGACGCGTTGCCGACCTCGCGGGCGGTGGCGACGTACGCCTCCAGCGCCTCGTCGAGCATTGGAGTGGTCGCCGCGTGATCCAGATAAGCCATCACGGTTCAGCCTACGACCCGGCGCCCGACCCGCCGGAGGCCGGAGGGTCCCGTGCGACGCCACGGATGCCGGCACCGGACGGGAAGGGCGCTCCCCACCGCCCGCCGCCGGGCCCGTCCGGCGCCGGGCCCCGTCCGGTGGGGCGCCCCGCCCGGTGTCGGACCCTGCCGGTGGGGCGGCCCCGGTTCCGTGCGCCGGGGCCGGCGATCCGGTTCCGCCCGATCAGGCGGGCACCGCCGTGACCACGATGTTGTCGCGGTACTTGCGGGCCCTGGCGTCGAACGGCCCACCGCACGTGATCAGGGTCAGCCGCGGCTTGCCGTCACGGGCGAAGTACCGGTCCAGCGGGATCCTGGTCTTGTCGTACTCCTCCCGGGCGACGACCCGGTACGCGCGGGCCCTGCCGTCGCTGCCGGTCGCGGTGACGGTGTCGCCCTCGTCGAGCTCGCGCAGGCGGTAGAAGGCGCCCTTGCCCTGCGTGGCGCTGTCCACGTGGCCGGCGACGACCACCGAGCCGGCGTCGGCCTCCAGGCCCGGCCCGTACCGGTACCAGCCGATCTGGTCGACGCTGGGCGGCACCTCGAACTCGTTGGTGCGCCGGTTGATGCCGACCGCGTTCACCGTGGCGGTGACGTCGATCGCCGGGATCTCCAGCCGTACCGGCGGGACGGTCTTCGTACCGTCGGGCAGGTCCCCCGCGGTGACCGGGACCGAGGCGGCGTCACCGGGGGTGACCGACGGGGCCGGCGCGGCGCTGGCCAGGGCCGCCGCCTCGTCGGCACCGACGTCCTCGGCCGGCCGGGAGCCGCAGGCGACGACGGTTGCGACGGTGAGCGCGGCGACGCCGGCGGCCATCGCCGCCAGCGCCCCGCGGTGACGCACCGTCACCTGCGACCGGTCCGGGCGGTGGCCACCCGCGTCCCGCCACCGACGAGGAGCAGCGCGCCGGCGCCGGTCAGCACGTACCACCAGGTGTCCACGCCGGTGCCGGCCCGGCCGCCGTCGCCGCTGGGCACCCCGGCCGGGGCCGAGTGCAGGCCGGTGATGGTCTGCGCCACGACGGCGAGGTTCTTCGCCTCGGCCGAGCCGATGGCGTAGACGATCGTCGCGGTGCCCTCCTTGAGGTTCAGGTCCGCCGGCCCGATCGCCACGGTGTCGGTGCCGGCGAGCACCACGTCGGCCTTGACGGCACCCGCGTCGACGTCGCCCTTGGCCTCGTTCGGGTTGGTCAGGTCCTCGAAGACCGGGGTGCCACCGGCGCGCACGTCCACGGCCGGGGCGGCAGCGGTGTGCCGGACGACCAGCCGGGCCTTGCCGGCACCGACCTTGCTGGTGTCGTTGACGAACGGGGTGATCTTCGGCTTCCCGGCCGCGTCGAGGTGGGCGGCGATGCTGATGTTCGCCCCGCCCGGAACCGCGGCGTCGTCGACGCTGAGGATGGCCTGGGCGATCGGCTCGCCGGGCTTGGTGAGGGCGATGTCGTACGCGCCCTCCTCGAGGTTGAGCGGGCCGGCCACGTCGCCGGGCTTGAAGTTGTCCAGCGTCTTCTCGCCGTTGACGTACACGTCGACCGGGGTGTCCGGGATGCCGTGCACGACGGACACCTTGGACGTGGCGGCGTACGCGGGGGTGGCCGTGAGGGCGCCGGCTCCGGCGAACGTCAGCGCGGCGACCGCGCCGCCCGCCGCGACCCGGCGGAAGTACGAGAGCTGCATGTCTGCCTCCTGGTGATTGGTGCTGGTTCGTCACGCCTGGCGTGCAAAACGAGTTACGCCCGGCCCGCCACGGCTGGATGCGGCCGGGAGCAACTTCTTTTCGTCCGCCGGATCCGCATCCGCGCACCGCCACCGGAGCGAATAGCCACCGAGACCAGACCGACCGGAAAGGTGGGGCGATGGCTGTGGGAGTTACAGTCGGGCATGCCCCCTGGAAGGCGAGCCGCCCTGTGACAGCGGCACGGCAGGAGCCGTACCCACCCGAGGACGACCTCCCCGCCCGCTTCCGCGCGGGCGACGAACTGGCCCTGCGGGAGGCCTACGACCGGTACGGCCGGGCGGTCCTGCACCTGGCCACCAGCACGCTGGCCAACCGCAGCGACGCAGAGGACGTGACCCAGACCACCTTCGTCGCCGCCTGGCTGGCGCGGGACACCTTCGACCCGGCCAGGGGCTCGCTGGTCGGCTGGCTGCTCGGCATCGGCCGACGCAAGGTCATCGACCGGCTGCGGGCCTCCGCCCGGGAGACCCGGGTGGTCGAGACGGTCCGGCAACTGCCGGAGCCGGCGCGCACGGGCCCTGATCCCGACACGGTGGTCGACCGGCTGGTCGTCGCCGACGAGCTGGCCCGGCTGCCCGACGACCAACGGCGCATGTTGGAGTTGGCGTTCTTCGACGACCTGACCCACCAGCAGATAGCGACGGTAACCGGGGTGCCGCTCGGCACGGTGAAAAGCCACATCCGCCGCGGCATGGCGAGCTTGAAACGCAGATGGGAGGTGGACGGTGTCGCATCTGGACCACGACCGGCTGGTCTTCCTGGCGCTCGGTGAGACCGAGGCGGACGCCGGAGAGAGCACCCACCTCGAGAGCTGCACGCACTGCCGGACCGAGATGGACACCCTCCAGCACGTGGCCGGCCTCGGCGCCGGCGCCCAGGGCCTGCACGACCTGCCGGACCCGCCGGAGCACGTCTGGCAGGGCATCGTCGCGGAGATCCGCGCGGCGGAGGCCCTCCCGGCGCTGCCCGCCCCCCGCGCCGAGCGGCCCACCCACGAGCGTGCCTCCGGCGACCGGCCGTCCGACGCCGTGGGCGGGGTCGTCTCCGCGCGGTCGCGCCGGCGTGGCCGGTGGTCGCGCTGGGCGGTGACCGCCACGACCGCGGTGGCCGCCGCCGCGGCCGGCGTCGTCGGCACCCTCGTCGTGCTCGACGCGACCGGGTCGACGCCGGAGCCCGACCCGCAGCGGGTGGTGCTGGCCAGCGCTCCGCTGAAGGCGTACGGCACGACGCCACCGGACGCCAACGGGGAGGCTCGGGTCTTCGACAACGGCAGGCTGCACCTGCACCTGACGAATCTCCCGGACGTCCCGGGGTACTACGAGGTCTGGCTCATCAACCCGCGGAACATGGAGATGCTCTCGGTGGGCGTACTCGGCGACGCGACGGACGAGTTGCTGCCGTTGCCACCCAACGTCGACCTTGCGACATACTCGGTTGTCGACGTCTCCGCCGAGGCGTACGACAACAACACCGCCCACTCCGGCAACAGCCTGCTGAGGGGCACCCTGACGGGCTGATCGGTGGGCCGGCTCAGCTCCCCGGCCCACCGATCAGCTCCCATCGCCACCGTGGCCGCAGCGGCGCGGCCGAAGCCCGCCTGTGGCCGCAGCGGCGCGGCCGAAGCCCGCCTGTGGCCGCAGCGACTCGGCTGAGGCCCGCACGTGGCCGCCGCAGCGACTCGGCCGTGGCCGGCAGCGTGGCCGCCGCCTGCGCAGTTCAGCCGAGGCGGCGGCCGAACCAGCCGAACCGCTTGTCGAGCGCGACGATGGCGGAGACCACGACGGCGATCCCCAGGATCCGCAGCCACGCCTGCCCACCGATCGGAGCCGTACGGAACAGGTCGTTCATCACCGGCAGGTACGTCAGGGCGAGCTGGCCGAGGGCCTGCACCAGCACCCCGACGATCAGCCAGCGGTTGCTGAACAGGCCCAGGCGCCACGGCGAGCGGGTCAGGGAGCGGCAGCTGAACAGGTAGAACGCCATCACCGTGACGAAGAGGTTCACGGCGGCGGTGCGGGCCTGCGCCAGTTCCGCCCCGCTGGACAGTTCCCACTCGAACAGCCACCAGGCGCCCACCACCAGCAGCGCGGAGACCAGCAGCACCCGGACCACCAGCGCGACGGTCAGCAGGGGCTGGCCGGGGTCGCGCGGCGGCCGGTCCATGATCCCGGGTTCCTTGGGCTCGAAGGCGAGCGTCAGGCCGAGGAAGACCGCCGTGGTCATGTTGATCCAGAGGATCTGGCTCGGCAGGATCGGCAGCGCCGAGCCGAGCACGATCGCCACGAGGATGACCAGTCCCTCGGCCGCGTTGGTGGGCAGCGTCCAGGTGATGAACTTGGTCAGGTTGGCGAAGACGCCGCGCCCCTCCGAGACGGCCGCCTCGATGGTGGCGAAGTCGTCGTCGGTGAGCACGACGTCGGCGGCCTCCTTGGCCACCTCGGTGCCGCTGCGGCCCATGGCCACCCCGATGTTGGCCTGGCGCAGCGCGGGGGCGTCGTTGACCCCGTCACCGGTCATCGCGACCACCTGGCCGTCGGCCTGCAACGCCTCCACCAGCCGCAGTTTCTGCTCCGGGGAGACCCGGGCGAACACCGACGCCCGCCGTACCGCCTCGGGCAGTTCCCCGGCGGGCAGCGCCGCCAGGTCGGCGCCGGTCAGCACGTCCCCGGGGCCGGGCTCGGTACGCAGCAGCCCGATCCGACGCGCGATGGCGCTGGCGGTGGCCAGATGGTCCCCGGTGATCATCTTGACGTCGATCCCCGCGCGGTGGCAGGAGGTGACGGCCGCCGCCGCCGCGGCCCGGGGCGGGTCGAGCATCGCGTGCAGCCCGGTGAGGACCAGGGTGCCGGCCAGTTCCTCCTCCACGAGCCCGTCCGTCGGGCCGACCGGCCGCATCGCGGTGGCGAGCACCCGCAGCCCCTCGGCGGCCAGCTCGTGGGCGGCGGCCAGCACGGCCGGGGCGTCGAGCGGCCCCGTCGAGCCGTCGGGGCGCAGCGCCGAGCCGGACCACTCGACCACCCGCTCCACCGCGCCCTTGACGAGCATCACCCGCCCGCCGTCGGGCCGGTCGTGCAGGGTGGCCATGAACTGCCGCTCCGAGGTGAACGGGACGCACGCCACCCGGGGCAGCTCGGCGGCGACCTCCTGCGCGTGCAGCCCCACCTTGGCGCCCACCACCAGCATCGCCCCCTCGGTGGGGTCGCCCAGCACGACCCAGCGGCCGTCCTGCTCGTCCAGCCGGGCGTCGTTGCAGCCGACGCCGGCCAGCAGCGACCAGCGCAGCGGGCCCTCCCCGGTCGGGGCCGGCCCACCGGTGGCGTCCCGGATGCCGCCGGTCGGGACGTAACCGGCCCCCTCGACCTCGTAGCGGCCCTGCGGCGTCCAGAGCACCTGGACCGTCATCTGGTTCTCGGTGAGGGTGCCGGTCTTGTCGGTGCAGATGACCGTGGTGCTGCCCAGCGTCTCCACCGCCGGCAGCCGCCGGATCACCGCCCGGCGGCGGGCCATCCGGGACACGCCGATCGCCAGGGTGATCGTCACGGCGGCGGGCAGGCCCTCCGGGATCGCGCCCACGGCCAGCGCCACGGCGGCGGTGAAGGTCTCCCCGGCGTCCTGCCCCCGCACCACGCCGATGCCGAAGGTCACCGCGGCGAGGAGCAGGATCGCCACGGTGAGCAGCCGGCTGAACCGGGCCAGCTTCACCGTCAGCGGCGTGTCCAGCACCTCCGCGCCGCCGACCAGCCGGTGGATGCGGCCCAGTTCCGTCTCCGCCCCGGTGGCCACCGCGACGCCGACCGCCGTACCGGAGGTGAGCAGGGTGCCGGAGTAGAGCAGGTTGCGGCGGTCCGCCACCGGCGTCTCGACCGGTACGACCACCTCGTCCTTGCGTACGGGCAGTGACTCGCCGGTCAGCGCCGACTCGTCGGCCCGCAGCTCGGCGGCGCGCACCAGCCGTAGGTCGGCGGGCACCTTCTCCCCCGCCTCCACCAGCACCATGTCCCCCGGGACCAGGTCGTCCGACGACACGTGGCGCTGCCGGCCGGCGCGCAGCACCCGGGCCTGCGTACGCACCATCGCCCGCAGCGCGTCGAGGGCCGCCTCGGCACGGGACTCCTGGAGGAAGCCGACGACGGCGTTGACGAGCACCACCCCGAAGATCACCGCCGAGTCGACGTACTCGGCGAGCAGCAGGGTGACCACGCCGGCGGCGACCAGCACGTAGATCAGGGGGTTGTGGAACTGCCGCAGCAGGCGACGCAGGGCTCCGCCCCCGGCCGCGCGGGGCAGCACGTTGGGCCCGTACCGCTGGAGCCGGGCCGCCGCCTCCTCGTCGGTCAGCCCGTGCTCGGTGTCGGTCCCGAGCAGCAGCACGAGCTCGTGCACGGCGAGCGCGTGGTGTTCGCCCTCGGACGTCCTGGCCGGCATCGACACACTCCTGTTCCGCGCGGGGAGGGCCGGGCCCGGGAACCCTTGAAGAGCGTCTCCATCGTCGCAGGCCGACGCGGGGCCCGGGGCTCGTTCGGGCGTGGCCCGGAGACGGCGAGGGCCGGGAACCGTGTCACGGTTTCCGGCCCTCGCCCGGGCGGGCGTCAGCTCACTTGCGCTTGCGGATCTCGTCGGCGGCCTGTGGGACGATCTTGAACAGGTCGCCCACGACGCCGAAGTCGGCCAGTTCGAAGATCGGCGCTTCGCCGTCCTTGTTGACCGCGACGATGGTCTTCGAGGTCTGCATACCAGCCCGGTGCTGGATCGCCCCGGAGATACCGAGCGCGATGTACAGCTGCGGGGACACCGTCTTACCGGTCTGGCCCACCTGGAACTGGTGCGGGTAGTAGCCGGAGTCCACGGCGGCCCGCGACGCGCCGACAGCACCACCGAGCAGGTCCGCCAACTCCTCGACCAGCTTGAAGTTGTCGGCGTTGCCGACACCGCGTCCGCCGGAGACGACCACACCGGCCTCGGTGAGTTCCGGGCGGGAGCCCTTCTGCTCGGCGACCCGCTCCACGACCTTCGCCAGCTTGTCGGCCTCCGCCACCGCGACGGTGAGCTGCTCGACGGCCGGGGTCGCCGCCGCCGGGGCCGGGGTGACCGAGTTCGGCCGCACCGTCACCAGCGGCAGACCACGGGTCACCTTCGACGTGACGATCGCGGAACCGGCGAACGCCACCTGCGTGGCGGTGCCATCCGCGGCCAAACCCACCACGTCGGTCAGGATGCCGTTGTCCAACTTCACCGCCAGGCGGGCGGCGATCTCCTTGCCCTCCTGCGACGACGCCAACAACACCGCGGCCGGCTGGGTCCGGGAGACCAGATCAGCCACGACGGTCGCCTTCGGCGCCACCAGGTAACCGTCGATCTCCTCACTCTCGGCCGCGTAGATCTTCTCCGCGCCGTACTCACCCAGCTTGGCGCTCAACGCCTCCGCGGCGCCCGGGCCACCGAGCACCACCGCACTCGGGGTACCCAACTCGCGCGCGAGGGTGAGCATCTCCAGGGTGACCTTCTTGACGCCGAACTCCCGAGTAGCTTCGACGACGACGAGAACCTCAGACACGTTCACACCCCTCACACGAACTTCTCGGTGGCCAGGAACTCGACCAGCTTCACGCCGCCGTCGCCCTCGTCGGTGACCTTCGCCCCACCGGAACGCGGCGGACGCTTGCTGTGCTCCAGCACGGCACTGGTCGCACCCTCGAAACCCACCTCGGCCGGAGCGACACCGAGGTCACCCAGGGAGAGCGTCTGCACCGGCTTCTTCTTCGCCGCCATGATCCCCTTGAACGACGGGAAACGCGGCTCGTTGATCGTGTCCCAGACGGACACCACCGCGGGCGTCGAAGCGGTCACCACCTCGTAGCCCTCCTCGGTCTGCCGCTCGACCGTGAGGGTCGAGCCGTCGACGGTGAGCTTGCGGGCACCGGTCAGCGCCGCGATGCCCAACCGCTCGGCGATCATGTGCGGCATCACCTGCACCCGACCATCGGTCGACTCGCTGCCGCACAACACCAGGTCGGCGTTCAACTGACCGAGCGCAGCGGCAAGGACCTTCGAGGTGGCGACGGCACACGAACCGTGCAGGGCGTCGTCCACCACATGCACCGCCTTGTCCGGACCCATGGACAACGCCTTACGGATCGACTCGGCCGCCCGGTCCGGACCCATCGTCAGAACCGTCACCTCGCCCCCGTGCGCCTCCTTGACCTTCAACGCCTCCTCGATGGCGTACTCGTCCATCTCGTTGATGACATTGTTCGTCGAACCGCGGTCGACGGTGTTGTCGTCACTACGCAGGCTGCGGTCCGCGCCCGAATCGGGCACCTGCTTGACGAGTACGACGATGTTCATCGCGCTTCGACAACCCTCCTGTTGGTGTTGCGATCGCTCGCCCGGTCTGGGCCGCAGCCTCGCGCGTCCGTTGACGCCGGTCAACCGCGCGGCGCTGTGCAGTTGCCCACGGCGCAATGTTACCTGCCAGTAGCATTCGCCTCCGACAGCCTCAGGGTGACACAGCTCACGGACGGCGTAGCGGGCAGGTAATCTAGCAAACACGGAGGTGTCACGAAATGTCCGAACCTGCCAGCGCCGTCGCGTGGAGCACCGTCTCCGGCGTCGACCACGGCCGTCCCGACGTCCCCCGGCACCTCTGCCGCCGGACGCGACCCGAGGCCTACCGATGCGCGTGCGGCCGGCTCCGCGACCGGTGCGTCCGCGCCGCCGTCCGGGCGCTCTGGTCGCCGCAGCGGCTCACTCCGGCTGGTCCAGCGCGTCCCTGATCCGCTCGATGGCCGCCGCCTCGGCCGGGGCCACCCCCCGGTGCGCGTGGGCCACCCGCTCGGCCGCGGCCAGCACCACCTCGCGGTAGCCCGCCACGTCCCCGGGCGACTTCTCCCGCAGGATCCGTACGGACCGGCCCAGCGCCGGCAGCACCACCGACTCGACCTCCAGGACCGAGTCCCGGGGCAGCTTCGGCAGTGGGCCGCTGGTCAGCGCCTCCTTCACCACCCCGCTGCTGTCGGCCATCGCACCGGAGGCGGCGAAGCTCTCCCGGAACAGGGCGAGCATTCCCGGATCCGCGTTGGCGACCAGGAACACCGCCCCGAACGCGCCCGTCTTGAGAGTCAGCCGCTCCTCGGCCGTCAACCGCTGTTCCATGATCACGGAGTGTAGACGTACGGGGTGGTGGTCGTGACCGGGACGAGACCGAGCCGCTGAAGGATCGGCCGGCTGTCCGGCGAGCAGTCCACCTGGAGCAGCGTCCGGCCACGCTGCTCGGCCAGGCGCGCCCGGTACGCGACCAGCGCCCGGTAGATGCCCCGCCGCCGCCACTGCGGCAGGGTCGAGCCGCCCCAGAGGGTGGCGAAGGCGGTGTTCGCCTGGTAGCGGACCCAGCCGGCGCTGACCACCGTGTCGCCCGCCTCGGCGACGACGACCGTGATGGACTGCGCGTCGGCCTCGATCTCCTTCGCCAGGCCCGTCACCAGGTGGCTGCGGTCGTCGAGCCAGACCGCCTCCTCCATCGCGGCGATCCGCTCCAGGTCCTCCCGGGCACTGACCTCGCGCAGGCGTACCCCCTCGGGCAGCACGGGCACGGCGGCGGCCAGCGCCGCGACCGGACCGACCACGACGGTCTCCTGCGCCTCCGCGACGAACCCGGCGGCGCGCAGCCGGTCGGGCAGGTCGGCCGGCTGGTCGTGACCGTTGAGCTTCCACTCCACCGCCTCGCCGCGCCGGCGGAAGAACTCCACCTGCCGGGCGATCAACGCGTCCAGCTCGGCCCCGGCGAGCCCGTCCAGCGTGCGGTACGTGAGGAAGCCGCGCTGGTCGAGGCCGAGGACGCGGACCAGCGGGCCGTCCCGTTCCACGGTGACCCCGGCCGGCAGCGGGTCCGGAATCTCCGGGCGGATCTGGGCGTCGTAGGCGTCGCGCAGCATGCGGGCGTCAAGATCGGTCATCATTAGAGGCTACGACCGGCCGGAAACGGATAATGACCACGTGTGGCAGGCGATCAGACGCTGGTTCGACCCGCGCGAACTGCGGGCTGTCGGCGAAACCCCCGACTACCGCTTCTCGCTGGCCAACGAGCGGACCTTCCTGGCCTGGCTGCGTACCGGGCTGGCGCTGGTGGCGGGTGGCCTGGCCGCCGCGCAGTTCCTACCGCCGGCACCCCTGCGGGAGGTGATCGCCATCGCGCTGCTGCTACTCGGCGGCGCGGTCGCCGTGCGGGCGGTCGACCACTGGGCGCGTACGGAACGGGCCATCCGCCTCGGCGAGGAGCTGCCCGCCTCCCGCTTCCCGGCGGTGCTCGCCCTCGCCGTCGGCCTCGGCGCGCTGCTGCTGGTGGCGGCGGTGCTGGCGCGGGCGGTCGGCGGCCGGTGAGCCGGCGGGTTCCGCGCCGGCCCGACGGATCCGGTCGCCACGGCCCGGGATCGCCACGGCCCGGCCGGCCGATGCGCGACCCCGGGCTGCAACCGGAGCGGACCCGGCTGGCCTGGCGGCGTACGGCCCTGGCACTCACCGTGATCATGGTGCTGACCGTGCGACTCGCGTTCACCGGCCCGCCCGCCGGTGGGGCGTTCGGCGCGCTGGTCGCCGGGGTGGCCGTGCTCGGCTGGGGCGCGGCGCTGGCGGTCTGCTGGCGGCGGGCCACCGGCACCGGCCCGTCCCCCGGCTACGGGCGGTCGCTACCCCTGGTCGCCCTCGCCACGGCCGGCTTCGCGCTGCTCGGCACCCTGCTGGCGGCGCGCGGACTGGGTTGACGGGAGCCGGTAGGCCATGATTGACGCATGGCCCGGCTCTACGTCCTCCTCTTCCTCGTGCAGATCGTCCTCGCCGTCTGCGCGCTGATCAGCTGTCTCTCCGCCGAGGAGGGCGAGATCAAAGCCCTGCCCCGGATCGCCTGGGTGCTGATCATCCTGTTCTTCCCGCTGCTCGGCTCCCTCGCCTGGTTCGCCGCGGGGCGCGAGCGCGTCGCCGGCCGCCCCGCCGGCGGGTCACCGAAGGGCGGGATCCTGCCGGGCCGGGAACGGCCCCGCCCGGTCGCCCCCGACGACGACCCCGAGTTCCTCCGCTCGCTCGGCGAGCGCTCCCGGCGGGAGGACGGGGAGCTGTTCCGCCGCTGGGAGGAGGACCTGCGCCGCCGCGAGGACGAGCTGCGCCGCCGCGACGGCAAGCCGCCGCGCGAGGAGGACCGCCCCGAGGAATCCACCCCCGGCGCCTGAGCCCCGCGCCGTCGCCGGTCGCCCGACGACGGCGGCGGGTTCGACTCAGGCCAGGTTCGACGAGCGGGGGTACGCGTCGGCCGGGTCGGTGAGCACGTTGACCAGGTATGGCACGCCGGCGTCGAAGGCACGCCGCAGCGCCGGCCCGAGGTCGCCGGCCTTCGCCACCGTCTCGCCCGCCCCACCCAGGGCGCTCACCACCTGGTCGTAGCGCAGCTCCGGCTGGAGGTCGGCGGCGACGTCGTAGCCGTACATCGCGCGCATCGGGTGCTTCTCCAGGCCCCAGATGCCGTTGTTGCCGACCACGATCACCACGGGCAGCTTCTGCCGCGCGAGGGACTCCACGTCCATCAGCGAGAAGCCGGCCGCGCCGTCGCCCATGAGGACGCAGATCTGCCGGTCGGGGTGGCTGACCCGGGCGCCCATCGCGTAGCCCATGCCGGTGCCGAGGCAGCCGTACGGGCCGGGGTCGAGCCAGGTGCCGGGCTGCGCGGGCTCCAGGTAGCGGCCGGCGTACGAGACGAAGTCCCCGCCGTCGCCGATGGTGATGGCGTCGCGGTCGAGGACCTTGCGCAGTTCGCCGTAGACCCGGGCGGGACGGATCGGGTCGGATTCGGCGGCCATCTCCTCGGCGTCGCGCGCCTTCGCGGCATCCTCCGCCGTACGCAGGTCGGCGATCCAGTCGGCGTGCTCGGCCCGGTCGCCCGGGTGCTCGGCCAGGGCGGTGAGGATCAGCCGGAGGTCACCGGCGGGGGCGGCGGCCGGCTGCACGTGCCCGGCGCGCTGGCTGGGCGCGTCGACGACGTGCACCACCTTCGCGTCGCCGAAGTCGCCGAAGCTGAGCCGGAAGTCCAGCGGGGTGCCGATCACCACGACCACGTCGGCGCCCTTGAGCGCCACCCGGCGGGCCTTGGCGAAGGCCAGCGGGTGCTCCGGCGGCAGCGCGCCCCGGCCCATCCCGTTGGTGAAGACCGGCACCTGGAGCGACTCGGCGGCGGCCCGCAGGGCGTCGACGGCGTCCCCGGCGTAGACGTCGGAGCCGGCGATGATCACCGGGCGGTGGGCGGCGGCGATCAGGTCGGCCGCCTTCGTCACCTCGTCGGCGTCGGGCTCGACCGGCGCGATGCCCGGCAGCGCGGGCAGCTCGGCGTCGGCGACCGAGAAGACCGCCTCGAGGGGGAAGTCGAGGAAGACCGGGCCCCGGTGCGGGGTGAGCGCGGTGGTCAGGGCCGCGGTCACGGCGCGCGGGATGTCGTCGGCGCTGAACACCGTCTCGGCGTGCTTGGTGACCGGGGCGACCAGCGGCAGGTGGTCCATCTCCTGGAGGCTGCCCGAGCCCCAGCGGAACTGCGGGGCCCGGCCACCGAGCACCAGCACCGGCGAGGCGTTGAAGTACGCGCTGGTCAGCCCGGAGATGCCGTTGGTCACGCCGGGGCCGGCGGTGAGCACGGCGAGACCGGGGCGGCGCTGGAGCTTCGCCACCGCCTCGGCGGCGAAGACCGCCGACTGCTCGTGCCGCACGTCGTAGAGGGGGAACCCGGCCTTGTGCGCCGCGTCGTAGAGCGGGAAGACGTGCCCGCCGGAGAGGGTGAACATCTCCCGCACCCCGTACGCGCGCAGCGCCGCGAGCGCGAGCTCCCCGCCGTGACCTTCGATCCGCTCCGTCATCGTCTTCCCTTCGTCCGCTCGGCCGGAGTCACACGCTACTTACCGGTAGGCCAAATGTGAACAGTTCTCGATTCGCCGGCCGGGCCGGTCAGCGGCCGGTGAAGTCCGGCTTGCGCTTCGCCACGAACGCCGCCATGCCCTCGCGCCGGTCGTCGGTGGCGAAGAGTGCCGCGAAGAGCTGGCTCTCCCAGGCCAGGCCGGAGTTCAGGTCCATGTCCAGGCCGCCGTCGACGGCGAGCTTCGCGGCGCGCAGGGCCTGCACCGGACCGGTGAGGTACGGACGGACCAGCTCGACCGCGGTGTCGTAGACCTCGGCGGCCGGGGCGAGGCGGTCGGCCAGCCCGATGCGCAGCGCCTCCTGGGCGTCGACCATCCGGCCGGACATGATCAGATCCTTGGCGCGGGCCGGGCCGACCAGCCGGGCCAGCCGCTGGGTGCCGCCCGCGCCGGGGATGATGCCGAGCTTGATCTCCGGCTGGCCGAGCTTCGCGTCCTCGGCCACCACCCGCCAGTCGCACGCCAGCGCCAGCTCGCAGCCGCCGCCGAGGGCGTAGCCGGTGATCGCGGCGACGACGGGCTTGGGGATCCGGGCGATCGCGCCGAGGGCGCTGGACAGGTCGGCCGCCCGGTCCGCCATGTCCACGTAGGACATGTCGGCCATCTCCTTGATGTCCGCGCCGGCCGCGAAGACCTTCTCCCCGCCGTACACGATGACGGCGCGGACGTCCGGGTCGGCGGTGGCCGCCGCGGCGGCGGCGCGCAGTTCCTCCTGCACCTGGGTGTTCAGGGCGTTCATCGGCGGCCGCTCCAGCCGGATGGTGCCGATGCCGTCCTTGGTCTCCAACCGCACGAACTCGCCCACGCTGGCCCTCACTTCCTCGTCGAAGTCGCGTGCCAACCTTACGGCCCGGATCGTTGGGGTAAGTACTGTGGTCTCAGGCCCGCCACCGGGAGTACCGCCATGATCACGTACTACGACGACAGGTCCGTGCAGGTCACCTCGACCGCCGTCCGGGTGGACGGTCGGACCTTCCGGCTGGCCGACATCAGCATGGTCTGGCACCAACGCGGCAGCCGGTCCTGGCGGGTGCTCGCCGGCCGGGGCGCGATCGGCGCGGCGCTCGCCGGCCCCCTGGTCGCCGCCGCCCTCGGCATCGCGCTGGCACTCTGGCTGGACCGCTCCCTCACCGTCACCATCGCCATCGTCGGCGCCTCGGTGCTGGTCGGGCTCGCCGTCGGTCCGGTCGCCGACTTCCTCTTCGAGCACCTCGACCGCTCGTACGCGCGGGGCAGCCGGCAACTGGAGATCTGGGCCCGCTGGCGCGGCCAGCCGGTACGACTGCTGCACACCGGCGACGCGCTGCGCTTCGGGCAGATCTACCGTGCGGTGCAGCGGGCGGTGGAGGCGAGCCAGCCGGTGTCGCCGCGCCGGCGCTGACCGTCGCTCCGCCGTCACTCCGCCGCCGCTTCGGTGCCGCTGCGGTACCGGTGCGGTGCCGCTAGAACTCGATCGGCTCGTCCGGCAGCATGGCCAGGCCCCGCAGCAGCCCGAAGAGGTCCTGCTCGCCCCAGAACTGCACGATCCGCCCCTGCGCCAGCCGGTACATCTTGCAGGTGCTCTGCACCGCCGTCGCGCCCGTGGCGTCGCGCCGGTACGTCTGGGCCAGTGACACCACGACGCGGTCGTCGGCGGCGAAGATCTCGACGAACTCCTGGTCGAGCACGGTCAGGCCCGGCGAGGTCACGGCCCCCTCGACGTACCGCCGTCCCCGCACCTGACGGCCGGAACCGTAGATCAGCACGTCCTCGTCGACCACCGCGCGCAACTCCGTCACGTCCTTCGTGACGAACGTCCGCAGGTAGCGGCGGACCACCTCGACGTTGTGCTCCTGCTCGGTCATAGCCGGTCACGGTACCCACCCCACGCGACCCGCCGCCCGCCCCGCACTGCCCACACCACGCTGTCGAGCTGCCCCACCTGGCGGGGCGGAGTCCGACGGGTCCGCGCCCAGCGAAGCGGATCGAAGGCCGTGACGTCGGGGCGGCGGCAATGGTCGCCCCTCGCGCCCTGTCGAGCTGATGTCGTAGACGAGTCAACCGGCGAAGGGCAGGCCGCCGGGCGCCGGGCGATGTCGTAGACGATTCAGCTCGACAGCGGGCGAGCGGTCACCCCCTCGCCCGCGGACGGGGCGCGGACACTCGCGGGGGATCGCCCACGAGTGGTTAGGCTTAGTGATGACCCTCTATTACCGGGACGACGCGGTGCAGGTGACGTCGGAGTCGATCCGGGCGGGCGGGCACGCCGTGGCGATCGCCGACGTGACGTACGTCTGGCACGCGCAGGGCCCGAAGACGCTGGCGGTACGGGGGCGGGTGCTGGGTCGCGGCGTGCTGGTCCTGCTCCTCTCCCTGCCACCGCTGGTCGCGGTGGTCTGCGTGCTGTCGCTGGCGTGGTCGGCGCAGGACCGGGGCGAGTGGCAGCTCGCGTTGATCATTCTCGCCGCGTGCGTGGTCGGCGCGCTGGCCCTGACCCCCTTCCTGGAGATCCCGCTCGGCTGGCTCGACCGCTCCTACGAGCGGGGCAGCAAGGTGCACGAGCTCTGGGTCCAGCACCACGGCCGGGAGGTGCTGCTGCTGCGTACGCCGGACGCGCTGCGGTTCGGGCAGATCTACCGCGCGGTGCAGCGCGCGGTCGAGCAGCACACGGACTCCTGAACCGCCGAAGCCGGGCTGCCCTGTCCGGCGGTACGGGCGCGGGCGACGCACACTGGTGCCATGGTGATTCCCCTCCCCCGGCCCGCCGCGGTCGTCGGTCTGACCCGTTCCGCCCTCGACCAGGCCCTCGGCTCGGCGGCCTCGTTCGCCGCCGTGCCGGCCCGCGCGTTCGCCGTGCTGGACTCGGTGGAGGCCCTGCTGAGCCGGGTCAACGCCACGGTGGACCGGATCGACGGCATGGTGGACCGGATCGAGCAGACCCTCGACCGCACCGACCGGGTGCTCACCGACGCCGAGGGCGCCGTCCGGGAGGTGGCCGTCATCAGCGCCGCCGCGACCACCGCGATCGAGACGGCCACCGAGGTGGCCGCCGCCGCGGCCGTCGTGGTCGGCGAGGCGGAGAAGGTGGCCCGCACGGCCGGGGCGGTGGTCGCCGAGGCGGACGCGGTGGCCGGCCGGGCCGCCGGCACCGTGGGCACCGCGGCGGAGGCGGCGGCCACCGCCGCCGAGCTGCTGACCGCGTACGAGCCGACGCTGCGGCGGGGCGCGCCGATGGCGAACCGCTTCGTCGAGCAGCTCAGCCACGAGGAGGTGACCGCCGCGATCCGGCTCGTCGACGAGCTGCCCAAGCTCAAGCAGCACCTGACGGCGGACATCCTGCCGATCCTGGCCACCCTGGACCGGGTCGGCCCGGACCTGCACGACCTGCTCGACGTCACCCGCGACCTGAAGCTCGCCGTCGCCGGCATCCCCGGGCTGGGCATGCTCCGCCGCCGGGGCGAGAAGCTCACCGACGACCCCGAGGCGTGACCGACGGCACCGGCCGTCAGGCGTGACCGGCCGTCAGGCGTGACCGGCGGTCGCCACGTCGCCCGGATCAGGCGGGGACGTACAGCTCGTCGATCTCCGCCCGGCTGGGCAGCGCCACGGAGGCGCCGAGCCGGCGGGCACAGGCCGCCCCGGCCGCCGCCGCCCAGCGCACGGCGTCGACCACGTCCCGCCCCTCGCCCCAGGCGACCGCGAGGGCGGCGGTGAAGGCGTCCCCGGCGGCCGTGGAGTCCACCACGTCCACCTTGACCGCCGGCACGTGCACGGCGGTGCCGTCCCGGTCGCCGTACCAGGCACCCTCCGCCCCGAGGGTGAGCACCGCCCGGGGCGCCAGGTCGAGCAGGGCCGACGGCTCGTCCCGGCCGCGCCCGGTGAGCGCCTGCGCCTCGGTCTCGTTGACCACCAGCAGGTCCGTCGCCGCCAGCAGTTCCGGCGGCACCGCCACGGCCGGGGCGGCGTTGAGCACCACCCGGGTGCCGGCCGCCCGGGCGACGACGGCCGCCTCGGTCACCGTGCCGACCGGGATCTCCAGCTGCGCGATCAGCACGTCCGCCCCGCGTACGGCGGCCAGCTCGGGCTCGGTCAGGCCGGTCATCGAGGCGTTGGCACCCGGGCTGACGAGGATGGCGTTCTCGCCCTCGGCGTTGACCATCACCAACGCCACGCCCGACGTGCCGTACGTCGTGCGGAGCTGCCCGGTGTCGACCCCGGCGGCGGTGATCCGGGCCCGCAGGGTGACGCCGAACGAGTCGGAGCCGATCGCCCCGAGGAAGGCGCACGAGGCGCCGGCCCGGGCGGCGGCGACGGCCTGGTTGGCGCCCTTGCCGCCGGGCACCATGACGAAGTCGGTGCCGAGCAGGGTCTCCCCCGGCCGGGGCAGGGCGGGGGCGGTGCCCACCAGGTCCATGTTGGCGCTGCCCACCACGACGACCCGGGTCTGCCGCATCGCCACCTCCTCGCCGCCGGGTTGCGCTGCGGCGAAGTCTAGGACCCCGGCGGCGGTTCCCGTCCGGGCCGGGGCGTCGCTCAGGCGGCGCGGGCGGTGAACCGGTCGCCGGAACGCTCGACCACCAGCGGCAGCCCGAAGGTCTTGGAGAGGTTGTCGCCGGTGAGCGTGTCGTCGAGGAGCCCCTGCGCCACCACGGCGCCCTCGCGCAGCAGCAGCGCGTGGGTGAAGCCGGGCGGGATCTCCTCCACGTGGTGGGTCACCAGCACCAGCGCCGGGGCGTCCGGGTCGTACGCCAGCTCGGCCAGCCGGGCGACCAGGTCCTCGCGCCCACCCAGGTCGAGCCCGGCGGCGGGCTCGTCGAGCAGCAGCAGCTCCGGGTCCGTCATCAGCGCGCGGGCGATCTGCACCCGCTTGCGTTCCCCCTCGGAGAGGGTGCCGTAGGTGCGCTCGGCGAGGCCGCCGATGCCGAGCTGGTTCAGCAGGGCGCGGGCCCGGGCCTCGTCGCTGCTGTCGTAGCTCTCGCGCCAGCGCCCGAGCACCGACCAGGCGGCCGTGACGACGACGTCGCTGACCCGCTCGTCGGCGGGCACCCGCTCGGCGAGCGCGGCGGTGGAGAGCCCGATGCGGGTACGCAGCTCGTTGACGTCGGTGCGGCCGATCCGCTCGCCGAGCACGTGGGCGGTGCCGGTGGTGGGGTGCAGCCGCCCTGCCGCGAGGTTGAGCAGGGTCGTCTTCCCGGCGCCGTTCGGCCCGAGCACCACCCAGCGCTCGTCCAGCTCGACCCGCCAGTCGACGTCGTGCAGCAGTGCGGTGCCAGCCCGGCGTACGCCGACGCCGTCGAGGCTGACCACCAGATCCTCGTCCCCAGTCACCCGACCATCCAACCACGCACCGCCGAGGCACCCCCCACGGGCGGCGCTGCGGCCATAGGGTGAGGCGCCGTGTCGTTGGTCACCACAACCGGAGGACGGTCCATGCCCGGTCGGAGCACGGAGCCGCGCGGATGAGCGCGGTCATCGAGATCGAAGGGCTGCGCAAGACGTTCCACAGCCTGCGGCAGGGCCGCCGGGTGGCGGTGGACGGCTTCGACCTGCTGGTGGAGGCCGGTCAGATCCACGGCTTCCTCGGCCCCAACGGGTCGGGCAAGACCACCACGCTGCGCGCCCTGCTCGGGCTGGTACGCGCCGACGCGGGCCGGATGACGGTGCTGGGCGTCCGCTCGCCGGACGGGCTGTCCCAGGTGGCCGGGCGGGTCGGGGCGATCGTGGAGAGCCCGCAGTTCTTCGGCAACTTCACCGGCCACCGCACCCTGCGCCTGCTCGCCCGGGCCGGCGGCGTGCCGACCGCGCGGGTCGACGAGGTGCTGGAGCAGGTGGGCCTGCGGGACCGGGGCGACGAGCGGGTCAAGGGCTACTCGCTGGGCATGAAGCAGCGACTGGCGGTCGCGTCCGCCCTGCTCAAGGACCCGGAGCTGCTGATCCTCGACGAGCCGGCGAACGGGCTGGACCCGGCCGGCATCCGGGAGATGCGGGACCTGATGCGCTCGCTGGCGGAGGCCGGCGTGACCGTGCTGGTCTCCAGCCACATCCTCGCCGAGATCCAGCTGATCTGCGACCACGTGACGATCATCTCGCGGGGGCGGCGGGTGGCGGCCGGGCGCGTCGACGAGGTGCTGGCCGGCCACGACCGGCACGAGCTGCTGGTGCGGGTGGACGATCCGCAGCGGGCCGTGGAGCTGCTGACGGCGGCCGGGCTGGCGGCGACCGGGCACGACGACCACCTGGTCGTCAGCGACGTGGACGACGCGACCGAGGTCAGCCGCACGCTGGGCGAGGCGGGCCTCTGGGTACGCGAGCTGACCCCGCTGCGGCCCGACCTGGAGAGCGTCTTCCTCGAACTGACCGGCACGGCGACGCACCCGTCGCTGCCCCGGCAGGTGGACGACTCGGTACTGCCCGACGACGGGCCCTCCGAACCGGTGCTCGACCTCGACGTGCGGGGAGTGGACGCGTGAACCTGGTCCGTGCCGAGCTGGAGCGCCTCGGCGCCCGGCGCTTCGTGCAGCTCATGCTCGTCCTGCTGGTGCTCGCGTTCGGCGTCACCGCGGCGACCACCCTGGCGAGTTCGCACCGGCCCACCGACGTGGAAGTCTTCGAGGCCCAGCGCGACGCCGCCGTCGCGCGCGGCGAGTTGGAGCGCACCCACCAGCTCTGCCTGGACCGGCAGCGCGGGATCGTCGTCGGGGACGACGTGCAGGAGTACCTCCCCGACGACTGCAGCGAGATCGACCCGGCCCTGATGGAGCGGGCCCCGGTGACGTCCGACTTCCTCACCGGGGTGTTCACCTTCGCCGAGGAGGCCGAGCCACTGCTCTACTTCCTCATCGGCTTCCTGGCGCTCTTCGGTTTCCTGGTCGGCGCCTCCTACATCGGCGCCGACCTGAACTCGGGCGGCGTGGTCAACCTGCTGCTCTGGCGCCCCCGGCGGATGACCGTCCTCGGCACCAAACTGGGCACCCTGCTCGGCGGCATGACGCTGCTGTCGCTGGCCGCCTCGGCGGCGTACCTCGGGACCTTCTGGCTGATCGGCCGGTTCGCCGGGCGGCCGGGGCGACTCGACGGGGAGTTCTGGGGCTCGCTGGGCGTGACCTGGGGGCGCGGCCTGCTGCTGGTGCTCGTGCTCACCGCGATCGGGTTCGCCGTCGCGACCCTGGGCCGGCACACCTCGGCGGCGCTCGGCACCGTCGCCGGATACCTGGTGGTGTGGGAGCTGGGCGCCCGGCTGGTGATGGAGATCCTGGACGTGCTCAAGGTGGACCGCTACATGCTCTCCAGCTACGTGGCCGCCTGGCTGAACGGCCGGGTCGAGTTCTGGGACTACCAGCCGTGCCTCAACCCGTCGGCTGCCTCCTGCACCGGCCTCTACACGGTGACCTGGCAGTCGTCGCTGGTCCTGCTGCTCGGGCTGACGGGCGCGCTGACCGTCGCCGCCTTCGTGGCGTTCCGCCGTCGCGACCTGATGTGACGCCCGGAGGGTCATCGAGGTCGCGGGCACCGGGCGCGGCACGGACCCGCACGCGGCAGGACCTTGCAGCATCGCAGCCGACGATGAAATATTCCTTCACATGACGCGCGCCGTCCGCCGACCCCGCCGACCCTGCCCGGCGGCGGACGGCGGGCGGTGCGTGTCGGCGGGCGAGCGGCCCCGGTCAGCCGACGGTCGAGCCGAAGACCTCGTCGCGGACGGCGTCCAGCGCGGTACGCAGCGCCCCCCGCAGGATCGGCTCCTCGGTCAGCCCCGTGGGCACCACCCGGGGGCGGACCAGCGTGATCGCCGCGACCTCGTGCTGCACCCGCTCGGCCAGCGCCGCCCCGCCGGCCTGGCCGACCTCGCCGGCGAGCACCACCAGCGGCGGGTCCAGCACCACGCAGGTGCTCGCCACACCGAGCGCCAGCCGGCGGGCCACCTCGTCGAGCATCGGACCGCCGGCGGTGCCGTCGGCCACCGCCGCCCGTACCGCGGCGGCGCCGCTGTCGTCGGGGTAGCCGTGCGCGCGGGCCAGGTCGCGGACCGCATCCGCGCCGATGAGCTGCTGGAACGCCGGCTTCGCCCGGCGGGACACGTCGCGCGGGATGGGCGCCCCGGGCACCGGCAGGTAGCCGATCTCGCCGGCCGCGCCGCTGCTGCCGTGGTGCAGCCGGCCACCCAGCACGATCGCCAGGCCGACGCCGGCGCCGACCCAGACGAGCACGAAGTCCGTCAGCCCCTGGGCCGCGCCCGACTGTGCCTCGGCGACGGCGGCCAGGTTCACGTCGTTCTCGAAGACCACCGGGGTGTGCAGGTCGTCCCGGAGGGCGGCGAGCAGGCCGGTGTGCCAGCGGGGCAGGTTGAAGGCGAACGTGATGTCGCCGGTGCCGGGGTCGACGAGGCCCGGGGTGCCCAGCACGATGCGCCGTACGCTCGACAGCTGCGCCCCGGCGCTGCTCGCGGCCTGGACCACCGCGTTGTGCACCACCCCGACGGGATCGTCGGTGTCGTGGGTCGACTGCTCGACGCGGCCGATCACCTCCCCGGTGATGTCCGCGCAGGCGGCGACCACGCGATCGGCGCCCACGTCCACCCCGACCACGTGCGCGCTGCCCGGCCGCACCGCGTAGAGCTGGGCGTTCGGCCCTCGCCCGCCGGCCTGCTCGCCGACCCGGGTGACCAGCCCCCGCTCCTCCAGCCGCTCGACGAGCTGGGAGGCGGTGACCTTGGACAGCCCGGTCAGCTCGCCGAGCCGCGCCCGGGTCAGCGGCCCCCGCTCCAGCAACAGCTCCAACGCCGCGCGGTCGTTGAGTACCCGCAACAGGCGGGGGGTGCCGGGCAGCCGGGTCGCACTCATGCCACGTCCTCTATTTTTGATAAACCTTGCTAACTGTAGACCGACCTGCGAGCGGGTAGCCGCTAGCGTATCGGCCGCCCGGGGGCCGGCTGCTCGGCCGACCCGGTACGTCACCGACCCCCGCCGGTACGACATACGTGCCGCCGGGGACGAAAGGGGGAGATCACGTGGGGCTGGATCCAGGACTGCGCCGGCTCGCGCTCGGCACGCTGCTCGCCGCGTACCCGGGGCCGGTCCCCCCGGACTGGGCGGTCGAGCTGGTCGGCGAGGGGCTCGCGGGGCACACCCTGTTCGGCACCAACGTGCACGACCCGCAGCAGGTGGCGGCGAGCACCGCCGCCCTGCGGGTCGGCCGCCCGGACGTGCTGGTCGCGATCGACGAGGAGGGCGGTGACGTCACCCGGCTGGCGCACGCCACCGGCAGCCCGTACCCGGGCAACGCGGCGCTCGGCGCGATCGACGAGGTGGAGCTGACCCACCGGGTCTACGCGGCCATCGGCGCGGAACTGGCCGGGCTCGGCGTCACCGTCAACCTCGCGCCGACCGTGGACGTGAACAGCGCCGACGAGAACCCGGTGATCGGCACCCGCTCGTTCGGCGCCGACCCGATCCGGGTGGCGGCGCACTCGGCCGCGGCCGTGGCCGGGCTCCAGTCCGCCGGGATCGCCGCCTGCGCCAAGCACTTTCCGGGACACGGGGCCACGGTCGCCGACTCCCACCACGAGCTGCCCACCGTGGACGTACCGCTCGACGTGCTGCGCCGCCGCGACCTGCCGCCCTTCGCCGCGGTCGTCGAGGCCGGCGCGCGGGCCGTGATGACCGCGCACATCCGGGTGCCGGCCCTGACCGGTGACGGCCCCGCCACCTTCAGCCGGGCGGTCCTGGTCGACCTGCTCCGCACCGAGTACGGCTTCACCGGCACCGTCATCACCGACGCGCTGGAGATGAAGGGCGCCGCGGTGGCGGCCGGCGGGGTCGGGCCGGCCGCCGTACGGGCGCTGGCCGCCGGCGCCGACCTGCTGTGCATCGGCGCCCAGGTCGACGCCGGGCTGGTCGAACACGTGGTCGCGGAGATCGTCGGGGCGCTCGGCGACGGCCGCCTGGACCGGGCGCGGGTGGAGGAGGCGGCCGGTCGCGCCGCCGCGCTCGCCGCCTGGACCCGGCCCTCCGGCGCGACCGCGGCCACCCCCGACGGGCTCGGGTACGCCGCGGCGCGGCGCGCCGTACGGGTGGAGGGGGACCTGACCGGGCTGGACCGCCCGCTGATCGTCCAGCTGCACGCCACCTCGACCATCGCCGAGGGGCGGGTGCCGTGGGGCCTCGCCCCGCACCTGGACGGCGCGGAGGAGCTGCGCGTCGTCGCCACCGAGACCGGGCCCGCAGCCCTGCGGCAGCTCGCCGGTGACCGGCCGATCGTGCTGGTCGGCCGCCACCTGCACCGGTTGCCGGGCGGCATGGAGCTGGTGACCGCGCTGGCCGCCGAGCACCCGGTGACCGTGGTCGAGATGGGCTGGCCCTCCAGCTGGCGCCCGGCGGGCGTACGGGCGTTCGTCACCACGTACGGCGCCAGCCACGCCTGCGGCCGGGCCGCCGCCGAGGTGCTCGGCCTGGCCGGCTGACACCGCCACTGCTCGCCGGTCGGGCGGCGCATCGACGCCATTCGTACGCTGCGTCACCAAACCTTCAGGGCGCCATCTTTCGAATAGCCGCAGGTCAGAGTCCGTTATTCGACAGCCGGACCACACCTGCGGCACCTTGCCGTCGCTCCAGCAAATACGTAGCGTGATGGGCACGCACACCACCCGCGGGCCCTGGGGGAGACTGCGGACCGTGGATCCGGCCCGGGAACCACGGTCCGCGCCCCCACCGCCCGGGGTGAGCCGCGCCGGTCGCCGTTCCCCCGCGACGGGCACCGGCACGCCCGCTCAGGGCGGGTAGACGCCGAAGGACCGCCAGCCCCGGTCGGGGAAACCGGCGGCGGTCGCCACCCTGGCCGAGGCGGTGTTGGCGGGGTCGTGCAGATAGGTCGGCACGGCCCCCTCGTCGAGCACCCGGCGGGCCGCCTGGGCGACCAGCCGCCGGGCCAGCCCCCGCCCCCGGGCCGCCGGCGCGGTGCCGACCGCCAACTCGTGGCCGTACGTGTCGTGCCGTTTGATCCCGACGCCGGCCAGGTAGCGCCCCCGGGCGTCGCGCACCACCAGCACCGGCCGGTCGAACAGTCGCAGCCAGGACGGCAGCCCGGCGGCGGCCGGGGGTGTCCACTCCCCCACGTCCGGCAACGGGGCCGGCGCCACGCTCCACCGGAACACGTCGTCGTGGACCGCCCAGCCGGGTCGCCCCACCGCGGCGGGCAACGCCGGAAGCGGCGGCCCGCCCGGCCGCCGGACCAGGTCACGGACCGCCGCGACCCGGTCGGGGGCGACGGAGAGCACCGTGCTCGCGCCGGCGGTCACCGCGACGGCCGGCCGGAGCCGGCCGTCCCAGGCCGGTCGGGCCCGTCGGTGCGAGCCGACCACGTGCAACCCCGACCCGGCCGGCCACTGGCCGAGCCAGCTCGCCAGGTGCAGGTGCAGCCGCCGGTCGAGCATCGCCGCCCACCTCCCCCGGCCGTCGACGGTCCTCCCTGGAGGGCGGTCCGCCGCCGGCCCGCCTCGCCGACGATCACCGTACGCGGGCCGGGCGCCCCTCGCGACGGAACCCGTCGGCGGCGGGCCCGCCCGGCATCGGACGGCCCGCCGGGCCGGCGTCGTGTGGTGCGGGGCCGGCGCGAGGGTTGGACTGCGCGGCGGGCGGGTAGACACACCCGAACACCGACGACCGTCGATTCGAAAGGTGACAGCGAATCACGGGAACCAGAGACGCCGATCAGTCGTCATATCCATTTCCATACATGGACAACTTTGTTTGGGACGGTAAGGTCATGCCGATTCAGCCGAACGACCGCTACCACCAGGACCCCGAGCGACTCTGGCGGTGCACCGAAGCCCCCGGGCGGTTCCCGGCACAGTCGGCGTACCGGGGCAACCGCGCGGGCAACGGCGCGGTCCGGTGGAGCGAGGTCGACAAGCAGCCCGCCGGCGCCTCCTCGCGCGGCGGCTCGAACACCCGCTGAGCATCCCGCGCCAGGCCGGGCGGCTCCGCGACACACCCGGACGGTCCACCGGCGGCTTTCGCACACCTGTCGGGTAATTTCTTCTGGTCCGGAATCCCGGCCTACGACAGGAGAAGCTCCGCGCATGGGCAAGAAGACGATCCACGTCTCCGACTTCAGCGGCACGGTCATCCAGCCCGACGACGAGGTGGTCCGCGTCGTCGTCCTGGAACACCCGGACCTGGTCGCGGGGCCCGTGCGGTTGGACGCCACCCCGGTCGAGGTGGAGAGCATCGACGACGCCGCGCTCGACGTCGCGGTGGTCGAGATCCACGACCGGCACGGCGACGGTGAGCCGCGCCGGGTGGTCCTCACCGCGAGCGAGTTCGACGCGCTGGCGACCGACGTGCCGATGGCGCAGCTGCTGAAGACGGCCGAGCGGGTCCGCCCGCCGAAGGCCCGCAAGGGCGCGGAGCGGGTGGACTACGGCACGATCGAGCACGCCGGCAGGCCGCACCGGGGCCGGGTCACCGAGGAGGAGGCCCGGCTGGTGCGCGAGCGGCTCGACGAGGTCAACAAGCGGCTCGCCGACGCCGGGATCCGTCAGGTCGACCCGACGGATCCCGAGCACGCCGCCCGCTACGGCTTCCCCGCCGCGCCCTGAGGCGGGTCACTCCCGAATCTGCATGGTCCGCAGGGCCGCGGCCACCCACTCCTCGGTCGCGGCCTTGGTCACGCCGAGCCCGCTGAGGGGCCCCGCGCCGTTCTCGTGCTCCAGCAGCGCGAGCAGGACGTGCTCGGTGCCGATGTAGTTGTGCCCGAGGCGCAGGGCCTCCCGGAAGGTCAGCTCCAGCGCCTTCTTGCCCTGGGCGTCGTACGGGATCAGGTCGGGCACCTCGGCGGTCGAGGGCGGCAGCGCGGCCGTCGCGGCCTCGCGTACGCGCTCCAGCGGCACCCCCTGGGCGACGATCGCCTTCGCGGCCAGGGCCTCGGGCTCGCTGAGCAGCCCCAGCACGAGGTGCTCGGGGCGGATCTCGGCGTGCCCGGTGGCCCGCGCCTCGTTCTGCGAGGCCATCACCACGTTGCGGGCGCGGGGGGTGAAGCGGCTGAAGCCCTGCTGCGGGTCGAGCGGCGGGTCGTCGGCCTTCGGCACGAAGCGCTTCTGCGCCGCCTGCTTGCTGACGCCCATGCTGCGGCCGATCTCGGTCCAGGAGGCGCCGGAGCGGCGGGCCTGGTCGACGAAGTGGCCGATCAGGTGGTCGGCGATGTCGCCGAGGTGGTCGGCCGCGATGACCGCGTCGGTGAGCTGGTCGAGCGCGTCGGGATGGGCCTTCTTGATCGCCTGGATCAGGTCGTCGAGGCGTACGGGGTTGCTCATCTGCACCGGTTCCGTCATGCGTCAACCATAGGTTGACGTCAACCTGTCGTCAACCCGAAGTTGACGACAGGGTTCGCGAACGCCTGCGGTTCGTCGACCTCAGGGGATGACAGCACGTGACGGCCCGTAGGAAAGTTTCAGCATTGCCTCGCTCGATATAGAAGATTTACGATTCGGCCTCCACCGTCAAACCCACCCGCACGGTACGAACATCGGAGGCCACAATGTGTGACGCACCGGAGACAGGCAGACTGCTCCACGTACCGGCCCGCCGACGCGCCCTGTTCGCGGCGCTGGGCGTCGGCGCCGGCATCGGGGTCCTCGGCCTGCCCAGCCCCGCGCTGGCCGCCGTCGCCGGCTGGAGCAACCCCACCCGCGGCACCCTGACCTCCGGCTACAAGAGCTCCAGCCGGCCCGGCCACCTGGGCTGGGACGTGGCCAACAGCCAGGGCACCCCGGTCTACGCCACCGCCGACGGCACCGTCCGGGACATCAAGACCAACTCGTACCCGGGCGACACGACGAGTGGCCCCCTGGCCGGTCGCACCGGCAACAGCGTCCACATCAACCACGCCGACAGCTACTTCTCCTACTACGGCCACCTGCACCGGGTGCTGGTCAGCGACGGCCAGAAGGTCAGCTGCGGCCAGTTGATCGGCCTGATGGGCACCACCGGCAACTCGACCGGCCCGCACCTGCACTTCGAGATCCACCTGCCCCGGTTGAGCACGTTGGACCCCCGGGTGTTCCTGGCCAACCGGGGCATCACCCTCGGCTCGACGGCGCCGGTGGGCAGCACCGGCTACCCCAGCGTCAGCCAGGGCGCCTCGGGCTGGGTGCCCCGGGTGATCCAGTACCTGGTGCGGGCGCGTGGCATCTCCGTCGTCGTGGACGGCGTCTACGGAGCCGGCACCACCAGCGCGGTACGCAGCTTCCAGAGCAGCAAGGGACTCTACGCCGACGGCCTGGTCGGCCCGATCACCTGGACCGCGCTCGTCCTGCCCCTGCGCGAGGGCAACTCCGGCGACCTGGTGCGCGGCCTGCAGACCGCCCTCAACGCCCGGGGCGCGAGTCTCCTCGTCGACGGTGACTTCGGTTCGGTCACCACCAGCGCGGTGCGCGCCTTCCAGAGCCGCAACAGCCTCGTCAGCGACGGTCTCGTCGGCCCGGTGACCTGGAGCGTGCTCATCTGAGCGGCACCGTCAGAGCCAACCGTTGTCCCGGGCGGTACGGAACGCCTCGGCCCGGTTGGCCACGCGCAGCTTGCTGACGGCGGCGGAGAGGTGGTTGCGGACCGTACCGGCGGAGAGATGGGTACGCCGCGCCACCTCCGCCACCGGGGTGTCGTACTCGGCCAGCCGGAGCACGTCCAGCTCCCGCGGTGTGAGGGGGCACTCCGGCGCGGTGAGCGCGTCGGCGGCCAGGGCCGGGTCGACGTACCGGCCGCCGGCGTGCACCCGGCGGATGACGTCGGCGAGCGTCCCACCCGGCGCGCCCTTGGGCAGGAACCCCTTGGCCCCGGCGGCCAGCGCGCGTTGCAGGTGCGGCGGGCGGCCGTGCCCGGTCAGGATCACCACCTTGCAGTCGGGCAGGACGCGAGCCAGCTCCGCGGTCACCTCCAGCCCGTCCAGGGCCGGCATCTGGAGGTCCACCACGGCGACGTCCGGCCGGTGGGCGAGCGCGGCGGTCACGGCGGCCCGCCCGTCCGGCGCCTCGCCCACCACCTCCAGGTCGGACTCCAGCCCCAGCAGGGCCGCCAGCGCCGCCCGGATCAGGTCCTCGTCGTCGGCGAGCAGCACCCTGATCACGGGCGGGTCCGTACCGTCACGTCGAGGCGGAACACCCCGTCGTCGATCCGGTGGCGCAGCGTCCCCCCGGCCTCGGCCAGCCGCTCGGACAGCCCGCGCAACCCGAAGCTGTACCGGTCCGGCGACGCCCCCTCGGCGCCGTCGTTCGTGATGGTCATCCGTACCTCGTCCTCGTCCTGGCTGATCTCGATGGTGCACCAGGTGGCCCGGCTGTGGCGCAGCACGTTGGTGCTGGCCTCCCGCAGCACCGCGACGAACTGCCGGGCGATCTCCGGCGGCACGTCGTCCGGGGGCAGCGCCACGGCGCAGCGGATGCCGGAGGAACGCAGCACCTGCTCCACCGCGGCGATCTGGTCCCCGAGGTCCACCGCACGGTACCCGTGCACCACCTCGCGCAGTTCGACCAGCGCCGACGCGGCCAACCGCTGCACCTCGGCCGCCTCCCGGCTGGCCCGTCCCGCGTCCGTGGCCGCCAGCCGGGACGCCAGTTCGGCCTTCAGCGCGATGACCGAGAGGCTGTGCCCGAGCAGGTCGTGCACGTCGCGGGCGAACCGCAGCCGCTCCTCGGTCGCGGCCAGCCGACCCTGGGCGGCCCGCCCCCGCTGCGCCTCGACGAGCAGCCCCCACAGCCAGAGCTGGAGGGCGTTCCACGCGGCCGTGGAGAGGCCGGCGACCACCACGACGGTGACCTGGTCCCGGACCGGGGCCCCGTTCCAGGCCGCCACCCCGGCGGCCGTCGCCACGGACAGCAGCACCGCCGGGACCGCGACCCACCACTGCCGCAGCAGGGACACCGAGCCGATCAGGGACGCGCCCAGGAATCCCCAGGTCGCCCACTCCGGCCCGCCCACGGGCCCGACCAGCGGAACGGAGAGCACGGCGGCCGAGGCGAACCCCGCGAGCAGGCGGCGCCGCGTCGACTCGGCCAGCCACGGGGTGATCGCCCCGTAGAGTGCTCCGCTCTGCCCGACGACGAAGAGGACGACCCCCACCGTCCCGGCCACCGCCCAGCGTGGATCCTCCTCCCGCGCCAGCCCGACGGCGGCCAGCAGCGACGTCACCAGGACCCCGCTGCCGACGGTGCTCAACGTGACGGCACGGGCGCGGCGCAGGCCGAGCTCCCGCTCGACCTGCGCTTTGTCCATGCGCATGCCCCCGATACCGGAGGGCGCGACGGCTGCCTCGATCATCCGTGCCGGGGCTCCCACCGGAAGTAGCGGTCGGCCAGGAACAGCGCCACCGCCAGCCAGACCAGCAGCACCCCGAAGGAGGGCAGCGTCTCGACGAGCACCCCGGCGAACCCGAGGGCCTGGCCCTCGTCGGTGCTGCCGAGCCAGCCGACGCGCATGACCTCGGTGAACGGCCCGTTCGGCAGGAACCACAGCACCCGCTCCACGGACTCCGGCAGCGCGCCGAGCGGCACCATCGCACCCGGGGTGCCCAGGAAGATCACCACGGTCGGCAGGGTGGTCAGCATGGCGGCCTCGGAGCTGCGGGTGACGGCGGAGAGCGCGGCCGAGAACCCTGCCATGATCGCGGACCCGAACAGCAGGGCCACCGCCATGACCAGCGGGTTTCTGGGGACCGGCAGGCCGGGTACGAGGACGGCGTAGATGACCAGCAGCACGAACTGGGCGAGGAAGATCGCCACGGTGCTGCTGGCCGTACCGAACAGGATGGTGCGGTCCGAGGCGAGCCCGGCGCGCAGCCGCTTGAGCACCAGCTCCTGGCGGCGCGACGCGTACACGGTGGTCAGGTGGTGGTGCACCAGGAAGACCATGATCAGGGTGGTGACGCTGACGACCCGGCGGACGCCCGACACCGTCTCGCCCCCGTACTCGCTGACGAGCAGGACGGCGATGATCAGGGGGGTCACCACGGACATCGCGGTCGCCGTCCAGTTGCGACGCAGCGCCAGCAGTTCCATCTTCAGCATCGCGACGATCTGCCAGATCGGCTTGGTGGCCCGGTCGTTGGACGCGGCGGGCACGGTGGCGCCGGGCATCCGCGTCGTGGTGGATTCGCTCATCGGGCGGCCTCCGCTTCCGCGTGCTGGTCGGTCAGGTGGTCGGCGGCGATGTCCAGGAAGACATCCTCCAGGGTGGCCGGTCGCGCCGACAGCGCGGCCAGCCGGACGTCGCCCGCGTTCGCCCAGTCGAGCAGCTGGGTGAGGTCGGCCTGAAGCTGCCGGGACTCGTAGATCACTCGGTCGCCGTCGACCAGGCGGGTGGAGTGCGCCAGCTCCGGCAGCGAGTCCGTCGCCGGCCGCCGGAAGGTGATCCGGGCGGGCAGGGTGCGGACGACGTCCTCCGGCGCCCCGGTGGCGACGACGTGCCCGCCGCGCATGATCGCCACCCGGTCGGCGAGGACCTCCGCCTCCTCCAGGTAGTGCGTGGTGAGCAGGACCGTGGTCCCGCCCGCCTGGAGTTCGCGGACGACGTCCCAGGTGCGGCGGCGGGAGGCCGGGTCCATGCCGGTGGTCGGCTCGTCGAGGAAGAGCACTTCGGGCCGGCCGAGCACGGCCAGCGCCAGTTCCAGTCGGCGGCCCTCGCCGCCGGACAGCTGGTCGACCGCCACGTCCATCCGGCCGGTCAGGTCGACCAGCTCCAACACCTCGGCGGCGGTGTGCGGGCGGACGGTCAGGGACCGCCAGATCTCCACCGTCTCGCGGACGGTCAGCGCGCCGGTGAAGCCGCCGTGCTGGAGCATCACCCCCGTGCGGGGGCGCAGGGCGGCCCGCTGCCGCACCGGGTCCAACCCGAGCACCCGGACCCGGCCCGAGGTGGCCGGTTGCAGCCCCTCCAGCACCTCGATGGTGGTGGTCTTGCCGGCACCGTTGGTGCCCAGCAGGGCGAACAGCTCACCCCGGCGGATCCGCAAGGATATCCCCCGGACCGCCTCGAAATCCCCGTAGCTGCGGCGCAGCTCGTCCACTTCGATCACGACGTCATCCATGGCTATCAGGCTGCCGGCGACCGACGACAGATCCAACCCCCGCCGTGTCATGTTCCGACCGTGTCGTCCTCATGCCCCACCCGTGCGTCGCACGCGGCACGCCTGGGCTGTCCGCCGGCACGGGCCGGGACGGCGCGCCGTGGTCCGCCCGCGCCGTCCCCGCGCGTACGCGTACGCCGCCGCACCTAGCGGGCGGTCATTTGGGCGTGCACCGGGCGCAACGTCAGCAGGGGCGTGAGGGTCATGTCGTGGCCGGTCGTGTCCACCCGGGAACGCGTCGGCAACGCCGTGAGCACCACCGTCGCCTCCTGCAATGCGAACTGCATGCCGACGCACGCCCGGGCCCCGCCGCCGAAGGGCAGGTACGCGTGGCGCGCGGCCCGGAACGGCGCTCACCGTCCGGTCAGCGGACCGGCCCCGATCGGCGCGACGTCCACCGGAAGGTCCGGCAGCACCCCTGCGAGCGCCTCGACCTTCGTCCACGTCATGGTCACCTGGTCGAGGTCGCTGTCCCCGAGCGGGACGCCCAGCTCGTCGAACGCCCGGGAAAGGCGCTCCCGCCGGACGGGGTCGACGCCGTCGGCCGGCGCCTCCGGCGCGCAGACGGGCGCGAGGTCCGTGACGAGTTCCAGCTTCGGCTCGCGCTCGTGCCAGCCCGTACGCCGCTGGTAGACGTCGGCGACGGCGGCCAGCTCGAAGTCGCGGCCGGGAGCGGCGGCCAGTTGCAGCGACAGCGGCAACCCGTCGCCGTCGGCCCCCATCGGCAGCGCCAGCGCCGGGAAGCCCACCGCGCTCCAGATGCTGGGCAGGAAGGAGATGGTCTGGAGGCTGGCCTGGTCGTCGTAGCGGGGGGCGGCGGACGGCCAGGCGGGCGTGGCGATCACGTCGACGTCGCGCAACCGCGCCCGCAGGGCCTCGGCTCCCCAGCCGCGTACCCGCTGGGCCCGCAGGTAGGTCTCCGCCGGCAGCACGCCGCCGAGCGCGACGTTCCACCGGAACGGCCGGCCGTAGTCGCTCCAGCGCGCCCGGAAGTGCGCCCCGTGCACCTCGAACGCCTCCACCAGCATCGTCACGAGCTGTGCGGCGAAGAGCGGGAAGGCCTCGTCGAACGGCACGTCGACGACCTCGGCGCCGGCGGCCCGCAGCTCGTCGAGCGCGGCGTCGAAGGCGGCGGCGGTGTCGTCGGTCAGCGCGGCGGCGTACCGCACGAGGTCACCGGGCACGCCGACGCGGACGCCCGCGAGATCGGCGAGCGGCGGCCGGGACAGCTCCTCGGGCCGGTCCGCCATGACGGCGAGCAGCCGGGCGCACTCCCGGGCCGTACGCGCCAGCGGACCCGCCGTCTCGACCGACCGTGCCAGGGGGCGGACGCCCGCCGCGGGCAGGAGGCCCTGCGTCGGCTTCAGCCCGGTCACGCCGCACAGCGCGGCGGGGATCCGGATGCTGCCGTTGCTGTCGGTGCCGACACCCGCGTCGAAGAACCCGGCGGGGATGCCGTTGGCGCTGCCGCAGCTCGACCCGCCGGTCCACCGGTGGGGGTCCCACGGGTTGCGGGGCACCGGGAAGGGCGCGTCGGGGTCCGGCCGGGACAGCGCGTGCTCCGCCATCGTGGTCTTGCCCACGATCACGGCGCCCGCCGCCCGCAGCCGCGCCACGACGGTCGCGTCGCGGTCGGCCCACCAGGCCGCGTCGTGCACGCTGCTCTGGCAGGTGCTCGGCGCGCCGGCGACGGCGACGACGTCCTTGACGCCGACCAGCGTGCCGCGCAGCGGACCGTCCGTGCCCGGTCCGTCGGTCGGGAAGCGGTGCAGGAAGGTACCGAGCATCGGCCCGAGCCGGTCGGCCCGCTCGGCCGCGGCGGCGAGGCGCCGCATGTCAGCTCACCACCGGGTGCCCGTGCCGGCCGGTCGCGACGACCGCCGGCGGGCAGGGGGTGGCGGAGCGGTTACCGGTCAATTCCACTCCGGTTCCCTCGGCGGTTTCCCGGAAGAAGTCGATGTGTGGAAAGGCGAACAGTTCAGCCGTGACGTCGTCACGGACCGCGTCGCCGATCGACGAATGACGGTCACCGTTTCGCTGCTGGCGTGTCACGAACACCTCCCCCACACGGGCCGCGGATATGCGCAGCCCAGGACCACGACAGGTCCGACGATGGCGGGTACGGCCGGCGCGGGGTAACCCCTACGGTCACCCCTCAGTACCCCGGAATGATGCGCCACGTACGCCAATTCTCGCGACGGCGGCCCCGGAATTCCTGGCTCCCCACTCGGCGGCGCTGCTAAATACTATTCGCATACCCGCACCGATCTAAATGGGGAAATCAATGAGCAACGCAATTGCGAACCTCGTGGCGACACCCACGCTCGGTGCGGTGCAACCGCAGGCGATCGACGTGTCCGACGTGCACAAGAGGTACGGCGACGTACGGGCCGTCAACGGCATCGACCTGCGGATCGCCCCCGGCGAGGTGGTCGCGCTGCTCGGGCCCAACGGCGCGGGCAAGTCCACGCTCGTCGACATGATCCTGGGGCTCAGCCGCCCCGACCGCGGCGAGATCCGCGTCTTCGGGCACACCCCCCGGGAGGCCATCACCCGGGGCGTCATCGGGGCGACGCTCCAGGACGGCGCGCTGCTCGACGACGTGTCGATCCGCGAGCTGCTCACGATGGTGGCGTCGCTGCACGCCGCCCCGCTGCCCATCGCCGAGGTGCTGCGCCGCACCGACCTCACCGACATCGCCGACCGCCGCACCCGGCTCTCGGGTGGGCAGCGCCAGCGGCTGCGGCTGGCGATGACCCTCGTGTCCGACCCGAAGCTGCTGGTGCTGGACGAGCCGACGGTGGCGATGGACGTCGAGTCGCGCCGCGTCTTCTGGGCCGCCATGCGGGAGTTCACCGACTCCGGGCGCACCGTGGTGTTCGCCTCCCACTACCTGGAGGAGGCCGAGGAGTTCGCCGACCGGGTGGTGCTCGTACAGGCCGGCAGGATCATCGCCGACGGCACGGTCGCGGAGATCCGCTCCGTGGTGGCGGGCCGCTCGCTGTCCGCCACCGTGCCGGACACGACCGTGCAGCAGTTGCGCCTGCTGCCCGGCGTGGTGAGCGTCGAGTCCCGCGGCCAGCGCTTCGAACTCGTCTGCTCCGACTCCGACGCCGCCGCCCGCGAGCTGTTCGCCCGCCATCCCCGGGCACGCGACGTGGAGATCGGCGCCCTCGGCCTGGAACAGGCGTTCCTGGCCCTCACCGCCACGAAGGACGGGGCCGCCTGATGAGCACGGGCTTTCTCAAGATCGAAGTCAGACGGGTGGTCCGGGCCCGCAAGTTCTGGATCGTCGCGTTCCTCTTCCCGACGCTGCTCTACCTCATGCAGGCCAACCTGTTCCGCGGTGAGGTCGTCGCGAGCACCGGCATCGACTTCAGCGAGCACCTGCTGGGCGGCCTCGCCGCCTTCGGGGCGCTCTTCGTGGCGCTGAACGTGGGCACCAGGGTGGCGATCGAGCGGTCGACGGGGTGGCAGCGCCAGCTGCGCATCACCCCCCTGTCGCCCACCTCCTACCTGACCGCGAAGCTGGCCGCGGCGATGGTGGTGGCGCTGCCGGCCATCACGGCGGTGGCGCTCACCGGCGCGCTGTTGCAGGGCGTCGAGCTGCCGCTGGGCGGCTGGCTCCAGCTGGTCCTCGGCGTCTGGGTCGGCACCCTGCCCTTCGCCCTGCTGGGCGTCTTCATCGGCCAGGTCGCCACGGCCGAGAGCGTGCAGGTCCTCACCTCCGTCTCGCACATGCTGCTCGGAGTGCTCGGCGGCGCGCTGTTCCCGTCGGTCGCGTTCCCCGGGTGGCTCCAGAAGGTGTCCGCCGTGATGCCGAGCCACTGGCTGGCCGAGGTCGGGCACAGCCCGTTCGAGGCCGACTCCCGGCTCGGGCTCGCGGCCCTGGTGCTCGCCGGGTGGACCGTCGTGCTCGGCGGCGCCGTGACCCTGCGCTACCTGCGGGACAGCGCCCGCGTCTGAGGCCCGCGACCGCCCGGACCTCCGCACGACGAACGTACGCATCGCTACGACGAGGGATTGCATCGTGAAGAAGAACTCCTGGCAGATACTGCGCAAGGGCGGGCAGGGCGGTCTCACGCTCACCGTCGACTTCACCAGCACCGGCCGCACCCAGGCGTGCTTCCGCGACCTGGTCCCCCTGTTGAGCGCGCCCGGCGAGATCTGGGAGACCGTGGCGCCAGCCAACGGCGCCGAGGAGACCATGTCCGGCGCGGACTACGTCGAGCGGTGGGCGAAGGGCGTCCGCCGGCGGGAACGCACCGTCGACACCGTGATCGGCTACTGCGTGGGCGCGGTCTTCGCCGCTCCCCTCGCGTCCCGGCTGGCCGAGACGCAGGACGAGGCGCCCCGGCTGATCCTGCTCGACCCGGAGCTGCCGAACATCGTCGGGCTCTACCGGGACTTCCACGCCGCCGCGGACGCGCTGCGCAGCATCCTCTCCCCGGAGGAGATAGCCGCGTTCCACGCCGACGGCCAGGCCGTACGGGAGAAGCACGGGATCGAGGACCTCACCCTCATCGGTCCGGCGCTCGCCGGGATCTTCCGCGACGCGATCGACGTGGCGGGCCGCAGGCTCGGGCTGGACGACGACGTCCGGGGCGATCTGGGCGGCAGCTTCGCGTCGTTCGTCGGCTACCTGCGGGCGGCGGCGGAGATCGACCCGATCCCGCGGTGGGAGACGGCGACGGCGATCACCTCCGCCCACTCCACGCAGCGGGAGCAGGTCTTCGGGCAGACCATCCGGCTCGACGTCGACCACGACCAGATGCTGCGCCACCCCGACGTCGCCGCCGCGGTCTCCGGGCTGATGACCGGTGCGGACGCCGGCCTGCGAGTGGCGGGGTAGCGCGGTGGCACCGGGCTCCGCGGGCCACGAGCCCGCGCTCTTCACCGACCTGTTCGCCGAGCAGGTGCGGCGGACCCCGGACGCCACCGCCGTCGTGTGGGGCGAGCACCGCAGGACGTACGCCGAACTGGACGCCGAGGCGAACCGGCTCGCCCACCGGCTGGTGGCGCTCGGCGCGGGACCGGAGCGGCTCGTCGCGATCGGGATCCGTTCGGCGCACCTGGTGGTGGCCGCGCTGGCCACCCTCAAGGCCGGGGCGGCCTACCTGCCGCTGGACCTGAGCCACCCGCCGCAGCGGCTGGAGCACATGCTCACCGACGCGCGGCCCATGCTGCTGCTGACCACCGCCGCCGACCGGCACGCCCTGCCGGCGTACGACGTGCCGCAGCTCCTGCTCGACGACCTGCAGGCGTACGCCGGGCAGCCGGACACCGACGTCACCGACGCCGAGCGGCTCGCCCCGCTGCGGCCCGCCAACACCGCGTACGTCATCTACACCTCCGGCTCCACCGGCAGCCCGAAGGGCGTGGTGATCGAACACCGCCAGCTCGGCACGTACCTGCGCCACGTCGTGCGGTCCTACCCCGGCGTACGCGGCCGGGCGCTGCTGCACTCCTCGTTCGCGTTCGACCTGACGGTCACCGCGTTCTACGCGCCGCTGATGACGGGCGGCTGCGTGCACCTCGGGGCCCTGGAGGAGATGGGCACGCCCGCCGCCGGACCGGCCGGGCAGCAGCGCCCCACCTTCGTGAAGGTGACGCCCTCGCACATCCCGCTGCTCACCGCGCTGCCGGCCGAGGCGTCCCCGACCGGGGAGCTGATGGCCGGCGGCGAGCTGCTGCTCGGCGAGACCGTCGACGCGTGGCGCCGCCGGCACCCCGGCGCGCGGGTCATCAACGAGTACGGCCCGACGGAGACGACCGTCGGGTGCAGCACCGTGGTCATCGAACCCGACCAGCCGGTGCCGCCGGGGCCGCTGCCCATCGGCCAACCCATGCCCGACGTGCGCTACCACGTGCTGGACGACGAGCTGCGCCCCGTGCCGCCCGGCGAGATCGGCGAGCTGCACATCGCCGGTGGCCAGCTGGCCCGGGGCTACCTGCACCGGCCGGGCCTGACCGCCGAGCGGTTCCTGCCCGACCCGTTCGGCCCACCCGGCTCGCGCATGTACCGCTCCGGCGACCGGGTCCGCCCCACCCACGACGGCGAGTACGAGTTCTGCGGGCGGGTCGACAACCAGGCCAAGATCCGCGGCTACCGCATCGAGCTGGGCGAGATCGAGGCGGCGCTGCTGCGCCGTCCGGAGGTACGGCACGCGGCGGTGGTGATCCGTACCGACGCGCCGGAGGTCAAGCAGCTCGTCGCGTACGTCGTGCCAGGGGAGGGCGTGCGCGTCGACGCGCAGCAGGTGCGCAAGGACCTCGCCGAGACGCTGCCGGAGTACATGGTGCCGAGCGCCGTGGTGAGCCTCCCGGCGCTGCCGCTGACCGTGAACCGCAAGCTCGACACGGCGGCCCTGCCGGCGCCGGAGGTCGAGGCGGCCCCGGGCGGGCGGGCGCCGGCCGACGAGTTGCAGGCGCTGCTGTGCGAGCTCTTCGCCACCTACACGGCCGTCTCCTCGATCGGCGTCGACGACGACTTCTTCGTCCGGGGCGGCACCAGCCTCGGCGCCGCCCAACTGGTCAACGAGGCACGCCGGCGCGGGCTCACCCTGTCCCTGCGCGACGTGCTGGAGAACCGGACCGTGGCGCGACTCGCCGAGGTCTGCGCCGACACCGACCGAGGGGACGAGTGAGCATGAGCATCGCAGCCAGCAGGAAGGAAGCAGCCATGTGGCTGCTGGAGCGGCTGGTGCCGGACACCGGGGTCAACAACGTCGCCGTCGCCTTCGAGGTGACCGGCCGGATCGACCGCGGGCTGTTCACGGCGGCGCTGCGGGCGGTCCTGGCCCGCCACGAGGTGCTGCGCACCGTGTTCCGCTCCGACGACGCGACGCTGACCCGGGAGGTGCTCGCCGCCGACCAGCTCGACGTGCCGGTGGTGGACGTCCCGGCCGGCGACGACGGGATGGACGCCGACCTGACCGCGTTCGCCGCCGAGCCCTTCGCGATCGACGGTCGCCCCCTGGTGCGGGCGGGGATCCGCGCGGGATCGGACGCCGACGTGTGCTGCGTCGTCGTGCACCACCTGAACTTCGACGCCATGTCGACCACGATCCTGCTCCGCGAGCTGCTCGTCGCGTACGAGAGCCTGGCGGCGGGCGGCCGGCCCGACGACGCCCCGGTGGCCGCGCTCGCCGAACGCGCGCCGAACGAGCGCAGCGTCGCGTACTGGCGGAAGAACCTCGACGGGCTGCGGGCCGCCGAGGCGGGCCTGTGGTGCGCCCGGCCGCCCGTCGGGGCGCCGTCCCTGCGGGCCCGGACCGTCCACCACGAACTCTCCGCGCCGGCCCGCGCCGTGGTACGCCGGTTCCAGCGCGAACTGCGCGCCTCCGAGGCGGTGGTGCTGCTCGCGGCGTACTCGCTGCTGCTCGCCCAGCACGGCGCGGGCTCCGACGTGGTCATCGGCACGCCGGTGAACATCCGGGACCAGCGCAGCATGAACGCCATCGGCTACCACGCGAACCTGGTGCCGCTGCGGGTACGGCTCGACCCGGACGCCGACTTCCGCGCCGTCGTGAAGCAGACGCGCAGCACCTTCCTGGAGGCGATCAGCCACGCGGACGTACCGCTGGAGCACGTCTCCCCCGCCGTGCTCGGCGACGCGCCGTCGTCGTGGCGCAGCTCGTTCTTCCGGCACCTGTTCAACTACGTGCCCGGCACGGTCGACGCCTCGCTCACGCTGACCGGGATGCCGCTGCGGCACGTCATGGTGGAGAACGGCTACAGCCGCTTCGACCTGGAGTTCTTCATCATGCCGGGCCCGGACGCGACGACCGTCCGTGCGGCGTTCTGCGTCGACGCCTTCGACGCCGCCGACGTCGAGCTGCTGCTGGAGCGCTACGACGCGCTGCTCGTACAGCTCGGCGAGGAGCTGGACCGGCCGGTGGCGCGGCTGTCCCGCCTCGGCGCGAGTGACCTCGCCCTGCCGGCGTCGCCGACGCCGGGGGCCGCCACGGCGTCCGTACTCGACGCGGTGCACGCGACGGTCGCCGCGAACCCGGACCTCGTCGCCGTGCAGGACGACGGCGACGCCGTGTCGTACGGCCGGTTGTGGTCGGCGGCGCTCGCCACCCGGGACCTGGTCGCGGCCTCGGGCGGGGACACGGTCGCCGTGCTGGCGCCGCGCGGCGCGCAGCTGGCCGCGGCGTGGCTCGGGGTGTGGCTGGCGGGCGCGCGCTGCGTCCTGCTCGACCCGGCCCAGCCGATCCCCGACCTCGCGGCGCGGCTGGCCGACTCGGGCGCCGCCCCGGTGCTGGCGGCCGAGGGCCTCCCCGTGCCCGGCGCCGTGCCCATCCCCGCCGTCCCCACCGCCGCCGACGCGATCCGCACCGAGGCGCCGTCCGGTGCCGACCTCGACGCCGTGGCCTACCTGGAGTACCACCTCGACGCGCCCGCGCCGCTCGCGGTGACGGTCACCCACCGGGCCCTGGCCGGGGCCGTCGCGCGGCTCGTCGAGCGGGTCGCCACCGGGCCGGCCGTCGCCGCCTGGCTGAGCAGCGCCGCGACCGACGCGGCGCTGACGGAGCTGCTGGTCGCGCTGACCACCGGCGGCCGGGTCGTCGTCGCCCCCGACCGGGCCCGCGCCGACGGCCACGAGCTCGGCGAGCTGGTCCAGCGGCACGGGGTGACGGTGGTGCAGGCGCCGCCGGCGGCGTGGCGTCAGGTGGTCGAGCACGCCGGTGACCGGCTCGCGGGACGCGCCGTCCTGGTGTCGCACGAACCGCTGCCCCGCCCGCTGGCCGCGCAGGTGCGCGCCGCCGGCGGCACCCCGCACCACGGTTACCGCACGCCCGGCGTCGCCGGCTACGCCGCACTCGGCGGCGGGGACACGGCGGGCGTCGTCCCCACCGGCCCCGTGTTCGTCACCGAGCCCGGCACCGGGCACGAGCTGGGCATCGGCGTACGCGGGGAGCTGTGCGTCGCGGGCGACGCCCTCGCCTCCGGCTACCACAACCGGCCGGAGCTGACCGCCGCGCGCTTCGGCGAGCACCCGACGTACGGGCGGTTCCACCGCACCGGCGACCTCGCGCGCCTGCTTCCCGACGGCCGGATCGACGTCGTCGGCCCGCTGTCGGCCCACGTACGCGTCGCCGGCCAGCGGATCCACCTCCGCGACGTCGAGTCCGTCCTCGCCGCCCACCCGGACGTGGAGGCGGTCGCGGCCGTCGGGTCCCCGGCCCACACGCCGGACGCCACGGACGCCGGTGACACGCCGGACGTCACGGTCGTCGCGTTCGTCGAGTCCCGCAAGCCCGACATCGCGGAGCGGCTGCGTGAGCACGCCCGCGCCGCCCTGCCGCTCACGCCCGAACTGGTCGTGCTGAACCAGCTGCCGGTGACGGTGGCGGGCACCGTGGACCGCACGGCCCTCGTCTCACTCGCCGCCACGAGGGCGTCGGCCGACGTCGAGCCGCCGGACGAGACGACCGCCGCCCTCGTCGGGATCTGGACCGAGATGCTCGACCGGCCGGGCCTGCACGCGGACTCGAACTTCTTCGCCAGCGGCGGTCACTCCCTGCTGGGCGCCCAGCTCGTGCAGCGGGTGCGGACCGACCTGGCGATGCCGGTCCAGCTCGCCGACCTGTTCGCCAACCCGACGCCACGGCAGCTCGCAGAGCATCTGCAGGACGCGTTCTGGGACGACGACGAGGACGACGACTGACCGATCGCTCAACCCACACACCGTCTCGAACGTCAGCAGAGGAGGCTCGGCGTGACCGTCGACGTCCAGCCCACACGCAGTACCGACCGTTCGATCGTCCTGACCCGCGAGGAGAACATCGAGGTCGACACGATCGCCCGCTACCTGGCGGGCCGGCCGCCGCGCCTGGTGGACGCGGCCGCCTGGCTCGCGTCGGCCCGTGAACTGTCCAGCAACCTGCCCGTACGGCTGCGTCAGATGGTGCGGCGCTTCGCCTGGGATCCGGGGCCCGACGCCGTGCTGCTGGTGCGGAACCTGCCCGTGGACGCCGACGAGCTGCCCGCCACGCCCACCGTGGCCGGCTCGGCGCAGCGGGAGTCCACCGTGTCCGCCGCCGCGCAGGTGCTCCTCGGGCTGCAACTCGGGGAACTCATCGCCTTCAAGGAGGAGAAGAGCGGCGCGCTGGTGCAGGACGTCGTGCCGGTGCCCGGCATGGAGAAGTTCCAGGGCAACGCGGGCTCGGTGATGCTGTCCATGCACGTGGAGAACGCCTTCCACGTCTACCGCCCGGACTACGTCGGGCTGCACTGCCTGCGCAACGACCACGACAACGTGGCCGGTCTCCAGGTGACGTCGATCCGCAACGCGCTGCCCCTGCTGTCCGAGCAGGTCCGCAGGGTGCTGCACGAGCCGCGGTTCGTCACGGAACCGCCGGCGTCCTTCGGTGACCTGCGCAGTGCGCCGGAGCCGCACGGCATCCTCAGCGGCAGTTTCGAGGACCCGGACGTCCAGGTCGACTTCGAGAGTTCGTTCCCTCTCGACCCCGAGGCAACGCAGGCACTGTCGATGCTCGGCGACGCGCTGCGCACCGTCCGCCAGACGTTCATCCTGGAGCCCGGTGACCTCGCGTTCGTCGACAACCGGCTCGCCCTGCACGGCCGGACCGAGTTCACGCCCCGCTACGACGGGCGCGACCGGTGGCTCCAGCGGATCTTCGTGCACCGCGACTTCCGGCGCTCCCGGGCCCTGCGCCCGGACGACGGCAACGTGCTCACCAGCGGGAGCTGACCCGCCGGCCCGCAGCCGGAACCCCGACGCGGTGTCCGTACGCGACGGACGCCCTCGTCGACGACAGCAGGACGACGCGGTGGTGGGACCTCCGAGACCCGGAGGCCCCACCACCGCGTCTTCGTCGTGCCCGGAAAATGCGCGCTGATTTGACGACCACGAATGGTTCAGGCGACCGGGAAACGAACGCACGAGAATGCGTACCGGCGCCCGCCGTTACCGATCCGCACACGCGCGGGGGCACCGTTCCCGCATTCGTCCGTGCCGGTGTCACAGGACCCGGATGACGAACTCACGCCCCACCACGAACCAACAATGCCTGACCAGCAACTCCACACTG
>NZ_JBICTL010000003.1:0-874846 GCF_043197575.1 Micromonospora sp. NPDC049051
TTGCCGGTGGTGGCGGGTCGGGTGTCGGTGGGGGAGGCGGCGTGTGCGGCGGTGATCGGGCCGGCGATGGCGCCGCCGGCGAAGGCGAGCCCGGCAACGGTCAGGGCGCTGGTGCGGAAGATGTCGGTACGCATGATGGGGGCACCTTTCGATCGGGGGTACGCGACAACACCAAGGGGGGTGGGTGTGGTCGCGGGCTGAGGGAAAGGTCGAACCAGGTGCGCGCCCTCGGGTGAGAGGGCGGTGCGCGTTCCGGGGGGATGTAACGACGCGGGCCTGGCCGGCATTCCGACCGGCTCGCCCCGGCCGTCGAGCTAGCTCGGGGGGTCACGCGCTCACGGTGGTTACAACGACCCGGGGCCCCGGGCCATGCCCACCGGGCTGGTGACGACCGCCACCACAAACCGGACAGACGGCACGCAATCGCCCAGCCCGCCGATCGGGGGCGGAATCCGGGTCAGGGAGCCGGGGGCAGGCGACGTTCGATGGTGACGGTGGTCCCCTCGGCGGTGGACACCAGACGCACGTCCCCGTACGCGTTCATCAGGGTGGCGCCGCGTCCCCGGTCCATGGCCGGGCGACGGTCCCGCCAGGTGCCGAAGTCGCGCACCGTGATCCGGACGGTGCCGTCGGACACCCGTAGCCGAACACGCACCTCGGGACGGGTCGGGCGTTGGGCGTGCTCGACGGCGTTGTTGACCGCCTCCGAGGCGGCCAGCAGGAGATCGGCGACGGTGTCCGGATCGAGGTCCAGCCCCTCCAGCGAGGCCCGCACGTCCCGCCGCATGGCGGCGGCCGACGTGGGCTGCGACGGGTACGTCCAGCCCGCGTCCAGCACGGCTGGGCGTTCGGGGACCGACCCCCCGCCGTGCGCGTACCCCCCGTTCCCGCTCGCGGGCGGCGCGACGGCCGGACGGTCCGACGGAGCACCGGGGGCCGGTGGGCCGGCCGGGGTGCCCCGCGTGCCCGGGACGCCGCCCGCGTCGGGTGCCGCGTCGCCGAGGCGGCGGCTGTGGGCACCCCGCAGGGTGGCCCGGATCCGGGCGACCAGGTCGGCCGCGGCGAAGGGTTTGACGATGTAGTCGTCGGCGCCCAGGCCGAGCCCCTCCACGCCGGCCTCCCCGCCGGCGCGTGCGGAGAGCACCACCACCGGCAGCATGCGGGTGCCGGCCTGCCCACGCAGCCGCCGCACCAGCTCGAAGCCGTCGATCTCGGGCATCATCACGTCGGTGAGCACCAGGTCGGGCGGAGCCCGGTGGATCGCCTCCAGGGCCTGCCGGCCGTTGCCGACCGTCTCCACCCGCCAGCCCTGCTCGCCCAGCAACCGGGCCAGGTACGCGCGCATGTCGGCGTTGTCGTCGGCGACCAGGATCCGTGCGTGCCGCAACGCGTCCACGCCGCCGTACGCCGGCACCGGCGGCCCGGCCGGCGCGGACGCCCCCGCCTGCGCCGGATCGGCCAGCCAACCGGCCGCCTCCTGGGCGGCGGCCCGGGCCGCGTCGCCGACCCCGACGGGGGCCGGCCCGGCGGCCCGCTGCGTGGCGGACCACGGCAGCGCCACGGTGAACGTCGTCCCCGTGCCGATCCGGCTCTCCACCCGCACGTCGCCGCCCTCCAGGCGGGCCAGCTCGCGGACCAGGGCGAGCCCGATGCCGGTGCCCTCGTGGCTGCGTGACCGGGCGCCCCGTACCCGGTGGAAACGCGCGAAGAGCTTCGGCAGGTCCTCCTCGGCGATGCCGATGCCCGTGTCGGCGACGGTCAGCCGGATCTCCTCGTCGTCGGCGGTGAGCGCGACCCGGATCCGCCCGACGAAGGTGTACTTCAGCGCGTTGGACAGCAGATTGGTGACGATGCGTTCCCAGTTGACCGGGTCGACGGCGACCGGGCGCGGCAGCGGCGGGCAGTCGACCTCCAGGCGCAGCCCGGCGCGTTCGACGGCCGCCCGGAAGACGCTCGACAGCTCGGTCGTGAGCCCGGCCAGGTCGACCTCGCGGGCCTGGCTGTGCGCCTGCCCGGCCTCTAGGCTGGAGAAGGTGAGCAGGCTGTTGACCAGGGTGAGCAGCCGGGTGGCGTTGCGCCAGGCGGTGTCGACCCGCTCCCGCTGCCTCGCGGGCAGAGGATGCTCGTTGTCGTTGAGGGCGTCGGCCAGCGGGCCGAGCATCAGCGTCAGCGGGGTCCGGAACTCGTGGCTGACGTTGGTGAAGAAGTCGGTCTTGACCCGGTCCAGCTCGGCGAGCGCCTCGGCCCGCCGGCGCTCCTCCTCGTACGCCTGCGCGTTACGCACGGCGACGGCCACCTGCTGGGCCAGCAGCGCCTGGAACGCCCGGTACGCCTCGTCCAGCCCACGGCTCGGGCTGACCCCGACCAGCAGCACCCCGAGCGGCTGGCCCGCTTCGGCGGAGGGCAGCGGCAGGGCCCGGGCGGTCCGCAGCGGGTCACCCCACGGCCCGGCCGGCAGGACGAGCCGCCCGTCGACGCCGGACACCTCGGTCGTCGTGCCGCCGGCGGCGGCACCCAGCCCCCACTCGTGGCCCTCGCCCGCCGGCAGCGTGCCGGGCAGGGCGGCGGCCACGGCCGCTCCGCCGACGTGGGCGGCACGGCGCAGCAGCGCGCCCTCGCGCAGGTAGATCGCGGCGAACGGGACATCCAGCGGATGCCCGCCGATGGCCTGGGCGAGGCGGGCACAGGTGCTCCCGACGTCGACGGTCCGCCCGTCGCCCCCGACGGACAGGTCGCGCAGCAGGCGCAGCCGGCGCTCGCCGACGACCTGCTCGGTGACCTCGCTGCACACGGTGAGCACCCCCACCGTGCGTCCCTCGTCGTCGCGGGCGGGGGCGTGCGAGACGCTGAAGTACGCCTCCTCGCGGTAGCCGGCCCGATCGAGCAGCAGCCGCAGCGCCGGCACCCAGCTGGCGACGCCGGTCGCCATCGCCTCGTCGATGAGCGGGCCCAGCACGTCCCAGCCCTCGGCCAGGGTGACCCGCACGTCACCGCCGAGCGCGTCGGGGTGCTTGTCGCCGATCAGCGCCGAGTACGCGTCGTTGTAGAGCTGGGTGAGGTGTTCGCCCCACAGCAGCAGCATCGGGTAGCGGGAGGAGAGGACCAGCCGTACGGCGGCGCGCAGGCTCTGCGGCCAGCCGTCGACGGGGCCGAGTGGGGTGGCGGCCCAGTCCAGGCGCGCCATCAGCCGCCCGGTCTCCCCGCCGTCGGCGAACAGGCTCCCCGTGGGTCGCGTCACCCTCGGTCGCACCTCATCGCAGCCCTCACTTCCGGGCCCCGACGACCCTTGCTGGTGTTACCCGTACATCCTGGCACCCGGCCTCAGCTGCACGTCCGCCGGCACCCCAGCGCGTCTCTGTACCCCGCCGCCGGGGTCCTGACACCTGGACGTACCTGCGCGGAAGCTGCGACCGATACGACGGCAGGGCGTCGATGGCGCGGACCGCGCGGCGCGGCGGTGACGCCCCCGGGGGCCGGCGGGCGCCGCCTGACCGGGGCTGACCCGGGGCTCCGCGCCGCCTCCCGACGCGCCGCCGTCCCGTCGTCTCGCCGTCGGCGACGACTCGTATCCTTTCCGCGAACCTTCGGTGGGCTTTCGAGCATGAAAGGACACGGTGTGAGCAACCGGGCCGAGACGTTGGAGTTCCAGGCCGAGGCGCGTCAGCTGCTCCAGCTGATGGTCCACTCCATCTATTCGAACAAGGACGTCTTCCTGCGCGAACTGATCTCGAACGCCTCGGACGCGCTGGACAAGCTGCGCCTGGCGTCGATGGTCGACAAGGAGCTGGAGGTCGACACCTCCGATCTGCACATCGAGATCGAGGTCGACAAGGCGGCGCGCACGCTGACCGTCCGGGACAACGGCATCGGCATGTCCCGCGACGAGGTGGTCCAGGTGATCGGCACGATCGCCAAGTCCGGGACCGCCGAGCTGCTGCGCAAGCTGCGGGAGTCCTCCGACGCCGGGGCGCGGCAGGAGCTGATCGGCCAGTTCGGCGTGGGCTTCTACGCGGCGTTCATGGTCGCCGACCGGGTGGAGTTGGTGACCCGCAGGGCGGGGGAGAGCGGCGGTACGCGCTGGGAGTCGGCCGGCGAGGGCACGTACTCCGTCGAGTCGGTCGAGCAGGCGCCGCAGGGCACCTCGGTGACCCTGCACCTCAAGCCGGCCGACGACGAGGACAACCTGCACGACTACACCGCCGAGTGGACGATCCGCGAGATCGTCAAGCGGTACTCGGACTTCATCGCCTGGCCGATCCGGATGACCGTCGAGCGGCCCGGCGAGGGCGACCAGAGCACCACCGAGACCCAGACGCTCAACTCGATGAAGGCGCTCTGGGCCCGCTCCCGCGACGAGGTCGACGAGGCCGAGTACAAGGAGTTCTACAAGCACGTCAGCCACGACTGGGCCGACCCGCTGGACATCGTGCACATGCGGGGCGAGGGCACCTTCGAGTACGAGGCCCTGCTGTTCATCCCGTCGCACGCGCCGCTGGACCTGTTCTCCCCGCAGGGCCGCCGCGGCGTGCAGCTCTACGTCAAGCGCGTCTTCATCATGGACGACTGCGAAGCGCTCATGCCGAACTACCTGCGCTTCGTCAAGGGCGTCGTGGACGCGCACGACCTGTCACTGAACATCTCCCGGGAGATCCTCCAGCAGGACCGGCAGATCCAGGTCGTCCGTCGCCGACTGGTCAAGAAGATCCTGGCCACCGTCAAGGACATGAAGGCCAACCACGCCGAGCGCTACCGGACCTTCTGGACCGAGTTCGGGGCCGCCGTCAAGGAGGGCCTCATCGACGACACGGAGAACCGGGACGTCCTCCTGGAGATCCTGTCGGTCGCCTCCACCCACGACGCGGCCGAGCCCACCGACCTCGCCGGCTACGTCGGTCGGATGAAGGAGGGGCAGAGCGACATCTACTACGCCACCGGCGACTCGCGCACCATGATCGAGAATTCGCCGCACATGGAGGCGTTCCGCGCCAAGGGCTACGAGGTGCTGCTGCTCACCGACCCGGTCGACGAGGTGTGGATCGAGCGCGTCGGCCAGTACGACGGCCGGACGCTGCGTTCCATCGCCAAGGGCCAGGTGGACCTGGACACCGAGGAGGAGAAGAAGGAGGCCGAGGCCGAGCGCGAGCAGCAGCGCAAGGACTTCGCCGACCTGCTCACCTGGATGGGCGCCACCCTCGCCGACTCCGTCAAGGAGGTCCGCCTCTCCTCCCGGCTGACGACCTCGCCCGCCTGCGTCGTCGGCGACGCCCACGACATCACCCCGACGCTGGAGAAGATGTACCGGGCGATGGGCCACGAGGTGCCGGCGGTCAAGCGGATCCTGGAGCTCAACCCCGGGCACCCGCTGGTCACCGGCCTGCGCAAGGCACACGAGCAGGGCGGCACGGAGGAGCCGCTGAAGGAGACCGCCGAGCTGCTCTACGGCCTGGCGCTGCTGGCCGAGGGCGGGGAGCTGGCCGATCCCTCCCGGTTCACCCGCATCCTCGCCGACCGCCTCGCGCGTACCCTCTAGGCGCGGCGCACGGGCCGGCCGGCGTGATGTCGCCGGCCGGCCCACCTGCCACGCCAGGCCCCGACCGATCGCCCCGTCGACCACGGAAGGGCGACCCTTCTCGTCGGGCGCGGGCGGCATCGTCGGCCCTTTTCCGTTGCGGGTGCCGAGCGTCGGTCAACCAGTTCCGGTCAGATCCCGGCCGGTGGTGCACCACATTTCCCGGGGCCGACCGGGACACGCGGGCAGTGGCGCGCGACGGTGCGTGATGCCCGTCGCGGCGTCGTTTACCCTGGTCGTCGCCGCTGCCGACGGGGCAAGGAACAAATCGCAACTTGCAGAACGCCGTGCTGCGAGTGCGCCCCGAGGGCGGGTGAATTGCGCGCCAAGACATTGAAGTGCGCTGATATTGACTTGGTCTCGGAATGGGCGCACCGTGAAGGAGCGCGGCTGAAACCGGATCCCCGGGAGCCGTTCGGCGATTCCGTTCGTGGCCATGGCGCTCCAGGAGGCGGTCATGCGATTGGATCCGTTCGTGGGGGTGTATCTCGCCGATCCGGCACGGGTGTGGCGGCGGCTTCTCGACGATCCCGACCGGGTGCACCACGATCCGGACCTGGGGCTGTGGCTGATCACCCGGCACGCCGACGTCCGCCGGGCGTTGAGTGACGTCGGGGCCTTCGGCAACGCCCTCACCCTCGCCCCGATCTACGACGTCTGCCCCGAGGCAATGGAGATCATCGCGCGCATCGACGCGCCGCCCACCACGGCTGCGGCCGACCCGCCGGTGCACCCCCGCACCCGCCGGGCCCTGCGGGCGACCTTCGCCAACACGCCGGAACGCGTCGAGCAGCGGTACGGCGCGATCGTCCGACGCCGGGTCGACGAACTGGTGTCCCGGCTCGTCGCCCGCGCCGGCGGGCGGGTGGACCTCGTCGGCGAGTTCACCGCCGAACTTCCCCTGCTGGTCCTCCTCGACATCCTCGGCGTGCCGGAGGAGGACGTTCCGCGGATCCGGGCCTGGGGCGACGGTCAGCTGGCGTTGATCTGGGGGCGGCCGGAGCCGGCCGAACAGGTGCGGCTAGCGCGGGGTCTGTGGGAGTTCTGGCGCTACTGCGAGGAGTCGGTACGCGCCCGGCTCGCCGCCGGCCCGCACGGCGACGACTACGTCAGCCAACTGCTGGCGTACCGCGACGGTGACGACGAGGTGCTCACGGTGGCCGAGGTGTCGAGCATCGTGTTCAACCTCCTGGTCGCCGGCCACGAGACCACGGCCGGGCTGCTCGCCCACGCGGTGGACCAGGCGCTGTCGAGCCCCGGCCGGTGGCGGGAACTCGGCGAGCACCCCGAACGGATTCCCGCGTTCCTGACCGAGACGCTGCGCTTCGCGCCCGCCATCGACGGTTGGTTGCGGGTCACCCGCCGGCCCGTCTCCCTGGACGGCGTGACCATTCCGGCGGGTGCGCGCTGTCTGCTGCTGATCGGTGCCGCGAATCGGGACCCAGCCGTTTTCGTCCGCCCCGAACAATTCGATCCGCACCGGAGCGACGCGGACGGACATCTGTCGTTCGGCCACGGGCCGCATTTCTGCATCGGCGCGGCGCTGGCCCGGCTGGAGGCGCAGACGGCGCTGACCCGGCTCGGCCGGGCAATTCCCGGCCTGCGGCTGGCCGCCGGGCATCGCCGTGCGTACAAGCCCAATGTCGCATTCCGGGCGCACCGGAGCCTGCCGGTGCTCGTCGAGGCGGCGGTGCCCTCCGGTGGCGCTGCCGCGCCCGTAGCCGGGTGACCGGCGGCGGCGCGGCGCGGCGGCCCACTCCCCGGGGCGGCTGCGCCGGGCCCCGCGGTCCACGCGCGGCGACTACCCTCCGAAGTTGCGTCTTCACACCCGTCCTGTGATGGGTTAAGAATTGTCCCCTGCGAATACCCATTCGTCGCCCAATGTCGATTGACGCCGATGCCGATACGGTAGATCGGCGTCGTGAAGGTGAACACATGGATCGCACGCCTCCGTCGAGCGCCAGTGGCTCCGGTGCCATCCACCGGTTCCGCTCCGAGTTGCGCACCTGGCGTACCCGGCAGGGACTGACCCAGCGGGCGCTCGCGGAGCGGGTGCGGTTCAGCCGCGAGACGGTTGCCGCCGTCGAGTCCGGTCGCCGGTACGGCAGCCACGAGTTCGCGGTCCGCTGCGACGAGGTGCTCGGCACCGGCGGCTGCCTGGCCGCGTTGTGGCCGCAGGTCGCCGCGGAGCAGTTGGCCGCGGACGGTCGCCGTGGGCCTCGGTTCGGGAAGGTGGCCGGGCTGGAGCCGGCCCTCACGACGGCCGTCGTGCGGCGGGACGCGCGCGACCCGGAGGCGGTCGTGGCCGCGATCGACGAGCTGCGGGAGCTGATCGGCCAGGTGCTCGGCGGGCAGCCGGAGGCGGACCTACCGCCCCCTCCGTCGGGCGGTCGATCCGGGCGCCCCTGACCTGCGGGTGGCCGGGGCCGCGGGGGCGGTCAGGCGCTGCTGACGCTGGGTACAGATGCGGGTACGGGCCGTTTGTACCACTGCCAGGTCTGGTCTGAGCGCGCGGGTTCCGGCCGAATGAGACGTGCAAATGGCAAGGTGCGCATAGGCCGTCTTGGATGAGTCGCGGGAGTCAATCTTGGCGTCGAGCACGAGGTCCCACGCGGCCCGACCCTACCCGACCGGCCGCCGCAGCTGGAAGATCGCCACCCGGATGCGCCTCATCGTCGCGGCTCCCCTGGTCGCCGTGATGGGCTTCGCCGGCCTCGCCCTGACCGAGAGCGTCCGCCAGACGACCCGCGCGAGCGACCTCGGATCCCTGGCGCACCTGGCCGCCGACGCGGGCGACCTGGCGCACCAACTGCAACGCGAGCGCGTCGTCGCCGCCGACCTGTTGGGCCGGGGCGCGGCCGAGCAGCAGGACGCCTTCGTCGAGGCCACCAGGAGCACCGACGACGCGGTCGCCCGCTACCGCCGGCAGCGGGCACTGGTGCCCTCCGGGCCCGCCGCCGGTCAGCCCGCGCTAGCACGGATCGACCTGGCGCTGGAGGGCCTGCCGCCGTTGCGCGCGCAGGTCCGGACGGCGGCGCGCGCCTCGGTGTCGGCGATGACCTTCAGCTACCGGATCGTGATCGCCGACCTGCTCACGCTGCGTGAGAGCGTCACCCTCGGGGCGGTCAACGCCCGGATCACGGACGGCATGCGGGCCTCGGCGGCGCTGTCCAAGGCGGCCGAGGCGGCCGGCCAGCAGCAGGTGGCCGTCCTGCGCGCGGTCACCGCCGACCAGCTGACCCCGGCCATGCAGCAGGACATCACCGCCGCCCGCTCCGGCTTCACCGAGTCCAGCCTGTCCTTCCTGGCGCTCGCCCGGCCCGCCTGGCGGGGCTGGTGGGAGCAGGCGGGCAGCGGCGCGGACGCCCTGCTGCTCCAACGGTTGCAGGACGAGGTGTCGAGGACCCGTGCGGGCAGCCGCCTGCGCCTGGATCCGGGCGCCTGGGTCGCCGCGACCCAACAGTGGTCCGCCCGCCTGGCCGAGCTGCGCCAACGGGTCGACGCGGCGGTGCTCGACGACATCCGCTCGGCCCAGGCCGACCAGCGGCGGCGCACCGCCGTGCAGGCGGCCGCCGTGGTGGTGGCGCTGCTGCTCACGGCACTGGTCACCTGGGTGGTGGCCCGGCAGATCACGCGCCGGCTGCGTCGGCTGCGGGACGCCGCGAACGCCGTCGCGTTCGAACGGCTGCCGCAGGTGGTGGCCCGGCTCCAACATCCGGACAACTCCTCGGTGGACCCGGACGAGCTGGCCCGCCGGCAGAGCGCGGACGCCCTGGAGCCGTCGACCGGTGACGAGATCGGCGAGGTGGGGGAGGCGTTCGCCGCCGTGCACCGGGCGGCGGTGCGTACCGCGGCCGAGCAGGCGGTCATGCGGGCCAACACCGCCGACATCTTCATCCACCTCAGTCGGCGGGAGCAGCGCCTGGTCGACGCGGTGCTGGCACAGGTCGACAAGGTCGAGCGGGACGAGACCGACCCCGAACGGCTCGACCAGCTCTACACGCTGGACAACCTGGCCACCCGGATGGGGCGGATCAACGCCAGCCTGCTGGTGCTCGGCGGGGTGGGGGTCGGGCGGGTACGCCAGCACGACGTACCCCTGCAACAGGTGCTCCAGGCCGCGCAGAGCCAGATCGAGCACTACGCCAGGATCCGCCTCGGCATGGTCGACGGTGACGTCGCCGTCGCGGCCGAGGCCGTCGACGAGGTCGTGCACCTGCTGGCCGAGCTGATGGACAACGCCACCGGCTACTCCCCGCCGGGCACCGAGGCGTGGGTGACCGGTCGCAGCCTCGGCGACCGGGTGATCGTCCAGGTCAGCGACGAGGGCGTGGGGCTGTCGCCGCAGCGGCGTCAACAGCTCAACGAACTGCTGGCCCACCCGCCGGCCATCGACGTCGCGGCCGTACGGGCGATGGGGCTGGTCGTGGTGGGGCAGCTCGCCGCCCGGCTGGGCGTGGCCGTGCAGCTGCGTCCCGGTCCTCGCCGGGGCACCATCGCCGAGGCGGCGCTCCCGGGCGCGATCATCCGGTCGCTGCCGCCGGAGGAGTTCCTGCTCACGCCCACCCGGCCGTCCCGGCGCGCGGCGCGGACCGCCGCCGTGCCACCGGCGTACGCAACGGCGGCGGCGAACGGAACCGCACCGGAGCCGTGGGCCGCCAGCCCGCCGGAGCCGTGGGCCGGGAGGCCGCCGGAGCCGTGGGCCGGGACGCCGGCGGCCGAGCGGGCCCTGCCGGTGGCGCCGGTGTTCCGGCCCGCACCGGCGCCGGCCGGCCGAGGCGACCAGCCCACCGAGGAACTCGTCATCTTCGACCAGGTCAACCACTGGTTCCAGGCCAGTCACGACGGCACGGACGAGAGGCCCTGGGCCAGCCCCGCCGACGACGCCTGGCGGACCGCCGCCCGAGCCGAAGCGCCCGAGGTCGTCGCCACCACCACGTCCGGCCTGCCGCGGCGCCAGCCGCAGCAGCACCTCGTCCCGGGCGGGGTGACCGTGCCGCAGCAGCGCTCCGCGCACCGCGACCCGACCCAGGTGGCCACCGCGATGGCCGCGTACGCGCGGGGCGTCGCCGGGCGCCGGTCCAACCTGATCAACAACTGACCCGACAGGGAGAGCACGTGACCGACCAACAGGATCTCGGCTGGTTGCTGGACGCCTTCGCCGCGCGCGCCACCGAGGTCAGCCATGCGATCGCGATCTCCAGCGACGGCCTGATGGTGGCCGCCACCAGGGGACTCCCGCCGGACCGGGCGGACCAGTTGGCGGCGACCGGCAGCGGCCTGGTGAGCCTCCTCCGCGGCGCCGCGGCCTTCTTCGACGCCGGCGCGGTGATCTCCAACGTCACGCAGCTCGAAGGCGGCTTCATGTTCTCGATGGCGTTCAACGACGGCGCGTCCCTGCTCGTGCTCGCCGACCCGCAGTGCGACGTCGGCAAGGTCTCCTACGAGATGACCGAGCTGGCGAACCGCATCGGCGACGCGCTGACCCCGGCGGCGCGGGCGGCACTGAGCCGCAGCCGCTGACACCCCGGCACCCACGCCGGAACCCCCATCCCTCCTGGAGAAGACATGCCTCTGACCATGCCCCGGCGTAGCCGTGCCCGCACCGCGGCCCTGCTCGCCCTCGTCCTGCTCGTCGCGAGCGCGTGCGCCGACGGTGGGCGCGGCGGCGGCGCCGCCGGATCGATCAAGATCGGCCTGCTGGCGTCGCTGTCCGGCACCTACCAGGCGGTCGGCAAGGACCTCCGCGCCGGCTTCGAGCTCTACCTGGCGACCCACGACGGAAAGCTCGGCGGCCGACAGGTGGAACTCGTCGTCGCCGACGAGGGCAACGGCGCCGCGACCGCGGTGCCCGCCGCGACGAAACTGCTCAAGCAGGACCGCGTGGTCGCGCTCACCGGGATCGTCGGCGGTGGCTCGGTGGCCGCGGTCTACCCGCTGCTCAACGAGACGAAGGTGCCGTTCGTCGGCTCGAACGGCCGCCCGGAACTCAAGGACGTGTCCCGGATCTGGCACACCTCGTACCTCTCCGACGAGCCGGGGGAGGCGATCGCCCGGCACGTGCGCGACAACGTCGACGGCAGCGTCTACGCCATCGGTCCGGACTACCAGGGCGGCTGGGACGAGCTGCGCGGCTTCACCGACGCGTTCGTCGCCGCCGGCGGCACGCTGGCCAACCCCAACGGCAAGACCACCTTCACCCCGTTCCCGTCGACCACCAACTTCACGCCGTACTTCGCCCGGATCAAGGCCTCCGGCGCGGACGCCGTCTACACGTTCTACGCGGGCAGCGCGGCCGTCGACTTCGTCAAGCAGTACGCGCAGTCGGAGATCAGCGACCTGCCGCTCTACGCCGCCGGCTTCCTGACCGAGGGCGGGGTGCTCGACGCCCAGGGCGAGGCCGCCCGGGACGTCTACTCGGTGCTGAACTACTCGCCCGACCTGGACAACGCGGAGAACCGCGCCTTCGTGGCCGCCTGGAAGGCGAAGAACGACGGCTCCCCGACCACGTACGCCATGGCCTCCTACGACGCCGCTGCCGTGCTGGACCGGGCCATCGCGGCGGCCGGGGACGACCCGTCGCCGGAGAGCGTCAACGCGGCCATCGCCCAGCTCGGCCAGATCGCCAGCCCGCGCGGCACCTGGCAGTTCTCGCCGACCACCCACGCACCCGTGCAGAAGTGGTACCTGCGCCAGGTACGCCAGGACGGCCGGGCGCTGTCCAACACCGTCGTGGGTGACCTCGCCACCGTCGGCGGATGAGCGCCGTGGCGGTCGACATCCGGATCGACCCGTACCTGGTCCCGGCCCTGGACGGGGTGGCCTACGGGTTGCTGGTCTTCGTCGCCGCGGCGGGGCTGGTGCTCTGCTTCGGCGTCGCCGGCATCCTGAACCTGGCGCACGGCACCCTGTACGCGATCGGCGGGTACACCGCCGCCGCGCTGCTGGACGGCGGCTGGGTGAGCCTGGTGCTGGCGCTGGCCGTCGGGATCGTCGCCGCCACCGCGGCCGGCGTGCTGGTCGCCGGGCTGCTCACCCGGGTCGCCGCACGCAGTCACCTCACCCAGGCGCTGCTCACCTTCGGGGTGGCGCTGGCCGGGGGGAGCCTGCTCGCGGGGGTGTTCGGGCCGGACGACCCACCGGTGCGGGTGCCGGCGGCGCTGGACGGGTCGGTGGTGGTGGCCGGGCACCGCTACGCGGCGTACCGCCTGGTCTTCATCGTCGTCGCCGCCGTGCTCGCCGGTCTGCTCCACGTCGCGGTGCGTCGCACCCGGGCCGGGATGCTGGTCCGCGCGGCCGTCGACGACGCCGAGATGGTGGCCACCCTCGGCGTGAACCCTGCCTGGATCCGCGTCGGCGTGCTCGCCACCGCCGGGGCGCTGGCCGGCGCCGCGGGCGTGCTCGGCGCGCCGATCATCGGTCCCGGCCCGGACACCGCCGACTCGGTGCTGCTGCTGTCGCTGGTGGTCGTCGTCCTCGGCGGCCTCGGCTCGATGACCGGCACCCTGCTCGCGGCCCTGGCCGTCGGGCAGATCCAGACCCTCGGTGTGGCGCTCGCCCCGTCGGCCGCCCCGTTCCTGCTCTTCGCCGCCATGGCCGCCGTCCTTGCGGTGCGGGCGCGGGGACTGGCCACGGCCCGGCGGGCGTCGTGAGGCACGAGGCGGTGCGCGCGCTGCGCCGGGGAGTCGCCGTGCTCGTCCTGGCCGGGCTGCTGCTGGCGCCGTGGACGGTCGACGACTACACCGTGGCGCTGCTGGCGCGTACCCTCGCGCTGGGCCTGGTGGGCGTGAGCGTCGCCCTGCTCACCGGCGTCGCGGGGCTGCCCACCCTCGGGCAGACCGCGCCCTACGCGGCGGGAGCGTACGCCAGCGCGGTCGTCGGCAGCGGCCTCTCCGACGTGGCGGTGGTGCACCTGGCCGTCGCGGCGGCGGCCGGGGCGGCGCTGGCCGCCGCGACCGTCCCGCTCGTGGTGTACGCGCGCGGCGTGATCGTCCTGATGATCACGCTGGCGATCGGCGAGCTCGCGGTGACCGTCGTCGGGCGGTGGCGTTCGGTGACCGGCGGCACCGACGGGCTCGCCGGGGTCCCGCCGGTGCGTCCCCTGTGGGGGCTGCCGGTGCTCGCCACCGACCGGGCGCGCTACCTGTACGCCCTGGTGGTCGTCGCCGTGCTGGTCGGCGCCGTGCTGCTCATCCTGCGCACCCGGGCCGGCCTGGTGCTGCGGGCCGGGCGCGACGACGAGGCGCGGCTGCGGGCCAGCGGCCACCGGGTGTCGGCGCACGTGGCGGCCGTGCACGTCGCCGCGGGGGCGGTCGCGGGCGCGGCGGGCTCCCTGCTGGTGGTGGCGCAGCAGTTCATCTCGCCGGCCGACTTCGGGTTCGACACCTCCGCCCTGCTGCTGCTCGGGGTGGTGGTCGGCGGGGTCGCGTCGGTGGGCGGCGCCCTGGTCGGCGCCGCGATCGTCGTGGCCGCCCGGGACTGGCTGTTCGGCGTGCTGCCCGGGCATGCGCCGCTGGTGCTGGGAGTGGCGTTCGTGGTCACCGTCTACCTGCTGCCCGGCGACGGGCACCGGCCGTCGGGCGTGCGGGGCCGGCTGCTCCCGGGACCGCGGGCACGCGCCTCCGCCCCGGAGCGGCCGACGCCGACGGGGGTACGGGCATGACGCCGCTGCTGTCCGCCCGGGACGTCACGGTCCGGTACGGGTCGCTCGCCGCGCTCGATGGCGTCGACCTGCGGATCGACCATGGCCAGCGGCACGCCCTGATCGGGCCCAACGGCGCCGGCAAGACGACCCTGCTCGACGTGCTCGGCGGCGCGGTCCCGGCGGGCGGCGGTCGGGTGCTGCTCGCCGGCCGGGACGTCACCCGCCTCGGCCCCGCCGCCCGGGCGCGCCGGGGCATCGGCCGGATCCACCAGCGTCCCGCCGTGTGGGCGACCCTGAGCGCGACCGAGAACGTGGTGGTCGCCGCGCTGCCCCACGCGGTGCGGCCCGGCCGGTGGCGGCCGGGGGCGAGGCGGTGTGCCGCCGAGCGGACGGCGGGCGTGTGGCTGGAACGGATGGGTCTGGGTGAGGTCGGCGCGACCCCCGCCGGCCAGCTCGCCCACGGGCAGCGCCGGCAACTCGAGATCGCCATGGCCCTGGCGGGCCGGCCGCGGCTGCTGCTGCTCGACGAGCCGGCCGCCGGGCTGTCCGGCGTCGAGGTCGCCCGGCTGGTGGAGTTCCTGCGGGCCCTGCCGCGCGCCGTCGCGGTGCTGCTCGTCGAGCACCGGCTGGACCTGGTCTACGCGCTCTGCGACCAGGTGAGCGTGCTCCGCGACGGCCGGACGGTGGCCACCGGCACGCCGGCCGAGATCCGCGCCTCCGGTCCGGTCCGGCAGGCCTACGCGGAGGCGGTGTCGTGATGCTGCGTACGGAGCGGCTCTGCGCCGGCTACGCCGGCGGGATCGTGCTGCACGAGGTCACCCTCGATGTGGCGGCCGGCACCGTGCAGGCGGTGGTGGGCCGCAACGGCGCCGGCAAGAGCACCCTGGTGCACACCGTCGCCGGGCTGGTGCGGCCCTGCGGTGGGCGGATCGAGGTCGGCGGGGTGCAGATCGCCGGCTGGCAGCCGCATCGCGTCGCCCGCAGCGGGGTCGGTCTCGTCCCGCAGGGCCGGCGGGTCTTCTCCCGGTTGACCGTGTCCGAGCACCTCGCCCTGGCGGCGGTGCCGTGGCGCGCCGCGACCCCCGGGGGTGAGGGGTGGACCGTCGCCCGGATCCTGGAGCTGCTGCCCCGGCTGGCGGCCCGGCTGCGCCATCGCGGCGACCAGCTCTCCGGGGGCGAGCAGCAGATGCTGGCGATCGCCCGGGCCCTGCTCGGCCAGCCCCGGGTGCTGCTGCTCGACGAGCCGTGCGAAGGGCTGGCCCCCGCCCTGGCCGCCCGCGTACGCGACCTCGTCGGCACGCTGGCCGGCACCGGGCTGGCGGTGCTCCTCGTCGAGCAGCAGCTCGAGCACGCCGTCGAGGTCGCGGACCGGATCGCGGTGCTCGAGTACGGCCGGGTGGTCTACGACCGCCCGGCGGGTGAGGCCCGGGCCGAACCGGGCCGCCTGGCGGCGATGCTCAGCGTCGCCGCGGTCGCGGAGCTGCCGGAGTCCCGGCCGGTCCCCGGGCTCTGGGCCGGTTCCGCGTACCTGACCCGACCACCTTCGACAGGATTGAGCGACGATGCCGACAGACATCCGTGACACCGAGTACACCTTCGACAACGGCTCCCCGGAGGCGGTGCCCCAGTTGCGGGCGCTGGAGTCCTTCCTGGACCCGATCACCGCGGCCCGCGTCGGCGCGCCGGTGCTCGCCCCGGGCGGCGTCTGCTGGGAGATCGGTGCCGGTGGCGGCTCGGTGGCCCGGGGCCTGGCCCAGGCGGTCGGCCCGGCGGGACGCGTGCTGGCGACCGACATCGACACCGCGCATCTCGTGCCCACGGCCAATCTCGACGTGCTCCGGCACGACGTGCGCAGCGAGCCGCCGCCCGGCGACACGTTCGACCTGATCCACGCCCGGCTGGTGCTGCTGCACCTGCCGGAGCGGCGGCGGGTGCTGGCCTCGCTGACCGACGCGCTGGCTCCGGGCGGCTGGCTGGTGGTCGAGGAGTTCGACTGCACCGCCCCGCTGCGCGTGCTGACCGCGCCGAGCGACGACGCGGCGAAGCTCTTCGCCCAGGTGACGGACGCGATGCTCGGGATCCTGCAGAGCCACGGCGCGGATCTGGCCTGGGCGCAGGACGTGCACGCCCATTTCGCGTCGGCGGGACTGGTCGAGATCGACACGATCACCCACTCCGAGAGCTGGCCCGGTGGCTCGCTCGGCGCGTCGCTGTACGAGACGAACTCCCGGCAGATGGAGCCGGAGCTGATCGAGGCGGGCGTGTCGCCCGGGCAACTGGAGGCGTTCCGCCGGCTGCTGCGGGACCCCGGGTTCGCCGTGATGTCGTACCAGTTCGTGTCGACCCGGGGCCGGCGGCCGGCCTGACGGTGCGGGCCGAGCCGCCCGGTGCCTGGTCGGCGCGCTGATCGACGGCCGGCGGCGGGCGTGGAATCCGCGCCGGCCGGGTACTCCCGGCAACCATGAGCGCGAGCAGCACGGTGGGCGACGAACCGGCGACCACGGCCCGGACGGGCACGGTCGCGGTCGTCGCCCACCGCAGGAAGACCCTCGGCGGCGGCCTCGACGAGTTGCGCGCCGAGCTGGCCGGCGCCGGGGTCGAGCACCTCATCTGGTACGAGGTGCCGAAGAGCCGGAAGGCGCCGAAGAAGGTCCGCAAGGCACTGAAGCGGGGCGCCGAGCTGGTCTTCGTGTGGGGCGGCGACGGCATGGTCCAGCGCTGCGCCGACGCCCTCGCGGGCTCCGGCACCGCCATGGCCATCGTGCCCGCCGGCACCGCCAACCTGTTCGCCGCCAACCTGGGCATCCCGCAGGATCTGCCCGAGGCCGTCCGCATCGGCCTGCACGGCCGGCGCCGCGACCTCGACCTGGGCAGGATCAACGGCGAACACTTCGCCGTGATGGCGGGCGCCGGCTTCGACGGCGACCTCATCCGCGAGGCCGACCGCCGGCTCAAGGGCAGGCTCGGGCGGCTGGCCTACATGTGGACGGGGCTGCGGCACGTGCGCGGCGAGCTGGTCGGCACCCGGATCACGGTCGACGGCGCGGAGTGGTTCGACGGCGACGCGAGCTGTGTGCTGTTCGGCAACGTCGGCACGATCACCGGCGGCATCCCGGCGTTCGACGACGCCCGCCCTGACGACGGCTGCCTGGAGATCGGCGTCGCCACGGCCGACGGCGCGGTGGACTGGGCGCGCACGCTGGGCCGGATGGCCGCCGGCCGCTCGGAGGAGTCGCCGTTCGTACGGATCACGCGGGGCCGCAGGATCAAGGTGCGCCTCGCCGCCCCGCGCACGTACGAGCTGGACGGCGGCGCGCGCGGCGAGACCACCCGGCTCAAGGTGAAGGTGGTGCCCGGCGCGTTGACGGTCTGCTGCCCTGCGGCGCGGTAGGCCCCCGTGCCGCACGTGGCGGTGGCGCGGCCCGGCGCGGTGGACCCGGCGGCGGGGTTGCGCCCGCGTAGTTGACCCGGCGGCGTGGCGGCGTGCCCGCGTGGTTGACCCGGCGGCGTGGCTGAGCGCCGGCGCGGGCGGATACCGTACCCGCGGCGCGGGGTGTCCCGGCGTCGGACCGTCGAGCGGTGGGAGGGCCTGATGCGCCTGCACGTGGGGTGCGCGATGTGGACGCACAAGTCGTGGCAGGGGCGCTTCCTGGCGCACCCGTTGCCGGCCCACGAGCGGCTGCGCGCGTACGCCGGCTGGTGCACGGCGGTCGAGGGGAACACCACCTTCTACGCGACCCCCACCCCGGAGACCGTCGCGTCCTGGGCGCGGCAGACCGACCCGGACTTCCGGTTCGTGTTGAAGCTGCCGAAGGTCGTCACGCACGAACGCCGGCTCGCCGGCGCCGACGGGGAACTTCGCGCCTTCCTCGACGCCGTCGAGCCCCTCGGCCCACGGGCCCATGCCCTGTGGATCCAGCTACCGGGCTCGTTCGGCCCCACCGACGTGCCCGCGCTGGCCCGTTTCCTGCGCGGGCTGCCCGCCGCCCACCGGTACGCCGTGGAGGTCCGCCACCCCGCGTTCTTCGACGAGCCGCGGGCGGCGCGGGCGCTGGAGGAGGCGCTCGCCACGGTCGGCGCGGAGTGGGTGCCCTTCGACACGACCGCGTTCTTCCGCTCCCCGCCGACCAGCGACGCGGAACGGGAGGCGTGGACGAGGAAGCCGCGCACCCCGCTGCGTACCCGCGCGCTGACCGACCGGCCGATCGTCCGCTATCTCGGTCGCGACGACCCCGCCCGCACGGTCGAGGGCTGGCAACCGTGGCTCGACGTGGTGACCGGCTGGCTGCGCGAGGGCCGCTCGCCGACCGTGTTCGTGCACACCCCGGACAACGCCGACGCGCCCGAGCTCGCGCGCCGCTTCCACGACGAGGTCCGGGCACGGCTGCCCGGCGTCGCGGCGCTGCCCGAGCCGGCGCCGGTCGGGCCGTCCACGCTGTTCTGAGCGGAGGCCGCCCGGCCCGAAACATACCTTCACCGCCGACGGGGGTGACGTAGACAACCTTCCATGTTTTGTCTATCGTCAGCACCACTTAGCGATGCCCCTCGATGTGAAAGAGGTCATCAATGGTGCACAAGAGACGATGGGTCGGCATCGCCGCGGCCCTCCTGGCGACGGAGGTCCTGGTCGCGGGCACCGCCGCGCACGCCGCCGCGCCCACCCCCGACCCGATCCGCGTGAGCGTCGAGGACGCCGTGGCCGCCAAGCTGCGCGGGCAGGCCCAGGCCATGGCGGCGGGGCACGCCGACAGCCCCGAGACCCGCGTCACCGTCACCCGCGAGAACGGCCGGTGGGCCTTCGGCACCGCCGTCGCCGTCACCTCCCACGACAAGGACGTCCACCCGACCGGCGCCGTCTTCATCGCCCGCGCCGAGGCCGGGACGTGGCGGGTGAACTTCGACGGCGAAGCCGGGTTCAGCGAACTCGCCGCGGAGTCGCCCCTGGTGAACAAGCAGGAGAAGGCGGTCTTCGCGCGTACGCCGGGCACCATGCAGGCGGGCGGCGACTTCCGGACCGGGATGGCCCTGCCCTTCGCCGTCGGCCAGACGTGGACGCTGACTAGCGGCCCGCACGGCTGGGGCGGCTACGAGTCGCCGTACAGCTCGATCGACCTCGCCGGCGGCGACCAGGTGGTCCGCGCGGCACGGGCCGGCACGGCGTACACGATGTGCACCGGGTGGATCCGGGTCATCCACGACCGGGGCTACTCCACCGACTACTACCACCTGTGGAGCAGCATCTCGGTCAACGGCGCCGCCGTCGCCCAGGGCGCGTACCTGGGCTACACGGGCACCGACGTCACCTGCGGCGGGTCGGCGTCCGGCCGGCACGTCCACTTCGGGCTGCGGCAGAACAGCGCGTACGTGCCGATCGCCGGCCACGGCATCGGCAAGTGGGCGTTCGAGAACGGCGCCTCGGCGTACCAGGGTGGCGCGCGGCACGGCTCGACCTGGCGGGGCGCCGGCGGTGCGCTCTACAACTACGGCGCGCTGGGCTTCAACCAGGCGGTGGTCGACGCCAACGGCGGCGGCACCCTGACCAGGCGGTCCGGCCCCGGCAGCGGCTACGCCGCGTTGGGCTCGTTGAGCGACGGTGCCACGGTGACCGTCTCCTGCTCCGCCAACGGCACCAGCCACACCGGGCGGTACGGCACCACCGCGCTGTGGAACCGGCTCAGCGACGGCAGTTGGGTCTCCGACGCCTACCTGTGGTCCGGTGTGAACGGCCCCGTCAACGGTTGGTGCTGACCGGCCCGTAGCGACGACGGGTCCGGCTCCGCGCCGGGCCGCTGACTGCCCCGAGGTCTGCTGCGTCCGGCGCAGGGGCCCCGGGGCAGTCGCAGTCGGTGGCACCGCAGCGGCCGTCGCCCGGCCGGAGTACGCGACGGCGACACTTTCCGGGCACCTGCCGCCCCTGCCGCGCCGGTACTGTCCACAATGACTCTCCGGTTCGTGGCAAGGAGTTGGGTGTGCAGGAGTCCCGGCTCGTGGCGGGGCGCTACCGGCTCGACGAGGTGGTCGGTCGCGGGGGCATGGGCGTGGTCTGGCGGGCGACCGACGAACTCATCGGGCGCCAGGTCGCGGTCAAGGAGATCCGTGCCGACCCGGGCCTGCCCGCGCAGGATCGCGCGCTGTTCGGTCAGCGGGCGCTGCGCGAGGCGCGTACGGCGGGACGGATCAGTCATCCGGCCGTGATCGCCGTCCACGACGTGGTGCCGCCAACGGGCGACGACGAGGCGCTCTACATCGTGTCCGAACTGGTCGCGGCTCCGAGCCTCGCCGAGGTCCTGAAGCGGGGCGGGGCGCTGCCGCCGGCCCGGGTCGGCACGCTCGCCGTACGCGTCCTGGACGCGCTGGCCGCGGCGCACGCGGCGGGGGTGGTCCACCGCGACGTCAAGCCCGGCAACATCCTGGTGCTCGACGGCGACCGGGTGAAGCTCGTCGACTTCGGCATCGCCCGGGCCGACGGCGACTCCCGGCTGACCCACACGGGTGTGATGGGCTCCACGGGCTACCTGGCCCCGGAGCTGTTCCACGGTGCCGAGCCCGGCCCGGCGGCGGACCTGTGGGCGCTGGGCGTGACCCTGCTGGAGGCGGTGGACGGGGTGGCCCCGTTCGACCGCGCCTCCACGGCGGCGACCATCCACGCCGTCCTGCACGACGATCCGCCGCCCGTACGCTGTGCGCCGCCGTTGTCCGTCGTGATCGCCGGGCTCCTCGTGCGCGACCCGGAGCACCGGATGACGCTCGACCGGGCCCGCACGCTGCTCACCGGCGAGACGACGGACGCCGGCGTGGCCGTGACCCACGGCCCGGCCGGGGAAGCCGGTCCCGTTGCGCCCGCCGACTCCGGCGGGAGCGCCTCGGGCGCCGCAGGCGACTGGGAGTCGGCACCCACCACCACGCACGCGACGATCCGGGCCGACGGGACCGGGCGGTCCGACCCGGACGAGGGCTACCAGGTCGTGCCGCCACCCGCGATCCGGCGTACGAACCTGGTGGCGTACGTGCTCGTGCCGGCCCTGGCCGGCTGGCTCGGCTGGCTCCTGCTGCACAAGACGCTGGGTGTCCCGTCGTACCTCACCGTCGCCGCCGCGGTCGTGTTGTGGCTGGTCGGCACGATCGGCATTCAGGCTCCGTGGTCCGCCCGGTTGGAGATCACCGACGACGCGCTGGTGCTCCGTGGACCGAGCACGCCGAAGCAGGCGGGGCGGGACGCGGCGCTGGCGTGGGACGACCTGGACGTCCTCGCGCTCGTCGCCACCCGGCACCCGCACCGGACCCGGCTGTTCCTCGGAGTCGCCGCCCCGCAGGCCGCCGCCCCGGTCATGGTGCCGCCGCTCCGCGCGTTCCTGAACTCGCGGCCCGGCAGCGGCCCGGTGCTGGTCGTGGGCGACATCAGGGCCGGCAGCGAGGAGTTGGCCGAGGCGATGGAGGGCGTCGTCCCGGGCCGGTGCCCCGTCGTGACCTCGCGCCGCGCCGCGCCCGACCGGCAGGTCGTCCCACGCCGGGCCATCCTGGTCAGCTGGATCGTGGTGGTCGTGCTCCTGCTGGGGGCGACGCTCTACTACCGGCACGAGAGCGCGGACATCAGGGTCCTCACGAAGGAGTCGGTGTCGGTGCTGGCGTACGGGCCGGAACACCGGCTTTTCAGCGGTGGGCGCGACGGCACGATCACCATCTGGGACACCACCACCGGACAGGCCACCGCCGTCCTCGACGGCCACACCGACCCGGTCACGGCGCTCGACGTCAGCCACGACGGGAGGCTGCTGGCCAGCGGCACCCAGGAGGGCACCATCAAGGTGTGGGACGTCGCGGCCCAGCGCGTCGCGGCCACCCTCGGCGGCGACGACGACCCCTGGGTCGAGTCCCTGCGGTTCAGCCCTGACCGGTCCATGCTCGTCGCGGCCACCACCGGTGGCGTCCGGTTGTGGAGCGTGACCGGCCGCGTCCGGTCGATCCCGATCGACGCCGACGACATCGACGTCAGCCTCGTCCGGTTCAGTGCGGACGGCGGTCTCCTGCTCGGTGTCGACGAGAAGAAGAACACGCGGTGGTTCTGGCGGACGAGCACCGGCGCCAGGGTCGGCCCTGCCGGCAGCTTCGGCCCGATGGCGAACGTGCGACCCGACAACTCCGTCGTCATCCGGGACGCCGGATCGGACGAGATCGTGACCACCCTGCGCGGCGGTGCCGCCGAGGTGCGGGCGACCGCCTTCGGGCCCGGCGACCTGTTCGCCACGAGCACCTGGGACGACCTGAGGGTGTGGCGGACCACGACCGGCCGCACGGTGCACTCCAAAGGCCTGGGACTCACCGACATCGGCGTGCCGGACTGCGACTCCCTGGCGTTCGACGCGCAGGGCACGGCCCTGGCGTGCGGCGGCACCGACGGCATCCGGGTGTGGACCCTCGGGGCGGAGCGACCCCGATGATCCTGCGGATGACGGTCCGCGACGCCGAGACGGGAACGTCCCGGGACGTCGAGGTGACCGCCGAGCCGGCCACGGGTGTCGGTGCGCTGCTGGCGGAGCTGCCGGTGCCCGTCGGCGGGCGGGCCTGTTTCGTCGGCAGCACCCGGCTCGACCCGGCGGCCACCGTGGCGCAGAGCCCGCTGGTGCCGGGATCGGTGATCAGTGTGGGCGCGCCGGGCCCGCCCGGTCGCCCCGTCGACACCGACGCCCGCGGCATGCTGGAGGTGGTACGCGGCCCCGACGCCGGCCTCGCGGTGACGCTGACCGCGGGCCGGCACGCCCTGGCGCGTAACTCCCGGGCGTCGGTGCCGCTGCGCGACTCCGACGTGTCCCGGGGCGGCCACGCCGAGATCCGCGTCCACGCCGACGGCAGCGCCGACGTGGTCGACACCGGTTCCAGCAACGGCACCTTCGTCGACGGGGTGCGGATCAGCAGGCGGACCAGGCTGACCCGCCGCAGCAGACTGCGGGTCGGCGCCGACGAACTGCGGTGGCGACCGGCAGCGGCCGGTGCGCTGCGGGTGGCCCGCGCCCCGGACGGGCGGCTCGAGTTCGACCGGGCCTTCGTGCCGGCCCCGGTGGTGCCGAGCGTCGAGGTGACCATGCCCGTGCAGCAGCAGCCGGCGGCGGGCGGCACGGCGACGATGGCCCTGCTCGGGGCGGGGATGGCAGCGGCGGCGGCCTTCCTCTTCCAACAGCCGATGCTGTGGCTGGGCGCGGTTGGGGCGATGATCGCCTACCAGGTGATGAGCTCGGCGGAGGAGAAGCAGACGAAGCAGCGGGAACGGAGCTTCGCCGAGGCGAAGAAGGCGGTGGAGGAGAAGGTCGACGCGCAGGCGCGGGAGGAACGCAGGGTCCGCCACCTGCTCGCCCCGGGGCCGACCGAGGTCACCGAGACGGCCCTGGGGGAGCGGGTCGACTTGTGGGCGCGCCGGCCGGCCGCGCCGCACGGCCTGACCGTACGCGTCGGCACCACCGACCTGCCCGCCGCGGTGACGGTACGCGGCGAGCCGTGGTCCGGCTTCATGGCACCGGTGCTGCGGGCCGCTCCGCTGACCGTCGACCTGCGGTCCACCGGCGTGCTCGGCATCGCCGGCGCGACCCAGCAGGTGGGCGACCTGGTGCGCTGGCTGCTGGTCCAGTTGGCGACCCTGCGCGGCCCCGACGACCTGCGCCTGGTGGTGCTGACCGCCGGGGACGGCGACGACCTGGCGTGGACCCGGTGGCTGCCACACCTCGACGGCGGGGCGGGGGTGCCCTGCCGGATCGGCAACACCCCGCAGACGCGTGCCGACCGACTGGGGGAACTGCGCCGACTCGTCGCGGCGCGGCGGGCCGAGGAGAGCACCGGTGCGCCCGGCCGGGCCGGCGGGGACATCGTTGTCGTCCTGTACGGCGCGCTCGCCCTGCGCGAACTGCCCGGTACGGACGAGATCCTGCGCGACGGGCCGGCGGTCGGGGTCTACGCCATCTGCGCCGACCGGCACGGCACGACCGAGGCGCGGGGGCTGTGCGAGGTGGGTCCGGACTCGGTGCGGTTGACCCGCAGTGCCGAGGAACCACCCGTCCACGGCCGACCGGACGCCCTCGACGCGGCGACCGCCGAGCGGCTGGCCCGGGCGTTGGCGCCGATGCGCGACCGGGCGACCCGGGCCGCCGCCCACCACGCCGTCCCCGACCGCGTACGACTGCTGGACCTGCTGGGCCTCGGCACGCCGACGGCCGACGACGTGCTCGCCCTGTGGGGGGAGGACCGGGGGCCCCGCACCCGGGTGGTGCTCGGCGCGGACGCCAACGGGCCGGTGCACGTCGACCTTGCCGGCCAGGGCCCGCACATGATCCTCGGCGGCGCCACCGGCGCGGGCAAGAGCGTCCTGTTGCAGACCCTGGTCGCCGCGCTGCTGCTGGCGAACCGGCCGGACGAGCTGAACATGGTGCTGGTGGACTTCAAGGGCGGCAGCGCGTTCCTGCCCTTCGAACGCTGCCCCCATGTCGTCGCGCTCATCCGTTCCACGGGGGAGACCGTCGCCGACGTCTTCGACGACGCCGCCGCGGCTCGCGTCCTGTCGTCGATACGCGCGGAGGTGAGCCGGCGCGAGTCCCTGCTGGCTCGCTACGAGGGGGAGATCGAGCGGTACTGGGAGAAGCGCCGCACGCAGCGGCGACTGCCGCCGTTGCCCCGACTCGTCATGGTCTTCGACGAGTTCGCGCGGGTGCTCGACGCCACCCCGGACTTCGTCCGCGAACTGGTGAACGTCGCCGCCAAGGGACGGTCCCTGGGCATGCACCTCGTCCTGGCCACCCAGTCGTTGCAGGGCAAGCTGTCGCCGGAGCTGAAGAACAACGTGTCGCTGCGCATCAGCCTGCGTCAGAACGAGGCCGCCGACAGCACCGAGGTGCTCGGTGTGCCCGACGCCGCCGCGATCCCCGGTTCCCTGCGCGGGCGAGCGATGATCTTCTGCACCACGGCCGAGACCCGGGTGCCGCACGAGTTCCAGTCCGGCTACCTCGGCGATCCACCGCCCTCCGGTGCCGTCGCGGCCTCCGTCCGTACCCTCGAATGGGCCGACCTGGGCATGCCGCGCGTCGCTGGCGACAGCCGCACCGGCGACGCCGCGACGGATCAGGAGCTGGCGATCGCGGCCGTGGAGGAGGCCGCCGGCAGAGCCAGACTCACCGCCCCGTTCCGGCCGCTCCTGCCCCCGCTGCCGGCGGTCCTCACCCTCGACGAACTGCGCCGCCGGCAGACCGCCGCCCCGCCGGACACGGCCATCCCGCTCGGCCTGGCGGACGAGCCCGGGTTGCAGGCGCAGCCGGCGGAGTTCCTCGACCTCGCCGCCGGCGACCGGCTGCTGGTCGCCGGCGGTCCGCAGTCGGGTCGTACGACGTTCGTCCGGACCCTGGTCACGAGCCTCGTCACCCGGTTCCCGCCCGACCGGGCACACCTCTACCTCGTCGAGCGCCGACCCGGCGGCCTCGCCGACTACGCCGACCTGCCGCACTGCGGTGGGGTGTTCACACCGGCGGACCCCGACCGGATCCGCCGCCTGGTCGCCTGGCTAGACCAGGAGACCCGGCGGCGCGCGGCCGGCACGCCGGACCCGGATGACGCTCCCCGCCCTTACGTCGTGGTCGTCGTCGACGGCTGGGAACACTTCGAGGACCACAGCGACCCCGACTTCGTGGAGACCTCGCTGCTCGCGACGCTGCGCGGGGTCGTGACCGCCGGCGCCCCCCTCGGCGTGCACGTCGTCCCGCTCGGCGGGCAGGACATGCTCAACCACAAGCTGCCGGGCCTGTACAACCGGCGGCTGCTCCTGCCGTTCCCGAAGGAGGACACCCGGCGCGCGCACCTGACCTCCGCGATGACCAGCCCACCCGCGCTGCCCGGCCGCGCCGTCGACGCCGGCACCGGCCGGCACGTCCAGCTCTGCCAGCCCATCGGCAGCGACGCCGCCAGCCCCGGGTCCGTGGCCGCGTCCGCCACGCGGCTCGTGGCCGACGCCGCCGCTGCCGCCCGGGGCGTCGACCCCGCCCGGCTACCCCGCCGGTTCCCCGCGCTGCCCACCCGCATCACCCTCGACGCGCTGCGCCCGCCCGCCGCGCTACCCGGCGCCACCTGGATCCCCCTCGGCGTCGGGGCGCCGGACAACACCACCGTCGGCATCGACCTCTTCGCGGCCGGACCCCACCTGCTGCTGGTCTCGGGGCCGCCGGGAGCCGGTCGTACGACCGCCGCCGCCGTCGTGGCCCACGGCCTACGCCGGCGGGGCGTCGGCGTGCTCGCGGTCGTGTCGCCCCGGTCGCCCCTGCCGGGGCTGCTTCCGCACGACCCGGGTGTCCGGGTACTCACCGGGGCGGCCATCGCGGACACCGAGTTGCGCAGCGCCGCCGCGGCCTTCGCCGACGCTCCGTTCGCCGTGATCGTCGACGACGCCGACCATGTCTCGGTGCTCCCCACCGAGCAGGGGTTCGCCAGCGCGCCCACCCTGCTGGAGGAGATCGCCCAGCCAGCCGCCCGTGGCGCTCAGGCCCTGGTCCTGACCGGAGACGCCGCACCCGCGCTCACAGGCTTTCCCGGTCCACTCGCCCGGCTGATCAACACGGTCATGAGCACGGGCGTCCGGCTGGTGCTGACTCCCGAGAACCGGGCGGCGGCGCTCGCGCACCACATGGCGCTCGAACCGGACCAGTACTTCACCGGACCGCCCGGGCGCGGCTACCTGACGTCCGGTCGGGTCCCCGTCCTGCTGCACCTGGCGGTGCCCGGGGAGGACCGGTCCGGCTAGCGCGGGCCGCTGGTCGTGCCGGCGCGGCGGCGGAGCGTCAGCAGCCGCCGCAGGTGTAGAAGAGGATGTCCCAGTGGCTTCCTTCCCTGGTGTAGAGGTTGCCGGAGGCCGCCCGGTACTGGTAACCGAAGCCGGAGATGTAGCCGACGTAGGTGTAGTTGGCCGAGATGTAGTTCTGGATGCAGGTGCTCAGCGCGATGTCGAGCTTGTAGCCGTTCCAGTGGCTGTAGGTGCCTCCGGCGTGCCCGACCTCGGTGCCGGCGGTGATCGTCACGGCGCACCCGCTGGCGCGTTTGAAGGTGATGATCCCGTCGATGGTCGCCTGCCGTACGCCGTCGAACGAGGTGCAGGTCGCGACGTTGCGGTCGCTGCAGTTGCCGCTGGAGGTCCAGGAGATGCCGGCGGCGCTCAGCTGCGAGGTGGCGCTGGAGTGGCTGATGGCGAAGGCCGGACTGGCGAGGCCGAGCGTGACTCCGGTCGCGGCGGTGATGGCGACGAGGAACGTGAGCAGGCGGCGGCGCAGGGTGGATCGGGTGGACGACATGGCTCTCCCGTTCGCGTGGGGGATTCCTGCGATGAGAAGGCCGACCTTGCAGGATTTCTACCAGACATCGATGAGCATGACTAGATGCGGCGGCGTGTCCGCTCGGATCACGAGGTCACGTTGGCGACGAACGCGGCGACGTTCGCCACGGTCCGCTGGATCTTCTCCTCGAGGGTGAGTGACTCCGGTAGCCGCGCGCCGGCGCCCGCGTCCTTTTTGCCCCGCACGTACAGGGAGCAGGCGAGGTCGCTGCACAGGTAGGTGCCGACCGTGTTGCCCTGCTGGCCGGCCCTGCCCGCCTTCGGCGCGACCATCAGCGAGACGCCGCCGGTGGGGGAGGTCAGACACATCGCGCACATGCCGCGCCGTGGCTGTGTGGGGGTGGGGCTCGGGCAGCGCAGCACGAGGCCCCGGGGGCGGTCGTCCAACTCGATGACGAGGTAGGCGCGGCCGGGTGAGCGCGGATCCCGCCAGCCCAGGTAGTCCAGGTCGTCCCAGGGGCGGTCGGCCAGGTCGCGCGGGACGGACAGGCGTCTGGCCTCGCCCTTGGTGCAGTTGACGAACGCGGTGCGGATCTCCTGCTCGGTCAGCGGCTTCATGCGGCGCAGGTTAATTTGCCTAAAAGCTTTAGGCAAATGCAAAATGAGTTATGTCGAGCGGGCGGAGGGGTATGGCACGCGCAGGACTGACCACGGAACGGCTGACCCTGGCCGGGGCGGAGCTGGCCGACGAGGTCGGTTTCGACCAGGTGACCGTCTCGGCGGTCGCCAGGCGGTTCGACGTCAAGGTCGCCAGCCTCTACTCGCACCTGAGGAGCTCCCAGGACCTCAGGACCAGGATCGCGGTGCTCGCCCTCGAGGAGCTGGCCGACCGGGCAGCCGACGCGTTGGCCGGGCGCGCCGGCAAGGACGCGCTGACCGCACTAGCCAACGTCTACCGCGACTACGCCCGGGAGCATCCCGGCCGCTACGCCGCGGCCCAGCTCAGGCTCGATCCGCGGACGGCGGCCGCCAGCGCCGGCCGCAGGCACGCCCAGCTGACCCGGGCGCTGCTGCGCGGCTACGACCTGGCGGAACCGGACCAGACGCACGCGGTGCGGCTGCTGGGCAGCGTCTTCCACGGTTACGTCAGCCTGGAGATGGGCGGCGGCTTCAGCCACAGCGCTCCCGACACGCAGGAGACCTGGTCACGCGTCCTCGACGCCCTCGACGCCCTGCTGCGGAACTGGCCCGCGCCCTGACGCTTCCGCAGCCGCCCCGAGCCGGTGCCGGACCCAGACGTTGGGCTCGACGTAGACGGCGTGGTCGTGCGTCACGTCGCAGTGCACGGGCACGAGGGCACCGGGCACGTGGACCGGCCCGCTGGTGTCGAACGGCAGGCCCGTCCAACGACGCCAGTCGTCGAGCGACCCGGCGATCGTCATCGACCGGGTGGCGACGCGCTCGATGCGCCCGCCCGCGCGCACGTGCACCCGCAGCCACGGGTCGACCGGCAGGCCGTCCTCGCGGACCTGCGCCGCGTACTCCACCATCGGCAGGTCGGGCCGGGTGTGCTTGCCGCTCGGTCGCACGGGCGCGACCAGCGTGTCGTAGCCCAGTTCCGCGACGGCCTCCCGCATGGCGGCGAGCATCACCGCCGAGAGCCCGGTGCCACGGTGGTCGGGCCGGATGCAGATCTCCAACGCGGAGACGATGTTCGTCTCGGCGTGGGTGAGACGGCCGACGGTGCAGCGCTGGATCACCCGGTCCCAGCCGCCGTCGGGAAGCTCGGGCTCCGTCCAGCGGAACGGCGCGGCGTACGCCCGGGCGATCACGCGGGCGGGGTCGGCGGGGTCGACGGCGGCGAACACGAACTCGGGGTACAGGGCGTGGGCGACGGCGTAGTACACGGCGCCCATCGGGTCCCACAGCATGAACGGTGGCCACGCCCCGTCGAAGTCCTCGTCGAGCGCACGGGCGAGGTCGGGGCGGTCCGCCAGGCTCACGATGTCCAGGGTCACGGCGGCAACGTAGGGCGTCGGCCCGTCCGGCGCACGTGAATTACGGGCCGGTCCGACGGGTCACGACTTGCGGGCCGATCCGGCAACCCCACGCCGAGGCCCGAGCCGCCGGGCGGCGGGCCGGTACGCGGGCGTTCGGTCTATGGTGACGCCGTGACCGCCCCCGCCCCCTCCTGGCAGCCCTGCACCGCCGCGTACCAGGAGTTTCCCGCCCCGTCGCGCACGACCGCGACGACCGGGCCGCGGACTCACCTCACCGCGGGTGCGGTCACCCGCCACCTCATCGTGCCGTCGGTCGCCCGCGTCCGTCGGGGCACCGTCGCGCCGCCGACCCGGCGGGCGCCTCGCCAGCGCCGCCCGCCGCCGCCCGTCCCGGATCCACAGGACCGGCACCGACGGGCGGAGCGCATCAGCGCTCCGCCCGTTCTTTCGTTGCGAGCAGGAAGAAGGACCGATCGTGTACGTCGTGAACAGGCAGGCCGAGCTGGGGGTGCTCCGGATCGTCCTGGCGGAGCAGTACGAGCGGCACAGCATCCAGCTGGCGTTGCTGGACCGGCAGGCCCGACGGATGCGCGCCGACGGTGCCGGTGTCGAGACGGCTTCCGCGTTGACCGCCGCCACGCGGCGGGCCCTGGGTGACATCGCCCGCGCACTGCACTACCTGGAACAGGGCCGGTACGGCACCTGCGGAGGATGCGACCGCGACATCCCGATCGAAGAGCTGGCGCACCGCCCGTCGACCCGGCTCTGCGCCACCTGTCAGCCCGAGCCGCACCGGCGGACCGCCCACGGCCGCGTCGGTGGCGACTGCCGCCGATAGAGGGCGTCACTTCTACGGCGACGCGCTGTTGCAAGGGGGCACTGGCGTCGCGGTCGGTTCCCACACCGCGGCGGTCCCGCACCCGCTCGGCGAGCGCCGCCGTGCCGAACAGGTAGTCCAGCGGACACGACGGCGCCGGCCGCCGCGAGGGTGGCCGGCGCCGTAGGACGTGCAGGTCAGCGGATGCGTCGGCGACCGTAGGCGCCGGCGGCGATGGCGACACCGATCGCGGCGAAGACGACCTGGAGGGCCAGCTCGATCCAGTCGATGCCCCTGGTGTCGTCCACGCCCAGGGCCCCGGCGACGAGGGTGCCGAGGATTGCCGCCACCACACCGATGAGCAGCGTGAGCCAGATCGGGATGTTCTGCTTGCCTGGGACGACCAGGCGGCCCAACGCCCCGATGATCAGGCCGATGATGATGGCGGTGAAGAAACCGGTGACTTCCACGTGGAGCCGTCCTTCCGGAGAGTTGTCGTCGAGCTGCGTGTTGCCCCCGCCGGGAGGGTGGCGAAACCACTCCCGGTCCCTTCCACAGCTTCTTCATACAACTGTCACGGAGCTGCGTACGAAACGTCATCGGCGCCATCCGGCGGCGACAGCCGGGCTGGCCTGGCCGGAAGACCGGCCGAGCGCACCACCCCTGCGACACGCGCGTCGGAGCCCTACCGACGGTCGAGGGCTCCGACGACGCCCGTCAGCGCAGCGGATCGAAGGGGCGCAGCTCCACGGGCTGGCCGCCGCCGGTGATCTGCTCGGCGAGCAGCTCACCGGTGAGCGGGCCGAGGGTGATGCCCCACATGCCGTGACCGCCGGCGGCGAAGACGCGCGGCGACCGGGTCCGGCCGATCAGGGGCAGCCCGTCCGGGGTGCAGGGTCGCGAGCCGACCCACTCGTCGGTACGGGCGTCCAGGTCGGCGCCGCGCAGCAGCGGCCGGGCGGCCTCGGCGATGGCCGAGATGCGGCGCCGGTCCAGCGGCGCCTCGGCGCTGCGGAACTCCATCATCCCGGCGACGCGCAGCCGGTCGCCCAGCGGCGTGCAGGCCACCCGCTGGGCGGGGAAGTAGACCGGCCCGGCCGGCAGGTGCTCGATCGCGACGCTGAAGCTGTAGCCGCGGCCGGCCTGCACGACGGTGCGTACGCCGAAGCGGCGGGCGAGCTGGCCGAGCCAGGTGCCGGTCGCCAGCACCACCGCGTCGTAGCGCTCGTCGGTGCCGGCGGAGGTCACCACCCGGACCCCGGTGCCCTCGTCGCGGACGTCCACGACGTCCACCCCGTCCTCGATCGCCCCGCCCCGGGCGCGGACGGAGTCGGCCAGCGCGTGCACGTACTGGCCCGGGTTGACGTAGCGCTGGTCGTGCAGGCGGATGGCGGCGCCGACCGCGTCCGACAGGGCGGGCTCCACCTCCCGTGCCTCGGCCCCGGTCAGCACGTCGAACTCGATCCCCTGCCCCGCGGAGTGGATGTGCGCCAGCTCGTCGAGCAGGACCGAGCGCTCGGCCTCGGTCCGGTACGCCGCGAGGAACGACTTCGCCTCGTGCGTCGGCGCGGTGACGCCGCCGGCCGTCAGCGCGTCGAACGCCGCCAGCGCCCGCCGGTTCATCGGGATGAAGGCGTGCATCGCGCTGCGCCACTTCGACGGCGTGCTGTGCCGCGCGAAGCCGGCGAGGAAGCGCAGCAGCCGGACGTCCGCGCGCGGCGGCACGTAGACCGGCGAGGACGGGCTCAGCACGGCGCGTAGCCCGTAGCGCAGCACGGCCGGCTCCGGCAGGGGCGTGGTGATGCCGGGCGTGAGCCAGCCCGCGTTGCCCCACGACGCGCCCGCCGCCACACCCGTACGGTCCAGCACGGTGACCCGGACCCCCCGCTCCTGCAGGAACCAGGCGGTGGCCAGCCCGACCATCCCCGCGCCGACGACGGCGACGTGTTGGGGCGCGGGCACTGACTCGACGGGGGACATGTCGTTTCTCTCCTTCAGGCGCTACCGGGATCGCGGCCAATCCTGTCCCCGCCGGGCCGATAGATCATTGTCCGTACCGGCCAAGGATTGCCCAGGTCGTTGGCCCTTTCGCACAAGAGCGGGGCACAATCGCGGCATGCTCACGGTGGCTGGCGTGGTGGACGCGGCGGGCGCGGCACTGCTCAAGATCGTCGTCCCCGCGGACGAGGCGGAGGTACGCGACGTGACCCTCGCCGAACTCGACGACGCCACGACCGGCCAGAGCGGGGACATCGTCCTCGGCGTCGGCATCGCGAGCCCGGAGCAGGCGCTCGCCCTCGTCGCCCGCTGCGTCGACCTCGGGGCGGCCGGCCTCGTCCTCAAGCCTCCGCTGGCCGCGCACCCCGACGTGACGTCGGCGGCCGCCGGGCGGCGCCTGACCCTGGTCGAGTTGCAGCGCCACGGCTCCTGGGCCCAGCTCGTCTGGCTGCTTCGCGGGGTGATCGACCGGGCCGTGGCGCCCGGCTCGCCGGAGACCGGGGAGCCCGGCGTCTACGACGAGCTGTTCGCCCTCGCCGACGCCACCGCCGCCGTCGTCGACGCTCCGGTGACGATCGAGGACGCCCAGTCCCGGGTGCTCGCCTACTCGTCGCGCCAGGACCGCACCGACCCCGCCCGGGTGTCGACGATCGTCGGCCGCCGGGCACCCGGGGACGTGATCGCCCACTTCCGCTCCCGGGGCGTGTTCCGCAAACTCATGACGGGCAGTGAGCTGATCTTCGTACCGCAGGGCCCGGACGGGACGCTGCCCCGCCTCATCATCCCGATCCGCGCCGGAGGCGAGCTGCTCGGCTCGATCTGGGCCGTCGTCGAGGGCCCGGTGCCGCAGGGGCGGCTGCGCGACCTCCAGGGCACGGCGTCCGTGCTGGCCCTGCACCTGCTGCGCCTGCGTGTGCAGGCCGACGTCGCGCGTCGGGTGTCGGCCGACCGGCTGCGGGCCGTCCTGCGGGCCCCCGGTCGGATGGGGCGCGAGGAACTGGCCCTGCCCGAGGGACCGTGGCGGGTCTTCGCGCTCGGCGCGCACGGCGGAACGGGCGAGATGGTCGACAGCCTCGCCCTGTGGGAGTCCATCACCCGCCGGCACGGCTGGCGTCAGCCGCTGCTGGCGGACGTCGGAGACGTCCTGTTCGCCGTCCTGGTCGACGGGGGCACCTCGCCCGGCTCGCGGCGGTGGATGGAGAAGCTGATCCACGACGTCGCCGTGCACGACCCGGGGCTGTACGCGGCGTCCGGCGGTGTCGCCGCGGGCCTGACGGACCTGCCGCGATCGCGCGCCGAGGCGGCCGAGCTGCTCGCGTTGCGCGGCCCGGCGGGACGACGGGATCCGGTGCTGCGGTTCGAGGAGCACTGGGCCGAGGTGGTCGTGCACCGGGTGGTCGGCGCGGTGCCGGGCGTCGACCTGCTGGTGGGCGGGCCGCTGCCCGACCTCGTCGCCCACGACCGGGAGCACGGCACCGACTACGTCGCCACGGTCGCCGCCTGGCTCGACCAGCAGGGCGACCCGAAGCGGGCCGCCCGGCAGCTGCACGTGCATCCCAACACGCTGCGGTACCGGATGCGCCGCCTCACCGAGGTCGCCGTCGTCGATCTCGAGTCACCGCGTACGCGGCTGGCGTTGCAGATCCAACTCGCGGCGCTGAACCGCGCGGCGTCCGCGCCCGGCCCGGCGTGACGGCCGCGTCCCGCCCGGCGTGACGCCGCGCGGCGTCCCCGTCCCGTCCGGTGACCGGATGGGCGCGGGCGGGCCCCGAGCCGGCGGGCGGGAAGCGGGGGACGGCGGCGCGGGGACGGGCCGCTCAGGCCAGACGGTGGTCGAGGGCGGTGTGCCGGCGCCCGGCGCCGACGGTGCGTACGGCGGCGGCGAGCGCGCGACGGGAGCCGACGAGGACGACGAGCTTCCTGGCCCGGGTGACGGCGGTGTAGAGCAGGTTGCGTTGCAGCATCATCCAGGCGCTGGTGGTCAGCGGGATGACCACGGCGGGGTACTCGGAGCCCTGCGAGCGGTGGATGGTCATGGCGTACGCGTGGACGAGTTCGTCCAGCTCGTCGAAGTCGTAGTCGATGCTCTCGTCCTCGTCGGTGCGTACCGTCAGGGTCTGTTCCTCGGTGCTCAGGGCGGTGACGATGCCGAGGGTGCCGTTGAAGACGCCGGCCTGGCCCTTGTCGTAGTTGTTGCGGATCTGGGTGACCTTGTCGCCGACGCGGAACACCCGGCCGCCCAGGCGGCGTTCGGGCTGTCCCTCGCGCGCCGGGGTGAGGCGCTGCTGGAGCAGCGTGTTCAGGGCCGCCGCGCCGGCGGGGCCGCGGTGCATCGGGGTGAGGACCTGGACGTCGCGGCGCGGGTCGAGGCCGAAGCGGGCGGGGATCCGGGTGCAGGCGACGTCGACGGTCAGGGCGGCGGTGGCCTCGGTGTCCTCGTTGACGAACAGGAAGAAGTCGCTGAGGCCCTGCACCAGGGGTGGCTTGCCGGCGTTGATGCGGTGGGCGTTGGTGACGACGCCGGACTGCGCGGCCTGGCGGAAGACCTGGGTCAGGCGGACCCGGGGGATGGCCTCGGCGGCGAGCAGGTCCCGCAGCACCTCGCCGGCGCCGACGGAGGGAAGCTGGTCGACGTCGCCGACGAGCAGCAGGTGCGCGCCGGGCGGTACGGCCTTGACGAGCTTGTTGGCCAGGATGAGGTCGAGCATGGACGCCTCGTCGACGACGAGGAGGTCGACGTCGAGGGGATTGTCCCGGTCGTGGCTGGCCTCCCCGCCGGGGCGTAGCTGCAGCAGCCGGTGCACGGTGGCCGCCGGATGCCCGGTCAGCTCCGACAGGCGCTTCGCGGCGCGGCCCGTCGGCGCGACGAGGGTGACCTTGGCCTTCTTCGCGGCGGCGAGTTCGACGATCGAGCGGACCGTGAAGCTCTTGCCGCAGCCGGGCCCGCCGGTCAGCACGGCGACCCGGGAGGTGAGGGCGAGGCGTACGGCCTGTTCCTGCTCAGGGGCCAGCTCGGTGCCGGTGCGGGCCTTCAGCCAGGCCAGCGCCCTGCCCCAGTCGACGCCCGTGAAGTGGGGCAGCCGGTCGGCGCGGTCGCGCAGCAGCCGCAGCAGGGATCCGGCGAGGGACTGCTCGGCGCGGTGGAACGGCACCAGGTACACCGCTGCGGTGGGCTCGCCGTCCGGCCCGGGCAGCGTCTCGCGGACCACGCCCTCCTCGGCGACGAGTTCGTCGAGGCAGTCGCTGACGAGGTCGGCGGGTACGTTGAGGATTTTGATCGCGTCGTCGACGAGCCGCGGGCGGGGCAGGTAGCAGTGCCCGTCGTCGGTGGCCTCGGACAGGGTGTGTTGCAGGCCGGCCTTGACCCGTTGCGGGCTGTCGTGCGGGATCCCGACCGCCTGGGCGATCGTGTCGGCGGTCTTGAACCCGATGCCCCACACGTCGGCCGCCAGCCGGTACGGCTCCTCGCGGACCACGGTGATGGAGGCGTCGCCGTACTGCTTGAAGATCCGTACGGCCAGGGAGGTGGACACGCCGACGCCCTGGAGGAAGACCATCACCTCCTTGATGGCCTTCTGCTCCTCCCACGCGGCGGTGATCTTCGCGGTGCGCTTCGGCCCCAGGCCGGGCACCTCGACCAGGCGGGCGGGCTCCTCCTCGATGACGCGCAGGGTGTCGAGGCCGAAGTGGGCGACGATCCGCTCGGCGAACACCGGACCGATGCCCTTGACCAGCCCGGAACCGAGGTAGCGGCGGATGCCCTGGATCGTGGCCGGCAGGACGGTGGTGTACGAGTGCACCTCGAACTGCCGGCCGTACTGCGGGTGCGACGACCAGCGTCCGGACAGGCGCAGGCTCTCGCCGGGCTGGGCGCCCAGCAGCGCACCGACCACGGTGAGCAGGTCGCTGCCCCGGTCGGTGGCCACCCGGGCGACGGTGTAGCCGGTCTCCTCGTTGACGTACGTCAACCGTTCGAGCACCGCGTCCAACACGGCGGAGGGTGTGCGGATGGGGGCGGTCACCCGCCCATCCTGCCTCCCGCCGCCGCCACGGTCCCGGCGGCCCGGCGCGCCACCGCGGAGGAGCCGTCCCGCGCGGACGGATCGGGGATCCCTCGGGCGCCCGGATGCGCGGACCGCTCCCGTCGGGCAGGAGGCGGGCCAGGCGCTCCGGCTGACGGAAGACCTGGAGGGCGCGCGAACTACACCGCCGGCCGTCGAGGTCCGGTGCGGCCAGTCATGGTTCATGAACGGACCGTGGTGCCGGAAACCTTACTGTCGGGTTTCCGGGCTGGCGCCGTACCGGCACGATGACGTCGTGACCGAGCCCCAGAACGTCGCCGCCGATCTGGTCGTGGGCGCTGCCCACGCGGCGGTCCGTCGAATCGCCCCCGAGGAACTTCCGGTCTTCGACGAGGTGGCCGCCGGCTGGCGACGGCAACTGTCGAAGGGACGCGTGAGCTGGTCCGTCCCGCAGGGTGGGGTCGGCTTCGGCATCGACGTCACCATGGTCACCGAAATCGTGCTCCAGGTGGTGGCCGCCGCCGTGGGCGAGGTTCTGGTCCTCGGTGCCACCACCGTCCGGGCCGGCCTGCTGCGTCGCCGCCGCCGCGAACTGCCCGCCCCGCCCGCCGCCCGGGCGGGGCTGGATCCCGAACAGGCGCGCCGATTGCGGGAGGCGTGCCACCGGCACGCGCTGGCGCTGGGCCTGGACCCCGACCGCGCGCAACTGCTCGCCGACGCGGCCGTCGGCGCGATGGTCGATCCGCCGGACGCATGACCGGACCGGGTGCCGGCGGGGCCCGCCACGACGGTGGCGCGGCTGCGGACGGTACGACCGGCGGCGCTCGTGGCGTCGGCGACGGTGGTCCCGGTGCCGGCCCACGCCTTCCTCCGGACCGGCTCGGCTGGCTCTACGCACTCGTGCTGGCGTCCCTCGTCAGCGTCGGGATCAGCGCGGGCGGCCTCTACTTCCTCGCCGACCGCTCGCTCTCCCGACCCTGGGCGGCCACCGTCGACGTCTGCACCCGGGCCCACCCGGTGGAGGCGGCGGAGCAGTCGGCCGCCCGCGACCGCTGCCTGGCCGGGCAGTTCGGCCGGCGCGGTGCGGTCATGCTCGCCGGGGCGGGGATCGCGCTGGGCGCGGCGGCGACCCTCGTCCTGGTGCTGCCGCTGGCCGACCGGCGTCGACTTCGTCGCCGGCTCACCGTGCCGGGCGCGCGGGAACGCTTCGTCGATCTGTGCGACCGCAACGGGCTGGCCGGGCGACGCCGGCCGAGGTTGGTCGTCGCGGCCCCGCCCGTACGGCAGGCGTACACCACCGGTGGCGTGGTCGGCAGGCCGACGGTGGTGCTCCCGGCGGCCGTCGCGGTGGCCCACGCCGACCCGGCGCGGTTCGATCCCGTCGTGACGCACGAACTCGCGCACGTCCTCGCCCGGGACGTGGCCTGGGCGTCGGCCGTGCGGGGCCTGATCTGGCTGCCGGTGCCGGCGGTGCTCACGGCCGGCCTGCTCGAGGTGGCCTACTTCGGGCTGAACGCGACCTACCTGACGGCGCTCGGCCGGGCGGCGGTCATGGCGGTGCTGACCGCGCTGCTGGCGGCCGGGCTGCTGCGGCGGCGAGAGCGGGAAGCAGACCGGTACGCCGCCGGCGTCGGCCACGCCGAGCATCTGGCCGCACTGCTGCGCGCCGGAACCGCTCGTCCCACGCGACGGCCTCGGCTGCTGGCCCGGCATCCGGATCCGGCGACCCGGGCGGCGGCGCTGGACCGGCCGGCGGACCCGCCGGGTGGCATGGCCCACGGGCTGGCGGTCGGCGCCGTCGCGATGCTGGTGGCGGGCGCCGCCGACGCTCTCGTACGTGACCTCTTCCTGACCGCGCAGGCTACCGTCGGCCCGCCCGTCGCGGTCTGGGCCGGCTCCGTGCTGCTGAGCCTCGGACTGTTGCCCGCGCTGGTCCGCCGGGCCTCCGCCGGGGCGCGCGGCTGGTGGCGGCCGGTTCTCGGCGCGGCCATCGGCTTCGCGGTGACGGCGTTCGTCGCCACCGCGTTGCCGGTTCCGGGAGGTTCGGCCGTCTCGGCCCGAACGGACGTGTCCGTCGCGCTGTTCGTCGCCGCGCTCGCGGGGCCACTCGCCGCGTCGGTGGCCGGGATCTGCGTGCTGCTGGCGCGGCTGGTGGTCGCGCGCCGGCCCGGGTCGGTCGGCTGGCGTTCGGCCACGTACCTGGTCGGGGTGGCCGCCGGTGTCGCGGTGCTCTGGCCGTTGCCGGCGGTGGCGTCCGTGCCGACCGACGGCCACGCGGCCCGAAGCTGGCTGGTCTTCGCGCTGCCCCGCAGCGGTTGGCCGCTGCTCGCGCTGCTGGTACCGGTGCTGGTCGGGCTCCTGCTGCGCGGGGCCGGGGCGGGACGCCGAACCCCGCCGCGCCGGTGGGACCGGGGAGTCGTGGCGGTGGTCCTGACCGCCGTGCTGGTCGGTGCGGGGGCCGCCATGTGGCGGACCGAACTGTTCCCGCCGGACACCCTGGCCGAGGCGGGCCGGCAGGCCCAACAGCGCTGGCTGCTCTGCGCGGTCACCGGCTGGGCGGTCCTGGTGGTGCTCGCGGTCGGCCGCCGCGTCGGTGTCGGCCAAGCGTTGACCGCGGGCTGGGCGGCCGGCACGGCGGCGGCGCTGCTGCAGTACGCGCACGCCCTGGCGACCGGTCGCGCGGACGGGCTGGACACCGCCGAGGCGCACCTACTGGCCCCGCTGGCCTGGCTGGGCTACCTCGTCGCGTTCACCCTGCCGTTCCTGGTGTTCCGGCCTGTCCTGCCGGGGCCCACCCGGTCCGCTCCGGGTAGCGCCCGCGTGCCCGTCGCGACGGCCGGGGTGCTGACGGCCCTGCTCGCGGTGGCGATACTCGGTCCGGGGATCCCCGGGGCGTACGCCCCGCTTCCGGTGGCGGAGCCGGCGAGGCTCTCAGCGCCGTCGACCGCTCCGGTCGTCCCGCCGGTGCCCGCCGGCACCCCGGGGCCCACGCGGTCCGCTCCGGGGCGACGCGACCCTGGTCGGCCGGTCACCCGCGCGGAGGCTCGCCGGGCGGCCGGCGCGGTCAGGGCGGTGCTGCCCCAGGGCTGGCGGGTGCCACCCGACCGGCCTGAGGGTGGCGGCTCCCGGATAGACCCGTCGGCCTGCCGGCCCCTGGCTGAGGACTCCTACCTGGACCGGCTCGGCGAGGTCGAACGGGTCCGGGAGCGGGCCCGCTACGCCACGGTGCCCGGCCTCACCGCCACCGCGTCGGCGGAACTGGTGATCGAGGTCAGGTCCCACGCCGAACCGGTGCCCGCCTCGGTGCTCGCCGAGGCGGAGTCGGCGCGGCGGGCCTGCCCCCGCTTCACCGCCCGGGGCGCGGCCGGCTCGGCGGTCCGGTTCGCGGTCGACGCGCAGCCACCGCCCGCGCTCGGTGAGCAGTCCTGGCGGGTGGACTACCGGCTCAGCGTGGGCAGCGGGCGGACCCGGATCACCGGACGGTCGGCCTTCGTGATCGTCCGGGTGGGGCACAACCTCGTGACCGTCTACGCCAGCGCCGTCATGGAGCCTCTGGACGAGCGGCTGCTCCGTGCGGCGGTCGACGCGGCCGTGGCGGGACTGACCGACTGACTATCCGTGCGGCGGCGCGGCCGGCCCGCGTTCGGCCAGCGGGACGACGACCCGCGCGCGGATCGTCGTCCCTCGCCGGCGCGGTCAGTTGATCGGTCCGACCCGGATGGTGCGGTAGTGGACGTCGAGGCCGGGGTCACCGTGGTCCTGTCTGTACGCGGTCCTCGCCGACGACTGAGCGCTGGCCCGGCCACACCCTCACCGTCCGCGACGGGGCGTGGGGGCGGTAGGCTGTCCAAGCGGGTACGCGACGGCCGATGACGGGCCCCGGCGACCCGCCTTCCTTCCGGCTCGCAGCCGCCAGTGAACATGTTGCGCGCCGCCCTGTGAATCATGGAGTACGTCTTGGCAGACATGACGCCGCCCGCCCTGAATCCCTTCGAATCGGAGGGAGACGGGGACACCGACCGCGAACGTGGGCGAACGGTGGACGTGAGCGCGGACGCGATGACCCGTATGCGTACCCCGTTCGTCCCGGCAGACAGCGACTGCGGCACCGCTGACGAGAGGCGGACGTCGCGTTCCTGACCCGCCGCGTCGGAGTGGTCGAGGGCGGCGACTTCGGCTGGTTCCGCCACAGGATCGGCGTCCGACCCTTATCTGATCGTTAACTAACGGTCCAACTGGTTCACCGGGTGAGGCCGGACTGGGCACACTGGGGCGATGTCCGTCGCTGAGTCGCCCGCCCGCCGCCGTCGTACCCAGGCATTCGTCGCGGTGGTCGCCGCGCTCGCCGTGGCGGTCGCCCTCGGCGCCTGGTCGCTGCGGGACCGGGTCGCCGGTGGACGCGGCCTGTCGGAGCAGGGCGGCGTGACCACCTTCGGTGCCGCCCCGGCGGATCGCGCCCCCGCCTGCGCCGGTCGACCGGCCCGGGCGCCCCGCGAGCTGCGGGGCATGTGGATCACGACGGTGAACAACATCGACTGGCCGAGCCGGCGAGGGCTGCCGGCCGAGAAGGCCCGGGCCGAGTTCCGGGGCTGGCTGGACCTGGCGGTGCGGCGCAACCACAACGCGGTCTTCGTGCACGTGCGCCCGAGCGGGGACGCGCTCTGGCCGTCGGCTTACGCGCCGTGGTCGGAGTGGCTGACCGGGCGACGCGACGGCCGCGACCCGGGCTGGGACCCGATGGAGTTCATGGTCGCCGAGGCGCACGCCCGCAACCTGGAGTTCCACGCCTGGTTCAACCCCTACCGGGGCGGGCAGCCGGCCACCGTCGGCGGGCCCGGGCCGAAACTGGACCAGCTCGCGCCGACGCACCCGCTGCGGCGGCACCGCGACTGGGTGGTGACCTATCCCAGCGCCGACCGGCCCGGCAGCCGCCTCTACTTCAACCCGGGCATCCCCGAGGCCCGCAGGTTCGTCGAGGACGCGATGCTGGAGGCGGTCCAGCGCTACGACGTCGACGGCGTGCACTTCGACGACTTCTTCTACCCGTACCCGGAGGCCGGGCAGGACTTCCCGGACGCCGCGACGTTCGCCCGGTACGGCCGGGGATTCGCGGACAAGCACGCCTGGCGCCGCGACAACGTGAACACCCTGGTCCGCGAGATGAGCGAGCGGATCAAGGCGATCAAACCGTGGGTGAAGTTCGGCATCTGGCGCAACGCGCGCAGCGACCCGGCCGGTTCGGCGACCGCCGGGTTGCAGAGCTACGACGACATCTACGCCGACACCCGACTCTGGGTACGGCGGCAGTGGCTGGACTACGTCGTACCGCAGCTCTACTGGCACATCGGGTTCGGCAAGGCCGACTACGCCAAGCTGCTGCCGTGGTGGGCGGCCACGGTGCGGGGCACGAGGGTGCAGCTCTACATCGGTCAGGCCGACTACCGGGTGGGCGAACGCGGCGCCTGGCGCGACCCGGCGGAGCTGGACCGCCAGCTCGCCCTCAACCGCCGACACGGCGTCGACGGCAGCGTGCACTTCAGCGCCCGGCAGGTGCGCGCCGACCGGCTCGGGGCGGTCGACCGGTACAGCCGGACCCACTACGCCGGCCCGGCGCTGGTGCCCACGATGGCGCACCTTCCGTCGGCGTCGCCGGCCGCCCCCACGGTCACCGGCGCGCGGCGCGGGAACGCCGACGGCGTGACGCTGACCTGGCGCGGGGACGGCGCCACGAGCTTCGCCGTCTACCGCGTCGACGGCGACGCGGCCCGGCTCGTCGGCACGACCCGCGGCACCGGCTGGGTGGACCGCGCCGCCCCGGCCGACCGCCCGCTGACCTACTGCGTGTCCGGTGTGGACCGCTCCGGCAACGAGGGCCCGCTCAGCTCGCCGGCGTCCGTCGACCCGCGCTAGCGGCCCACCCCGACGGAGCAGACGCACCCGCGCACCGGGCCGGTCGGTCGGCCGGGCTACCCTGCCGCGGTGATGGCCGAAACGGACGGGGAGCGGCTGGCGGCGTCGCTGGCCGACCGGCTCGACACGGTCACGTTCACCGACCTGACCACCGACGAGGTCACGGCCCGGCTGATCGACGCGGTGGTCGACTGGGCGGCGGCGCAGGGCTGGCGGGTCTATCGGCGGGCGGCGAGCGTGCTGCCGCTGCCGCCACCGATGTCCGCGCAGCAGTCGGTGCTCGACGTGGCCTGTGCCCGCCCGGCCGGGCCGCCGGTCGTCGTCGAGATCGATCACGGTACGCGCCGGCGCACCTGGGAGAAGCTGCTCGCCGAGGCCGAGGCGGGGCGGATCCCGCTCTGGGTGCGCTGGGGTGCCGGACGGCTGACCCCGCCGCCCGCGCCGATCGCGATGGTGGCCTGCGAGGTCAGCAGGCGGATGGACCCGACCGGCCGGGGCCGGGTGCACAGCCGCTCGCCGCGAGCCGACATGCCGCCCCCGGCGCATTCGGCCGCGCGGGTCGCGGAGACGGCCGCCGTCGAGCTGCCGCTGCCGTCGTCCGAGCCACCCGCCACGGGGACCTGAGAGCCACGCGAACGACCGGCCGCATGGTCGGCGGCAATCGCCCCGGGCGACCAGCACCGGACGGTCCCTGGTGGGCACGCGCACCCCGACGGCAGACGGGCGACGCCCGACCGTGGCGCCACAGAGTGGCCGGACCGTGCCAGACTGCGATCATGGCCGAGACGCCGAACTTCCTTCGCCCGTTCGTACTGACGCCGACCGCCCGCCAGCACGAGCGGGAGGCGAACCTCGACTGGTACGTGCCGGAGGGTGCCGGCCCGCATCCCGCCGTGGTCCTCGTCCACGGGGGACCGCTACCGCCCGACCTGCACCCGGGTCCTCGTGACTGGCCGGTCTACCGCGGCTACGGCTGCCTCCTCGCCGACCTCGGTCTCCTGGCCGTCACCGTGGAGCACCGGATGCGCGTCGTCGCCGGTCCGCAGGGCCCCGCCACCGACTGCGCGACGGCCGCCCTCGACGTCGCCTCGGCCGTGGACCGGGTACGCGCCGACCCGCGCGTCGACAGCGGACGGATCGCCCTCTGGTTCTTCTCCGGCGGGGGACTGCTGAGCACGGACTGGCTGCGGGAGCGGCCGTCCTGGCTGCGCGCGGTGGCGCTGACGTATCCGCTCCTCGCGCCGCTGCCGGACTGGGGCGTCGACCCGCGCTTCGAGCCGGGCGCGGCGCTCGGCGAGCCGGGTGGGCCCGTGCCCCCGCTGCTGCTGACCCGGGTCGGCCGCGAACGGGAGGAACTGGCCGAGACCGTCGCGGCGTTCCTCGACGCGGCGGACACCGCCGGCGTACGGGTGGAGGTGGTCGACGTACCGGGCGGGCAGCACGGGTTCGACATGCTGGACCACACCGACGAGTCCCGGCGGGCGGTCGAGCGGGCGGCCGACTGGGTCGCGCAGCGACTGGCCCGGTGAGAAGGTCGGTCGGCCCACGGTACGGCGGGCCGGCCGGGGGTAGGTGCGGATACTCAGCGCCGGCTCGGTGCGACAGCTCAGGCGTCCCCGACCGGATCCGCCGAGGATTCACCCATGACCGAGACGCTGCGTCGATATTCCGATCCGACACCCCTCGCGTCGACCCGTCTGACGGCCGGCGAACGCTGGCGGCGGGCACGCCTGACGGTCTTCGGCCAGGTGCTCGGGGCGACGGTGCGCCTGGCCGCCCGCCATCCCGCGTCGTGGCGGTGGTCGGCCAGGCGGCACCACCCGGTACTGGACCGGCTCGCGGCGGCGAACGCGCGTGCGGGGTGCGCGCTCGCCGCGCTGGAGGTTCCGGCGTACCGCGCCTTCCTGCGCGCCCGACCGGCCGGGGCCCGCCGACGGCTGCGGGACTTCCCGGAGACCGACAAGGTGAGCTACGTCGTGCCTTTCGACTCCGCCCGACGCTGCCGGGGTGGGCGACTGCCCGATCGGGGCGTGGTGGTCGACGAGTCCGCCGGCTCGTCCGGCCGGCCCTTCAACTGGCCCCGGGGCGAGCGGGAACTGCGCGCGGTGCACCGCGACATCGTGGGCTACACCAGCCTGGTCTTCCCGATGCGCCGCCCGTTCGTCATCAACGCCTACTCGATGGGCGCCTGGGCGACCGGCACGACGACCGGCGCCGCGATGGCCCGGATCGCGGTGGTCAAGAACACCGGCCCGGACCTCGACAAGATCGTCGACACGCTCCGCGAGTTCGGCCCGGACTTCGACTACCTGGTGACCGCGTACCCGCCGTTCCTCAAGCACCTGCGGGACCGGCTCGACGCCGAGGGGTTCGACTGGTCGCGCCACCGCGTCTTCGCCAGCTGCGGGGGAGAGGGGATGACGGAGGCGTTGCGCGGCTACCTGGAGGAGCGGTTCCTGCGGGTCAGGTCCGCGTACGGCGCCTCGGACCTGACCATCGGCATCGGTGCGGAGACGCGGTTCACCGTGTGGCTGCGGCGGCGCCTGCGCGACGATCCCGAGCTGCGGGCGGCGCTGCTGGGCGCCGACGAGCAGCGCCTGCCGATGGTGTTCCAGTACAACCCGCTGGCCACCTACCTGGAGACCAACGAGCGCCGCGAACTGCTCTGCACGATGACCGGTCCCGACGTCCTGCAACCACGGCTGCGGTACAACGTCGGCGACGAGGCGCTGCTCGTCGACTTCCGGCGGATCCTCGACCTGGTCCGGGGCGACGCGCGGCGCTGGGCCGAGTGCCGCGAGGCCACGGCCAGCGAGCGGATGACCCTGCCGGTGCTGCTGCTGTTCGGCCGGCGCGACTCGACGGTGTCTTACCTGGGCGCCAACCTCTACCCGCAGGACGTGGAGTACGGCCTCTACGCCGACAACCCGTACGCCGCCGAGATCAGCCGGTTCTGCCTGGCGCTGGCCGAGGACGAGACGCTGGAGACCCGGCCGGTGGTTTACCTCGAACTGCGGCGACCGCTGCGCGCGGCGGAGCGCGACGCCCTCGCCGCCGCCTGCCGCAGCGGCGTACGCGCCCACCTGGCGGCCGTCTCCCGCGACTTCGCACAGTCGCTGACCGAGGACCCAGCCGCCGGTGACATCCGCGTCGAGCTGCACGAACCGGGAGCCGGCCCGTTCGCCGGACAACAGAAGATCAAGAACGTCTACCTGGTGGGCTGAGTGATGCGTACCCGTGACTTCTCCCGCGCCCCGGCGCGCGCCCAGGCCGGCGCCATGTTCTTCGGCGCCACCCGCTACCGGAGCCCGCTGGCGATCCTGCGGCTCCTGCCGGCCTGGCGGCGGATGGTCCGCGACATGCGCCGCATGTCCGGCTACCGCTGGCACCGGATCTACTGGGAGTTCCCGTTCACCCTCGGCACCATCGCGTTCTTCAGCGACCGCGAGGCCCTGCTGCGCTTCGCCCGGTCCCGGCACCACCGCAAGCTGATGATCTGGCTGACCGACGGCGACCGCCACGCGACCGCCGGCTACATCCGGATCTTCACCGCCGAACCCGACGGCTACTCCAACGGGGTGTGGCGGGCCGAGTCCACCGAGATGGGGCACATCCCGACGTTTACGCCGCTGGGCTCCGAGACGGTCGGACCGGCGGTGCGGCGATGACCGCCCCGCACGCCCTGCAACGCGTCGTCGACCGGCGCGGCCTGCGCGAGTTCCTGGCGCTCACCGACCGGGTGTACGCCGGCGAGCCGCGCTTCGTGCCGCCGACGCGCCAGCAGGTGCGGCGCTGGTGGCGCGAGGGCGTGCCGATGTACGTGCTGCGCGACGGCGCCACCGGTGCGGTCGTCGGCCGGACCACCCTGCACACCGACGCCGCCCTCGACGCGAAGCTCGGCCGCCGGTGTCAGCTCTTCGGGCTCACCGAGTTCACCGAGGCGGCGGCGCGACCGCTGTTCGAGGCGGTCACCGCCGCCGCCCGCGCCGCCGGCGACCGTGACGCGCTCTTCGGGCCGGTGGCGTTGCTGCCCAACCAGGCGGGCGGCGTCATCACCTCCGGGTACGCCGATCGCGGCTTCATCGACAGCGCCTGGAACCCGCCCCGGTACGTGAGCGCGTACGAGTCGTACGGGTTCCACCGGCGGTTCGAGTCGGACACCTGGATCTGCCCGGTCCCCGCCGGCGACGACGCCCCACCGGGCACCGACGACGACGGCGCGGAGCTGACGGTGCACCGGGCCGACGTCCGGCGCCTCGCCGAGCAGCTCGACCTGCTGCGGGGGCTGCTGAACGCGTCCTTCGCCCAGCTCGGCTACTACACCGAGATCTCCGCCGCGCAGCTGAGCCGGCAGACCGACGGGCTGGCGTACCTGCTGGACGAGTCGCTGCTGCTCTACCTGACCAGGGCCGGGCAGCCCGTGGCGTTCGTGCTGTGCGTGCCGGACATCAGCGAGTTCGTGGTACGGGTCCGCGGCGACCTCCACCTGCTCAACCAGGTCCGGCTGCTGGCAGTGCGCCGCCGCTACCGGCGGGAGGCGGTGCTGATCGTCAAGGGTGTGCTGCCCGGGTACCAGGGGCGCGGCTACCAGCGCCTGCTCTCCACCGCGCTGCGGCGCAACCTGCACGCCGGCGGGTACACGACGCTGCGCAGCACCTACGTCGGCCGGGACAATCCGGCGTCGGCCGCGCAGTACCGGGCGCTGGGCGGCCGGCCGCTGCACGGGTACACCTTCTACGAGAAGGCGCTGTGATGCGGCTGGCGACGTTCCGCGAGCTGGAGCCGCTCTGCTGGCGGGCGCCGAGCGCGCACAACACCCAGCCGTGGCGGCTCGACCACCGGCCCGAGGCGATCCTGGTGGGCTGGGACCGGGCGTACGAGCTGCCAGCGGCCGACCCCTCCGGCCGCGACCTGCGGCTGTCCCTGGGTGCCTTCGTCGAGACCTGCCTGATCGTCGCCGCCGACGCGGGCCTGCGGATGACGTTCGTCGGGGACCACTGCCGCGAGGACCGTCGGGTGGGCTGGCTGCGGGCCGCCCCGCACCGCTACGACACCCCGTTCAGCGCCGCGCAGGTGCTCACCCGTCGTACCCACCGGGGCCGGTTCTCGGCCGGCCCGGACGCCGGGGTGCTGGCGGCCGTCGACGCCGTCGCCCGGGTCGCGGGCGGGACGGTGCGGGCCGTACCGGACGCCACCCTGCTGGCCCGCCTGCTGCGGGACGCCGACCGGTGGACGTACGCCGATGCGGCGGTGGTCGGCGAGTTGCGGTCGTGGCTGCGGCTCACCCCGGCGCACCCGGACTACCACGCCGACGGGCTCACCGACCGGTGCCTCGGCCTGTCCGGGCGCGAGGCGACGGCGTTGCGGGCGGCGCTGGCCGCGTACCCGGCGCTGCGCCGGCTCGGGCTGCCCCGGCTGCTCGCGGCGGCGTCCGGCAACCCGCTCGCCCTCGGCGGCGCCGCGCTCGTCCTCGTCGGGCCGCCCGGCATCAACGACGCGAGCCAGGTCGAGTTCGGCCGGGTGCTCGCGCGCACGTGGCTGACCCTGCACGCGGCCGGGCTGGCCGCGCACCCGCTGAGCCAGCTCATCGACGCGCCCGCCACCCGCGCCGCCCTGGGTTCGTTGCTGGGCGTGGCGCCGCAGCGCCTGCTGCACGTGGCCCGGGTCGGCCGGCCGGTGGGCCCGGCGCCCCCGTCGGCGCGCCGGGTCGACGGCCTCGGCCAGCGCCCCCGTTGACCCCGCCCGGGCCCCGGCCCGGGCGGGCGTCACCGCCGGTTGCCGAGCCTGCGTTCACCAGGGCCATTAGGTGAGGCTAACCTGGCCCTCGATCGCTGGGAGGGCGCAGCTCGTGTACACATCCTCGTGCCTCCGGGGCGCCGTCGGCCCCGGAGTGCGGATCCTGACCCGCATCGGGGCCGACGGCACCGGCCCCGGCGTCCCGTCCACCGGCCGGCGGTGCGGCGCCCCCGCCGCGCCCGCCCGGTCCTGACGCCCGTGGCAGCCGACAAGATCAGCGGTGGGACCATCCTGCGCCGCGCCCTGCGCCGCCAGCGCGGTCGCGTGGTGGCCGGCACCGTGCTGCTCTGCACCCACCAGGCCACCGAGGCCCTCGTCCCGGTCGCGATCGGCGTGATCATCGACCGCGCGGTCGCCACCGGGGACGTACGGGCGCTGCTGCTCTCCCTCGCCGGCCTCGCCGTCCTGTTCACCGTCCTCGCCTTCGCCTACCGCACCGGCGCCCGCCTCGCGTACGGCGCCCTGGAACAGGAGGCCCACCTCCTGCGGGTCGAGATCGCCAGGAGCGCCCTCGACCCGCGCGGGAACCGCTCGGGCATGCGCGACGGTGAACTGCTCTCCGTCACCGCCTCCGACGCCGAGTTGGCCGCGCTCGTCGTGCGGGTCGCGGGGCTCGGCGCCGCCGCGCTCACCGCCGTCGTGGTCGCGGCCGCCGCGCTGCTCGTCGTCGACGTCCCGCTCGGGCTCGGGGTGCTCGTCGGCGTACCGCTGGTGGTCGTCGCCCTGCAACGGATGGCCCCGCTGCTCAGCCGGCGCAGCGCGTCGCAACAGGAGACCCTCGCCGCCACGACCGCGCTCGCCGTCGACCTCGTCACCGGCCTGCGCGTGCTGCGCGGCATCGGCGCCCAGGACCACGCCGCACGCCGGTACGCCCGCGCCAGCCGCCACGCCCTCGACGTCACCCTGCGCGCCGCCAACACCAAGGGCCTGCACCTCGGGCTCACCACCGCCGTGAACGGCCTCTTCCTCGCGGCGGTCGCCGGCGTCGCCGGCTGGCTCGCGATCCAGGGCCGGCTCACGATCGGCGAACTCGTCGCCGTCGTCGGGCTGGCCCAGTTCGTCGCCGAGCCCGTGCAGACCCTCGGGTACTGCGTGCAGATTCTCGCCATGGCCCGCGCCTCCGCCGGGCGGGTCGCCCGGGTGCTCGGCGCCGAGCCGCTCACCCGCCCGGGCACCGCCGGCCCGCCGGCCCCGGCCCCGGCGCGGCTCGTCCTCGACACGATCGGGCACGCCGGGCTCGACGGGCTGTGCCTGCGGGTCGACGCGGGGGAGGTCCTCGGCGTGCTCGCCCACGACCCGAGCGACGCCGAGGCGCTGGTGGCGCTGCTGTCCGGCCGCGTGCCCCGCGAGGACTACCGGGGCACGCTGTACCTCGACGGCGTGCCCGCCGAGGAGCTGCACGTCGACGCCGTACGGAGCATCCTGCTGGTCGAACCACACGACGTGGCGTTGTTCGAGGGGACGCTGCGCGCCAACATCGCCGCCGGCACCGCCGCCGACGAGGCGGTCCTGCGTGCCGCCGTACGGGCCGCGGCTGCCGAGGACGTGCTCGCCGCGCACCCGCACGGCATCGACCGGCTGCTCATCGAGCGGGGGGCGAACCTCTCCGGCGGTCAGCGGCAGCGGGTCGGGCTGGCCAGGGCGCTCGTCGCCGACCCGCCCGTACTGGTGTTGCACAACCCCACCACGGCGGTCGACGCGGTGACCGAGGCGCTGCTCGCCGAAGGGCTGGCCGGCGCCCGCGCGGCGGCGGCCCGCGGCACCGTGCTGATCACCAACAGCCCGGCCCTGCTGCGGGTCACGCACCGCGTGGCCGTCATCGACGGCGGGCGGGTCGTCGCCGAGGGCCCGCACGAGCAGCTGCTCGCCGGCGACGCCCGCTACCGGGAGGAGGTCCTGCGATGACCGACGGGTCGACCACGCGCGGCGCCGGAACCAGGCACCTGCTGCCCACGGCCACCGCCCGCCAGACCTGGGCCGCCCTGCGGGCCGAGTTCGCCCGGCTGCCCGGGCTCAGCGTCGCCGCGAGCACGTTGCTGGTCGCCGCCGCCGCGACCGGGCTCGTCGCACCCTGGGTGCTCGGCCGCCTCGTCGACGACGTCATCGCCGGCACCGACACGCCACGGATCGTGGCCTGGGCGGGCGTGATCGCGGGCGCCGCCGTGCTCGCCGGCGTCCTCACCGCGATCGGCGCCGCGCTCACCGCACGCCTCGGCGAGACCGTGCTGGCGCGGCTGCGCGAGCGGGTTCTCGACCGGGCCCTGCACCTGCCGTCGGCCACGTTGGAGCGGGCCGGCACCGGGGACCTGGTGGCCCGGGCCGGCGACGACGTGGCCGTGGTGACGAACGTGATCGCCACCAGCGGCCCGGCCTTCCTCGGCGCGCTGCTGTCCGTCGTGCTGACCGCGGTGGGGCTCTTCGCCCTGGACTGGCGCCTCGGCCTGGCCGGGCTGGCGGCGGCCCCCGCCTACGCGTTGGCGCTGCGCTGGTACCTCGGGCGATCGGTGCCGTACTACGCGCGCGAACGGGTGGCGACGGGCGAGCGGACACAGGTCATGGCGGGGGCGTTGCGCGGCGCGGCAACCGTGCGCGCCTACCGGCTGGAGGACGCGCACGTCGGTGGGATCGCCGACCGGTCCGCCGCGGCCCGCGACCTGTCGTTGGAGATCTTCAACCTCCACACGCGGTTCGGGCTGCGGCTCAACCGGTCGGAGTTCGTGGGGCTCGCCGCCGTGCTGCTCGCCGGCTTCCTGCTGGTACGCGACGACCTGGCGACCGTGGGAGCGGCGACCACCGCCGCGCTCTACTTCCACCGCCTGTTCAACCCGATCGGCCTGCTGCTGCTCCAGTCGGACAGCGTGCTCCAGGCCGGCGCCAGCCTCGCCCGGCTCGTCGGCGTCACCTCGCTGCCCGACGCCGCCTCGCCGGACGCCGCCACTGTCGGCTTCACCTCGCTGCCCGACGCCGCCTCGCCGGACGCTGCCGCTATGGGCGTCGCGTCGCCCGACGCCGCCACTGTGGGCGTCGCGCCGCCCGACGCCGCCTCGCCCGACGGCTCCGGGCCCGTTCGGCCCCGGCGGTCGGTGGGCCCGGGCGGCCCCGAACCCGCGGCGCTGGAGGTGGTCGTCGACCGGCACCGCTACGACGACGGCCCCGTCGTGCTGCGGGACGTCACGCTGCGCCTGGCGCCCGGCGAGCGCGTGGCTCTCGTGGGCGCGAGCGGAGCGGGCAAGAGCACGCTCGCCGGCATCGCCGCCGGAATCATCGCGCCCACCCGGGGCGCCGTCCGCCTGCGCGGCGTACCGCTGACGGAACTGGACGAGCACCACGTCCGCCGCGAGATCGCGCTGATCAGCCAGGAGGTGCACGTCTTCGCCGGAACGCTCGGCGACGACCTGCGCCTGGCCAACCCGGACGCCACCGCCGCCGAGGTGGGCGCCGCGCTCGACCTCGTCGGCGTCACCGACTGGCTCCGTACGCTGCCCGACGGGCTGGACACGTGCGTGGGGGAGGGCGGGCGGCACCTCACCGCCGCCCAGGCCCAGCAGCTCGCCCTGGCGCGCCTGGTCCTCGCCGGACCGACCGTCGCGGTGCTCGACGAGGCCACCGCGGAGGCCGGCAGCTCGGGCGCGCGCGACCTCGACCGCGCCGCCACGGCCGCCACCGAGGGCCGTACCACCCTGATCGTCGCCCACCGGCTCAGCCAGGCGGCCACCGCCGACCGCATCGTCGTCATGGCGCACGGGCGCGTCGTCGAGCACGGCACGCACGAGCAGTTGCTGGCGGCCGGGGGCGGCTACAGCGAGCTGTGGCGTTCCTGGCGCACACCCGACCCCGTGATCCCGAAGGAGCGCGACGGCGGGGAGCCCGCCGGCCATCGCCCGCGGCTGGACGTGGCGCCGGGCTAGCGCCGCCGACCAGCCGGGCGCGTGGCGTCGTGCCGGCACCGGGCATGATGGGTACGTGGACACCGAGCCGGTCGAGGCCGCACCCGAGCAGGCGTTCCCACGGTCGATCCTGCGGCAGCGCTGGGACGACCTGACGTTCCTGCACTGGGCGGTGGAGCCGGCGGTCGTCGCCCCGCTGTTGCCCCCGGGAACCCGGCCCGACACCCTCGACGGGGTCAGCTACGTCGGCCTGATCGGCTTCCGGATGGTCGGGTTGGGTTTCGGTCGGGGACCGGGGGTGCCGTACTTCGGCAGCTTCTGGGAGACCAACGTCCGGCTCTACTCGGTCGACGACACCGGCCGGCGCGCCGTGGTGTTCCGCTCGCTCGACGCGTCGCGGCTGGCCGCGGTGCTGGTGGCCCGGGCGACCCTGCGCCTGCCCTACATGTGGTCGAGGATGCGGCTGGAGCGCGACGGCGACCATTACACCTACCGGTGCCGGCGTCGTTGGCCCGGCCCGGCCGGCGCGACCAGCCGGATGGTGGTGCGGGTGGGGGAGCCGATCGCCGACCCCACCCCGCTGGAGCACTTCGTCACCGCCCGATGGGGGCTGCACACCCGGGCGTACGGGCGGACGCTGCACCTGCCGAACTGGCATCCCCGCTGGCCGCTGCACCGGGCGGAACTGGTGCACCTGGACGACGAACTCGTGGCGGCCGCCGGGCTGCCGGCGCCCGACGGGGCACCGGTCAGCGTGCTGTATTCCCCGGGCGTCCCGGTCCGGTTCGGCCCACCGGTCACGCGCGGCCGGGCTGCCCAATTCAGGCAGTCATCCTGATCCGCCGACCCTCGGCCGCTGGTGGTCGGTCAGCCGGAACCCGACGCCGCGTACCGCGTCGATGGCCACCCCGGTGCCGAGTTGGTGCAGCTTGCGGCGCAGCCGCTTGACCAGGGACTGCACGTCGGCCCTGCGTTCGCGCCCCTCGTCCCGCCAGACCGAGCGGTGCAGCTCGGCGTAGCTCCACGCCCGAATCGGCTCGGTGGTCAGGCAGGCGAGCAGGTCGTGTTCGAGTCGCGTCAGAGCGACCTCGCGGCCCCGGCTGCGGGCTGTCGAACGGGCGGAGTCGATCAACAGCGCGTCGTCGGCGGCGACCGGCGTGCCGGCGGACGCCCGCGCGTCCGGCTCCGGGGCAGGCGGTGGCGGGGCCGCGATCAGCCTGCGCAGCTCGTCGAGGTCGGCGACGAGCAGCAGCGGCGCGACGCCCTCCAGCCGTTCCGCCAGTCGTATCCGCTCGGCCGGCGACGGCGTCACCGCGATCACCAGCGGAAACGCTTCTTCGGCCGGACCTGGACCGTCCGGCGCCGTGCTCTCGTCACGTGCCCCCACAGCACCCACCCGGAAACTATGGGCAGCCTCTGCCCATCTTCGTCATGGTCCTGACAGATGTTGGCAAGCTCCCCATTAGCCGGCCAACAGCTAGTGACAAATTGCTTACGGCAAGTTCTTGATCGTCCATTCTTGTCGATCATAGTGTCCAGACGGGCAGCCGGCGCGACCCGCGCGGTGCCTGGGGGGCATGTAGGGGTCGGATCCGGATCATCCAAACGGACCCGGGTCCCTGCACCCTCCACCATGGCTCGTTTCACTCTGGGTCGTTCTGGAGGAGGCACCACCGATGTTCACACGTCCACCCACGAGGCGCTTAGCCAGATCTCTGGTCAGCGCCGGCGCGGCGATCGTCCTCGCCGCGACGGGTCTGGCCGCGACCGGGGCAGGCGCACAGGCCGCCCCGTCCGACAAGATCCGGCCGGAGCTCACGAACGCGCTCCAGGGCAAGACCGAGGGCGACTTCTGGATCCGCTTCAAGGACCGGGCGGACCTGAGCAAGGCCGCCGCGATCAAGGACTGGGACAAGCGCGGCACCGCCGTCGCCGAGGCGCTGAAGAAGACCGCCGCCGACAGCCAGTCCAAGATCCGGGCCGAGCTTGATGGCTCCGGAACGAAGTACGAGACCTTCTGGGCGACCAACGCGATCAAGGTCAGCGGCGGTTCCCTGACGATGGCGCAGAGCTTCGCCGCGCACGCCGAGGTCGAGGGCCTGTACGCCCCGGTCGCCTACGAGGTGCCCGAGGTCACCAAGGGCACCGACGAGAAGACGGTGAACGCCCTCGAGTGGGGCATCGCGAACATCAACGCCGACGACGTCTGGTCCCAGTACGGCGTCAAGGGCGCCGGCATCACCGTGGCGAACATCGACACCGGGGTCCAGTTCAACCACCCCGCGCTGGTGAACTCCTACCGGGGCAACAACGGCGACGGCACGTTCGACCACAACTACAACTGGTTCCGTGCCACCGGCTCCTGCGCCGCGCCCTGTGACACCAACGGGCACGGCACGCACACGATGGGCACGATGGCCGGCGCCGACGGTGCGAACCAGATCGGCGTGGCCCCCGAGGTGAAGTGGATCGCGGCGAACGGCTGCTGCCCCAGCGACGCCGCGCTGGTCACCTCCGGCCAGTGGATGCTCGAGCCGACGGACCTCAACGGCCAGAACCCGGACGCCAGCAAGCGGCCGAACATCATCAACAACTCGTGGGGAACCACGCTGCCCTCCAACGACCCGTTCATGGAGGACGTGACGCTGGCCTGGACCGCGTCCGGCATCTTCGGCGTCTGGTCGAACGGCAACAGCGGATCGGCGTGCCAGACCAGCGGCTCCCCGGGCAGCCTGGTCAGCAACTACTCCGCGGGCGCCTACGACGTCAACAACAACATCGCCAGCTTCTCGGCGCGCGGCGCCGGCCAGAACGGCGAGATCAAGCCCAACATCGCGGCGCCCGGCGTGAACGTCCGGTCGAGCATTCCGGGCAGCAGTTACGCCAGCTACAACGGCACCTCGATGGCCGCCCCGCACCTCGCGGGGGCGATCGCGCTGCTGTGGTCGGCCGCGCCGGCGCTCGTCGGTGACGTCACCGCCACCCGCGCGCTGCTGGACAACTCGGCGATCGACAAGGCCGACGCCCAGTGCGGCGGCACCGCCGACGACAACAACGTGTTCGGCGAGGGCCGGCTCGACGCGCTCGCGCTGCTCAGCAGCGCCCCGATCGGCGACACCGGCACGCTGGCCGGCAAGGTCACCGACGCGGCCACCGGCGCCCCGATCGCCGGTGCCACGGTGAGCCTGACCGGCGGGGCCGACCGCGAGCTGACCACCGGCGCGGACGGGACCTACTCGTCGCTGCTCCCGGTCGGCGACTACCAGGTCGCCGTGGCGGCGTTCGGCTACCAGGCGAAGACCACGCCGGCGGCGGTCGCCCGCAACGCGACCACGACGGTCGACGTGGCGCTGACGGCGGTGCCGAGCGTCACCGTCAGCGGAACCGTCACCGACGGCTCCGGGCACGGCTGGCCGCTCTACGCGAAGGTCACCGTGGAGGGTCAGTCGGGCGTGTCCGACTACACCACGCCCGCGAACGGCCGCTACAGCCTCAAGCTGCCGGCCGGCAGCACCTACAGCCTGAAGGTCGAGCCGCAGTACCCGGGCTACCAGACGGTGACCAAGCAGGTCGTCGTCGGCACGGGCAACGCCACGGCCAACGTGGCGGTGCCGGTGCAGACCAACGCCTGCACGACCGCGCCCGGCTACCGCTTCGGCTCGGACGGCGAGTACGAGACCTTCGACGGCAACACCGTGCCGGACGGTTGGTCCGTGGTGGACCACGCCGCGAGCGGCCAGGTCTGGAAGTTCACGGACGAGGGCGGCCGGGGCAACCTGACCGGCGGCACCGGCAACTTCGCGATCATCGACAGCGACGAGTACGGCTCCGGTGGTAAGCAGGACACCTCGCTCGTCAGCCCGGTCGTCGACCTGACCGGCGTCACGGCACCGGTCATCCGGTTCAACCAGGACTACAACTGGCTGGGCAGCGACCGTGCCGACGTCGACCTCAGCCTCGACGGCGGGACCACGTGGACCAACGTGCTCCGGCAGGCGGCCGACGTCCGTGGCCCGAAGGTGACCGAGATCGCCATCCCGCAGGCCGCGGGCCAGGCCCAGGCGCGGGTCCGGTTCCACTACTACGACGCCTCGTACGAGTGGTGGTGGTCGGTCGACAACGTCCTGATCGGCAGCCAGCTCACCTGCCAGCCGATCGACGGCGGCCTGGTGCTGGGCCACGTCCGCGACAAGAACAACAGCGGCTACGTCAACGGCGCCACCGTCACCAGCGACGACCGCCCGTCGGAGAAGGCCACCACCGTGGCGACCCCGGACGACACCGAGCTGGCGGACGGCTTCTACTGGCTGTTCTCGACGCTGACGGACACCCACCCGTTCACCGCCCGGGCCGGCAGCTACGTCAGCCAGAGCAAGTCGGTCGACGTCCAGGCCGACTGGGCGACCGCGGCGAACTTCCAGCTGGCCGCCGGCCGCCTGTCGGTCAAGCCGGCCCAGGTGACCGGCTCGGCCCGGATGCCCAGCGGCAAGGTCACCAAGTCGTTCACGGTGACCAACACCGGCGGGGCCCCGGTCTCCGTCGAGTTCAGTGAGCGGGCCGGCGGGTTCGAGCTGCTGCGGGCCGACGGGTCCCGGCTGAGCAAGCAGGAGGTGCTCGGCTCCCAGGGCGCGCCGGTGCAGCGGCTCGAGGTCCCGACCTCGTTCGCGGCGAAGAGCTCCGGCATGTCGACGACGGCGGCGTCGCCCGCGGTCGGGCCGCAGGCCGCGCCGTGGACCGACATCGCCAACTACCCGGCCGTGGTGATGGACAACCGGGTGGTCAACCTGGGCGGCAAGGTGTACTCCATCGCGGGTGGCACCGGCTCGGCGTCCTCGGCGAAGAACTACGCCTACGACCCGGTCGCCCAGACCTGGACGGCGATCGCCGATCTGCCCGGTGCGCGTACCGCCATGACGGTGGGCGTCGTGGACGGCAAGATCATCGCGACTGGCGGTTGGGCGGCGGCCGGCCCGGACGGCACCACCTGGTCGTACGACCCGGCGGCCAACACCTGGACGGAGAAGGCCGACAACCCGGCGCCGCGCTCGGCGGCGGGCCAGGCGGTCGCGGGCGGCAAGCTGTACGCCGTCGGCGGCTGCACGACGTCGTCCTGCACGCCGATGTCGAACGACGTCGTGCGCTACGACCCGGCCAACGACAGCTGGGAGACCCTGGCCGACTACCCGAAGTCGGTGGCCTTCCTCTCCTGTGGCGGGATCGACGGCATCGTCTACTGCACCGGAGGCAACGACGGCTCCGCGTCGCAGAAGGCGAGCTACGCCTACGACCCGGGTGCCAACAGCTGGACGGCCATCGCCGACGCGCCGGCCGACAACTGGGGCAGCTCGTTCGCCGTGGCCAACGGCAAGTTCCTGGTCGTCGGCGGCTCGCAGGGCGGTGCCATCACCAACGTCGGCTTCGCCTACGACCCGGCCACGGCCTCGTGGTCGAGCCTGCCGAACGCCAACACCGCCCGCTACCGTGGCGGCGCGGCGTGCGGCTTCTACAAGGTCGGCGGCTCCTCCAGCGGCTTCACCGCGACGCGGGACAGCGAGGCGCTGCCCGGCTTCGAGGAGTGCGCCGCCAGCAGCGCCGACGTCAGCTGGATGACGATCGACAAGACGTCGGCCACCCTGGCGCCGGGCGAGGCCGTCACGGTCAACGTCGCCATGTCGGCGAACGTGGACCAGCCCGGCACCTACACCGCCTCGGTCGCCATCAAGGAGAACACCCCGTACACGGTCGAGCCGGTCGCGGTCACGCTGAACGTGCTGCAGCCGACGACCTGGGGCAAGCTGATGGGTACGGTCACCGGGACGAGCTGCCAGGGTGCCAGCTCGCCGATCGCCGGTGCCATCGTCCAGGTCGACTCGTGGGCGATGTCCTGGACGTTCGCCACGGACGCCGAGGGCAAGTACGCCTACTGGATGGACCGGCGGAACAACCCCTTGACGATGATCGTCGCCAAGGACAACTGGAAGCCCCAGACCCGCCAGACGAAGATCAACACCGCCACCCCCACGGTGGAGGACTTCGCGTTGTCCCCCGTCCGCTGCTGACACCCGTCAGCTGACAGCTCCGGCCCGCCTGGTCCACGACCAGGCGGGCCGGACCGCGTCCGGGCCCCGCGGGCGCGCTGCTCGGGAAGCGGCGCTCAGGAAACGGCGCTCGGGGAAACGGTGCTCGGGAAGCGGTGCTCAGGTCGCGGTGCTGACGTCGCGGTGCTCGGGAGGCGGTGCTCAGATCGGGGCGAGGCGGAAGCCGACCCCGCGGACCGCGTGGATCGTCGCCGAGGCGTCCAGCCGGGCCAGCTTGTGCCGTACCCGGCGGACCACCGAGTGCATGTCGGAGCCGCGCCCGAGATGCACGTTGCCCCAGACCTCGAGGTGCAGCCGTTCGTAGGTCCACACCTGCCCCGGGGCGCCGACGAGGCACCGCAGGAAGTCGTGCTCGAGCCGGGTCAACGCGACCTCGCGGTCCCGCCAGCGCAGCACCCGCCGGTCCGAGTCGACGCGCAGGCCGGTCGGCGGCGGTGTCACGGCGCGCTCCACGGATTCCGCCGTCGCGCCGAGCGCGGGCGCGGCCGGCGGCGCGGCGTGGGGTGTCCCCGCCACCCCGAGGAACGTGCGCGCCTGATCGACGCTCGAGACGATCAGAAACGCCTCGGTGCCGCCGAGCAGCCCTGCGAGCTGCCTGCGTGCGGCCGGCGAGGAGGCGATGCCGATGGCCAAGGGAGCCACCCCCCTCATTCCCACCCCTTCCTGTTCCCACCCACCCGGGAGACGAGTTCCGTCACGACGCCCATCGATCGGCGCCCTGACCCTAGTGGTGGCTCGTCTCGCTCCGGTTAAGATCAGTGACACGTTGTCGACCATGAATTGCTTGCGTTCGGTGGGGCCGGTCGGGGTGTGACCGTTCGGGCTGACTGGCCCCGTCCACCCGGATGTGTCCTCCCGACCGTCGCGGGTCGACGGCCGACGATGCGGGGCCTGCGCGGTCCGCCGCCGATCGGCCAGGCGCCCCGGCTGGCAGGGGCGGTGCGCGTCAGACCTGGTGTGCCGTCACACCTGAACGCCCGCCGGTGATCCGGGTCGCGGGGCGTCCGGATCCACCGCCGCGACCCGCGCCCCCGAACCCGCGGCCGACCAGCAGCGCGGCCCGCCGTGGCTCTGCCGGTGGGTGGCCCCGGCGGCCCGGTCCCGGGTCGCCGGCCGGGCGGTCGCCCGGGCCGGCCACCGGACCGGGACCGGAGCACGTCGAGATGTCAGGCACGGGCGGGCGACCAGCCGACGGGAACGAGCCGGGTGGCGTCGGCGCCCTCGCCCTGGAAGAGCGAGCCGTGCCGGTCCCACGCCACGATCCGGTCGACGTAGACGCCCCGGCCCTGGCTGGAGGCGTCGGTGGTGCTGCTGAAGCGCAGGTGGGTGGCGCCGTCGGGCAACTCGACCGAGGCCTGCCACCAGACCCGGCCGCCGTAGCCGGTGACCGTGCCGTCGCTGGTCCAGCGCCGGTCGGCGTGGCGCAGCAGCATCCGTGCCGTGGCCCAGGTCGCACCCCCGTCGGTGGAGACCTCGAACCGGGCGCTGTCGTAGCGGGGCTCGGTGTCGTACCAGAGCAGGAAGGTGGCCGTGCCGCCGTGGGCCGCGCGGCGCAGCGGGGCGGTGAGAGTGAGCGCCGCGCTGTCGCGCGGGTCGGCGCGCCAGGCCTCGCGGGAGCGGGGCCGCACCGGCATCGCCTCGGCGAGGTCGCGCGCGACGGCGCGGCGGGCGACGTTGTTGCTGCCCCAGCCACGGTCGGGATGCACCCGGTTGCTGAGCAGGATGACGAACGAGTGGGAGAGCGGGTCGACCACGATCGACGTCCCCGTGAAGCCGGTATGCCCGAACGCCACCGGGGAGGAGAGCCCGGCCATGTACCAGTGCTTGTCCAGTTCGAAGCCCAGCCCACGATCGCTCTCGGGGTAGGCCTGCTCCAGCGGGGCGTTGTGGTTGACCAGCATCGCGCGCACCGTCTCGGGGCGCAGGACCCGTCGCCCGCGGTACTCGCCGCCGTTGAGCAGCGCCTGGCAGAGCACGGCCAGGTCCGCGGCGGTGGAGAACACCCCCGCGTGCCCGGCCACGCCGCCGAGCGACCACGCGTTCTCGTCGTGCACCTCGCCGTGGACCATGCCCCGCCCGGCGTACGGCTGGTACTCGGTCGCGGCGATCCGGGACCGTCGCTGCGGTCCCGGGTTGTAGCCGGTGTCGGCCATGCCCAGCGGCGTGGTGACGCCCTCCGCGACGAGCATGTCCAGCGGCCGGCCGGCCACCCGCTCGACCAGCACGCCCAGCGCGATCAGCCCGAGGTCGGAGTAGACGTAGCGGGTACCGGGCTCGACCCCGGGGGTGAGCGGCGTGGCGAGCGCGGCGGCGAACCGCTGCGCCGGCGTCGGGTACCGGCTCCACAGGGGCGTGAACGCGGGCAGCCCCGAGGTGTGGGTGAGCAGCATCCGTACGGTGACCGCCTCCTTGCCGCCGGCCGCGAACTCCGGAACGTACCGGGCGACCGGCGCGTCGAGGTCCACCCGCCCCCGCTCGACCTGCTGCATGGTCACGACGGCGGTGAACAGCTTCGACACCGACGCCAGGTCGAAGATGGTGTCGGGGCGCGCCGGGATCTGCTCGTCGGCGGGGAGTTCGACCCCCACCAGCCCGGGCGGCGGCCCGACAGCGGCGTACTTGACCGCGGAGCCCACGGCGGCGTGCTGGACGACCACGCCGTCCTTCGCGGCCAGGACCACGGCGCCGGCGTACGCGGGATACCCGGGGTGGTCCGGTGTCGGTTCGAGGTACGCCGCCAGGTCGGCGGGCATGCGGTCCACGTGTTCGGGCAGCAGGCCGACCTCGCGGGCGTGCCCGGGGCGCAACGTGTCGTGCCGGAAGTGGATGTCGGCGGGGGTGACGACCGGCGGCGCCGGATCGGCCGGGGGCGGCGCGGCCCCGGCTCCCGTGGCCGGAAGGGTCGCGCCCAGGACGGCCACGGCCAGGCCGAGCGCCAGCGGGCGGAGCGTGGGTGGGCACAGCGACGACATCGTGGGTTGCCTCCTACCAGCTCGTGCCGTGGCCGTAGGGGTAAAGCACGGTGCCCGAGCCGTCGGCCGTGGGGATCGTGACGGGCAGCCGTCCACGGGGGGACAGCTCGCCGTGCAGCGCACGGACGAGGGCGTCCATCGCCGCCCGCGTGTACGAGTAGGTCGCCAGGTAGGTGCTCACGCCCGGCAGGTACGCGACGTCGTAGGGATCGCGTACCGCGACCACCACCACGGGCCTGCCGGTGGCGAGCAGCGCGGCGACGAGACGCTGCTGGGTGCCGCGTGGATCGGTGACGGTCGTGTCCCACGCCTTGTTGGTCAGCACGACGGTGAGATCGTGCTCGGCGGCCAGCGCCGCCGTCGCGGCGATGGTCTGGTCCGAGGGCAGGATCGCGGGCCGGGGGGTGGCCCGGGCACCGCGGGCGGCGAATCCCTCGGCGACGGTCCTGACCGGGGTGAAGGCGGCGCTGTCCCAGCCGGTGACCAGCACCGACCGTTGCCCGGGGGCCAGTGGCAGCAGGCCCGCGTCGTTGCGGACCGCGGTGAGCGTCGGGTCGGTGACCCGGGCCACGGCGGCGAGGTGCGCGGGCGCGCCGACCGTGCGTACGGCCTGCTCGACGTCGACCAGCGGCGACCCGGCCAGCCCCTGCCGGTACTTCAAGGCGAGGATGCGCCGGACCGACTCGTCGATCCGCCGCTCGGTCAGCTCGCCGGTGGCGACGGCCCGCAGCACCGCGTCGCGGGCCAGCCGCAGGTCGGGCGGCATCAGCAGCTGGTCGGCGCCGGCCTTGAGCGCCAGCACGGGCACCCGCTCGTCGCCGTACCTGCGTCGCACGCCGGCCATGTTCAGCGCGTCGGTGACGATGACGCCCTGGAAGCCGAACTCGCCGCGCAGCACGCCGGTGAGGATCGTCGGCGACAGCGTGGCCGGGTCGCCGGAGGGGTCGAGCGCGGGTACCACGATGTGCGCCGTCATGATCGACTCGACGCCGGCGCTGATCGCCCGTCGGAACGGCGGGGCGTCGATGCGGTCCCACTCCTGCCGGCTGTGGTCGATGACCGGCAGGTCGGTGTGGCTGTCGGTGGCCGTGTCGCCGTGGCCGGGGAAGTGCTTCGCGACGGCGGTCACGCCGGCGGCGTCCTGGAAGCCGGCGACCTGGGCGGCGGTCAGGTCGGCCACCAGGGTCGGGTCGGCGCCGAAGGACCGTACGCCGATCACCGGATTGCCGGGGTCGACGTTGACGTCGGCGATCGGCGCGTACGGCTGGTGGATGCCGACCGCGCGCAGTTCGCGCCCGGTGATCTCCGCGGCCTCGCGCGCGGCCCGGGGCGACCGCCCGGCGCCCAGGGCCATCGACCCGGGGAACTGCGCGGCGGGGGCGGGCATCCGCAGCACCACGCCCTGCTCCTGGTCGGTGGAGATGAGCAGGGGAACCCGCCCCTTCGCACCGTCGCCGACGGCGGCCCGCTGCAACCCGTTGGACAGGGTGGCGATCTGGCGCGGGCTGTCGAGGTTGTGCGACCACGAGAAGTAGCAGACGCCACCGAGGTGGAACTGGTCGACGACCTCTGCCGGCGTCTCGACCCCGAAGGCCGCGCGGTTGGCGGCGCGGTCGGCGGCCGAGGGGCCGGTGGCGTCGTTGCCGTAGACGTAGGTGGCGAAGAGCTGGCCGACCTTCTGGGCCAGGCTCATGTGCCGCAGCGTGGAGGTGACCCAGCCGTGTTCACCGGCTGGCGGGCGCGGGGGCTCGGCGGCGGCCGGGACGGATGGCGGGGCGAGGGTGGCCGACAGGGTGGCCACCAGGACGGTCACGGTTGCGAGTCGGGCCTTCATCGACGACGACCTCTCAGTCCGGATGGCTGAAACTTAGCTACACATCGATGAATCGTCAAGAAGGTTTGCTACAAGCGTGCGAGGGTCGCCGACCGTTCCGTCGTGGCCGACTCCGCTGGCACCGCCGACCTGTACCGGCGCGATCCGGCCGGGTCGCGGGAGGATGCCGACCGGATGCGGAATTGCCCGCGGCGGTACCGGAACCCGCGGGGCGCGGGCGGTGTCATGAATGCGTCCCCACCGGAGGTACCCCTGAACGACGAAGAGTTGGTCACCCGCGTCCGGGCGGGCGACCTGACGGCGTACGAGGTCCTGGTCGCCCGGCACACCGCGTCCGCGTACCGGACGGCGGTGCTGCTCGGCGCGGGTCCGGACGCGGAGGACGTCATGCAGGAGGCGTTCGTGAAGGGCCATCGCAAGATCTCCCGCTACCGGGGAGAGTCCTCGTTCCGGTCCTGGCTGCTGGCGATCGTGGCCAACGAGACCCGCAACCTGCACCGCTCGCGCAGCCGACGCGACGGACTCGCCCTGCGTGCCGCCGTGGCGGACCCGCGTACGGAGGCCGGCGCGGACATCGCCGTCGAGACCGTCCTCGCCGGGGAACGCCGTACCGCCCTGGTGCGGGCCCTGCGGCTGCTGCCGGTGCGCGACCGCGAGGTGATCGTGTGCCGGTTCTTCCTCGACCTCAGTGAGGACGAGACCGTGGCCGTGCTGGGCTGGAAGCGCGGCACGGTGAAGTCGCGGACCTCCCGCGCCCTGGCGAAGCTGCGCGGCCTGCTCGACGTCGCGGAGGTGCGCCATGGATGACCTCGAACGCGAACTGCGCGAACTCTCCGCGTGGCTGCGCACGCCCGACCCGCCCGACGTGACCGCCCGCGTACGCGCCCGGCTCGCCGCACCCGCGCCGCGGCGCCGCCGGTGGCGTCTCTTCCTCGCCGCGGCGCTCACCGCCGTGGTCGTCGCGGTGCTGCCACCGGGCCGGGCCGCCCTCGCCGACGCCGCAGCCGGGCTGCTGCGCTTCGCCGGGATCGCGATCGTCACCACGCCCGCGCCGGTGTCGCCCACCGGTACCCCGTCGCCGTTGCCGTCGCAGCGGCCCGCTGCCGTGAGCGAGGCGCAGCGGAAGGTGCGCTTCCCGATCCGCGTGCCGGCGAAGCTGGGCCCGCCCGAGCAGGTGTTCGTCGCCGACCCGGACGCTTCGGGCGCCCACCGGGTGGCGACCCTGCTCTATCGCGGGGGAGCACTGCGCATCGACGCCTTCGACGGCCGTCTCGACCTCGCCTTCCACAAGGGGACCAGCGCGACGGGAGTCAGCTGGGTCCAGGTGGACGGCGAATTCGGCGTCTGGGTCGAGGCCCCGCACGAGGTGGCCTACGTGGACCGCGCCGGCGCCGTCCGGGTGGAGACCGCGCGGCTCGCCGCGTCGACCCTGATCTGGCAGATGGACGGCGTGAGCTACCGGATCGAGGGCGACCTGACCCGGCCCGAGGCGATCGAGGTCGCCCGGTCACTGCGCTGAGCGGTGCCCACCGCGCCGGGCGCGCACCGTCAGTCGTCGCGCTGCACGCCGGCGGGTCCGGTCGGGAACCCGGGGGAGCCGGCCGGTGTCCCGACAGTGGTTCCTTTGCGAAGTCGTCGGGAGGCGTGACATGGGTTCAGGACGCAGGGCGTTGCTGGGGACGGTGCTCCTGTTGGCGGGGTGTGCGACAACGACGGCGCCGCCGCCCCGGCAGGTCGGCCCCCCGGCCGGGACGGCGTCGGCGAGCGCGGCGGGTGTCCCCGCCGGCTGCGGCTCCCGGGTCGAGACGGGGCCGCTGCCCGACTGGGCGGACGCCGGATTCAGCGGGAGCACCCGGATGCCGCACGTCTTCGGCTTCGGCGGCGAGATCGTCGCGGTGCTGTTCGGGCACCCCCTCGCGCACTCCAGGAAGGTCGGGACGAACAACAAGATCCTCTGGGTCGCCCGCCCCGCCCCGACGTCCCCCGCCGCGGCCACCCGGGATCCCCTCCGGATCACCGCCACTCTGGACGGTACCGGGACCCGGGTGACCCGGGAGGTGGACGGCGGCCCGGGTCCCTCGATCATCGACATGCCGCAACCGGGCTGCTGGCGCCTCGAACTGCGCTGGTCGGGGCGCACCGACGTGATGGATCTCGTCTACGTCGACGGCTAGGCCGCCCGGCACCCGGGCCGTCCGCCGCGCCCGCGCCGGCAGGGGAGGGCGTCGGGGCCTCGGCAGCTTTGCCGAGGCTCCGCGGCGCGTGGCAGGATATCGACCATGACAAGCGACGAGCAGGTGAAAGCCAGCCACCGCAACACCCCGACGAGCGACGCGTTCCGCGCGTTCATCGCCTCTGGTTGGGCCAGCCCGGACGCGGCACCTGTCCCGCGCGCGGAGGTCGCCGACCACGCGGCCCGTCGGCGCGCGGCCTTGTCACGGCGGTTCCCGGGAGAGCGCCTCATCATCCCGGCCGGTGGCCTCAAGGTGCGCAGCAACGACACGGACTACACCTTCCGCCCGCACACGGCCTTCGCCTGGCTGACCGGTCTCGGGTTCGACACCGAGCCCGACAGCGTCCTGGTGCTGGACCCGAAGCCCGACGGCCACGAGGCGATCCTGTTCTTCCGGCCGCTCGCCCCGCGCGACAGCGAAGAGTTCTTCGCGGACTCCCGGTTCGGTGAGTTCTGGGTCGGGCCCCGCCCCACGATGCTCGAGATCGAGCAGCGGCTGGGCGTCTCCACCCGGCACATCGACTCGCTGCCGGACGTCCTGGCCAAGGACGCCGGCGCGACGGTGGTGCGCGTCGTACGGGGGGCCGACGGCGGGCTCGCCCGGCTCGTCGACGAGACCCGCGCCCAGGCGGAGACCCTCGCGTCGGTCACCCAGCAGCACGAGGCCGACGAGGAGTTGGCCCGCCACCTCTCGGGGATGCGACTGTGCAAGGACGAGTGGGAGGTGGGCGAGATGCGCAAGGCGATCGCCGCCACCCACCGGGGCTTCGAGGCGATCATCGCCGGGCTGCCCGAGGCCGTCGGCAAGGAGCGCGGCGAGCGGTGGGTCGAGGGCCTCTTCGGCCTGTACGCCCGCCACGACGGCAACGGGATCGGTTACGAGACCATCTGCGCCTCCGGCGACCACGCCAACACCATCCACTGGACGAAGAACACCGGGCCGGTCCGCGAGGGCGACCTGATCCTGGTCGACGCCGGTGTCGAGGTCGACTCCCTCTACACCGCCGACATCACCCGCACCCTCCCGGTGAGCGGCCGCTTCACCGACGTCCAGCGCAAGATCTACGAGGCGGTCCTCGAGGCCCAGGAGGCCGGCCTGGCGGCGGTGAAGCCGGGCAACAAGTTCAGCGACATCCACGCCGCCGCGAACGTGGTCATCGCCCGGCGGCTCCACGAGTGGGGGCTGCTGCCGGAGGGGGTCACCCTCGAACAGACCCTGGACCGCGAGAGCGGCGGCTGGCACCGGCGGTGGATGGTCCACGGCACGTCCCACCACCTCGGCATGGACGTGCACGACTGCCAGATGCTGCTGCGCCAGGACTACACGGACGGCGAGCTCAAGCCCGGGATGATCCTCACGGTCGAGCCCGGCCTCTACTTCAAGGCCGACGACCTGCTGGCGCCGGCGGAGTTCCGCGGCATCGGCGTCCGTATCGAGGACAACGTGCTGGTCACCGAGGACGGTCACGAGAACCTGTCCTCGGCCATGCCGCGTACCGCCGACGACGTCGAGGCCTGGATCGCGCGGGTGCGCTCCGGCACGGGCGCCTGAGCCCGCTCACGGCCTGCCGGCCGGCACGTGCGGGCGCTCGACGCCGCACGTGCCGGCCTTTCGGTCGGTGACCCGCTTCAGCCGCCGTGGAAGGCGCAGCCGATCCTCGCGCCGCCGGCCATGCTGACCACCCCGACCCCCGGATCCGTGCTGCCGCGTACGAGGCAGCCGGCGTATCCGTCCTCGTCGACGAGGTCGCGGTCAGCCAGGTAGACCCCCCAGTTCAGGTAGAGGTCCGTCACGCCGCCGGCACCGTCGGGAAACGGCTCGGCGGCCGGCTGGACGCGCTCCTGCAGCACGTACGGGCCGTCGACCGCCGCGTCGAGCCGGGCCTGCCACTCGTCGCCGCTCACCGTCCAGCCGGCGAGGACGCCGTTGCCGCCGTGCAGCAGCGTCGGCTTGAGGACCAGCTCCTCCCGCCGGGCGCGGGCGTAGGCGAGCAGGTCGACCTCGGTGCCCCCGGGATCGGTGCCGCGCGGGCGTACGTGCCGGGTCCACGGCAGGAGCCGGTTGATGCAGGCCAGCTCGTCGGCGTCGAACAGGCCCCGGTGCCGGTCGTCGGAGAGCATGGCCAGGGTGCCCTTGTTGCCGTACAGCTCGGCGTCGAGGCGGCTGAACAGGCCGACCTTGCCCTGCTCGACGGCGGCCAGCAGCGGTTCGACCTGGGGCGTCACGGCGGGGTCGGCCAGGTCCTCCGGCAGGAAGTACCGCAGGACGACGTCGACGGGTCGGCCCGCCACGGTCGGCCGGCCCTGCGGGTACGTGAACTGGCCGAGGTGGCAGCCGATCGCCTCGATGCCGTGGTCGGTCAGCATCTCGGCGAGGACCTCGAGCCGGGACCCCACGATCGGGTAGTTGTCGATCGTGTCCACCACGGCGACGACGGGTGGCCGGTCCGTCGGGATCATCGCGGCGCACTCCGCGTACATCGTCCGCACGATGCAGTCGAGCGTGTCGCGGTACCGCAGCCGGTGCCGGTCGGCGAACTCACGCAGCGGCGGGTACGCCAGCATCGCCCGGTTGATGTCGGCGGTCTCGAAGCCGCCGAGCGCGCTGGTGACGTTGAATTCGAGCAGGCGGAACCCCGCGCCGTCGTGGTAGAGGTCGGCGCGGCCCAGCGGCACGAGCGACCCGACGCGGGCGCCGCGCGTGATCAGCGCCGTCTGTAGGGGATCCATGCCGACGGCTGCCGCCAGCGCGGTGAGGTCCCCGTCGAACACCCGCTCCGGCAGGGCGCGCAGCAGGTCGTAGACCGTGCGCAGGTCCCGGGCGAGGGCGCGGCTCTCGGCGTCGTCGAGGAAGGCGGGGCCGCTCATGAACCGGTCCCGGTACGGCTCGAGGGTGCTCGCGTCCCGGGCGGCGGCGGCCGGGTCGTCCGTGTCCGCGCTGCGGGCCAGGTGCTCGGCGTACGCGCGGCCCAGTGGCGACCTGCTCACTGCGGGCGGCCGGGTGGTCGTCATGTCGTGTCCTCTCGGGGCGGGTGGCGCGTCCGGTTCCGCTGGGAGGCGAAACCGGCAGGGGTGCGGCTCATCCGTCGCCGGTCGAACAGGACCGACGACGACTCATTTCGTCCTCTTTCGATCTGCCGGCCCACCGCCGCCGACAAATGACCGGACCGTCCAGAATTGCCAGCGCGGTGGGCTGACGAAGATAGTCGCAAATGGTGGCGAGGGCGTCGATGGCCAGTGCCACCGGTGCGGCCGGCGGATCGGGGACCCGCCGGAGAGCGGCGCGGGCCGCGCGGTGAAGCGCCAGGTGGGAGTCGTACGGACTGCCCGGAGGCGCCCCGATCGCGGTGACCCGTGGACGATTCGTCCCGGCCACCGTGGAGTTCTGTGACGATTTGCACTCCAGGGTGGACTGTCGTGAGAGTGACGCAACAGCCAGGTCCACCTGGCGGGGCCATCTGATAGCTTCGATGCCGGCTGGGCGGCACGGCGACGTGGGCGCAATGGCCGCATTGGTTGTCGCGCATGTAGACGGGAGCTTCTTCGGTTATCACGTCGAGACTTCTGAGATCACGCTATATGTCCGATTGTTGCTCGACGCCCCGGCATTTCCGGTCGACCGGAATACGCCGACCGACTCCCCGTCACGACCTGTCCCGACATATCCCGGCACCCGCCCGGCGTACCCGTCTCCCGGGACCCGCCCGCTGTGGCGCCCCGGGGGTGGCCCGCGCCGCGACGGGCGTCGCGAGGCCCTGCGGCGTCCGGGCCGGCACGGGCCGGCCGGCGGCACCCGGCACACCGGCCCGGTACGCCCGTGGCGCCGGCACGACCTTCGCCGCAACCACCGCGCAATCCGAATGGTGAGGAGGACGCACATGAGAACCCACGACCCGGACGCCGCGAGCCACGCGACCCGCGCCCGGCGGTCCTCCGTCCGGCTGCCGGCCGACCGGCTCCGGCGCCCTGGGGGCACGTCGTGACCCTTCCCGCCGACGTGACCGACGCCGCCCCCACCGTCGAGCCCGCCACCGTCGCCGTCATCGGCACCGGGGCGATCGGCCAGGACCTGATCAGCAAGATCCACCGATCCCCCCTGCTGGACTGCCGCCTGGTGGCCGGACGCAACCCGGCCTCGGCGGGACTGCGCCACGCCGAGCGACTCGGCTGCCCCGTCTCCGCCGCCGGGATCGACGCCGTGCTGGCGGCCGGCGACGCGTTCGACGTCGTCTTCGACGCCACCAACGCGGCGTCGCACCTGCACCACTGGTCGTTGCTGGAACCGCTCGGCATGCTGGTGGTCGACCTGACGCCCAGCAGGGCCGGGCAGATGGTGGTGCCGACCGTGACCGGCGTGGCGGCGACGACCGGGCGAAACGTCAACCTGATCAGCTGCGGCGGCCAGGCGTCGATTCCGGTCGCCCACGCCCTCGCGGCCCGTTTTCCCGTGCGCTACCTCGAGGTCGTCTCGACGGTGGCCAGCGACGTGGCCGGCCGCGGCACGCGGTTGAACCTCGACGAGTACGTGGCGACCACCCGCCACGCCATCACGACGTTCTCGGGCGTACCCGAGGTCAAGGCGATCCTCAACATCAGCCCGGCGGTGCCGCCGGCGACCTTCCGGACGGCCGTGCACGCGCGGATCCCGGGCGCCGACCCGGCCGCGGTGCGCGCGGCGGTCGACGAGGCGGCCGAGCAGGTGCGCTCGTTCGCCCCCGGCTACACGGTGACCGCCTGCACGGTGGTCGACGACCGCGTCACGGTCGCCCTCCAGGTCACCGCGCACAGCGACGTGCTGCCCCGGTACGCCGGCAATCTCGACATCATCAACTCGGCCGCCATCCTGGTCGCCGAGCAGCACGCGGCCCGGCTGGGCCGGACCGCCGGGGCGGAGGCGGTCCGATGAAGAACGTCGTGGTCCACGATCCGACCCTGCGCGACGGCCAGCACGCGGTCCGCCACCAGCTCGGGGCCGTGGCCCTGCGTCGCTACGCGGAGGCGGCGGACGCGGCGCGGATCCCGGTGGTGGAGGTCGGGCACGGCAACGGTCTCGGCGCGTCGTCCATGCAGGTCGGCCAGGCCGCGGTGAGCGACGACGAGATGCTGTCGACGGTCCGCGAAGCGCTGCGGCACAGCCGGATGGGCGTGTTCATGCTGCCCGGCTGGGGCACCTCCGATGACCTGCGGCGGGCCATCGGCCACGGCGCCGACGTCGTCCGCATCGGGGTGCACGCCACCGAGACCTCCCTGGCCGAGCGTCATCTGGAGGTGCTGCGCGAGGCGGGCGCCGAGGCGCACTGCGTGCTGATGATGAGCCACATGGCGTCGCCCGCCCAGCTGGCCGAGCACGCGGCGCAGGCCGTCGGCTACGGCGCGCAGGCGGTCGGGATCATGGACTCGGCGGGCCACTTCCTGCCCGCCGACGTCACCGCGCGGATCGGTGCCATCGCCGCGGCGGTCGACACGCCGGTGATCTTCCACGGCCACGACAACCTCGGCATGGCCGTCGCCAACTCGGTGGCGGCGGCGGAGGCCGGCGCCGGAATCATCGACGGTTGCGCGCGGGGGTTCGGCGCCGGGGCGGGCAACACCCAGCTCGAGGTGCTCGTCCCCGTCCTGGAGCGCAGCGGGTTCGCGACCGGCATCGACCTGTACGCGCTCCTCGACGCCGCCGACCTCGCGGAGCGCGAACTGATGCCCGCGCCGCCGGTCACCGCCTCGATGTCCATCGTGAGCGGTCTGGCCGGGGTGTTCTCGGGATTCAAGCACCAGGTGGTCGAGCTGTCCGGCCGTGCCGGTGTGGACGCGCGTGACGTGTTCTTCGAACTCGGTAGGCGGCAGGCCATCGCCGGCCAGGAGGACCTGATCGTGGACGTGGTGGCGGAGTTGAGCAGCCGCAGGGCCACCACGTGACCGGCCGCGTGACGCGGCCCTCAGCAGTGAGGAAGGGCGACATGGGAGTTTCGGACGCAGTGTCCAGGGCGAACGTTTCGGCGGCCGTACCCGTGGCCCGCATGACGTTCGACGAGTTCATGGCCGTCGGCCCCGGCGGCCTGTTCAAGGCCGACGTGCCCGTGGTGATCGCGTTGCCGGACGACGTGCGGGGGCTCGGCCGGGAGGGGGTGGCGAGCCGGCTGGCCGACATGACCGTCACCCTGTTCACCGAGCCGGGCGACAAGAACCACCCGGGGCGCTGGGAGACCCGCGACATCAAGCTCCGCGACTTCTTCGCCGACGAGCGCCACCTGAACACTCCGGGCACGTGGCACCGGGTGGTGTCGAACATCCGCAACAGCCCGGCGGACGTGAACGCCGTCATCGGCTTCGAGGCGGACAAGTTCTTCGGCTACGGCGACTCGCTGTACGCGGCGAACCTGTGGATCAGCCACCGTGGGGTGTTCACCAAGAACCACTTCGACGAGTTCGAGAACTTCAACGTCGCGCTGGAGGGCCGCAAGCGCTTCATCATCGCCCCGCCCGGCTCCCGCGAGTACTACCCGCGCTCGGTGCTGCGCGGGTTCGGGGACAAGTCCAAGGTGTTCGACCTGGACAACGTCGACCTGGCGCGCTTCCCGAGGGTGGCGCCGAAGCTCGCCCAGCGCCGCGACTTCGTCCTCGAACCGGGCCACATGCTCTACCTGCCGCTCGGCTGGTGGCACCAGGCCGAGTCGCTGGACGAGATGAACATCAACGTCAATTTCTGGCTGAAGTCGAAGAAGATCCTCCGCAGGCCGCACGCACTCGGCGTCGCGCTCTACACGTACGCGTACCGGAGGGTCAAGGGTGTCTACAGCTACAAGCCCACCGAGGTGAACTCCTGATGAGCGAGCGCAAGACCATCACCCCCACCCACCGCTACCGCAACAACGACAAGCTCATCGGCGTGGGGAACGCCTTCTGGAACATGTCCGAGGAGCACGGGGTCGCCGGCATCGTCGGCGACCTCTCCGACGGCGTCTTCCGGATGGCGGACGGCCACGAGTTCGTCAACTTCACCGTCTGCTCCTACCTGGACCTGGACACCCATCCCAAGGTGATCGACGGGGCGGTCGCCGCGCTGCGCCGTTTCGGCGTGCTGGACCACTGCATCCCGCGTACCCGCGTGCAGACGTCGGTGCTGCTGGAGCTTGAGGAGTCGCTGGGCGAGCTGTTCGACGCGATGGTGATCAGCGCGATCTCCACGGCGGCGGCCAGCACCGGCCTGCTGCCGCTGATCGCCTCGGGCCACCTCGGCAACGGCACCCGCCCGCTGATGGTCTTCGACAAGAACGCCCACGTGTCGATGGCCAACGCCAAGCCGAGCTGCGCCGACGAGACCGAGGTCGTCACCTGCCGCCACCACGACCTCGACTACCTCGAGGACATGTGCCGCACCTACGAGCGTGTCTGCTACGTCGTGGACGGCTCGGACAGCCTCGGCGGCTACGCGCCCGTCGAGGAGCTGGCCGTGTTGCAGGACAAGTACAACATGCTGGTCTTCTACGACGACTCGCACTCGCTGTCCGCGTACGGCGAGCGGGGCATCGGCTACGTCCGCTCGCACTGCCCCGTGCGGGACGACCGGACGATCACCGTCGCGACCCTGAGCAAGGGCTTCGGGGCGGGCGGCACGGCGATCCTGCTCGACGGCTTCCCCAAGGAGACGCGGCGGATCGTCGAACGCTTCGCGGGCCCCCTGGGCTACTCGCAGAAGATGAACGCCGCCGCCGTGGGCGCCGCGCTCGCCTCGGCGGAGATCCACCGTACGGAGGAACTCACCCGGTTGCAGGGGCGGCTGCGGGCCAACATCGCGCTGTTCGACTCGCTGCTGGCCACCGAGCAGTCCGGCAGCACGTACCCGATCCGGGTGGTGCCGATGAGCGACGAGACGGTCGTCGAGGCGGCCCAGCGGGTCTTCAAGGCCGGGTTCTACACCTCGCCCGTGTTCTTCCCGATCATCGCCCGTGGAGCCGCCGGCCTGCGGGTCATGCTGCGCGCGGGCCAGACCGAGGAGCAGATCACCAGGCTGTGCTCCGTGCTCGTGGAGGCAGGCGCCCGCCCGGCGGCGGCGCTGCCCGAGCAGGTGCTCCGGTGAGCGGCGGCGCGCGGGCGATCCCGCGCAGCATCCTCTACACGCCGGCGCTGTCGCTGGACCGGGTGGTCAAGGCGTGGTCGTACGACGCGGACGTGCACCTGATCGACCTGGAGGACTCGGTGCCGGCGGCCGAGAAGGCGGCCGCGCGCGTCGTGTGCCGGGCCGCCCTGGAGAAGGCGCCACGGCCGGAGAACGTCGCGGTCCGCATCAACCAACTGGGCAGCGTCGCGGCGGTGCAGGACCTGGTGGCTCTCGTGGAGTGCCCGGTACGGCCCGGCATCGTCATGATGACGATGGTGACCTCGGCGGCCGAGGTGGCCCTGCTGCGTCAGATCCTGGCCAGCGCGGACGCGTACCCGGAGATCTACGTGACGGTGGAGACCGTGGAGGCGGTCGCGGAGACCGACGCGATCGCCGGGGCCAGCGACGGGCTGGTCCTCGGCTCGGCCGACCTGGCCGCCACGCTCGGGGTCGAGATCAGCTGGGAGGCGATGCTCGCCGCCCGGCAGGCGATGGCGCTGGCATGCGCGCGGTACGGCACCGCCTGCATCGACACCGCCAACTTCCGGCTCGCCGAACCGGCCGTCCTGGCCGAGGAGACCGCCCGGGTGCGGGCGCTGGGCTTCCACGGCAAGGCGACGGTGCACCCGGGCGAGCTCGACGAGATCAACCGGGTGCTGCGTCCGCAGGCCGACGACCTGCTCCTGGCGCGCAGGGTGACCGAGGCCGTACGCGCGGCCAGCGGCGGGATCGCCGTGCTGGACGGCAACATGGTCGGCCCGCCGTTCGCCCGGATGGCCCGCGACACCGTGGCGCGCGAGGACGCCTGGGCGGCCCGGTTCAGCACCGGCGGAGCTGCCGGATGACCGGGCCCGTGACGGTCGACGCCGCGCAGATGGCGGGTACCCCCCAGCTGGTGCGGGTGATCGACACCCTCGGCGAGATGTTCGCGGACCTCGCCGCCGGCCGGACCGACTCCCCGGCGCGTACTGTCATCGAGCACGGTCCCCAGCGGGTCCTGCTGGTCAGCCCCGCGGTCTGGGAGCGGCGCGGGGTCGGCAGCGTGAAGATCACCACGCTGACCCCCGACAATCCCGGTCGCGGCCTGCCGCTGATCCACGGGGTCGTCGCGCTCACCGACCTGACCACGGGGCAGATCACGGCCCTGCTGGACGGCGCCGAGCTGACCGCCGTGCGCACCGGCGCGGTCGCCGCCCTGGCGACCCGCTGGTGTGCCGCCGAGGACGCCGAGGACCTCGCGGTCATCGGCGCGGGGGTGCAGGCGCGGGCCCTGGTGCGCGCGGTGGCGGCGGTGCGCCGGATCCGCAGCGTACGGGTGTTCTCCCGCACCAGGGACCGGGCCGAGCAGTTCGCCGACTGGGTCCGGGACACGGTGTCCCACCCGGTGCACGCGAGCGTCTGCGACAGCGCGAAGGCCGCCGTCGCCGACGCGGCCGTCATCTGCACGGCGACCTCGACCAGCGACAACACGCCCCTGGTCGAGGCGGACTGGGTGGCGCCCGGCGCGCACGTCAACGTGATCGGTGGCACCCACCCGGACGCGATCGAACTCGACCCCGCCCTGCTGGCCGGGGCCGTGGCGATCGTCGAGGAGCGGACCGCGGCGTTGGAGGGCGCCGGCGAGGTGCGGGCCGCCCTGGCCGCCGGCCTGATCGGCGTGGCCGACCTGCACGACCTGGGCACGCTGGTCACCGGCGGGGTCCGCGTCGGCGGACGGACCTCCGTCCTGCGTACGGTCGGGATGGCCATCGAGGACACGGCCGCCGCCGTGGCGCTGCACGAGGGGGCGGCGGCCGTGGCGTAGGTCAGGAGGCGGTCTCCCGGCAGCGGACCATGAAGGACCGCTCGAAGACGATGACCGTCTCGCCGGTGGACTTCGTGCCCGTCGTCTCCACCGTGACGATGCCCTGCCCGGGCCGGGACCGGCTCAGCCGCTTGTCGAGGATCCGGCTGGTGGCGTACAGCGTGTCGCCGACGAAGACCGGCTCCCGCAGGCGGACCCGGTCCCAGCCCAGGTTGGCCACCGCCCGCGCCGACAGTGCCTGCACGGTCATGCCCCCGATCAGGCACAGGGTGATTCCGCTGTTGACGAGCACCCGCCCGTACTCGCTGCCGGCGCCGTAGTGCTCGTCGAAGTGCAGCGGGTGCTGGTTCATGGTGAGCAGGGTCAGCCAGGTGTTGTCGGTCTCCGAGATGGTGCGGCCCGGCCAGTGCCGGATCACCATGCCGGGCTCGAAGTCCTCGTAGTCCCCGCCGTGTTCCTCGCGGTACTCGTTGCCCTGGACATGACGCAGTGTCATCGACAGCTCTCCTGTGTCGCGTGCGGATGGACGGGCGAGGTCCACGTCGGACGTGAATGTTAGTCTATTTCGATCATCGTTTCGGAGATCCGGCCCACGGCGAAGAGCCCCGGCGGCCGGCCCGACGTGCGATTTCCGGGGAGCGTCAGATGACCGTGCGCGAAGGTGTCGGCAGTGCGGTATCGACCGGGCACCCGTGGTTCGGCTCCCATCGCCTCGCGCCGGCGGCGTCGGCGGAGACGATCCGCGGGATGCTCCGCCACGAGCTGCGGGACACGGGCTGGCCCTACCAGCGGCTGCTGCCCGCGGCGCCCATAGCCGTCCCGCGGGCGTCCTACGCCGAGATCTTCCGGGTGGCCGCCGCGCTGGTCGGCCTGCTGCGGCGCACCGCCCTGGAGACGGCCCCGACCACCGAGGGCCGGCTGGCGGCCTACCGCATGCCGCAGAGCGAGGACCAGCTCTGGGTGCGCGACCAGTTCGTCGAGGAGCGCTACCCGGACAGCGTCGTACGGCCGGACGTCGTCGTCGGTCCGGACGGGCCCCGGTTCCTGGAGTTCAACGTCAGCGGCGCGCTCGGCGGCGTCGTGGAGACGCGCGCCCGCCTCGAGGTGTGGCGCAAGCTGCACGCCGACGCCGAGGGGCGGACCCCGTTCACCTCGCCGGACCCGTTCGCCGTGCGTGCCGCGATGTACCGGTCGCTCTGCGACGAGCTGGGGCTGGCGCCGCGGGTCGCCATCGTCGGCAGCGCCCGGGTCTTCGGCGTGCGCAGCCGCTACTTCCAGCTGGAGGCCGACTACCTCAACAACCACGGCGTCACCGCGCGGTTCTTCGAGCCGGAGGAGCTGCCCGAGGCGTGGGACTGCCCGCCGCACCTGCGCTACCCCGTCGGCCTGCGCAACTTCACCATCCCGGACTGGCTCGACGCCGGCCTCGACACCAGCTACGTGCAGGACGCGCTGGACAACGGCTGCCTGCTCGTGGGCACCCAGACGTCGACCTTCATGCACAGCAAGCTGACCATGGGCCTGCTGTCGGAGGGCCGGCCGTGGATGAGCGCGGCCGAGCGGAGCCTCGTCGACAGGTACGTGCCGTGGACCCGCGTCCTCTCGGACCGCAGGACCACGCGCGAGGGCCGCGAGGTCGAGCTGCTCGCGTTCGTGCTGGCGCACCGGGAGCTGCTGGTGCTCAAGGCGGGCCTGGGCGAGAGCGGCAAGCAGGTGGTCATCGGCGGGGAGGTCGACCAGGCGACGTGGGAGTCGGCCGTCACCGAGGCCGTCGCCGACGGCACCAGCGTGGTGCAGGACTTCGTGGCGCCGCGTACGTGCCGCGTCGCGCTGGTCGCCGACGGCGCCGACGAACCGCACGAGGCCGAGGTCGCCCCGGTGATCGGGCCGCTGTTGTTCGGCGGGCGCCCGGCGGGCCTGTTCTGTCGCTACTACGGCGACGGCTCCGCCGGAATCGTCAGCGCCCGGGGGCGCGACAGCAGCTCCGACAACTGCATGGTGGCCGTCTGACCACACCGGACGCGCGTCGTCGTCCGCCGAGCGGCCCGACGATAGGGGGTCCGCGGCACGAATGAGGTGTTGTCGCGGTGCGGCCCCCGTGTCACGATCGCTGCCACCGCAAGCCCGTGCCGGGCGATCCATGGTCGACCGGCGCCCTGTCGGCCCGCCGCCGTCGAACCGAAGGGACCTGCCATGCCTGCCGATCCCGGGGTGACCGGAGCGCCGACCGGGTGGCACCCCGACCGGGCGGTGCCCGCGCTGATCTGGGCGGCCGCGCAACGGCACGGCCACCGTACGGCCGTCGTCGGCGCGGACGCGACACTGAGCTACGCCGAGCTGCGCCACGCCGTCGGGGGTCTCGCCGACGTGTTGCGGGGCCACGGTGCGACAGCCGCCCCGGTGGCCGTCCTGGCCGACCGCGGCGCCGCCCAGCTGGTGGCGTGCCTGGCCGCGCTGCACGCCGGGGCCGGCTACGCCTGCGTGGACGCCAACCAGCCCCGGGCCCGTGTCGAGAGCCAGCTGCGCGGCTGCGGGGCCGCCGTCGTGGTGACGGATCGCGACGACCCGCCGGTGTCCGGGCAGGTGGTGCTCGTCGTCGACCTGGCCGGCTGGATCGGCGCGGGGGCGGCGGCGGAGCGCGCCGGGGCGCTGGGCGGTCCGTCGCCGGTCACGGGGGACCAGCTCGCCTACACCGTGTTCACGTCCGGCTCCACCGGCGTACCCAAGGTCGTCGAGATCCCTCACGCGGCCCTGGCCAACTACGCGGCCTTCGTCGCCCGGCTGGTCGACCCGGAACGGGCCGACGGCGAACGGCTGCGCTTCGGGTCGGTGACCAGCCTCGCGACGGACCTCGGGCACACCGCGGTCTTCCCGGCGCTCACCGGGGGAGACACGCTCCACCTGGTGCCCACCGAGACCGCGACGGACCCCGACGACTTCGCCGACTACCAGGACGAGCACCGCGTCGACGTCCTGAAGATCACCCCCTCGCACCTGGCGGCGCTGCTCGACGAGGCGGCGGAGCGGGTCCTGCCCCGCCGCCTGCTCGTCGTCGGTGGCGAGGTGTGCCGGTGGGAGCTGGTGGACCAGGTCCGCGAGCTGTCGGACGTGCGGATGGTCAACCACTACGGCCCGACCGAGACCACCGTCGGCGCGCTCACCTTCGAGGTGCCGACCGACCCGGCGGCGCGTCCGGGCACCGCCACCGTGCCGATCGGCCGCCCGATCGACAACACGCGGGTCGCCGTCGTCGACGCCGACCTGCGCCCGGTCGCGGCGGGCGTCGAGGGAGAGCTGCTGATCTTCGGCGCGGGGCTCGCCCGCGGCTACCGCGACGACCCCGCGACGACCGGCGAGATGTTCCCGACCGACCGTCCCGAAGGCCGGTGCTACCGCACGGGCGACCTGGTGACCCGCCACCCCGACGGACTGGTGGAGTTCCACGGCCGGCGCGACGGCCAGGTCAAGATCCGGGGCCACCGCGTCGAGCTGAGCGAGGTGGAACAGGCGGTACGCCGGTGCGCCGGGGTGCGCCGGGCGGCGGTGGTGCCGGTCGCCGGGACCGGCTCCGTCCCGCGCCTCGTCGCGTACGTCGTGCCGAGCGAGCCGCCCGGACCGACCGCCCGCGAGCTGCGCGAACAGCTCCGCGAGACGCTGCCCGACTACCTGCTGCCCGGGGCCGTGGTGTGTCTCGACGAGCTGCCCCGGACGCCGAGCGGGAAGCTGGACGTGCGCGCGTTGCCGGCACCCGGCAGGCCCGCTGCGCGACGGTAGTTCCCGACCCGGCCGCTTCGGGTCATCAGGACGGGTCCGTGGCGGACGCCACCGCGCGCTGCGGCGGCCGGCGTCCGCCGGCGTCCGTCGGCCTCAGTCGGCGTGCGGGTCGAGTCCGAGCGCGACCCGCCCGATGAACGGGTAGGAGTCCAGCGCTCCGAACGGCTGCATGAAGCCGCCCGCGCGGGCGTCGCGGTACAGCCGGGACAGGGGGTGCCGGCTACTGAAGGACGCCCCGCCGCAGATCGTCATGGCCCGGTCGACCGTGCTCACCGCCGTGCGGTTCGCCAGCAGCTTCGCGGTCTGCCACCCCCGTACGACGTCGTGGACGGCGGCCTCGGACCGCTGCGCCGGGTCGTCGGCGGCGAACAGGGCGTCCACCAGGCGTCCGGAGCGCTCCAGCACCCCCCGGGTGGCCGCCAGGTCGAGTTCCATGGTGGCGACCTCGCGCTGCACGGACGGGTGGTGTGCCGGCGCCGCCCGTCCAGGCTGCCGGGGCATCCGCGTGGCGTGTTCCACGGCGATCTGGAAGGCCGCCTCGGCGATCCCCAGTGAGGCGCCCAGCAGGGGGAAGTTGATCGCGCAGGAGCGCGCCAGGTCCTCCGGGGTCGGCGGGCCGACCGGCTCCCCGACGGTGACCCGGTCGGCGGGCACGACGCAGTCCTCCAGCAGGAGCCCGTGGCTGCCGGAGCCCCGCATGCCCAGCGCGTCCCAGTCGCCGAGCACGGTCAGCCCGGGCGTGCCGGCCAGGACGACGGCCTCGGCCTGCCGCCACCCGCCCTCGGGATCGGCGACCCGGACCGCGACGTTGAACGAGTCCGCGACGGCCGAGTTCGTGACGAACGTCTTGCGCCCCGTGATGACGTACTCGTCGCCCTTGCGGACGGCCTCGGTGAGCGCGCCGTTCCACGTCGCGCCCGGTTCGGTGGAGGCCCCGGCCATGATCAGGTCGGAGCCGCCCAACGCCTCCAGGATCGCGTCGAGCTGCGCCGCCCGGACCTGGTCGCCGTCCGCCTCGGCCCGCTCCCACCGGCGGACCTGCCCCCACACCGAGGCCATGTGCATGTTCGCGCAGATGGCCGTCGACCCGCAGCCCCGGGCCAGCCGGGAGACGGCCACCAGCACGTCGTGCAGGGAGCGGACCCCCAGCCCGCCGTACCGGGTGGGGGCGCACGCGGCGAGCACCCCGCTGTCGCGCAGGTCGGCGAAGTTGTCGGCGACGAACGTGTTGTCCCGGTCGTGCCGGCCGGCCCGTTCGGTGAGGGTGCCGACGTGGCTCTCGGCGAGGGAGACCAGCTCCCGGCCGGCGGCGGTCGTGGCGGTGAGTTCTCCGAACACCTACAGCATCCTCAGGATGGTGAGGAACTCCTCCGCCCGTTCGGCGTGGGGTTGCTGCGGGCCGTCGAAGCGGGCGCCGGTCTCCGTCGGTACCGGCGTCGGCAGCACCCTCGGGAACAGCGGGCCCCCGATGGGGTCGCCGGGCCGCAGGCCGTGTTCCCACAGCAGCGGCAGGACGGCGTGCTGCGGCTGGAAGGTGACGCCGTCGCCCACCCACCGGGAGACGAACGCCCGACGCTGCCGCTCGGGGCCGGTGCCGGTGGCGCCGTGCAACGCGGCCGGGTGGAACAGCACGATGTCGCCGGGCGTGAGGTCCCAACTCAGGATTTCGTGCTCGGACACGTCCGGCACCGCCTCGAGTTCCTCACGCCGGCCGAGGTGGGTGGCCCCCGGGGTGATCGGCACGTAGCGCCGGCCCCAGCGGTGCGAACCGCGCACCACCTGCAGCGCGGCGGTGTCGGGGGTGCACGGGTCGAGGGGGATCCACATCGCGCACACCTGCTCGCCCGCGATCGGCCAGGAGCTGACGTCCTCGTGGAACGGCGTCGGGGCACCCGATCCGGCCGGCTTGGCGAAGATCTGGTCGTAGAAGGCGGTGATCGCGGTGGAGCCGAACAACTGCTGGGCGATGCGCGCCGCGGGGGAGAAGAACATGAAGTCGCGGAAGCCGTCGTGGGTCTTCCACATGAAGGCGTCCCCGGCGAACCCGCCACCACCCAGCAACGCGGTCGCCTGCGCCAGCACGGTCGGGTTGGCGAGCAGGTACTCGACGCCTTCGGCGATCCGGCCGAGCCACCTGTCGTCGATCATGCCGGAGAGCCGGACCACGCCGTCGGTGTGGAACGCGTCGATCTCGGCCTGGGTCAGGTCGCGCGGTGGCGCCTCGGGAGGGCTGATGTCCATGTGCGGGGTCTCCGTCAGGGAAGGCGTCGCCAGTGGGCGCCGAAGAGGGTTTCCTCGTCCGGCAGGCTCAACGGCAGAGGATGTGAGACGTAGGTGTAGTTGAGGAAGTCGCGCCAGGTCACGTTCTCCGACCGGGAGCAACCGCCCCAGCTGCCGCTGGCGATGACCTGGGTGAACGGCATCCCGTTGTCGAAGCTGCCGCTGTTGCCCACGGCGGTCGACTGGTTGACCATCACCCGTCCGGCGCGGGCCCGCGCGGCCAGCCTGACCACCCGGTCGGGCCGGTCGGTGTGGATGCCGCAGCTGTGGCCCTGCCCGATCCGGCCCAGCAGCGTCTCCACCGCCCCCAACGCGTCGTCGAAGGAGCTGAACGTCGACACGGTGAAGACCGGCGCCAGCTTCTCGCCGAGCATCGGGTCGTCGAGCGCCGGGACACCGCCGGGCGCCAGGGGAGGCAGCTGGGCCACCAGGGCGGTGGTCTTGGCCGGCTCGGCCAGGTCGATCCCGGCGGCGGCGGCGAGCGCCGCGGCGGGTCGACCGACCGCGTCGCGGTTGAGCGCCTGCCCGTCCGGCCAGAGCAGCGTACGCAGCCGTGCCGTCTCGGCCGGGTCGCACAGGTGGGCGCCCCGCCGGGCCAACTGGTCGAGGAAGGTGGCCGCGATCTCGGCGTCCACCAGCACGTTGCTCTCCGACGAGCAGGAGGTGCCGTTGTTGAAGCTGCCGCCCAGCACGATCAGCTCCGCCGCGGCGGCCAGGTCGGCCGAGTCGTCCACGATCACCGCCGGGTTGCCGACGCCCGCGCTGATCGCCGGGGTGCCGCTGCGGTACGCCCGGCGTACCGTGCCGGGGCCGCCGGCGGCGATCACCAGGTCGGCGGCGGCCATCAGGGCCTCGGTGGTCTGCCGGTCGGTGACCGGCAGGCACTGGACGAGGTCCGGCGGGGCGCCGATCGTCTCCAGGGCCCGACGCAGCAGCTCGACGGTGCGGGTCGCGGAGTGCCGGGCCCGGGGGTTGGGGGTGATGACCACCGCGTTGCGGGTCTTCAGCATCGGCAGGGCGTTGCCGACCACCCCGGAGCAGGGCGCGGTGGCGGGGCTGGCCACCGCGATCACCCCGATGGGCTTGGCCAGCTTGCGCAGGCCACGCTCCGGCAGCTCCTCGATGATTCCGCTGGTGACGACGCCGTGCAGGTCACGCAGCGTGCCGAGGACCCGGCGCCGGTAGAGCGTGAACAGGTGCTCCGGGTCGCCGAGGCCGGTCTCCCGGTAGGCGAGGTCGGCCAGCGACCGGGCGGTGTCCTCCTGGTAGGCCGCCCAGCCGAGGGCCGCGACCAGATCGTCGACGCGCTCCTGCGGCCAGAACTCGACCTCCGCCTGGGCCCGGCGGGCGCGGGCCAGGGTGGCCTCGACCTCGGGCCGAGCCTCCTCTGTGGACACCGGCGCGTCCCGGCGGCCCGTGGCCGGCGCGTCCGGCGCCGCGGTGAGCGTCACGGCCGCGTGGGCCTCGCGGAGGTCATCGCTGGACACTGGCGTGCTCCCGGGTCGAGGGCTGCGCCGACCGCAGCCGGCCGATGGTCTCCTCCAACATGTCGTCGGTGACGGTGAGGGAGAGCCGCAGGTAGCCCGGCGCGCCCATCACCGAGGCCGGCAGCACCAGGAGGCCGCGCTCCTCGAGCAGGGCCGCGTGTGCCCAGTCGTCCGCGTCCGGCACCCCGGCCAGCAGGTAGAACGTTCCCTCGCTCGGCTGGACCTCGTACCCGGCCTCGCGCAGGGCGTCGACCAGCAGGTCGCGGCGCTGCTCGATCGGCTTGACCTGGAGCGCGTGCTGTTCCAGCTCGGGCAGGGCGAACAGCAGCGAGTTGTTGGGAAACGCCCAGCCGGTGGTGAGGCGGGCCACGGTCAGGGCCCGGCGGAGCACCGCCGGGTCGGGCATGGTCGGCGGGATCGCCACGTAGCCGACGCGCTCGCCGGGCAGCAGCAGCGTCTTGGTGTAGGTGTGCACCAGGAACGTGAACGGGTAGTGCGTCGCCGGGCTGGGACACGACCGGCCGTCGAACACGATGCGCCGGTACGCCTCGTCGGACAGCAGGTACACGGGCCGACCGTTGCGGGCGGAGGCTTCCCGCAGCACCTCGGCGAGGGCGGCGAACTCCTCGTCGGTGTAGACCGCGCCGGTCGGGTTGTTCGGGCTGTTGACGATGACGGCGCTGGTCCGGGGCGTGATCGCCGCCGCGACGAGTTCCGCGTCGAGTCGCCAGGATCCGGGGGTCAACGCCACCGGCCGGGGGACCGCGCCGACCGAGGCGATGATCGGCTCGTAGTAGAACCAGGCGGGGTCGAGGTAGACCACCTCGTCGCCCGGGTCGCAGACGCTGCGCAGGCAGATGGTCAGCCCCGCGAACGCCCCGTTGGTCAGGGCGACGTCGTCGGCGGTGAACGGCAGGGCGAGTTCCCGGCTGAGGGTGGCCGCCACCGACTCCTGGGCCGGCGGGTGGTCGCGGGTGTACGCGAACCAGTCGGTGTGCCGCGGGCTCAGGTGCCGCTGCAGGACCTCGACCAGGGCCGGCGCGGGAAACTCGTGCGGATCGCCGAAGGCGAGGTCGATCACGCCCGGGCTGCCGCGCAGCCGCGAGTAGGAGGACTGCTCGAGGTAGGCCCCCAAGCGCCGCCCGTACGCGTCGGTCGCGTCGGTCATCTGCCGACTTATCCGGTGCTCCATCCTGCTCCGATCTCCACCCTGATCCGTGGCCGGCGAGGTCGCCGGATTCACACCGTGGCGGGTTGTGCGGCGGGGACTCTTGCGGGCAGCTGACGCACCGACCGCGCGGAGAAGGTCGCGACGGTCACCAGACCGAGCACCCCGCCCGCGATGAGCAGCGTCTGGGCGACGCCGATCCGCTCGGCGACCGGGCCGACGACGGCCAGGCAGAGCGGGCCGAGCACGAACGAGCCCATGGCGTCGTACGAGCTGATCCGCGACAGCGCCTCGTTGGGCACGTGGTTCTGCAGGGCGGTGTCCCACAGGACCTCGAAGATGTCGACGCAGACGCCGTTGACGAGCATCGAGACCGCGATCAGCCAGACCGGCGCGCCGGCCGCGATCAGCGCGAACGGCGGGAGGAAACCGAAGGTCGCCAGCACCGCCACCCGCATCGGCCGGCGGGGGCGGATCCGCATCGCCACCAGGCTTCCGCCGACCAGGCCCACGGCCTGCGCGGTGACGATCACCGACCAGGCGGTGACGCCGCCCAGCTGCTCCTTGGCGGTCAGCGGGCCGAGCACGTAGATCGCCGAGAAGCAACCGTTGACGAACGCGAACTGCACGACCACCAGCCAGACCCAGGACCGGGAGCTGAACTCCCGCCAGCCCTCCCGCAGGTCGGCGAGGATGGTGCTGGCGGCGGCCCGGGCGGGGTGCGACACCCGGACCCCGGCCAGCAGGAGCGCGGAGCCGAGGAAGGTGGCCGCGGGGACCGCCAGCGCCCAGCCGGCGCCGAGGGCGGCCACGAGCACTCCGGCCAGGGCCGCGCCGCCGATGGTGGTGCTGTTGCGCGACAGCCGCAGCAGCGCGTTGGCCGACTGGAGCTGCTCCTGGGCCACCACCTGCGGCACGACGCCACGGGAGGCCGGCAGGAAGAGCGCGGCAGCGGCGCCGTTGACGGCGGACAGGGCGATCACGACCGGCAGCGAGGGCCGGCCGCTGACGAACACCACGGTCAGGGTCGCCTGGGCGGCGAAGGCCAGCAGGTCGGAGCCCACCATCAGGCGGAAGCGGTTCATCCGGTCGGCGAGGACACCGCCGAACAGCAGCAGCGCGACCTGCGCCAGCGACCGGGCGGCGAGCACGAGGCCGAGGTCGGTGGCGGAGCCGCCCGGCGCGTCGAGGACGGCGAAGGCGAGCGCGACCGGGATCACGGCGCTGCCCAGCAGCGACAGCGTGCGGGCCAGGAACAGCATCCGGTACGACCGGTCGGCCAGGATCCGGAGGTCGTCGCGCACCTGGCATCACCTCCGGTCGGTCGGTCGGACGGGCTGCGTGCTGGCGCGCCGATGGCGTCACAAGCGTGCCCATCATGTGGCAGGGAAACGGCTTGCCCAACCCCTAGGACTCGGAACAGATGTCGTGAATTGTGAGGTCAAACCCCTAAAACCGGTCCTCCTGCTGACTAAGCGCTCAGCCAGCCTGGTAGAGATCGAGGATCGGCACCCGCATCGGTGCGACGCTCGCGTCCGGTGGAAGCCCCGGACCGCAGCCGGATCACCGACGGACAACGGAGGACCAGTGGGACGGCAGGAGCATCCGGTCGCGAGTGACGTCACGCAACGCGTGGCGCGGCTGTCCAGTTCGGCGCGGGCGCTGCTCGACGAGCGGCTGCGCGCCAGCCGCTCCGAGCCGGCACCCGCCAGCGCCGCCATCCCCCGACTGGACGCCGCCGAGGCACCCCTGTCCTTCGCGCAGGAACGGCTCTGGTTCATCGAACGGCTGGAGGACGACGCCGTCCACCACAACGACGCCACCCTGCTGATCCTGACCGGCTCGCTCGACCGGGACGCGCTGCGCCGGAGCATCGAGGAGGTCGTCCGCCGCCACGAGATCCTGCGTACCGCCTTCCGCCAGCTCGGCGAGCGGGTCGTGCAGGCCGTCACGCCGCCCGCCCCGCTGAGCATCGACGTGGTCGACCTGCCCGGCGCCACCGCGCATCCCGACGACGCCGTGCTGCGGGCCGCCGTCGAGCGGGAGATGCGGGTCCCGCTCGACCTGGCCGCCGGCCAGAGCATGCGGACGGTGCTCTACCGGATCGCCCCGGACGTGCACGTGCTCGGGGTCACCGTGCACCACCTCGTCTGCGACCTGTGGTCGTTCACCATTTTCTGCCGCGAGCTGGCCGCCACGTACGCCGCGTTCGCCGCCGGCGCGACGCCGGACCTGCCCGAGCTGCCGATCCAGTACGCCGACTACGCCGCCTGGCAGCGCACCGCGGTCGGCGAGGAGCGGATGGCGGCCCACCTGCGCGAGCGCGTCAATGAGCTGGCCGGCGTGCCGCCCCTGCTCGCCCTGCCCACGCGGGGCCCACGCCCGGCGGTGCAGCAGTTCGTCGGCGCTTCCGAGTGGTTCCGGCTAGGCGCCGCCGACGCGGACCGGATCCGCGCCCTCGGACAGCGTCAGGGGGCCACCACCTACATGACCCTGCTCGCCGCCTTCACCGTGCTGCTCGCCCGGCACAGCGGGCAGCGGGACATGGTCGTCGCCAGCCCCATCGCGACGCGGGAACAGCACGAGCTGGAGCATCTCATCGGCTGCTTCCTGAACATGATCGTGGTGCGGGCCGACCTGTCCGGCGAACCGACCTTCGCCGAGCTGGTGGGCCGGGTCAAGGCGGCCTCGCTGGACGCGTTCCGGCACCGCGACGTGCCGTTCGAGCGGCTCGTCGCCGCGTTGCAGCCGGAGCGCAGCCGCAGCCACCAGCCGCTCGCGCAGGTCGCCTTCGTGCTCCAGAACGTGCCCACCAGCCGGCTGGACCTGCCCGAGCTGCGGGTCGACGTGCACCAGATGGAGACCGGCCGGTCCCGGATGGACCTGACGGTGAAGGTCACCGAGACGGCCGACGGGCTCATCGGTGAGTTCGAGTACGACACCAGCCTCTTCACCGGCGAGTCCGTACGCGACATGGCCCGGCAGTTCGAGCTGCTGCTCGTCGAGGCGGCGCGGGAGCCCGACACGAGCGTGTGGCGGCTGCCGATGCTCGACGACGCGCAGCGGCACCGGATCCTGCACGAGTGGAACGACACCGCCGCCGACCTCGGCCCCGAGGCGCTCGTCCACCGCCTCGTCGAGGCGCAGGCGCGGCGTACGCCGGACGCGGTGGCGGTCGTCGAGGGCAACGTCAGCACGACGTACCGCGAACTCGACGAACGGGCCAACCGCCTGGCGCACCACCTGCGCGACCTCGGCGTCGGCGTGGAGGACCCGGTGGCGGTGTGCCTGCCCCGCTGCGCCGCCGAGGTGGTGGCGATCCTGGCGGTGCTCAAGGCCGGCGGCTACCACCTGCCGGTCAACCCGCGTGACCCGCAGGCCCGCCGGGACGCGCTGCTCGGGCAGGTCCGCCCGGCGGTCGCGATCTCCGCCGGGGACCTGTGCGACGAGGTGTGGAGCCCCGGCCGGCGGATCATCGACCTGGACGGCGAGTCGTCGCTGACCGCCACGTGTCCCGCCACCGACCCCGCCGTGCCGCTGCACCCGGACAACCTGGCCTACACCCTGTTCACCTCCGGCTCCACCGGGCAGCCCAAGGGCGTGCAGGTCACCCACCGCGGGTTCACCAACCGGATGCTGTGGGCACAGCGCAACTTCCCGCTCGGCCCGCACGACCGGGTGCTGCGCAAGGCGGCCTGCACCTTCGACGTCTCCCTGGACGAGCTGTTCCGGGCCCTGTTCAACGGCGCGGCCAGCGTGCTGATGCCCGAGACGGCGACCTTCGACCCGCGCCGGCTGGCGGCGGTGATCGCCCAGCACGGGGTGACCGACGCCGACTTCGCGCCGACCGCCCTGCGCGAGGTGCTGCTCACCGCCGACGCCGCGGACCTGAAGTCGCTGCGGCGGATCGTCTCGGGCGTGGAGGAACTCACCCCCGAGACGCAGCGGCTGGTCTTCGACCGGCTCGACGTCACCATGTTCAACCTGTACGGCCCGACCGAGGTGTCGGTCTCCTGCACCGCCTGGCCGTGCGACCCCGACGACGAGCGGCCCTTCGTCCCGATCGGCCGGCCGATGGCCAACGTCCGGGTGTACGTGCTCGACGAGGCGATGCAGCCCGTGCCGCCGGGCGTGGCCGGGGAGGTGTACGTCGGCGGGGCCGGGCTGGCCCGGGGCTACCTCGGCAACCCGGCCCTGACCGCGGAGCGGTTCCTGCCCGACCCGTTCGCCGACGCGCCCGGCGCCCGCGTCTACCGCACCGGCGACCTGGCCCGGTTCGGGCCGGACGGCGTCCTGGAGTTCCTCGGCCGGGGCGACGGGCAGCTGAACCTGCGCGGCTACCGCATCGAGCCGGGCGAGGTGGAGTCCGCACTGCGTCGCCACCCGGCGGTGCGCGAGGCCGCCGTGGTCGTACGCCGGGACCCGCCCGGCAGGGACGCCCGGCTGGTCGGCTACGTCGTCGGCGACGACCTGCCGGGCACCGCGGACCTGCGCGCCCACCTGCGCCGGCGGCTGCCGGACTACCTGGTGCCGGCCGCCTTCGTCAGCCTGCCCCGGCTACCGCTGACCAACCACGGGAAGCTCGACGTCGCGGCGCTGCCACCCCCGGGCCAGGACGGGCCCCACGCCGCCGGGGCCGTCGGGCCGCGTGACGAGCGTGAGCGGGTGCTCCTGGACATCTGGTGCGACGTGCTCGGACGCGAGGGCATCGGCATCCACGACGACTTCTTCGACCTCGGCGGAGACTCCCTCACGGCCACCCGGATCGTGGCCCTGGCCGCCGCGAAGCTGGGGGCGGACGTCGAGGTGGCGGTCATCTTCGACGCGCCGACGGTCGCGGAACTGGCCGCCCGGCTCGCGCCCGGTCAGCCGTGACCCCCGGTCCGACCCCTGTGCAGCGAGTGGAGAGCCAGATGACCGAGCACACCGGCGCCCTGATCCACGAGGCGACCGACGTCGTCAACCTGGGCGCCGCCCTGTCGCACCAGGCGCGGGTCCAGCCCGACAGCCCCGCCCTGCACCTGGTGACCGAGGACGGCTCCGCCGACACGGTGGACTACGCGACGCTCGACGCCCGGGCCCGGCGGGTCGGCGCGGCCCTGGCCGGGCACTGCCGTCCCGGTGACCGGGTGCTGATGCTCGTCGGGGCGGGTGTCGACTTCCTCGCCGGCTTCTTCGGCTGCCTCTACGCCGGCACCGTGCCGGTTCCGCTGGCCGCCCGGCTCAACCGGGCCAGCGCCCCGGTCGTCGGGCGGATCCTCGACGACGCGCAGGCCACCGCGGTGCTGGCCGCCCGCGCGGTCACGAGCGCCGTCGACCTGACCACGCTCATGCCCGGTCGCCGGCTGCCGGTCCTGGAGCTGGAGTCCCTCGACGCCGCGCCCGCCGGCTGGCAGCCGGCGGTGGCCGAGGGCGGACTGGCGTTCCTCCAGTACACCTCGGGCACCACCAGCACCCCCAAGGGCGTGATGGTCAGCCACGCGAACCTGCTGGAGAACCTGCGGGCCATCCGCCGCTCCTTCGCCTTCGACGACGCGACGGTGATGGCCTCCTGGCTGCCCCCGCACCACGACATGGGACTGATCGGCACCCTGCTCACCCCCGTCTACCTCGGGGTGCCGACGGTGTTGATGGACCCGGCGACGTTCATCCGCACCCCGGTGCGGTGGCTCCAGGCGATCAGCCGGTACCGGGCCACCATCAGCGGCGGGCCCAACTTCGCCTACGACCTGTGCGTGCGCAAGGTCGCCGAGGCCGACCGTGCCGCCCTGGACCTCAGCTCCTGGCGGGTGGCGTTCAACGGCGCCGAGCCCGTACGCGCGGCGACCCTGCGCGCGTTCGCCGAGGCGTTCGCCCCGCACGGTTTCGACGAGCGGGCCTTCCTGCCCTGCTACGGACTGGCCGAGGCGACGCTGCTGGTCGCCGGGCGGGCGCGGGCGCAGCGGCCCGTCGTGACCACGGTGGCCGACCCGGACCCCGCCGGACCCGCCCACCGGCCCGGCACGGAGGTGGTCGGCTGCGAGATCCTGCCCGAGGCGGAGGTCCGGATCGTCGACCCGACCGGCCACCCCGTCCCCGACGGCACCGCCGGCGAGATCTGGGTCCGGGGCGGCAGCGTCGTCGACGGGTACTGGAACCGGCCGGAGGAGTCCGCGCGGACCCTGCACGCCACCCTCGGCGGCGACCCCGACGACGGCCCCTACCTGCGCACCGGCGACCTCGGCTTCCGCCAGGACGGCCACCTGTACGTCCGGGGCCGAATCAAGGAGACGGTGGTCATCCGCGGCCAGAACCACTACCCGGACGACATCGAGCAGACCGTCCGCGCCGCCTGCCCCCGCCTCGGCGGGCGGATCGCGGCGTTCGGCGTGGACGTCGCCGACGATGGCCACGGCGTCGGCGAGGCCGTGGTCCTGTGGTACGAGACCCGCTCCGACACGGCGTCGGACGAGGCGCCGGCCATCGCCGAGGCGGCCCGCCGGGCCGTGGTGACCGTCCACGGCCTGGACCTGCACCGGGTGCTGGCCGTACCACCCGGCACCATCCCCGTCACCACCAGCGGCAAGACCCGTCGCGGCGACTGCGCGCGGGCGTACGCGGCCGGCAGCGCCACGATCGTCGCGGACGACCCCCTGCGCCCGGCGGCGCGCCCCGCCCCGGCCGCCGCGCCGGCGCAGGCGCAGCGACTGCGCGTCCTGGCCGGCGGGCTGCTCGACGTCGACCCGGAGCGGATCGACCCGGACCGTTCCCTGCCGGAGCTCGGGTTCGACTCGCTGCGGGCCGTGGAGCTGCAACACCTGATCGAGGGGGAGTGGGGCGTCCGCCCGGCCCTGACCGACCTGCTGGGCGACAGCACGGTGGCCGAACTGGCCGCCGCGCTGCCGTCCGCGCCCGCGGCCGACCCGCCGGCCACCCCGGCCGCCGCCGATCGGCCCTACCCGCTGTCGTACGGCCAACGGGCGATCTGGTTCCAGGGCGCACTCGCCGAGGACCCGGCCAACCTCAACCTGTGCCGCGCGGTCACCGTCGACGGCGAACTGGACGCCGCGGCGCTGGCCCGCGCCGTGCGCGACCTCGGCGTGCGGCACCCGGCCCTGCTCACCCGCTACGACGACGCCGGCGCCGAGGTGACCCAGCGGGTGGCCGACGACGCCGAGGTCACGCTGGAGGTGCGCGACGCGGCGGGCTGGCCGGCGGGCCGGCTCGACGAGGATATCGAGGCGGAACTCGGGATCGGCTTCGCCGGCCCGCCCCTGCTGCGCGCCGTGCTGTTCCGGCACGCGGCGGACCGCCACACCCTGCTGCTCTGCACCCACCACAGCGTGATGGACGTGTGGTCGCTGGCGGTGCTGGTCGAGGACCTGGCGACCGGCTACGGCCGGCACGCCGCCGGGGACGACGCGGCGCCGCCCGCCCCCGCCGCCCACCCGGCCGAGTTCGTGGCCTGGCAGCGGTCCTTCCTGGACGGTCCGGCCGGCCGGGAGTTGACCGCGACGTGCCAGGCCCAGGTCGCCGACCTCGTGCCGTTGGACCTGCCGACCGACCGGCCCCGCCCGTCGGTGCGCACCTTCCGGGGCGCCGCCCACGCGTTCCGGCTCGACGCCGACCTGCGCGCCGGGATCGACGCGCTCGCCGCCGCGCAGGGGGTCAGCCGCACCGCCGTGCTGTTCGCCGGCTACGCGGCGGTGCTGTCGCGCTACGCCGGCCAGACGACGTTCCCGCTCGGCTTCGTGCACGCCGGCCGGGTCCGCGGCCGCTTCGCCGACCTGGTCGCCTACCTGGTCAACCCGCTGCCGGTGCCGGTGGACCTGTCCGCCGACCCGGAGTTCGGCGCCCTGGCCCGGGCGGCCCACGACGCGGTGCTGGCCGCCTCCGACCGCGCCGAGGTGCCGTTCGGGCGGATCGTCGAGGGGCTCGGGCAGGCCGCCGACGCCAGCCGCGGCGCGCTGCTCAGCGCGGCCTTCGCCTACCAGCACGGGCGCGGCACCGACCGGCTCGGCCTGACACCGATGGTGCTCAACCACGAGGGGGCGCTGGGGGACTGGGCCGGGCTGCGGGTGCGCAGCCGGCCGGTACGGCAGCGGGCCACCTACTACGACCTCTCCCTCTACCTGGGCGAGCACGACGGCGAACTGCTGGGCACCTTCGACTACAGCACCGACCTGTTCGACGCCGACACCGTGGGCGTGCTGGCCGAGGCGCTGACCGCGCTGCTGTCGGCGGCCGTCGCGGCGCCGGCGACCCCCGTCGGCGCCCTGCCCCTGCTCGGCGCAGAGCGGCACCGGCAGGTGCTGGTGGAGTGGAACGACACCACGGCCGACTACGACACCGACCGGTGCGCGCCGGAGATCGTGGCCGAGCAGGCCCGCCGGACCCCGGACGCGCCGGCCGCCATCGACGGCACCACCCGGCTCACCTACGCCGAGCTCAACGCGGCGGCGAACCGCCTCGCCCACCGGCTGATCGGGCTGGGCGCCGGCCGGGGCACCCGGGTCGGCCTGCTGGTGCCCCGCTCCACGGTCAGCCTCACCGCCGTGCTGGCGATCCTCAAGACCGGCGCCGCCTACGTGCCGCTCGACCCGTCGTACCCGGTGGAACGGCTGCGGTTCATGCTCGCCGACTCCGGGGCCAGGCTGCTCGTCGCCGCCCCCGGCGCGGCCGTCGGCCTCCCGGACGTCGAGGTCGTCGACCCGGCCGAGGAGTCCCTCGCGACCGAGGACGACCGCGATCCACGGCCGACGGCCCACCCCGACGACGTGGCCTACGTCGTCTACACCTCCGGGTCCACCGGCACCCCGCAGGGCGTACTCGGCCTGCACCGGGGCATCGTCAACCGGCAACGGTGGATCATGGACCGCTTCCCGGTGGGGCCGGACGAGGTGGGCAGCCACAAGACCTCGCTGAGCTTCTTCGACTCCGGCGGCGAGATGTTCCTGCCGCTCTTCACCGGCGCCCCGGTCGTCGTGGTGCCCGAGGACGTCGGACGCGACCCGGTACGCCTGGTCGACCTGCTCGCCCGGCACCGGGTCACCCGCCTGGTGGCCGTACCGTCGTTGCTGCGGGCCATCCTCGACGGCGTCGCCGACGTCGGCGGACGCCTGTCGGCGCTGCGCTACTGCCACTCCAGCGGGGAGGCGCTCACCCCCGACCTGGCCGCGCGGTGGCTGGCGGCCCTGCCCGGCTGCGTCCTGGTCGACCTCTACGGCTCGTCGGAGATCTCCGCCGACGTGACCCTGGACGTGGTCACCGGACCGGAGCGGGTCGGCAGCGTCGGGCGGCCCATCGGCAACACCCGGATCTACGTCCTGGACGAGGCCATGCGGCCGGTACCGCCCCGCTTCGCCGGTGAGGTGTACGTCGGCGGGGCCGGCCTGGCCCGTGGCTACCTCGACCAGCCGGCGTTGACGGCGGCGCGGTTCGTCCCGGACCCGTACGGCACCGGCGGGCGGCTGTTCCGCACCGGTGACCGGGGCCGGTTCAGCCACGACGGGCGGCTGGAGTTCCTGGGCCGGGCCGACCACCAGGTGAAGGTGCGCGGCTTCCGGATCGAGCTGGGCGAGATCGAGGCGACGCTGCGGGCCCACCCCGGGGTCGCCGCCGCCGTGGCCGCGCTCGCCCAGGCGCCGGGCGGCGGCGAGCAGCGGATCGTCGCGGCGGTCGTGCCCCGGCAGCACAGCGGGTCGTCCGCGCCGGCCGGAGCCGATCGGGGCGGGGCGCCGGCCACCACCCGGGTGTCGGACTGGCGGCTGCTCTACGACCGGATGTACACCGAGGCCGGTCCGGCCGAGGAGGCCCAGCAGGCGATCTGGACCAGCAGCTACACGGGCGCGCCGTTCACCGACGTCGAGATGGGCGAGTGGATCGACCAGGCGGTCCGGCGGATCCGGGAGCTGCGCCCCCGCCGGCTGCTGGAACTCGGCTGCGGCACGGGCAACCTGACCCTGGCGCTGGCGCCGGACTGCGAGGCGTACGTCGGCACCGACTTCTCCGCCGCCGGCCTGAAGGTGCTCGAACAGCGGCTCGACGCCGAGGGGGTGGACCGGGACACGGTCACGCTGCTGCTGCGGGAGGCCGACGACGTCACCGGCATCGAGGCCGGCAGCTTCGACACCGTGGTGCTGCACTCGGTGACCCAGTACTTCCCCCACCACGACTACCTGCGCGGGGTGCTGCGCGCGGCGGTCACCGCGGCTTCGCCCGGCGGGCGGATCTACCTCGGCGACGTACGCGACCTCGACCTGCTGGAGGTGTTCCACGCCTCGGTGGAGCTGGGCGCCGAGCCGGAACCCGGCCTGACCGTCGCCGAGCTGCGCCGCCGCGTCGCCGCCCGGGTGCTCGCCGACGACGAGCTGGTGCTGGCCCCCGACCTGTTCCTCACCGCGCCGGACTGGCTGCCCGGGGTGACCGGGGTGGAGCTGCACCTCAAGCGCGGCCGGCAGGCCAACGAGCTGAGCGCGTTCCGCTACGACGTCGTCCTGCACGTGGGCACCGCCCCCGACGGCGACGCCGCCGAGCCGGTCGAGCCGGTGCGGTTGGACTGGACGCGCGACGGGCTGGACGTCGCCCGGCTGCGGAGCCTGCTACGGGGCAACCGCAACCGCCCGGTGGAGGTACGCGACGTGCCGAACGCGCGGCTGGTCACGGTCGCCGGCCCCGTACGCCGGCTGACCGGTCTCGCCGACGCCGACCCGGTGACCCGCCCGACCGGCGAGCTGCCGCCCGGGGTCGACCCGGAGGACTGCTGGAGCATCGGCGAGGCGCTGGGCCGACGGACCGCCGTGGTGCCGTCGACCGCGCGCGATCCGTACACGATGGACCTGCGGTTCTGGCCCGCGTCCCGCCCGGACGACACTGTCGGCTGGACCCCGCCGCGGGCCCGGCGTGCCGACTGGCCGGAGCTGGCCAACGACCCGCTGGGCGCCACCGCGCGGCGGGACCTGCTGCACGACCTGCGCACCCACCTGCGGCAGCGGCTGCCGGAGTTCATGGTGCCGCTGCTGCACCTGGTCGACGAGCTGCCCACCACGGCGACCGGCAAGGTGAGCCGGCGCGCCGTCGCGGCCGAGGCCACCGAGGCGCTGGCCCGGTTGGGCGCGGGCGCCACGGCCCGGCCGCTCGCCCCGGCGGCCGGCGGGCTCCAGGCCCAGGTCACGGAGATCTGGCTGGACGTCCTCGGCGTCGGCGCCGTCGGGCTCGACGACAACTTCTTCGACGTCGGCGGCAACTCGCTGAGCCTGGTCCAGGTGCACATCCGGCTCCAGGAACTCCTCGGCCGGCAGTTCCCGCTCGTCGACCTGTACGAGCACACCACCGTGCGCAAGCTCGCCGAGCACCTCGGCGGGCCCGCGCGCCCGGCGACGGAACCGCCCGTCGACCCGGGGCCCGACCGCAACGAGCAGGTGGCGAACCGCCGCCGGTTGATGCGCCAGCGTATTCAGGAAGTGGGAAGTCGATGAGCAGCGAGATGGACATCGCCGTCGTGGGGATGAGCGGACGGTTTCCGGGCGCGGCGAACGTCGCCGAGTTCTGGGAGCTGCTCCGCAACGGTGTCGACGCCGGCCGCGAGCTGACCGCCGCCGAGCTGGACGCCGTCCCGGCCGAGGAACGCGCCGACCCGGCGTACGTGCCGGTGTGGTCGGGCATCGAGGGCGCCGACCGGTTCGACGCCCAGTTCTTCGGCTACTCGCCGACGGACGCGACGCTGATCGACCCGCAGCACCGGATCCTGCTGGAGTGCGCCTGGGAGGCGTTGGAGGACGCCGGCTACGACAGCCGCCGCTTCCCCGGCGACATCGCCGTGTACGCCGGCTGCGGCCTGAACCAGTACCTGCTCTACCACCTGCTGCCCCAGCAGGAGCTGGTCGACTCCGCCGGCCGGCTGGGCATGGCCGTCGCCAGCGACAAGGACAACCTGGCCACCCGCATCTCGTACAAGCTCGACCTGACCGGGCCCAGCATGACGGTGCAGACGAACTGCTCCTCGGCCCTGGTCGGGCTGCACCACGCCATCAGCAGCCTGCTCGACTACCAGTGCGACATGGCGATCGTGGGCGCGGTCAGCGTCAAGAACCCGGTGCCCCGCGGCTACCGGCACGAGGCCGACGGCATCAACTCGCCCGACGGCCGCTGCCGGGCCTTCGACGCCGAGGCCGCCGGCTACCACCTGGGCGACGGCGCCGGCGTGGTGGTGCTGCGCCGCCGGGAGGACGCCGAGGTCGCCGGCGACCGGATCTACGCCCTGGTCAAGGGCTCGGCGGTGAACAACGACGGCGCGGGCAAGGTCAGCTTCGTGGCGCCCGGCCGGTCGGGCCAGGTGAAGGTGATCCGCCGGGCGCTGCGGGTCGCCGACGTCGAGGCGGGCTCCATCCAGTACGTCGAGGCCAACGGCAGCGGCACCCTGATGGGCGACTCGATCGAGGTGTCCGCCCTGGAGGAGGCGTACGGCGCGGCCGGCGCGTCGGGCGCCGGATGGGCGATCGGCTCGGTCAAGCCGAACGTCGGCAACCTCGACACCGCCTCCGGCGTGACCTCGCTGATCAAGGCGGTCCTCGCCATCCACCACGGCGAACTGCCGCCGTCGATCCACTTCCGCAAGCCCAACCCGCAGACCTCCCTCGACCGGGGGCCGTTCCGCGTCAACGACATGCTGCGGGACTGGCCCGAGGTCACCGGGCCGCGCCGGGCGGCGGTCAGCTCGTTCGGCGTCGGCGGCACCAACGCGCACGTCATCCTCGAACAGGCGCCGCCGCCCGCGCCGCCGGGGCCGAACCCGCCGGCCGTGCTGCTCGCCGTCTCCGCGGCCGGCGGCGAGGCGCTGGCCGCCGCCGCCAACCGGCTCGCCGAGCACCTCGGGCGGCACCCGGAGCAGGCCCTCGCCGACGTCGCCTACACCAGCCAGGTCGGCCGTCGGGCGTTGCGCCACCGGGCCTTCGTGGTGGCGACCGACGCGGGGGAGGCGACCCGCGCGCTGTCCGCCGTCGGCGCGGGCGAGGCGTCGCCGGAGACCGCCACGGTGGCGTACGCGTTCCCCGCCACCTGCCCCGACCTGGCCGCGCTGCTCGACGCCCTGCCCCGGCTGCGGGCGGAGGTCGACCGGGTGGCCGGTGAGCTGGGCGTCGACCCGGCTGCCGGCGGGGCGGGCTCCGACGCGGCCACCGTCACCGGGCAGCTCGCGCTCGCCCGGCTGCTGGGCGCCTGCGGCGTGTCCCCGGTCGCCGCCCACGGCGAGGGTCCGGGCGCCGTGACGGCCGCCGTCGTCGACGGCCGCTGGACGGTGGCGGAGGCCGGGCGCGCCCTGCGCGCCGGCGGCCACCCGCCCGCGCCGGCCGGGGCGCCGGCCGAGGCCGACCTGACGCTGGCCGTCGGCCCGGCCGAGGCGTCGACGCTGGCGCTGACCGACGACGCCGGGAGCCTCCGGGGGCTGCTCGGCGCGCTCGGCGAGCTGTGGCGCCGGGGCGTCGACGTGGACTGGGCCGCCCTGCACGAGGGCGCGTCGCGGCGTCGCGTCGGCCTGCCGACGTACCCGTTCCAGCGGACGCGGCACTGGGTCGACCCGGTGGCCGTGGCGCCCGTGACCGGCCCGCCGCCGGCGGCACCGGCCGCCGACGCCCAGCCGGCCGCCGGCTCGGTCCTGGAGGAGGCGGTGGCCGCCGTGTGGCGCCGCCGCCTCGGGGTGGACCGGATCGGGTTGCACGACTCGCTGCTGATGCTCGGCGCGGACTCGCTCAGCGCCGCCCGGACGCTGCGGGACCTCGCCCAGGCCTTCCACGTCGACCTGCAACTCGGCGTCTTCCTGCAGACCCCCACCGTCGCCGCGCTCGCCGAGGTGATCGACGGCAAGCTGCGCGAGGCGCAGGAGATCCGGGCCGCGCTCGCCGCGGTCACCGAAGAGGGAGCGTGAGGCCGTGCCCGACGTCAGCTTCATCACCGTGGTGCCCCGGGTCCGGGACCTGACCGCGTACGCGGACACGGCGATGTCCGTCATCCGCCGCACCGACGCGGCGGACCTCGACGGGGTGCTCATCTTCACCGGCAGCGGCGCGGTGCTCGACCCCTGGGTCCTGGCGACCGCCGCGGCGGCCGGCACCACCCGGCTCAGCCCGCTGGTCGCGGTGAACCCCGTCTACCAGCACCCGTTCACCGCGGCCCGGATGGTCGCCTCGCTCGGCCTGCTCTACCAGCGGCGGATCGACCTCAACCTGATCACCGGCACCGCTGTGAGCGACCTGGACGCGCTCGGCGACCGGCTGGACCACGACGACCGGTACGCGCGCCTCGCCGAGTACGTCGAGATCATGATGGGGGTGCTGGGCAGCCGCCGCCCGTTCAGCTTCGACGGGCGGTTCTACCAGGTGTCCCGGTTGCAGCTCACCCCCGGCCTCCCCGCGCACCTGCTGCCCCGGCTGTTTGTCGCCGGGCAGTCCCCGGCGGCCCGGCAGGTGGCCGAGCGGGTGGGCGCCACCAGCATCCAGATGCTCACGGCGGCCCGGCCCGACGCCGACGGGACGCCGGGCGCGCTGAACTTCGGGCTGCTGACCCGGGCGACGGCGGAGGAGACCGAGCGGGTCGCCGAGGCCCGTTTCCCGGAAGACCCGGACGGCGCGAAGATCACCGCGGTCACCATGGCCAACACCGACTCCGTCTGGAAGCAGCGGCTCTTCGCCGAGGCGGAGGCCGGCCACGGGGCCGTCACCGTCGACCCGGCGTACCGGCTCGCGCCGTTCCGCTCCGGCCAGGCGGACGGGCCGTACCTGGTGGCCGACCACGCCGGCGCCGTCGAGCGGCTGCTGGCCATGATCCGGGCCGGGGTGCACACCTTCGTGCTGGACACCCCCACCGACGACGAAGACTTCCACCACCTCGCACAGGTCGTCCGGACCGTCCGGGACCGACTGCGTACGGACTCCACCGAGGGAGCGCGATGAACCAGCCCTTCGCCAGCCACGACCTGGTGCACGCCCGCCCCAACCTGGCGCTGGAACCGCTCATCCACCGGTACTACGCCTGGCTGAACCTGGTGTCGCCGGCGCCGGCGGCGATGAACTTCGCCAAGCTGCACGTGCCGCTGCTGCGCTCGTTCCTCGACGCGCCGGCGCTGCACCGCCGCTCGGCCCGCGACCCGAAGCTGCGCGGCGGCATGTTCGTCGACCTCGAGGACGACCAGCTCGACGGGGTGTCCGACCTGGCGACCCGCCTCGCCGACGGACCCATGCCGGAGCTGTCGGCGGCCATGGACGAGCTGACGGTCAACCTGGAGAAGCTCGCCGACGGCTTCGACCTGACACCCCGCTACGGCGAGATCCCGCCGGCCCTGCGTGGCTACGTCGAGCTGGTCTACGACCTCAACGACCACGCCCGGATCCGGCTCGCCGAGCGGATGCTCTACCGGTCGCGGCACTTCGACGAGACCGCCCACTCGGTGGACCTGTCGCTGGCCACCGGCGACGAGCGCCCGTTCGCGATGACCACCCCGCGGTTCCCCGGCAACGGGCACGTGCAGGCCACCATGCCGCTGCGGGACCCCCGCATCGACCTGCTCTTCTCCACCATGACCACGGCCCGGCCCTTCGGTGAGCTGCGGGAGGCTTTCGACGTCTCCGACGCCGACCTGGCGACCTTCAGCGGGTTGTTCTCCGCCGAGCCGGGCGGCAGCCCGGACCGCAACCTGGACGGCCCGGGGCTGCGGGTGCGCTACTTCGGGCACGCCTGCGTGGTCGTGCAGTCCGGCCCGGTCACCGTGATGACCGACCCGTTCCTGTCCGACGCCCTCGGCGACGGCGACCGGTACGCCTACGCCGACCTGCCCGACGTCATCGACTACGTGCTGATCACGCACGGGCACCAGGACCACCTCGAACTGGCCTCCCTGCTGAAGCTGCGGCACCGCATCGGCACGGTGGTGGTCCCGAAGACCGCCGCCGGGGCGTTGCAGGACCCGTCGCTGCGGCTGTGCCTGGAGGCGCTCGGCTTCCCCAACGTGGTCGACGTGGAGCCGGGCGAGACCATCGAGCTGCCCGACGGGCAGATCGTGGTGTGCCCGTTCGTCGGCGAGCACTGCGACCTCGACATCGCCGCGAAGGTCACCTACTCGGTGCGTACCGGCGGGAAGAACCTCTACTTCGGCGCGGACAACCGCTGCGTCGACCCGGCCCTGTTCGGCCACATCCACGACATGATCGGCGACGTCGACATGGCGTTCCTCGGCATGGAGTGCGACGGCGCCCCGCTGTCCTGGATGTACGGTCCGCTCTTCTCCCGCCGCATCGACCAGAAGATGAGCCGCAGCCGCAAGCTCAACGGCTCCGACGCCGTCGAGGCGATGGGCATCGTGCGGCGGCTGCGGGCCCGGCAGGCGTACGTGTACGCGATGGGCCGCGAGCCGTGGCTGGTGTTCGTCATGGCGACGAACTACACCGACGATTCGTACCAGCTCAAGCAGATGGCGGAGTTCTTCCAGCGCTGCGCCGACGTCGGGGTGCCGGCGCGGGAACTCTACGGACGGGCCGACCTGGTATGAGCCGCACCTGGACCTGCCGTTCGCAGTACGTGGCCACCCGCGACGGGACCCGGCTGGCGGCGTACGTCTTCCGGCCGGTCGGCCAGCGTGACCCCGCGCCCGCCGTCTGGGCCCACGACCGCTACCACCAGGTGTCGCCGCGCCCCGGGCGCGACGACTTCCTGGCGGTGGTGCGCGCCGAACTGGCGGACGTCGACATCACCGACATCGACGACCTCGGCGTGGCCGAGGTGGCCCCCGGGGAGGTGACGCTGCGGGCCTTCCCGGTCGCGCAGCGCCTGCTGGCCCGCGGCTACGTCGTGGTGGTGGTGGACAGCCGGGGCAGCGGCGCGTCGTTCGGCACCAGCGACGGCCCCTTCTCGACGGTCGAGGCGACCGACACGTACGACGTCACCGAGTGGATCGCCGCCCAGCCCTGGTGCGACGGCCGGGTGGGCATGTTCGGCCGCTCCTACCTCGGGGTCTCGCAGTACCTGGCGGCGAGCACCGCCCCGCCGCACCTGGCGGCGATCTTCCCGCAGATGGCGCTGTTCGACCTGCACCGCTTCGCCTGGGACGGCGGGGTGTTCCGGGACGACTTCGCCCGCGCCTGGGGCGAGGACGTGCGCGAACTCGACAGGCGTGGTCCGGTCGCGCCCCTCGACGACGACCCCGACGGCCTCCTGCTGGCCGCCGCCCGCGAGCAGCACGTGGCGAACCGGGACGTCCGGACGATGTTCGCCGGCCTGCCCGGGCGCGAGTCGCGGCTGGCCGACACCGGCGAGGCGGCGTACCTGACCCGGAGCCCGTCGGCGCTGCTGGAGGCGATCAACGCCTCCGGGGTCGCCGTCTACCACCTGGGCGGCTGGCACGACGTCTGGGCGCGCGACGCGACCGAGTGGGCCCGCCGGCTGACCGTGCCGCACCGGGTCGTCATCGGCCCCTGGCCGCACACCGGCGGGGTGCTGGGCGGCGCCGGCTACAACCTGGCCGACGAGCACGTGCGCTGGTTCGACCACTGGCTGCGGGGCCGCGACACCGGGATCATGGACGGCCCGGCCGTCCGGTACCACGTGCTGGGCGCCGACGCGTGGCGTACCGCCCGGTCCTGGCCGCCGGAGCCGGCGACGACCGGCACGTGGCACCTCGGCCCGGCCGGCGAGCTGGGACCGGAACCCCGGGTCGGCGAGGCCCGGCGGTACGAGGTCGACTACGCCACCACGTCCGGCAAGACCAGCCGGTGGGCCAGCGGCTACGGCTCGCCCTTCCAGCGCCCGGACCTCACGGACAACGACACCCGGGCGCTGTGCTGGACCTCCGACCCGCTGACCGAGGCGGTCGAGCTGGTCGGCGCCCCGGTGCTGCGGCTGACCGCCCGGGTCACCGACGGCCCGGCGGACGTCTTCGCCTACCTGGAGTCGGTCGCCCCCGACGGCACCTCGCTGTACGTCACCGAGGGCTGCGGCCAGGTCGACGGCGCTCCCGGCGACTCCCGCCTGGAGATCGAGCTGCACCCGATCGCGTACCGGTTCGCGGCGGGCGACCGGATCCGGCTGGCGCTCACCGGTGCGGACGCGGACAACGCGCTGACCGTGCCCCGGGACGTCGCGCCGGTGCTGACGGTGCGCCACGACGCCGACGCCGCCCCGACGCTGGAGCTGCCCCGCGCGGCAACCCTCGAACGGCGCGACGCCGACGCCGGGTCGGACGACGTCACGGCTCCGCTCTCCGTGGCGCAGCGGGCGATCTGGCTGGCCGAGCAGGCCGGCACGAGCGGAGCGGCGTACCACCTCGACGCGGCGGTCGAGCTGACCGGGCCGGTGGACGCCGGCGCGCTGCACGCGGCGGTCGACGAGATCGTCCGGCGGCACGAGGCGCTGCGGACCACCATCGTCGAGGTCGACGAGGAACCGGTCCAGCGCATCCACCCGGCGACGCCGCTCACCATCGCGCGGCTCGACCTCAGCGATGCGCCGGCCGACGGCTGGGCGGTCGACGAGCGGGTGACCGGATTCCGCGACCGCCGGTGGGACCTCGCCCGGGAGTGGCCGATCCGGGTCGCGACCGTGCTGCTGCCCGCCGGCCGGACGGCGTTGCTGCTGGTGGTGCACCACGTCGCCGCCGACCCGACGGCGGCGGAGATCTTCTTCGCGGAGCTGGCCCAGCTCTACCCCTCGTACGCGCGGGGGGAGCCGCTCCGGCTGCCGGACGTGCCGTGCCGGTACGCGGACGTGGCCCGCCGCCAGCAGGCCGAACTCGCCGGGCCGGGCGCGGCCGACCAGCTCGCCCGGTGGCGGCGCTACCTGGACGGCGCCCCGCAGGTGATCACCCTGCCGACGGACCGGCCCCGGCCGCCGGTCCTGGACCACCGGGGCGGGTCGGTGCGCTTCACCGTCGACGACGACCTCGCCGCCCGGCTGGTGGCGGCGGCCGCCGCCGCGCGGACCAGCCCGTTCACCCTGCTGACCGCCGCGTTCGCCCGCACCCTGAACGCGTACGGCGCGGGCGACGACCTGCTGATCGGCACGCCGAGCCTGCAACGCGACGACGAGTCGACCCGCGACCTGATCGGCTGCCTGGTCAACCTGCTGCCGCTGCGGATCCGGGTCGACCGCGACGCCACCGTGGCCCAGTTCCTGCACGACGTACGCGGCAGCGTGCTGACCGCGCTGGAGCTGCGCCGGGTGCCCTTCGACACGCTGGTCGGCGAGCTGCGCCCGCGCCGGGACCCGGCGGTCTCCGCGCTGGTGCAGGTCTGCGTCCGGTACGGCCGGGCGGTGCCGGACCGGTTCAGGCTGGGCGCGGTCGAGGCGCTGCGGTGGGAACCGCCGGAGTGGACCTCGGCGAAGTACGACCTGGCGCTGGCCGTGAACCAGGTCGGCGAGGACCGGATGGTGGGCAGCCTCGACTTCCGCCTCGCCCTGTTCGACCGGGCCACCGTCCAGCGGATCCTCGACTCGATGCTGACCGTGCTCGACCAGCTCGTCTCCGACCAGGAGCGGCCGGTGGGGGAGCTCTCCGCCATGCCCCGCCGGGAGCTGCGGGCCGTGCTCGACGGCTGGAACCCGGCGCGGCTGCCGGACGCGTTGGTCGGCCAGGACGACCTGCCGGCCGTGGCCCGCTGCTACGTCCTCGACGACCGCGCGCGGCCCGTACCGGTGAACACCCCGGGGCGGCTGTGGGTCAGCGGCGTCGGCGAGGTCGACGACCCGTACGCCGGGACGCCGGGGGCACGGATGCGGGACACCGGGGCCACCGTGCGGTGGACCACGGCGGGACGGCTGGAACTGGTGCCCGCCGCCCCCGGGCGGCCGACCGTCCCGCCGGAGGCCGCCCCGGACACGGCGCAGCCGACCGCCGCGCCGTCCGGCCCGGCGACCGACGACGGCCGCTGCGAGGTGCTGGACCAGCTCGGGCAGATCTGGGCCACCCTGCTCAAGGTCGACGGCGTCGAGCCCGGGGACGACTTCTTCGACCTGGGCGGCGACTCGCTCTTCGCGATCCGCCTGATCAGTCGGATCCGCAAGGCGTACCAGGTCCGGCTCTCCCTGCAGGACGTCTTCGCGGCGCCGACGCTGGCCGAGCAGGTCGACCTGGTCCGCGAACGGCAGGCGTCGTGAGCGGGCCGGTCTTCTACCCCTGGTCCGCCCAGGAGGAGATCGACCCGGTCCGCGTGGCCGGCGGCGCGGGCAGCTGGTTCTGGGACGAGCAGGGCAACCGGTGGCTCGACCTGCACGCCCAGATGGGCAACCTGCACCTGGGCCACCAGCACCCGGCCCTGGTGGAGGCGCTGCGCGAGCAGGCCGGACGGATGTGCACGATCGCGCCGTCGTTCGCCGTCGACGTCCGCGACGAGGCGGCCCGGGCGATCGTCGAGGTGGCACCGGGGGACCTGGAGACGGTCCTGTTCACCACCGGCGGCGCGGAGGCCGTGGAGCACGCGGTGCGGATGGCGCGGGTGGTCACGGGGCGGCCGAAGGTGCTCGCGGCCTACCGGTCCTACCACGGGGCGACGGCGGGGGCGCTGGCGTTGACCGGTGACCCCCGCCGCTGGCCGGTGGACACGGCCAGCGGCAGCGCCGTGCACTTCACGGGCCCGTACCCGTACCGCAGCGAGTTCCACGCCGAGAACGCCGCACAGGAGGGCGAACGGGCGCTGGAGCACCTGCGCCGGCTCGTCGGGTACGAGGGCCCGGACACGATCGCCGCGATCCTCGTCGAGCCGGTGGTGGGCAGCAACGGCGTGCTGGTGCCGCCGGACGGCTACCTGGCCGGCGTCCGCCGGCTCTGCGACGAGCACGGCATCCTGCTGATCGCCGACGAGGTGATGACCGGCTTCGGTCGGTGCGGCCGGTGGTTCGCCAGCGACCTCTGGGACGTGGTGCCCGACCTGATGACCTTCGCCAAGGGGGTCAACTCCGGCTACGTGCCGGTGGGCGGGGTGCTGCTGTCCCGCGCGGTGGCGGCCCACTTCGCGCACCGCCGCTACCCCGGCGGGCTGACCTACTCCGGGCACCCGCTGGCCTGCGCCTCCATCGTGGGGGCGCTGCGGGTGCTGCGGGAGGAGAACCTGGTCGACCGGGCGGCCGCACTCGGCCGCGACGTGGTGGGCCCGGCGCTGGCCGAGCTGGCCGAGCGTCACCCGATCGTCGGCGACGTCCGCGGCGTCGGGCTGGCCTGGGCCGTCGAGCTGGTCCGGGACCGCGCGACCCGCGAGCCGCTGGCGCCGTACGCGGCCCCGGGGACGCTGGCGCCCGAGATGGCCGCCGTCCTGGCGGCGTGCAAGCGGCAGGGCGTCTGGCCGCTGGCAGCGGCCAACCGGCTGCACCTGTTCCCTCCGTTGACCATCACGGAGGAGGAGTTGACCGCCGGGATCGCCGGGATCGACCGGGCCCTGACCGAGGTGTCCAAGCTGTGAGGAGAAGAAGATGACGGTGGAGCAGACGGAGACGGCCGACATCTGCCGGGTCGTCGTCAACGACGAGGAGCAGTACTCGATCTGGCCGGACGGCCGGGAGATCCCGGCGGGCTGGCGGGAGGAGGGCTTCGTCGGGCCGCGCGCCCGGTGCCTGGAGCACATCGACTCGGTGTGGACGGACATGCGCCCGCTGAGCCTGCGCCGGGCGATGGCGGGCGAGGCACGGTAGGAGACGTCGGGGTCCGGCCGCGCGGCGCGCGTCGCCCGGTCGGGCCCGCCGAGGGCCGGGCGCCACCACTCACCGGTCCTCCAGCGCCCGGGCCAGCCAACCGGCGATCCGTTGCACCGTGGGCCGGCGCAGCAACGAGTAGTGGTCGCCCTCGTACTCGTGGACGGTGGTCCGGGCGCCGACGTAGCGCTCCCAGCGCGGCTGCCAGCGCGGCGACGCGGAGGCCTGTATGACGGTCAGCGGCAGCTCCGCGCCCTCCGGCCGGTACCCGGCCACGGCGGTGACGTGCCGGGCGAAGGTCTCTACCCGGCGGCGCACCTCGCGCACCGGCAGCGCCACCGGGGTCACCCCGGCGTCCACCAGCCACCGGCGCAGCAGCATCGTCTGTTCCTCGACCGGCAGCGCGGCGAGCGTCGCCGCCGCCGGCGCCGGGTGGTCCCGGCCGAGGGACGCGGCGAGGTCCGCGGCGAAGCGGGCCGCCGTCGCGGCGTCGTCGGTCCCCTCGCCGGCCGGGCGCGCCTGCCCGGGCGCGGTGTCCAGCACCACCAGCAGGTCGACGGAGCGTCCGGCCCGCACCAGCCGGCGGGCCATCTCGTACGCGAGCAGGCCGCCCATCGACCAGCCGCACAGCCGGTACGGGCCGGCTGGCCAGCGGGCGACGACTTCGTCCAGGTACGCCTCGGCGAGCGCGTCGATGGAGTCGCCGGTGGCGTCGGCGGCCGACTCGATGCCGACGAGGTGGTGCGCGGGCAGCAGCCGGGCGAGTTCGGCGTACGCGCCGACCGTGCCGCTGACGGGGTGCGGCAGGATCAGCGGCGGTCGGTCGGTCGGCCCGCCGAGGTGCACCAGCGTGCCGGACCCCGTTCCGCCCGTCCGGGTACGCGCCGCGGGCGGCGGGGTCGCCGCCCGGACGCCCCGCACGGCCCGGCACACCGGCAGCGTGTCGACGGTGGCGTGCGGGTCGGCGACGACCGCGTCCAGCAGCGCCCCGAAGTCGTCGGCGACGGCGGCCATGTCCGCCGGGTCGAACAGCCCGTCGCGCCAGGTCCAGGCCGCCACGAGCCCGCCCGAGCCGTCGGTCAGGATGTCCAACTGCACGTCGAACTTCGCCGTGCCGGTGTCGACGTCGATCCAGGCGGTGCTCAGACCGGCGAGCTGGGGCGGGGGCGCGGGTCGGCCCTCCACGCTGAACGCGAACTGCGAGAACGGCATCCGGCCCGGCACCCGCGCCGGGCGCAGCTCGTCCACGATCCGTTCGAACGGCACCGCCATGTGGGCGTACGCCCCGAGGGTCAGCTCCCGGACCCGGTCGACCACCTCGGCGAAGGTCGGGTTACCCGCCAGGTCGCCGCGCAGCACCACGGTGTTGACGAAGTACCCGATCCGGCTCTCGTCCGCCTCGCTCGTCCTGCCCGTCGTCGGCGACAGCACGGCGACGTCGCTGCTGCCGGTGCGCACGGACAGCAGCACCAGGTACGCCGCCAGCAGCGTCATGAACGAGGTGGCCCGCCGGGACCGACCCAGCCGGGTGAGGGCGGTCGTCACGCCGCGGTCCAGCGGGACGTCCAGCCGCCGCCCGGCGGCCAACGCCGCGGGCACCCGGTCGCGGACGCCGGGCAGGTCCAGGTCGGGCAGGCCGGCCAGCCGCTCGCGCCAGTAGGCCAGTGCCGCGTCCGGGTCCTCCGGGTCGTCGACGAATTCGTCCTCGTCATCGGGCATCGGCGGATCGAGGTCCGGCGTCTTCCCCGCCCGCAGCGCGTCGTACGCCGTGGCGAGGTGGTTCCAGAAGACCGGGCGGGACCCGCCGTCGAAGACGATGTGGTGCACGGTGACCGCGAGCAGGTGCTCGTTGGCCCCGCAACGGATCAGCACCGCCCGCAGCAGCGGGCCGTCGGCCAGGTCGAACAGCTCGTCGTGGGCCCTCTCCAGCTCCTGTCGGATCCGCTGCTCGCGGGTCGCGGCGTCCGTCGCGCCGAGGTCGACGACCGGCACCGGCACCGGCGTGGGGGGACCGATCCGCACGAGCACCTCGTCGTCGACCATCGCGAAGGTGGCCCGGAGCAGGTCGTGCCGGTCCGTGACGGCGGCGAGCGCGCCGCGCAGGGCCGGCAGGTCCAGCTCGCCGGTCATCCGTACCACGGTCAGGATGTGGTACGCGGTGCTGGTCGGCTCCAGCTGTTGCAGGAACCAGAGCTGCCGCTGGGCCACGGTGGCGGGACCGACCGGCGTGGTGTCCAGCCGCTCGCGCAGCAGCCGTACCAGTAGGTGCCGGTGCTCCTCCGCCGGCCAGCCGGGCGGCGGTCGCAGCAGCGCGGCGACCGGGTCGGGCGACGGGCCGCTCATCGGGGTGCTCCTGTCTCGTCATACGGCGGGCCGGGCCGGGTGGCGGCGGCCAGCGCTCGTCGGGCCTGGTCCTCGGTGAGCGCGGCGACGGCCTCGCGCAGGCCGGCCACGGTGTCCACCCAGCCGGGCCGGCGCTCGACGCGGCGCAGCTCGCCGGCCAGGCCGGCGATCGTCGGGTTCCGGAACAGCGCCGCGACCGGCAGGTCGACCTCGAACGCGGCGCCGGCCTGCGCGGTGACCTGGGTGGCCAGCAGGGAGTGCCCGCCGACGGCGAAGAAGTCGTCGCGGACTCCGATGCCCGCGACGGGGGTGCCCAGCACCGTCGCCCAGATCCCGGCGAGCTGCCGCTGCACAGCGTCGCCGGGCGGCGCGGAGCGGACGGTCGTGGGATCCGGTGCGGGGAGTGCGTTGCGGTCGATCTTGCCGTTGCGGGTGAGGGGGAAGTGGGGCAGGGCGATGATGGCGTGGGGTACGAGGTGGCGGGGGAGGGTGTGGTGGAGGGTGTCGCGGAGTTGGTGGGTGTCGATGTGGGTGCCGGTGACGTAGGCGATGAGGTGGCGGCCGGTGGGGAGTGTGCGGGTGGTGACGAGGGCGGCTTCGATGTGGGGTTGTGTGCGTAGGGCGGTTTCGATTTCGCCGGGTTCGATGCGGTAGCCGTTGATGGCGATTTGTTCGTCGGTGCGGCCGAGGAATTCGAGGGTGCCGTCGGTGCGGAGGCGGCAGAGGTCGCCGGTGCGGTAGAGGCGGCTGCCGGGTGGTCCGTACGGGTCGGGCAGGAACCGCTCCGCCGTCTGCCCCGGACGGCCGAGGTATCCCCGGGCCAGTCCGTCGCCGGCGATGCAGAGTTCGCCGGGCGCCCCGGGCGGCACCAGCCGCAGCTCGGCATCGAGGAGGTGGACGCGGGCGCCGTCGATCGGGGTGCCGAGATCCGGCCGGTGGGTCCCGTCCGGGCGCACCGGCCCGGCGGTGGCGACGACTGCGGCCTCGGTGGGCCCGTAGTGGTTGACCAGGGCGTAGGGGGTGCGCGCGGAGGGCCGGGTGGTGAGGGCGTCCCCACCCGTGAGCAGCGTGCGCAGCGTGGTGGTGGGCGGCGTGGGCAGCCGCAGGATGGCCTCGGCGATCGGGGTGGGCACGAAGGCCTCGGTGAGACCCTGCCGGTGCATCCAGTCGTGCAGCGCGGTGGGGTCGAGGCGGTCGGCGGGGTCGGCGATGTGCAGGGTGGCGCCGCTGACCAGCGCGGGCCAGATCTCCCACACCGCCGCGTCGAAGCCGAGGCTGGCGATCTGCCCGTGGTGCTCGCCGGGCCCGCTGGGATAGGTGTCGAGGTGCCACCGGACGAGGTTGGCCAGGGCGTGGTGGGCGACCATGACGCCCTTGGGGGTGCCCGTCGAGCCGGAGGTGTGGATGACGTACGCCACCTGCTCGGGGTGGATGTCGACCCGGGGTGCCGCCGGGGAGGCGCAGCGGTGCGGGGTGAGGGTGACGATGCCGGGGGGTGTGTCGGTGTCGTGGGGGTGTTCGGTGATGAGGATGGTGGCGGCGGAGTTGGTGATGAGGTGGTGTCGGCGTGTGGTGGGTGCGGTGGGGTCGATGGGGAGGTAGGCGGCGCCGGCTTTGAGGACGGCGAGCATGGCGGTGATGGCGGGTGTGCCGGGTGGGAGGCTGACGGCGACGGGGTGGTCGGGTCGGGCGCCGTGGTGCAGGAGTTGGTGGGCGAGGTGGTTGGACCACTCGTCGAGTTCGCGGTAGGTGATCGCGCCCGCTCCGTCGACGACCGCCACGGTGTCGGGCTGGCGTCGGGCCGTCTCCGCCACCAGTAGGGGCACGCACCCGCGAGCGCCGTCCGACCATCCGGCCATTCCGGCCGGCCCGGTGCCCTGGACGTCCGTACCGTCAGCGGGGTCGGTCCCGGCCGGCCGCGTCGCACGAGCCGGGTCCGACCCGCTCCGCCGCCCCGTGGACACCGCCGCGAGCCGCCGGCGCTGGTCGTCGGTGACGGCCTCCACGGTGGACAGGCGCCGGTCGGGGTCGGCCAGCACGGCGGCGACGAGGGCGCGGTAGCTGTCGGCCAGGTCGGCCATGGTGCCGGGCTCGTACAGGTCGCGGGCGTAGCTGAAGTACACGTCGACGGTGTCGGCCCCCACCTCCGCGTGGACCGTGAGGTCGAACTTCGCGGTTCCCGGCTCGATCGACACCGGCCGCATGGTGGAGGTGTGCAGTGGCATGGGTTCGTCGGCGATGCCCGTGGTGTTCCCGCCGGTGAAGACGGTCTGGATGAGGGGTGGGGTGTGGCGGTCGCGGGTGGGTCGGGTGTGTTCGACGAGTTTGTCGAAGGGGATGTCCTGGTGGGTGACGGCGTGCATGAGGACGGTGCGGGAGTGGTGTAGGAGTTGGCGGAAGGTGTGGTGGGGGTTGATGTCGACGGCGAGGGGGAGGGTGTTGACGAAGAAGCCGATGAGTTTTTCGGCGTCGGGGTCGGTGCGTCCGGTGAGGGGGGTGCCGATGACGATGGGGTTCTGGTGGGTGTAGCGGTGGATGAGAAGTTGGAAGGCGGCGAGGAGGACGCCGAAGGGGGTGGAACCGGTCCGGGCGGCGAGGGCGGTCAGGGTGCCAGCGGGTAGGTGGGTGTGGTGGACGGCCGTGGGCCCGGATTCGGTGTCAGGGCGGGGCCGGTCGGTGGGCGGGTGGCACACGGGTGGGGCGTCGCGGAGTCGTGCGGCGAGTTCGTGGAGGTGCTGCTGGGCGTCGTCGCTCTGCCAGTGGTGGCGTTGGCGTTCGGCGATGTCGGCGTACTGGGTGGTCAGGGGTGGCAGCGAGGGGGCGCGACCGTGGGTGAGGTCGGTGTAGAGGTGGTCGAGTTCGGTGTGGAAGACGCCGACGGACCAGCCGTCGAGGACGATGTGGTGCCAGGTGAGGCAGAGCACGTGGGCGGTGTCGGAGAGGCGCAGGGTTCGGCAGCGTAGGAGTGGGCCGGTGGTGAGGTCGAATGGTTTGTCGAGTTCGGCGCGCAGGATGTCGCGGATGTGGTGGTCGTGGTGTTCGGGGTCGATGCGGGTGAGGTCGTGGCGGGTGCGGTGATGCGTGGGCTCGGGGTGGATGATCTGGACGGGGACGCCGTCGTGCTCGGCGAAGGTGGTGCGCAGGACTTCGTGCCGGCGGGCGATCTCGTTGATGGCGGTGTCGAGGTGGTCGAGGTCGAGTTCGCCGTCGATGTGCCAGGCGGTCTGGGTGTTGTAGGCGGTGGATTTCGGGTCGAGGGTGTGCAGGAACCACAGGCGTTGCTGCGCGAACGACAGGACCCGGCCCGGCGACGGGGTCTCGCCGGCCGGCGCGACGAGGGCCGGATCGCTCGGTTGCCCGGCGCGGGTCACGACCGGGTCGTCCTCGCCGCCGCCGGTCGACGGATCGGTTGGCACCTCGTCGCGTAGGCGGTCGGCCATCGCGGCCACGGTCTGCGCCTCGAACACGATCGCCGCCGACACCGGCACGCCGAGGGTTTCGCGTAGCCGGGCGGCGATCATGGTGGCCTGCATGGAGTGCCCGCCGAAGGCGAAGAAGTTGTCGTCGCGGCCCGGCGTCCGGCCGATCACGTCGGCCCACACCTGCGCCACCCGTCGCTCCAGGGCGTCGCGGGGCGGCTCGCCGCGCGCGGACAGGTCCGGTGCGGGGAGTGCGTTGCGGTCGATCTTGCCGTTGCGGGTGAGGGGGAAGTGGGGCAGGGCGATGATGGCGTGGGGTACGAGGTGGCGGGGGAGGGTGTGGTGGAGGGTGTCGCGGAGTTGGTGGGTGTCGATGTGGGTGCCGGTGACGTAGGCGATGAGGTGGCGGCCGGTGGGGAGTGTGCGGGTGGTGACGAGGGCGGCTTCGATGTGGGGTTGTGTGCGTAGGGCGGTTTCGATTTCGCCGGGTTCGATGCGGTAGCCGTTGATGGCGATTTGTTCGTCGGTGCGGCCGAGGAATTCGAGGGTGCCGTCGGTGCGGAGGCGGCAGAGGTCGCCGGTGCGGTAGAGGCGGCTGCCGGGTGGTCCGTACGGGTCGGGCAGGAACCGCTCCGCCGTCTGCCCGGGCTTGTTCAGGTAGCCGCGGCTGACCACGTCGCCGGCGACGCAGACCTCGCCGGGCGCCCCGGGCGGGACCAGTTGCAGGTCGGCGTCCAGCAGGTGGATGCGGGCGCCGGCGATCGGGACGCCGAGGTCGGGCCGGTGGACGCCGTCGGGGCGGACGGGCCCGACGGTGACGGCGACGGTGGTCTCGGTCGGCCCGTAGATGTTGAACAGGGTGTACGGCACCTGCGCGGACGGCCGGGTGGTGAGGGCGTCCCCGCCGGTGAAGATCGTCCGCAGACGGCTGGTGGACGGGGTGGGCAACCGGAGGACGGCCTCCGCGATCGGGGTCGGCAGGAACGTCCTCGTGACGTCCTCCCGGACCAGCCAGTCGTGCAGCGCGGCGGGGTCGAGGCGGTCGGCGGGGTCGGCGATGTGCAGGGTGGCGCCGCTGACCAGCGCGGGCCAGATCTCCCAGATCGCGGCGTCGAAGCCGAGGCTGGCCACCTGGCCGTGGCGTTGGCCGGGCCCGCTGGGGTGCGCGTCCAGGTGCCAGTGGACCAGGTTGGTCAGCGCCCGGTGGGGGACCATGACGCCCTTGGGCGTGCCGGTGGACCCGGAGGTGTGGATGACGTACGCGACCTGCTCGGGGTGGATGTCGAGCGGGGGCGGCGCGGCCGTGGCCGTGGCCTGCGGGGTGAGGGTGACGACGCCGGGGGGTGTGTCGGTGTCGTGGGGGTCTTCGGTGATGAGGATGGTGGCGGCGGAGTTGGTGATGAGGTGGTGTCGGCGTGCGGGTGGTGCGGTGGGGTCGATGGGGAGGTAGGCGGCGCCGGCTTTGAGGACGGCGAGCATGGCGGTGATGGCGGGTGTGCCGGGTGAGAGGCTGACGGCGACGGGGTGGTCGGGTCGGGCGCCGTGGTGCAGGAGTTGGTGGGCGAGGTGGTTGGACCACTCGTCGAGTTCGCGGTAGGTGATGGCGCCGGTCCCGTCGACGACGGCGAGCGCGTCGGGTTGGCGTCGGGTCGTCTCCGCCACCAGCCGGGGCACGCACCCCAGATCACCGGGCGGGACCGGAACCGGGCTGGCGATCAACGCGTCGGCGAGCCGCTCCCGCTGGGCGGCCGTGACCGCGACCACGGTGGACAGCGGCCGGTCCGGCTCGGCCAGTACGGCGGCGACCAGGGCCCGGTAGCTGTCGGCCAGCTCGGCCATCGTGGCGGGCTCGTACAGGTCGCAGGCGTAGTCGAAGAGCACCCGGACGGCGTCCGGCTCCACCTGCACCTGGACGGTCAGGTCGAACTTCGCGACCCCCTCGTCGATCGGCAGCGGCCGCATCGTGGCGGTGTGCAGCGGTGCCGGTTCGGTGCCTTCCATGGTGGTGAAGACGGTCTGGATGAGGGGTGGGGTGTGGCGGTCGCGGGTGGGTCGGGTGTGTTCGACGAGTTTGTCGAAGGGGATGTCCTGGTGGGTGACGGCGTGCATGAGGACGGTGCGGGAGTGGTGTAGGAGTTGGCGGAAGGTGTGGTGGGGGTTGATGTCGACGGCGAGGGGGAGGGTGTTGACGAAGAAGCCGATGAGTTTTTCGGCGTCGGGGTCGGTGCGTCCGGTGAGGGGGGTGCCGATGACGATGGGGTTCTGGTGGGTGTAGCGGTGGATGAGGAGTTGGAAGGCGGCGAGGAGGACGCCGAAGGGGGTGGAGCCCGTCTGGGCGGCGAGGGTGGTCAGGGTGGTGAGGGTGTCGGGGTTCAGTTGGCTGTGGTGGACGGCGGTGGGGCCGGGTTCGGTGTCGGGGCGGGGCCGGTCAGTGGGCGGGTGACAGACGGGTGGGGCGTCGCGTAGTCGTGATGCGAGTTGTTCGAGGTGTCGTTGGGCGTCGTCGCTCTGCCAGTGGTGGCGTTGGCGTTCGGCGATGTCGGCGTACTGGGTGGTGAGCGGCGGCAGCGAGGGGGTGCGACCGTGGGTGAGGTCGGTGTAGAGGTGGTCGAGTTCGGTGTGGAAGACGCCGACGGACCAGCCGTCGAGGACGATGTGGTGCCAGGTGAGGCAGAGCACGTGCGTGGTGGGGGTGAGTTGGAGGACGTGGCTGCGCAGTAGCGGGCCGGTGGCGAGGTCGAACGGTTGGTCGAGCTCGGCGCGCAGGATGTCGCGGACGTGGCGGTCGTGGTGCTCCGGCTGGATCCGGGTGAGGTCGTGGCGGTTGCTGTGGTGGGTGGTCGGCGGGTGGATGATCTGGACGGGGACGCCGCCGTGCTCGGCGAAGGTGGTGCGCAGGATCTCGTGCCGACGGATGATCTCGTCGATGGCGGTGTCGAGGTGGTCGAGGTCGAGTTCGCCGTCGATGTGCCAGGCGGTCTGGGTGTTGTAGGCGGTGGATTTCGGGTCGAGGGTGTGCAGGAACCACAGGCGTTGCTGCGCGAACGACAGGACCCTGCCCGGCGACGAGGTCTCGCCGCCCGGCGAAACGAGGGCCGGATCGCTCGGTTGCCCGGTGCCGGTCACGACCGGGTCGTCCTCGCCGCCGCCGGTCGACGGATCGGCCGGCACCTCGTTCCTTAGCCGGTCGGCCATCGCGGCCACGGTCTGCGCCTCGAACACGATCGCCGCCGAGATCGGCAGCCCGAACCGCTCGCGCAGCCGGACGGCGACCATCGTGGCCCGCAGCGAGTGCCCGCCCAGGGAGAAGAAGTTGTCGTCGCGGCCCGGCGACCTGCCGAGCACCTCCGCCCACACCTGCGCCACCCGTCGCTCCAGGTCGTCGCGGGGCGCCTCGCCGACCCGCTCCGCCGGTGCGGGCAGCGCGGCCCGGTCCAGCTTGCCGTGCGGCGTGAGCGGCAGGGCGGTGAGCCGGACCCACGCGGCGGGAACCATGGTCGCCGGCAGGTACCGGGCCGCGTGCTCGGCCAGCGCCACGTCGTCCGGGCCGGCCTCGGGCACGACGTACCCGACGAGCCGGGGGCCGGCCGTCCCCTGGTGCAGCCCGACGGCGGCGGCCCGTACGTCCGGATGACGCAGCAGCACGCTCTCGATCTCGCCCAGCTCGATCCGGTGGCCGTGCAGCTTCACCTGGTCGTCGACCCGGCCGGCGAAGTGGTAGGTGCCGTCCGGTAGCTGGCGCGCCAGGTCACCGGTGCGGTAGAGGCGGCTGCCCGGCGGCCCGTACGGGTCGGGCGGGAACCGCTCGGCGGTCAGGGCGGGACGGTCGTGGTACCCCCGGGCCACGCCCGGCCCACCGATGAACACCTCGCCCAGGCTGCCGGCGGGGACCGGACGCAGGTCGTCGGTGAGCAGCCGGATGGCGGCGCCCGCGGCCGGATGCCCGAGCGACGGCGGGCCGTCGCCCTCGACCGCCACCTCTCCGGCCATGGCCAGCACGGTGGCCTCGGTGGGTCCGTACAGGTTGACGGTGGTGAACGCGTGCTCGGGGCGGGGGCGGGCCAGCAACTGCTGGCCCCCCGCGCCGAGGATGCGCAGTACCCCGTCGGGCGGCGCCGGCCGGGTCAGCACCGCCTCGGCGAGCGGGGTGGGCAGCGTCGCCGAGGTGATCGCGTGCGTGGTGAGCCAGTCCACCAGCCGGTCGGGGTCGACCCGGGTCGCGTCGTCGGGCATCCAGAGGCTGGCGCCGGCCACCAGCGGTGCCCAGATGTCCCACACCGAGGCGTCGAAGCCGGGGGAGAACAGGTGCAGGCAGCGGTCGTCGGGACCGAGGCGCTCCGCGTCGGCCCGCCACCGGGCCAGCCCGCGCAGCGAGCCGTGCTCGACCATGACCCCCTTCGGCAGGCCGGTGGACCCGGAGGTGTAGATCACGTACGCGAGGTCACCCGGGCCGACCGGCACGGCCGGCGGGCGGTCGGGGTACGCGGCGAGCGTGGCCCGGTCGTCGTCGAGCAGGACGACCGGGGTGCCCGGAACCACCAGGTCGGGCCGGACCAGCGACCGTACGGTGACGAGCACCCGCGCCCGGGAGTCGGTGAGCATGTGCCGGACCCGCTGCGGCGGGTAGCCGGCGTCGACGGGCAGGTACGCGGCGCCGGCGGTGAGCGCCGCCAGCACGCTGACGATCCCGTCGACACCGCGGGGCAGCAGGACGGCGACGAGGTCGCCTCGGCGTACCCCGGTGGCCCGCAGGTGCCGGGCCAGCCGGTTGCTGCGTGCGCGCAACTCCCCGTAGGTGACGAGGGCGTCGTCCGTGCCCAGCGCCACCGCGTCGGCGGGATGCCGGACGATCGCCTCATGGACAAGGTCCGCGTGGTGTGGCTCGCCTCCGGGGGGCTGGCCGGACGGCCGGGCGGGGACGGGGGGCGCTGACCAACCGCTTTCCTTGATCATGATGCGCCGGATGCTGCCAGCGCGGCACATCGGTCGTCAATGCGAACGGGCCGCGCTAGGGGCTGTCCAGGCAGTTGTTTGGGGCTGGCCGGCCGCCCACCGGAGCGGCCCGGCCGGGGCGGCCGACGGGCGGCCCGGCCCGACGGCTCACCTCGTCAGGCGGTCGGCGACCTCGGCGGCGGTGACCACCTCGCCGAGCTGCCCCATCGTCTCCAGGCTCATCCGGTGGATGTCGTCGGTCGCGGCGGTGCACGCGTCGGAGACGACCATCGTCTGGTAGCCGTGGTTGACCGCCTCGAACACGGCGTTCATGACGGCGAAGTTGGTGGCGACGCCGGTGAACAGGAGGGTCTGCACGCCCCTGGCGCGCAGCACCGTGTCGAGTTCGGTGCCGAAGAAGGCGCCGAGCCGGACGGTGGTGATGACGACGTCGCCGGCCTGCGGCGCCAGCTCGTCGATGATCCGGGTCTTCGGCGCGCCGTCGAGGAAGGCCTGCCGTTCGGGGTACATGGCGTGGCTGGGCGTGTTGGGGATCAGGTCCGGGTATCCGGGCCGGTAGGCGACCCGCGTGTAGACGACGAGGCCGCCGCCGGCGCGTACCGAGGAGGCCACCTGCGCCGCGTACGAGGCGACGCGGTGCCGGGCGACCTGTTCGGCGAAGTAGGGGCCGAAGAACCCGCCGGGGCTGACGATCTCGTGCTGCCAGTGGACGCCGACGACGGCGGTCCGGGTCGGGTCGGGTCCTCGCATTGTCACTCCCGTCACGGGGCGGAGAGTTGCTGCGGCGCCGGCTGGTAGCCCCGCCCGCCCGCGCCGGTCGGCCCCCGGCCGTACGCGTCGAGGCGCCCCCACCGCCCGGGAATGTCCAGCAGCGCCACGAAGTCGAGATTAGCGGGCAACGCGGGCCTGCTCACGAGGTCTTCGCCGACCGGGTGCAGCCCGAGCATGGTGCGCAGCAGCAGCGGGGTGGCGCCGGCGGACCACGCCTGCGGGCTGCACGCGGTCGGGTAGTTGACCGGGTACTTGGTCTCGTCGCGGCTGTAGCCGGCGAACGCCTCGGGCAGCCGGCCGTCGTAGAAGACCGCCGCGTCCAGGATCCCGGCGGCGATCCGGGCCGCCTCGTCGGCGTACCCGTAACGGCGCAGCCCCCAGGCGATGAACGAGTTGTCGAACGGCCAGATCGTCCCGACGTGGTAGCCGATCGGGTTGTAGCGGCCGGAGCCCTCCGCCAGCGTGCGCACCCCCCAGCCGCTGAACAGCGCGGGCGACATCAGGTGGCGTACCAGGGCGGGAGCCTTCGGCTCGTCGACGATGCCGCTCCACAGCAGGTGGCCGATGTTGGACGACAGGGCGTCGACCTGGCGGCCGTCACCGTCGAGCGCGAGGGCCATGTAGCCCCCGTCGGCGACCCAGAAGTCGCGGTTGAAGCGCGACTTGAGGTCCGCCGCCTCCCGTTCCAGCCGGTCCGCGTACGCCGGGTCGTGCCAGATCGCCCGGGCGAGCCGGGCGGTGCGCATCTTCGCGTCGTACGCGTATCCCTGCAACTCGCAGGTCGCCCTGGGAAAGCCGGGCAGCCGCCCGTCGCGGTACGAGATGGCGTCCCACGAGTCCTTCCAGCACTGGTTCTCCAGGCCGTTGCGGGTGTTGCGCCGCTCATAGGAGATGTAGCCGCTGCCCGTCAGGTCGGCGTAGTGGTCGATCCAGTCGATCGCCGCCCGCGCCTCCTGTTCGACCGAGCGGACGAGCGCGACGTCGCCGGTCCAGCGTTCGTACTCGTCAAGCAGCACCAGGAACAGGGGAGTGGCGTCGGCGCTGCCGAAGTAGGGGGTGTGCGGCGTCTCCTCGAACACGCTCATCTCCCCGTACCGCATCTCGTGCAGGATCCGGCCGGGCTCCTCCTCCCGGAAGTCGTCGACCCGGCTGCCCTGCCGCAGGGCGAGCACCTTCAGCGTGGTGGCGGCGAGATCGGGCGCGAACGGCAGCGTCTGGAGGCTGGTGAGGATGCTGTCCCGGCCGAACAGGCTCATGAACCAGGGCAGCCCGGCGGCCGGCACGCTCCTGTCCTCGGCGAGGAAGGGGGTGAACCGCAGCGCGGCCAGGTCGATGAGGCTGCGCCGGTACGCGCCCCGCAGGGGCTCCCAGCTGGTTTCCAGCCGGGGTGCCTCCGCCAGCCACCGCTTCAGCCGGCGCTCCTTGTCCCTGGGACGCGTCGCCCGCCCGGGGATGGCGAGCCGTTCCAGCCCTCTCGGCATCGGCAGGTCCGGCTCGGCGGTCAGCCGGGTCCGCCAGTGGCCGTACGGTTCGAGGTGGACCTTGATCGTCAGGCCGTCGTCGTCCCACTCGGCCGGCGTCGTCGCCGAGACGATCGTCTCCCGCCGGAAGCGGTCCCGCTCGTAGCCGAGGACGAGACGGCCGTCGTCGACGCGCCGGTAGTGCCGGCCCTTCTTCCGCGCCGTCGCGTCCTTGACCTCGAAGATGTCCGCGAAGTCGGCGTCCACCTCGACCCTGACGGTGAGGTCGACCGGCCGGCCGTCGTGGTTGGTGATGCTCAGGTCCTCGTGCAGGCCGGAGTCGAGCGTGTGCACCCGGCGCACCGACAGCGTGCTGTTGACGTAGACGTCCTGCCGGCCGGGGACCAGGTAGAACCGGTTCTCGAAGTAGTGGATGTCGTCGATGGCGAGGGTGCTCAACCGCTCCCCGTCGATCGTCAGCACCCACTTCGACAGCAGGCGCGTGTCGTGGGCGAACAGGCCGAGCGGGGTGTCGGGTGACGGCAGGACGTCGCCGGCCCGGTCGCAGACGATGAAGGTCGTGCCGTCGAGGATGCCCACCTGGTCGTCAGCCATGCCCACCGTCCTCGTGTCGAGGCCGCTTGGACGTGGGTGGCGGGGGGAACAGCTTCCGGACCGTCGCGAAGATCCGCGGGCTGCCCGCCACCGACGCCTCGCCGCGCAGCACGGTGGTCAGGAAGTACGCCTCGCCGCTGGCGATCCGGTCGAACACCGCCCGGTCCGCCTCGACGACCGCCTCACCACCGGTCGCCTGCTCGCAGACGCTGATGTCACCTTTCTCGATCAGGACCAGCCAGTGGTCGGTGCGGCCGTCGTGGCTGATGTCGAAGCGCACGCTGCCCTCGTCGACCGCCCGCAGGCGGCGGTCGTGGCCGCGGCGTGCGAGATCGTGGAAGAACTCCTGGGTGGCATCCGCCATCGCGATCCCTCCTCACCGGCCACCTTCTTCACCGGCCACCTTCTTCCCCGGAGCGTCGCTGTCACCTCACCCGGAAGGGGTGAACCTCGCCCGCTGCGCAGCCCGACCGCCCGTGCCGCCCGGCCGTCCCGCCGCCCCGCCGCCCGGCCGACCTGCCCGGTCGCCGGCCGACATCCGCGGCTCCGGTGCCGTCGGGCGGCCTGCGGGACACCCGCCCGGCGGCCGGGCAACGCCACTAGCCTGGGATCCGATGGATCCCATCCAGGCGACGCTGCTCGTCGCCGCCGGTGTCGCCACGGGCGCCTTCAACGCGGTCGCGGGCGGCGGTTCCCTGATCGGCTTCTCCGCGCTGATCGCGGTCGGCATACCGCCGCTCAGCGCGAAGTTCACCAGCACCGTCGCCGTCTTTCCCGGCAACGTGGCGAGCGTCGCGGGAGGTTTCCGGGACCTGCCGCCCGGCCCGGACATCCGCAACGTCCTGCCCGCGGCGGTCCTCGGCGGGGTCCTCGGGTCGGTGCTGCTGCTGGTCACGCCCACGCGGGTCTTCGACATGCTCGTGCCGTTCCTGGTGCTTGCCGCGTCCGCCATCCTCGCTGCGCAGGACCGACTGGACAGGCTGGTCCGCAGCTCCGCCCTGCGGCAGGGGCGTCCGCACCCGGCGACGTTGCAGGTGTCCATCGGGCTGGGCGGCCTCTACGGCGGTTACATCGGCGCCGGATTCGGCATCGTCCTGATCGCCGTCCTGGCGTTGCTCCAGCGTGAGGCGCTCACCCGGACGGTCGCCATGAAGAACCTGCTCTCGGCGGTCATCTCGTTCACCGCCGTCGTGCTCTTCGTCCTCTTCGGCACCGTCGACTGGGTGGGGGTGGCACTCCTGGCCCCGGCGACCGTCGTCGGCGGCTTCGTCGGGGCACGGGTGCTCCGCCGGCTCCCCGGTGGTCCGCTCAGGGCGGTGGTCGTCGCGTTCGGGGTGATCTTCGGGCTGGTCCTGCTGGTCCGCAACGTCCTGTAGGAGGGCCGGAGCACTGCGACGGCCCGCCGTGCTGGCCGGTCACTCCGAAACGGTCCGGGCTCTTGCAAGTACTTGCAGGCTGTGACGTCGACGCTCCAGTTGGGCTGTCGGCTTCGCGGCTTTTGATGCTTGTCGCCGTACTCAGCCGTGATCAGCGGCAATGTTGCCATGAAATTTCGAGAAGTTTGCTGCAAGGTATTGCAGAGGCTGCCGGCAATCGAGCATTGTCTTTGCTACCCGGACGGCCGTCCCCTCCCGTCAGTGCCTCTTCGTCCCCGGAAGTAGGTCTTTCTGTCATGGCCCGATCGAAACCGCCCCTGCGCGCCCGCATCTCCCGCCTGTTCCTCGCCGTCGCCGTCGTCGCGTCCGGCGCCACCCCGGTCGTGGCGACCGCCGCCGCACCCGCCCAGGCCGCCGCCGCGCTCAACGACAGCGAGGTGACGGCCAACCTGTGGGAGTGGAACTGGAACTCGGTCGCCGCGGCCTGCACCGACCACCTCGGCCCCGCGGGCTACGGCGCGGTCCAGGTCGCGCCGCCGCAGGAGTCGGTGAGCCTGCCCAACAGCGCCGACGGGGTGCACCCCTGGTACGAGGTGTACCAGCCGGTGTCCTACAAGCTGGACAGCCGCTTCGGCAACCGGCAGCAGTTCGCCGCCATGGTCACCGCGTGCCACGCCGCCGGCGTGCGCGTCTACGTCGACGCGGTCGTCAACCACATGGCCGGCGTCAACAACCCCGCCGGCACCGTCGGCTACGCCGGCACGACCTTCACCGGCTACGACTACCCGGCCGTGCCCTACGGCTACGGCGACTTCCACCACCCCGGCGACAACTGCCCGACCTCCGGCGGCATCACCGACTGGAACAACGAGTCCCAGGTGACCAGCTGCGAGCTGCTGTCCCTGTCGGACCTGTACACCGAGAAGGAGCAGGTCCGCAACAAGATCGCCGCGTACCTCAACGACCTCATCGGCCTGGGCGTCGACGGGTTCCGCGTCGACGCGGTCAAGCACGTCAAGAAGGACGACTTCGCGGCCATCCTCGGCAAGCTGAACAACACCGTCGCGGAGAACAAGCGCCCGTACGTCGCCCAGGAGATCTTCGACGGCGCCTCCAACGACGCGCTCAAGGCGCGGGCGTTCATCGGCAACGGCGACGTGCTCGACTTCGCGTACGCCAAGGGGCTGCGCTCCAGCTTCCAGGGCTCGATCGCGAACCTCGCCAACGTCGCGAGCTGGAACCTCGACGCGCCCAGCGCCAACGTCTTCGCCATGGTCACCAACCACGACCTCGAACGCGACGGGGTGGTGCTGTCCTACAAGAACGGCAGCGACTACACCCTGGCCAACTACTTCGCGTTGGCGTACCCGCACGGCAAGCCCTCGGTCTACGACAGCTTCACCTGGTCGAACCGCAACCAGTCGCCGCCGGCCACCGGCACCGGCCACGTGACCGACACGGTCTGCGGCGCCGCCTGGACCTGCCTCACCCGGTCCACCGGCATCAAGGGCATGGTCGGCTGGGCCAACACCGCCCGCAACGTCAAGACGGTCTCGGACTTCACGGTCGTCAACAGCAACGTGATCGGCTTCCACCGGGGTGACCGCGGCTGGATCGGCATCAACGACTCCGCCTCCGCCGCCACCGCCCAGTTCGTCACCGGCCTCGCCGACGGCGCGTACTGCGACGTGATCTCCGGCGCCGCCACCGCCGCCGGCTGCACCGGCGCCACGGTCACCGTGACCGGTGGCCGGGCCACCGTCACGATCCCCGCCAACGGCGCGGTCGCCATCCACGCCAACGCCCGCGGCGGCCCCGCCGCCAAGGTCGCCACCACGTTCACCGCCACCGCCTCGCTGCCCGCCGACCGGACGCTGCACCTCGTGGGTGACACCCCCGCGCTCGGCAACGGCGACCCGGGCGCCTCCGTGCCGCTCACGCGTACCGGCACCGGTACGTGGACCGCGACGGTGGACCTGCCGGCCGCCACCGCCGTCTCCTACCGGTACCTGGTCAGGAGCGGAACGACGGTGGTCGAGCAGGAGGCCGCCAGCCGTACCTTCACCACCCCGGCCGGCGGGACGACCACCCGGACCGACACCTACGTGCCGGGCCCCGTCGGTGACACCGTCGCCACGACGTTCACCGTCACCGCGACCGTGACCGCCGGCCAGGAGGTCTACGTGGTCGGCAGCGTCCCGGCGCTGGGCAACTGGGCGCCGGCGAACGCGGTGCGGCTGCCCGCCACCGGCGGGGTGTTCCGCGGCGTGGTCGACCTGCCCCGGTCCACCACCGTGGAGTACAAGTTCATCAAGAAGACCTCCGCCGGGGCCGTCACCTGGGAATCCGGCGCGAACCGGAACCTGACCACCCCGGCGGGCGGCAGCCACACCGTCACCGAGACCTTCCGCGGCGACACCGCCGGTCCGGTCGCCACCGCCTTCCACGCCACGGCCACCACCTCCTTCGGCCAGAACGTGTACGTCGTCGGCAACCTGCCCGCCCTCGGCGGCTGGAACCCGGCGAACGCCGTCGCGCTCTCCCCGGCCGACTACCCGGTCTGGCGGGCCACCGTCAGCCTGCCGCCGAACACCGCCGTCGAGTACAAGTACCTGAAGAAGAACCCCGACGGCTCCGTCATCTGGGAGTCCGGCGACAACCGGACCTTCACCACCCCGGCGGGCGGCACCCAGACCCGCACCGACACCTGGCGCTGACCCACCCGGTGGCCGGCCCCGCCCGGGGCCGGCCACCCGGCCCCGGGCGACCTGTCCACGGACGGCTTGGAGCAGGCCCGCCCGACAGCCGTCGCGGCGCGTGCAGGACATCGGGAACCTTCCATGGATTGGTAGGCTCGTCCGGCGCGGAGAGGTGCAGACGGATGAGCGAACCGGGCCGGGAGGCGCAGGAGGCGCTGGCCGGGTTCGTCGGTGAACTCAGGCGCCTCCGGCAGCTCTGCGGGGCCCCGTCGTTGAACACGCTGGTCGCCGTCTCGGCGTCACTGCGGCAGCCGCTGGCGCGCTCGACGTTGAGCGACAAGCTCAACGCCAAGTCGCTTCCCGAGTGGCCCTTCGTCGTCGCCTTCGTCAACGCCTGTCTCGCGCACGCCGACCGGGCCGGGGTCCGACCGCCGGCCGAACTGGCGCAGATGAGCCACTGGGACGCGGCACACTGGCGACTGCTCAGGACCGCCGACGCCGCCCGCGCGGAGGACCGGCTGCGCAGCGCCGCCCGCACCCAGCTCGCCCGCCGCTCCGGCGACCGCACCGAACCGGCCAGCGGCGCCGAGCCGCCGGCACCGTACGAGCGACGGACGGCCGCCCTCGACCATGTGACACCTCGGCAACTGCCGGCGGCAGTACCCCACTTCGTGGGGCGCCGGACGGCGCTCGCCGCACTGGCCGACCTCCTGCCGCACCGGCACGGTACGCCGGGCACGACGACGATCTGCCTGATCAGCGGCACGGCCGGGGTCGGCAAGACGACCCTGGCGGTCGGCTGGGCGCACCGGGTCGCCGAGCGCTTCCCCGACGGGCAGCTCTACGTCAACCTCCGCGGGTACGACGCGACCGGGCAGGCGGCGAGCCCGGCACAGGTGCTCCGCGAGTTCCTGGAGGCGCTCGGGGTGCCGGCGCAACGCGTCCCCACGGGACTGGACGCCCGCGCCGCACTGTTCCGTAGCCTGCTCACGGGCAGGCACGTGCTCGTCCTGCTCGACAACGCCGGCGACGCCGACCAGGTCCGCCCGCTGCTGCCCGGCTCGCCGGGATGCCTGGTGCTGGTCACCAGCCGTGGACACCTGCCGGGGCTGGTGACCATCGAAGGGGCACGCCCGCTGCTGCTCGACCCGCTGCCGCGGACGGAGGCGTACGAGCTGCTGTCCGGGCGACTCGGCGCGGACCGGGTGGAGAAGGAGCCGGACGCGGCGGACCGGATCGTCGGCGCGGCGGCGGGCCTGCCGCTCGCGCTCGCCATCGTGGCGGCACGGGCCGCCGCCCAGCCGGGCCTCGACCTCGGCCGGCTCGCGGACGAGCTGACCGAGCCGGGGAGTCTCGACCGGTTCAGCTACGGCGACGCGGCCACCGACATCCGTACGGTCTTCTCGTGGTCGTACCGCAACCTGGACGCGACCTCGGCACGGGCGTTCCGGCTGCACGGCCTGCACCCCGGGCCGGACGTCTCCGTGCCGGCGCTCGCGAGCCTCGCCGGCGTGCCCGTGGCGCAGGCGGCTCGGAGCGTGGCGACGCTCGTCCGCGCGAACCTGGTCAGCGAGCCGACCCCGGGAAGGTACGTGCTGCACGATCTCCTGCGCGCCTACGCGGCCGAGCTGGTCACCGCGCACGAGCCCGGGCACGTACGCCGGGAGGCGCTCGGGCGGCTCCTCGACTGCTACCTGCACGCCGCGCACGCCGCGGACCTGCTCCTGTACGACCAGCGGGACCCGATCAGCCCCGCCCCCGCCCGCCCGGGCACGGCGGTCACCCCGCTCACCGACCGGGCGGCGGCGTGGCGCTGGCTCACCACGGAGCACCGGGTGCTCCTGGCCGTCGTCGGCCTCGCCACGGACACCGGGTTCGACACGCACGCCTGGCAGCTCGCCTGGACCGTCAACACTTACCTCGATCGGCTCGGGGCCTGGCAGGAGCAGCTGGTGGTGCAGGAGCGGGCGCTGCTCGCCGCGTCGCGGATGGCCGACCGGGACGGCGAGGCCCGCGCCCACCGCAACCGGGCCGTGGCCTGCCTGCGGCTGGAGGACTACGACCAGGCTGACGCCCACCTGCGCCGCTCTCTCGGGCTCTACACCGAACTCGGCGACACGATCGGCAGCGCTCGGGCCCACCTCAACCTCGGCATCCTGGCCGAGCGTCTCGGCCGGTACGAGCAGGCCCTGCACCACGCGCAGCGGGCACTCGACCTGTTCACGGCGGCGGGGAACACCAACGGGACGGCGAACGCGCTGAACAACATCGGCTGGTACCACAGCCAGCTCGGCAACTACCCGCAGGCGCTTGAGCACTGTACGCGGGCGCTCGTCCTGCAACAGCAGGTCGGCAACCGGTACTGGCAGGCGCACACCTGGGACAGCCTCGGCTACGTGTACTACCGGCTGGAGCAGCAGGGGGAGGCGATCCGCTGCTACGACAACGCGCTCGCGCTGTGGCGGGAGGCGGCGGAGCGCTACTACGAGGCGACGACGCTCACCCATCTCGGCGACAGCCACCGCGCCGCCGGTGCGCCCCAGCGCGCGTACCGTGCGTGGAGCGACGCGCTGGAGATCCTGGAGCAGCTCGGCCACCTCGACGCCGAGCAGGTCCGGGAGAAGCTGGGCGCCGCGCCCGTACGGTCCCGCTGACCGGCGCGCTCCCGGGGCGAGGGCCTGCCGGCATCCGCCCCGGGAGCGCCCGGTGGGAGAGGGTCAACGCCACTGCATGAAGTTGTTGATGACGGGCGTCGTGATCCGGGTGACGACGTTGTTGGTGGCCCCGGGTCCCGTGCCGTACGGGCCACTGGCGAGGATCCCCAGCACCGCCGGGTTCGGGCAGACGCAGGGCGGTGGCGGCGGGCACGGGCACGGGATCACCAGCGGCGGCCGTGTCGGGCACCAGTCGTCCGGGTTGGGGGTGTAGAAGACGGGGCTGCCGTCCTGCCCGCCGACGAAGGGATGCCGCACGTAGAAGTGGTTCAGGGCCTCGGCGCGGATGAAGTCCTTGCTCGCCCACTGTCCGGGCCGGTCGACCGGGTATCCCTGGGTCGTCGTGCAGGATCCGGTCGCGGGTTGGGTCGGGTAGCCGAGGCCGAGCCAGCCGGTCCGTGCGCCGATCGTGCAGTTGAGCTGCACCGCCCCGTAGTTGTAGGTCGGGTCGGCGGGGGTGGGGGCGTAGATCGAACCGGTCCAGCCCGAGGGGGCGAAGAGCCGGACCGCCGCGCACGAGCCGAAGGGTGCCGTCGTGCCGTCGTGACCCGGGTACGCGACGACGTTCGTACGCCAGGAGCCGAGCGTGCCGCCGGAGTGCACGCAGTGGCCGGCCGTGGCGACTGTACGCTCGCTGATCATGAATCCGGTGCACTGGCCTCCCGCGAACGTCAACCGGACGGTGGCGCTGGCGGGAAACGTGGTGGTCGGGGTGACCGGCACCCGCGTGTCGGGACCGAAGATGGCGTTGGTGCCGACCGTGGAGGTGGCGCCGGCGACGGCGCCGGTCACCTGGGCCGTCATGCTCGTGGGCCGGTGGCCGGACTGGGCCGCGTCGGCACTGGCGGGCCGGTCCCGGGCCGTCGCGGCAGCCGCCGGCCCCGCCGGAGGCGCCGCGGTACCGACGACCACGGCGGCGAGGGCTACTACCGCCCATCTCTTTCTCAGCATGGCTCTCCTCTGGCCGGACGGGGCTGTCCCCGCGCGTACGCCTGTGTGGACCAGGCTGCGGACACGCCCCGCTGTCCGGCCGATTCCCGGACACCGGACCTCCGGCCGGACACCGCCGGGCCGCGACGGACGCCGCCGGCGGGCGGGCGGGCGCTCGCGGGCGCACGCTCGCGCGGTGGCAAGCATGGCTGCCGATGGACGGGACCTGGCACGCGTTGCGCGCCACCACGCTGCCCGAGGTGCGCCGACGCGCCGTGGCGTCGGCGAGCTGATCTTCAATGCGCCGACGACGGTCGACGGCGCGCAGCGCTTCGCCTGCCGCGACAACGCCGGGCAGTCGACCGTCTGGCACTTCCTCCCGGACGGGCGGTTCATCGACGCCGACGAGCTGGCAGCCGTCCGGGAGATCTTCGCCCGTCACGCCTGACCGGAGCGAAGCGGCGTGCAGGAATGGCCCGCCGGTGCGGCGGAGCCGGTCATCCGTCTTGCGGGGGGCAGACCTCAGGCCGCCGACGCGGTCCTCGGGTGCGGCTGGGTGCGCTGCGCCATCCTGCCGGGGGCCAGGTCGGAGCGGCTCTGGCCGCCGGCCGGCGCCACGGCGCGCGGCGCGGACTGCCCCGAGTCGGCCCGGGCCATGTGCAGGGCGCGCTGGGCGTTGTTCCAGGCCGGGCAGGGCCAGGCCTGGCCCGCGCAGAGCAGGTTGCGGCACCCGCCGTCGCCGTCCGGCTCGTGGGCGTCGGCCACGTCCAGGGCGAGCTTCCACAGCAGCGGGTCGGTCACCTCAGCGGGACGGTCGGCCTGACGGTCGGACCGGTCGGTGGTGTCGGACACGAGTTGATCCCCCTTGAGCGCAGGTGCGATCTTCACCTTCTCCAGTTTCCATGCAGGTGAAACCTCGGCACCCCTCCCATGCTGCGCAAGTGGGCGCCGACACGCCCGCAGCCGGGTGAGCTAAGACACATCCGCATCGTCCAACCGCCGGTGCCACCCGCGCGATCCCGCGGTTCCCGCCGGACGAGCTGCCCTACTCGGGCTGCCTGGGAGGGCTCAGCCAGGCGAGCGGTTGTCCGGCCAGAGCGGCGTCGGCGAGGCGGTGGGCGGATCCCGTCTTCAACGCCGCGCGGGAACTGTCGATCCAGCGTTGGACGTCGCCGACGCCCTGGTGGCGATATTCGACGGCTTGAACGAGACATTCGAGCTTGTCGGCGTCGCGGGCGACGACGGATTCCAGGGTTTCGCCGGCCTCGTACTCGGCGACGGCGGCCGCGATGGTGTCGGCGACGACCGGCGGGCAGGCGGCGACCTGGTCGGCGGTGACGGTGGTGTTGGGTACGGCCGTCAGGTACCGCTTGGCGATGTGCGGGATGTCGGTGACGCGCGTCTCCTGAGTGTCGTGCAGGACGCAGAGCATCGACACCCGGGCGGGGTCGGCGCCCTCCATCGCGGCGAGCATCATGCCGATGAGCGCGGTGCGGAAGGAATGCTCGGCGATGGACTCGGGCTGTTTCACGCCGGCGAACCACCAGCCGGTGCGGGCGGCGCGCTTGAGTACGCCAGCTTCGAAGATGAAGCTCATCGCGCCGGCGGCATCCTGGTCGTCTCTCATCTGCCCATCCCTGTGCCGCTGAGTCCGTCGGTACGCAGGCTGTAGACGATAGACGTCAGGTCCCGCCGGGACTGCGGGGAGACCCGGTCGCTGTCGAGGAGCAGGGTGCTGCGTTCCACGAGAGCACGCCCGGTCTCAGGGTTGTCGAGGGCGAGGCCGCGTCGGGCGGTGAGCAGTGCCCAGAGATTGTGGATGTTGAGGTCGACGCATGGATGGTCGGCGTCGAGGCGGCGGACCAGGTGACGGAGCAGGCGGGATCCTCTCCAATCGGTCAGGGACATCGGCATGAAGGAGTCGTCGCCTTGCCGATGCGGGATCTCGCCCACCCAGTATGCCGAGTAGTTGAGGGCGGAGCGCTCGCAGGTGTCGTCCGGGTGGGCCCGGGCGATGAAGTCCCGCAGTGGTTCGGGGTCGCCCTGGTTCGCAAGGGAGGTGGCAATCGAGCGGACGTCAGGCCACAGCGGCGACCAGGTGCGGAAGGACATCGCTCGACTGGCCCTTCGGTAACGGCCCTCGGTGAGCCAGGCGGCGGCAGCACCGGTCGGGTCTGCTCCGGCGAGGAAACAGGCTTGCCGGTGCAGGAGGACGGCCGGGTCGCGTCCGTTGCCGGCGCGGTCGGCGAGCACGTGCAGGTTCGCGAAGAAGAGCCGCTGTTGAGCAACAGTCAGCAGGGGACCCGGGGCAACGGGCCCGCGCCTACGGTGGGTGGTGCGGTGCCCGCTGAGAAATGTGGGTGTCTGGCCGATTGCCGCCCACAGGATGAGGTCGGTCAGGCGCTGGTTGAGTACCGACCAGCCGAGAGGCTGCTCGGCGACAGCCATCCGCTCCACCCTGTCGTCGAGCACCGCGGCGAGGATGAGGTCGGCTTCGGCCGCGTCGTTGACGGCGGCGAGCAGGCTTCCGTCCGCGCCGAGCCTACGCAGCTTCCTAAGCGTCATGACGGCCTGTCCGAGCGCGATGGCGCTGAAAGGGCGCCGTCCCGACTCCCAACTCTGCACGGTCGCCGGGTCGACGGCCAACTTGGTGGCCAGCTGTTCCTGCGTCATGGGAATGGACTCTCGGATCACCTTGATCAGGTACCCCGTCACCTCGCCGCGCTGGGGCGTGGCCCGTCCCCGACCTGCCATCCGACATCCCTACCTTGACCGGTGGTCGATGTTCCGTCTCCACTCACTGCCGGTGCGGGCCGCTTGGCCTGCTCACGCGTACTGCGAGTGGGTTCAGGGGGCCGCTGCCGTGATCGTAGCGTCGTAGCTACCGAACGTGTTCGAGCCGGTCCCGATTCTCCGAGTCCGGCCATGTCGCGCTGCCCGACGGAGGGAGACGGCCTTGCGACCCAGCCCGCAGCCTGCGCGTAGTGGCGAGGGAAGACGGTGGCGACATGTCGCTTACGACGAGTACCTGGCCGCCGTAGCGATGACTCTCGCCCGCAGGCATCGGCCGGTGTGGTCGTGGCGACGATGGCGGCGCGTGTGTCGATGTGGGGGAGAGCTGCCGTGCCGGGCACGGCACAGGGTTCCGATCAACCGGGGGCACTGGCCGCGAGAGGAACAGCAGTGACCGACTGGGGTCGGGAGCGTTCCGTTGGCTTGGCCGGTTCCCTCGGGCCCGTACCAGACCTGGTGAGCGGGATGGGCGAGCGGACGGCGGGCGCGGTTGGTGGCGGCACGCCCACGCAGCCCGGTTCGACGACGCCGCACTGGCCGGTGCCGCCGGACTGGGAGTGCGGTGGGTGCGCTTCGGATTGGCCCTGCCTGACGCGACGGCGTGAGTTGCGGATGGAGTTTGCCGACTCCCCGGTTGCGCTGGCGCTCCACCTGGATGCCCAGTTGGTGCGTGCCATGCATGATCTGGGCGATCTGCCTGCCGAACACCTGCACCGGCGTTTCCTTGGGTGGGCGCGGTGAGCATCCTGCGCCGTGGGGACGAGAAGTTCCACTACAGCGACGGCTCGCACAGGTGGATCCCGCCCGATCCCGACTACGACCAGGAGGTCTGGGACGAGCAGGTCCGTCAGCACAAGGAGGGCCACCTGAGAAACGAGCGGCCCACCGTACGCGTCCAGCGTCTCGTCTGAGCGCCGGGGGCAGCTAGGTGGCGCGGGGCGCTACGTCGTTGGCGCGCCTGCTGGCCGCGATGCGGGGTTGATTCGCGATCGCCCACTCGGCGAGGGCCGAGAGCGGCTTCAGCAGCGACCTGCCGAGAGGTGTGAGGCTGTACTCCACGCTGGGCGGGATCGTCGCGAAGACCTCCCGGTGGACCAGCCCGTCCACCTCGAGCCCGCGCAACGTGCGGGTCAGCATGCGTTGGCTGATGCCTTCGATGCCTCGGTGGAGTTCGTTGAACCGATGTGGTCGTTGACCGAGCAGCACCACGACCAGCACCGTCCACTTGTCGCCGACCCGACGCAGGACGTCGGTCACCGGGCACTGCTCGTGCTCGTCGGCGGGGACCGGGCTCGGCAGGACGGTGTCGAGCGGGGCGGGCACACCGGTGTTCGTTGCTGACAGCAAACTGCCTTCTTCCACGATCCTGACCACTTACTGATGATGGAGGTACTTACCAAGAGTAACTAGGAGAATTGATGGTCAACGGGCAGCAGGGCGACACGGATCCCGACCAGACGGATCGGACCGTTGTCGTCACCGGCGGCAGCGACGGCATGGGACGTTCGCTCGTCCTCGGCCGAGCGGCACGCGGCGACCGAGTTCTCGCCGTCGGCAGCAACCCGGCCAAGGGCGAGCGACTGTTGGCCTCCGCCAGGGAGTCGGGGCTGGGCGGCCGGATCGAGTTCCTGGCCGCCGACCTGAGCACGATCGCGGGCAACCGGGCAGTGATCGAGCACGTCACGGCCAGGTACGAGACGGTCGATGCCCTGGTGCTCGCGGCGAACCGCCAGCTGCCGCGGCGGGTCGAGACGAGCGACGGCTTCGAGTCGACCTTCGCCCTCTACTACCTCAGCCGCCACCTCCTGGGCCACGGGCTCATGCCCGCCCTGTCCGCCGCCGCGCACCCGGTGATCGTCAACATCGCCGGGGTCGGGCTCAGTTCCGGGCAGATCCACTGGGATGACCTTCAGCTGCGGCGCCGCTACCGCACCATCGCCGCGCAACTCCAGGCCGGCCGCGCGAACGACCTGCTGGGCGTCGCGATGGCGGAACAGTTCGGCGAGCGCGTTCCCTACGTCCTCTACCATCCCGGGTTCACCCGCAGCGGGACGTCCGCGATGGAGCAGATGAACCCGTTGACCCGTACGGTCCTCAAGGCGCTCGCCGCGGTCGCGGCCCGGCCCGTCGAACGGGCCGTCGCACCGGTCCACGGGTTCGTCGACTCGCCCCCCGGGGTGCCCCTGACCGCCGTGGACCGTGGCAGGCCGGTGCCGCTCGACCTGAGCACTCTCGACCCGGCTGCCGCGAGGCGCCTCGCCGACACGACGGGCAGGATGCTCGCCGCAGCCGATCCGACGCCGACCGCGCGCGGGGACGGCGCCAGGTGAGCCCGCGAACGCCGTACGGTCGTCACTCGGGGGCGTGCGGGCGGCGGCGCATCCGTACCGCCGCGACCGCGGCGACGATCAGCAGGATCGCCAGCGCGGGCCCGCCCGCGATGAGCATGAGCCCCGCTCCGATGTTGGCGCCGATGCCGCCAGCGGTCAGCACCCGCCAGGCGAGGCCGAGCAGGACGCCGGCCACGACGAGCGGCGTCAGCACCCACCACCACCGGCGGTCGAGGCGGCGGCGCGCGGTGGCCCGGAGCAGCCAGGCGAGGGCGAGGACGACGCCGACGCACGCCAGGACGCCGACGATACGGTCTCCCGCCGTACCGAGGCTGACCGGACGGATCGCGTAGTCCAACTCGACGCCCTCGGCGGCGAGTCGCCGGGCCTCGTCGCCGGTCAGGTCACCGATGAGCCACCAGGCGGCCACCGGGGTGCACAGGACCAGGATGAGCGCGATGAGCGGAAAGGTCGGTCGGTGCTGCGTCGTCATGCCTGTGCCTTCTTCCGGCGATCTTGTCCAAGCTGCTCGGGTAAGTATGTGGGTGGCCCCCGGGCCGGCCCTGAGCACGCCTACTCACCGCTTCGCCGCGCGCGGGCCCGCTGGTCGGCCGGCAGCGCGCGGGACATCGACAGGGATTGACATGCCAGTTTCCGGGCGTTGAGGATGGCGTCGTGGCGCGCGACCGACGGGCGGAGCCGCACCCGGGCGGCGCCTCGGCCATCCCGTTCCGGCCGCCCTGCCGAGACCAGAAGGGCGGACACATGCGTGATCTCCTGGCTCCCCGGTGGCGACGCCGCCTACCCGTCCCGGCCGCGTTGGCCGCCGTCACGGCCGCGGTGCTGCTGGTCAGCCCGGCCTCGGCCGTCGTGCCCGCCGCCGCGCCCCCGGTCGAGCTGGTCCGGGTCGCCGACGAGGAGGCCGACGTCGTCGAGGTGCTGCTCGCCGGCACCACCCAACTGGACGCCCTCGTCGCCACCGGCGTCGACCTCGACCACCACGTCACCCGCACCGAGGACGGCGTCGTCGCGCACGCGGTCGTCACCGCCACCGAGGCGACGGCGCTGACCAGGGCCGGCTTCACCCTCGGCAAGGTGTTGCACCGTCCCGCCGACGCCCGGGCCCGGATGGCGGAACGCGAGGCGACCATCGCCGGGCACGTCGCACAGAACCGCCAGTTCGCCGCCGCGACGGCCGGCCCGACCGCGTCCGCCGCGTCCGATGTCAGGATCATCCGGGCGGACTACTACACCTCCGGTACGAGCCAGATCCTCTCCGTCGAGGCGAAGTGGGCGCAGGGCCAGACGGCCCCCGACGCGCTCACCGTCGAGCGGGACAGCGGGCCGGGCACCGAGATCGGCTCCGGCGGTACGCAGACGATCTCGCGCTTCGTCGACGCCGGGGTCTACCTCTACCACCGGGGTGCCGCGACGGTGACCAGCCGGCCCGACCGGATCCGGATCACCAGCCCGACCGGCGACGTGGCCGTCGCGCAGGTGCGGGAGTGGCTGCCGACGCCCGGCGACGGCCCCGAGGGGCCCGGCTACCAGAAGGACTTCGTCACCAGCTACCTGACGCCCACCGAGCTGTACGCGCGGATCCACCAGCTGGCGGCCGAGTTCCCCCGGCTGGCCGAGATCGTCGAGCTGCCGTACAGGACCAACGGCTATCGGCGGCACGCGCAGGCCGTGCTGGGCACCGCCACCGACAGCCGCGTCGCGGTGGACTCCCTGACCTGGGGGCACGAGGGCGGCAACGGCATCTCCGTGGAGCTCGCCGACCCGGGCGCCGCGGACGTGCCGCTGTCGGTGACCGTCACCGGCCCGGCCGTACGGGTCACCTTGGGCACCGACGGCGACGGCGCGGTGAGCAGCACCGCCGCCCAGGTCGTCGCGGCACTCAACGCCGGGGCCGGGACGCTCGTGCGGGCGTACACCTATCGCGGCAGCCCGGGCACCGGCGTGGTCGCGCCGGCCGCGCGGACCCCGCTCAGCGACGGCCTGAGCGCGCCGGCGAGCGTCTCGCGCGACCCGCATCCGGTGTACGCCATCCGGATCGGCAAGCACCGGGACGGCTCGAAGCTCGGCGTGCTCGCCTACGCCCAGGAACATGCTCGCGAGTGGGTACCCCCGCTGGTCACCGTCGAGACCGCCGAGCGGCTGCTGCGCAACTACGCACACGACGGGCAGACCCGGCAGCTGCTGGACAACCTCGACATCTGGATCGCCCCCTCGGTCAACCCCGACGGCGGCCACTACTCGTTCTACGACTTCAACTCCCAGCGCAAGAACATGACCAACCACTGCCCGACGACCGGAGCGGCCGACTTCCTGGCCCGCAACTCCTGGGGCGTGGACAACAACCGCAACTACACCGAGTACAGCCTCTTCGACGGCTACTCGGGGGCGTCGGCGAGCTGCACCAGCGGCACGTACGCCGGCCCGAGCGAGCTCTCCGAGCCGGAGAACCGCAACCTCGACTGGCTGGCCGCCCGCCCCAACATCCGGTTCTCGATGAACCTGCACTCCTCGGGCAACTACTTCATGTGGTCGCCGGGCGCGTACGCGCTGCCCGACCGGGTCTCCGCGCCCCGCCCGACGCTCGCCGAGGAGTCGGCCTTCTGGGGCGCCTCGTCGCGGATCCTGGTTGCCATCAAGCGGCACCGCAACATGGCGGTCACCCCGGCGCGCACCGGCCCGATCTCCGACGTGCTCTACTCGGCGGCCGGCAACTCCGGCGACATGCTCTGGTACAAGTACGGCATCTACGCCTGGAACTTCGAGGTCGGCACCTCGTTCCAGCCGGAGTGGGACGAGGCGCACGAGGAGGCGCTGGAGTTCGCCAACGGCCTGGTCGAGCTGATGCGGGTGGCCCGGGACTTCGCCAAGGACCGGACCCGGCCGCGCAGCACGCTGACGGTCGCGCCGAGCGCGACGCCGGGCATGGTGGACGTGACCTTCTCCACCAGCGAACCGGCCGCCGTCTTCTACACCCTCGACCGCGCCGCCCCCACGTACGCGTCGACGCTGTACGGCTCGGCGGGCATCCGGGAGGGCGGGGAGACACTGACCGTCCCGGCGGGGACGCGGATCCACTGGTTCTCGGTGGACTCGGCGGGCAACGTCGAGAACAACTACCGCCCCGACGGCAACGGCCGCAACTACCGCAAGGGCACCGCCGTACCGCCGGGGAGCTGACCCCCGGCGACCCCGCCGGTCACCGCCGCCCGACGGTGGGTGACCGGCGGATGCCCACGGCTCGGCACGCCTGCGGTCACGGCACGGCGGCTCAGTCCGGCAGCATGGGCATCTCCAGGCCCGGCTCCCGCCCGAGCAGCACCGCCCGGGTGAGCGCCGCCGACCCGAACCGGTCGCGCACCGCGTCCACGGCCGCGTCCAGGTCCGCCCCCGGATCGCGCTCGAACGGCAGTGGCGGCTGGACGGGGGAGTCGTCGAGGTTCCCGACCGACACGCCGAGCAGGGTCACGCCCCGCCGCTCGATCTCGGGCAGCGCGGCCCGCAGCAGCGCCCGCGCCGCACCGAGCAGCGGGGCCGTGTCGGCGGTCGCCTTGGTCACCGTGTGCGAGCGGGTCGCGCGGGTGTAGTCGCCGAAGCGCAGGCGCAGCGTCACCGTCCGGCCGGCCCGCGTCGCGGCCCGCATCCGCCGGGTCACCCGATCGACCAGGCCGGCGAGGATCGCCTCCAACTCGGCGGAGGAGTGCGGAACGGGGGCGAGGGCGTGCTGCGCCCCCATCGACCCGCGCCGGCGGCCGACCTGCACGGGCCGGGGATCGCGGTTGTGCGCCAGGGCGTGCAGGTGCCGGCCGGCGCCCGCGCCGAGCAGCGAGACCAGCGTCGCCTCGCCGAGGCGGGCGACCTGCCCGACGGTACGCACCCCCCGCTCGCGCAGCTTCGCCGAGGTCACCGGCCCGACACCCCACAGCCGCTCCACGGGCAGCGGGTGCAGGAACGCCAGTTCCCCGTCCGGCGGGACGACCAGCAGGCCGTCGGGCTTGGCGACGCCACTGGCGACCTTGGCGAGGAACTTCGTGCGGGCCACGGCCACGGTGATCGGCAGGCCGACCCGTCCGCGTACCTCACGGCGCAGCCGGGCGGCGATGTCGGCGGGCGGACCGACCAGCCGCCGCAGGCCGCCCACGTCGAGGAACGCCTCGTCGATGGAGAGCCCCTCGACGATCGGGGTGGTCCGCCGGAAGATCTCGAACACCGCGCGGCTCGCCGCCGTGTAGGCCGCCATCCTCGGCGGCACGACGATCGCCTCGGGGCAGAGCCACCGGGCCTGCCGGCCACCCATCGCGCTGCGTACGCCCCGGGCCTTCGCCTCGTAGCTGCACGCGAGGACCACGCCGCCGCCGACGATCACCGGTCGGCCGCGCAGGCGCGGATCGTCGCGCTGCTCGACCGACGCGTAGAACGCGTCCAGGTCGGCGTGCAGGATGCTGGCCTCGCGCGACACGAACACATGTTCGCACGCAGACCCGCGACTGCGGCACTGACCTGCCCGAACACAGCCGGGCGAGCGTCCCCGGAGGCACCCGTGGCCGTGCGACCGACGGGCGCGGCGGTTTACAGCTCGTCAAAGGGGCGGGCGTAGCGGAACCCGCCGCGGATCGAGGACCGCCACGCGCTCAGCGGGCGGGCCATGAAGTATTGCGGCCCCCACGGCTGCGGCGGCGTGACGCCGAGGTCGACCGCGGGGCGGAACCCGAAGCGCGGGTAGTAGTCGGGATGCCCGAGCAGCACCACCAGGGCCTCGTCGCGCGCGTCGGCGGCACCGAGCACCGCGTGCATCAGCGCGGAGCCGACCCCGCGCCGCTGCCAGGCCGGCAGCACGCCGAGCGGGCCCAACCCCAGCGCGACCGGCTCGCCGGCGACGTGGCCCCGGGTGCACACGACGTGCCCGACCACCCGTCCGGCCTCGTCGGCCGCGACGAGGCTGAGGGCCGGCAGCCACCCGCCGTCCGTCCGCAGGGCGTCCACCAACCCCGCCTCGACAGGTACGCTGTCCGGCTTCGCCGGATCGGCGAAGGCGGCCAGGTGCACCGCCCGGATCGCGTCGACGTCGGCAGGGGTCTCGCGTCTGATCAGCACGGCGCCACGATAGGTGCGGCGGCCTCCCCGGTGCGCGCCATTATCGGCGTGGTCGCGCCGGCCGCCTGGTCCGCGTCCGCGTCCCGGCGGCAGCGGTCCGGGCGGTGGTTGTCACTCGTGCCGCGCGCCGAGGGCCGCTCCCGTCGTACCGCCGAGGTGACCTCGACGGGTCGCCGTTCGTCGAGGTCACCTCGGCAGGTCCGGTCGCGCCCGCCGGCCTCAGCGCGGGGTCGCTCCGGGCGGCGTCGTGACGCGTCGCAGCGCGTCCGCCCGCAGCCGTCGGAGTTCACCGAGTTGCTCCTGTCGGGGCGTGTCCAGGACCGTGGCCTCCGCGCGGCCCTGTGCCGCGCGGACGACCTCGACCATGCCGGTCTCGTCCTGGCAGGCGGCGTCGGCCGTGGCCGTGGCGAGTTCCTGCCTGACGACCGGCATCAGGTCGGCGCGGTCCTCGGCTGCCCTCTTGAAGGCGGCGTCGATCCGGCCGCGCGCCTCGTCGAACGTCCGGGACGGTTGCCCCGCCCGTGTCATGCATGCCGACCAGGCGGACTGGGCGTGCACGAACTCCGCATCCTGGTTCACCGTCTCGACCACCCGGTTGGCCAGCACCTGGAACGTGTCGTACAACCGTTGCCAGTCGGCGCTGTACAGCGTGGCGGTGGCCTGATGGGTGCACCCGTCGCTGTTGTAGAACATCTCGTGGTCTTCCGGGAGCTGGACGGTCACCCGGTGGGAGTCGGTGCCGAGCAGCGCCGCATTCCACGCCGGCGACGACGTCGACCCCGGAGCCGGCCGCGTCGCGGCCTTCGCCTCCTCGGCCAGGGAACTGGTGATCCGGTATCCGTCCGTCCTGGCCTGGTGCCTGCTGAGCAGCCCGTAGGGATTGAGGTCGCGCAGTCGCGTCGCCGGCGAGAGCGGGACCTGCTGGTACGCGAACCCCCTGTCCCGCATGCACCGGGTGACGAGTTGCTCGTGCGCGTCGTGCAGGGCTGAGTTTTCGGCGCTGGTGAAGTACGTGACACCGTCCAGGGGCCGGGGGAGTTCCACCGGGGCGGTGGTGTGGCCGGGTGCGCTACCGCACCCGACCACCCCCAGCAGGACGGGAAGCAGGACCACCCGCGCCCATCGCTGCGGATTCATCTCAGGGCGCTCAGTAGAGGCACCACCTGTTCGAGCCGACGTGGTGGTACAGGTTGCTGCCCAGCCGCCGCCAGCCGGTACCCCGGTTCAGGTTGTAGGACGGCGCGCGGTACCCGGTGTTGTAGTAGACGGTGACGTTGCAGGAGCCGCCGTTGTTGTAGAGCGAGGCGGCGTTGGCGAACTTCGTGTACTGCAACAGGTTGGTGTTGTCGCCGTAGACCGTGCCGGGCGCGCCGCCCCAGTCGTACTGGGTGTACGCGCACAGCGCGCCGCTGGGGCAGGGGTCGGCGCTGGCGGGCGTGGCCGTGAGCGTGGTGCCGAGCACGGCGGCGGAAGCGAGCACGGCGAGCGAGGAACCGACTCGCACGGCCCGTCGTGCCGGACCTTCGGTCCTTTGTGGCATGAAACACTCCCTTTCGGACTGGCATCGACGCCACCGTTCCCGTCCGGGTGCGGTACGCCCGTCCGGTGGCTCCAGCTCTGGTCCGCGTCGGTGCTGGCTGCTGACCACTCGATGATGTGGCCGGGTCCTTGGTGCCGGGCTTGGTGCGTTCTTGGCGCGGCCTGTGTTGTCATAGAGCCCGGTGAATGCGTTGTCGACGGGGGCGTTGATGGACATTCGGCTGCTCGGGCCGGTGGAGGTCTGGGCCGGCACGCACGGGCTGGACATCGGGCCACCGCAGCGACGTGTCGCCCTCGCCGCCCTGGCGCTCGACGCGGGCCGTCCGGTGTTGACCGAGACCCTGATCGAGCGGATCTGGGGCGAACGGCCGCCCGCCCAACCGCGTGCGGCGATCCACGCCCACATCGCCATGATCCGGCGCCTGCTCCAGGCGGCCCACGCCGCCGAGGAGAAACAGCCGCCCGTGACCCTGGTGCACCGCGGCAACGGCTACGTGTTGCGGGCCGATCTCCAGCAGGTGGACCTGTTGCGGTTCCGCGCACTGGTCGGCGCGGCCCGGCGCCGCCCGGACGCCGAGCGGGCCGCGCTGCTGGGGGAGGCCCTGGAGCTGTGGCGGGGCCCGGCCCTGGCGGACCTCTCCGGCGAGTGGCCGGCACGGATGCGCGACGGTTGGGGTCTGGAACGGCTGGACGCCGCGGTGGACTGGGCGCGGACCGCCCTCAGGTTGGGCCACCATGCCCGGATGATCAGCCGGGTGCGGGCCCTGCTGGACGACTATCCGGTCGCCGAGCCGCTGGCGGCGGTGCTGATGCGGGCACTCGCGCGGGCCGGCCGCCTGTCCGAGGTGTTCGACTGCTACGCGACGCTGCGGCAGCGGCTGGCCGAGCAGTTCGGCGTCGATCCCGGGCCGGAGCTGCGGCAGTTGCACCAGGCGGCCCTGCACGGCGACCTCGACCAGGCCGGCCCGCAGACCGACCCCGATCAGGCGGCCCCGCCCGGCGAGCCCGATCAGACGACGCTCCCGGCCGAACCACGCGACCGGGCGGTGCCCGCCCAACTGCCGGCCGACGTGCGCGGCTTCAGCGGCCGGGGCGACGAGATCGACCAGCTCGACCGGATCCTGCACACGGCCGGGCGCCAGGTGACGTCCGGTGTCGTCGTCGCCGTCTCCGGCACCGCGGGGGTCGGCAAGACCACGCTGGCCGTACGGTGGGCGCACCGCGTGGCCGACCGGTTCCCCGACGGCCAGCTCTTCGTGAACCTGCGGGGATTCGCCCCGGGCGGATTGCTGGGCCCCGCCGAGGCGGTCCGTGGATTCCTCGACGCCCTCGGCGTACCGCCCGACCGGATCCCGCCGGACCTGCACGCGCAGGCCGCCCTCTACCGCACCCTGCTGGCGCAGAAACGGGTCCTGGTCGTGCTGGACAACGCCCGCGACGCCGACCACGTACGGCCCCTGTTGCCCGGCACCTCGACCGCCATGGTCGTGGTCACCAGCCGCAGACAGCTCACCGGCCTGGTCGCCACCGACGGCGCCCATCCCCTCACCGTCGAGCTGCTGTCCGCGACGGACGCCGCCCGGTTGCTCACCCGACGACTCGGGCCGGAGCGGATCGCGGCCGAGCCCGAAGCTGTCGAGCGGCTCGTCACGGCCTGCGCGCGGCTGCCGCTCGCCCTGGCCGTCGCCGCCGCCCGCGCCGACGAGACCGGCTTCGCGCTCGGGGTCATCGCCGACGAACTCGAGCAGGCCGACCACCGGCTGGACGTCCTCGACACGGGTGATCCGGCGAGCCGTGTCCGGGCCGTCTTCTCCTGGTCGTACCGGGCGCTCCCGCCGGCGGCGGCCCGGCTCTTCCGGCTGCTCGGGGTGCACCCCGGTCCAGACGTCACCGCGTCCGCCGCAGCCAGCCTCGCGGCCGTCCCGGCACCGCGGGCGCGGACCCTGCTGGCCGACCTGACCCGCGCGCACATGCTCGCCGAACACTCCCCGGGCCGGTACGCCCTGCACGACCTGCTGCGCGTCTACGCCTGCGAGCAGGCGCACGCCGAGGAGCCGGGCGCCGAACGCGCCGCGGCGGTGCACCGGACGCTCGACCACTACCTGCACAGCGCCCACGCCATGGACCAGGTACTGGATCCGCACCGGGACAACGTCGCCCTCGACCCCTGCCGACCGGGGGTGACGATCGACGCCCCCGCCGACTCCGCTGGCGCACTCGCCTGGTTCGAGGCGGAGCGGCCCGCGATACTCGCCGCCCTCCGCCAAGCCGTGGCGGCCGGGGCGCACGCCCGTACCTGGTCGTTGGCGTGGGTGCTGGTGACGTTCTTCGACCGGCAGGGCCACTGGCACGACCTCGTCGCGACCCAGCGCGCCGCCCTGCAAGCCGCCCGTCGCCTGCCCGACGGGTCACGGCAGGAGGCGTACGTGCACCGCTACCTGGGCCGGGCGTTCACCCGACTCGGCGACCACGGCCAGGCGGAACGTCACCTCCGAGGCGCCCTCAGGGTGTACGCCGACCTCGGCGACCCGGTGGGCCAGGCCCACACCTACCGCGGGCTGAGCTGGATGGATGAGGGAGCGGGACGGCTTACCGACGCGCTGCGCAACTCCGAGCGGGCCCTGGAACTTTTCCAGGCCGCCGACCACCGGGCCGGGCAGGCGGACAGCCTCAACGCCGTCGGCTGGTACCGGGGGCTGCTCGGCGACTGCCAGGGCACCCTGATCTGCTGCGGGGAGGCCCTCACGCTGCTGCGCGAACTCGGCGACCGGTACAGCGAGGCGGCCACCCTGGACAGCCTCGGCTACGCCCACCACCATCTCGGGTGCTTCGCCCGGGCCGCGGACTGCTACCAGGCGGCCGTCGACCTGCTGCGGGAGACCGGCGATCGGCACCACGAGGCCGAGGTGCTCGTCCACCTGGGCGACAGCCACCTCGCCGGCGGTGCGGCCACCGCCGCCCGTACGGCCTGGCGGGCGGCGCTGGAGATCCTGCTGGACCTCGGACACCCCGACGCCGACGGCGTACGCGCCAAGCTGCGGCTGTTGCGCGGCAGCGCCGACGCGCACCGCTAGACCTCCACCGCGCACCCACCTCTGTGGCGTCGCGCGGAGCCGGCTCAGGACGTCGCGGTCGCCGAGGGCGGGGCGGTGCCGCCCTGCGGGGCCTCCGCCGTCATGAGCCGGACGATCTCCGCCCGGTCGGCGGCCGACGGCAGGCCCCACTCGGGGCGGTAGCCGTACACCTCGTGCAGGGGGTGGGAGGCGGTGCGGCCGTCGAGGATCTCGATCGCGTCGGTGTCGATGAGGCCGGGGTGCTCGACGCCGCACGCCTCGGCGACCTTGACGAGGTCCCGGCGCAGCGTCCGGATGTAGTTGGCCGCCCGGACCGACTTCGAGCCCGGGTCCACGCCCCGGGCGAGCCACGGGTTCTGGGTGGCGACGCCGGTGGGGCAGGTGTCGGTGTGGCATTTCTGGGCCTGGATGCAGCCGATCGCCAGCATCGCCTCCCGGCCGACGTTGACCATGTCGCAGCCGAGCGCGAACGCCACCACCGCGTTGTCGGGCAGGCCGAGCTTGCCGGCGCCGACGAAGACCACCTGCTCGTGCAGGTCGCGCTCGGCGAACACCTTGTAGACCCGGGCGAAGCCCTGCTGGAACGGCAGGGACACGGAGTCCGTGAAGATCAGCGGCGCGGCTCCGGTGCCGCCCTCGCCGCCGTCGACGGTGACGAAGTCGACCCCGCGCCCGGTGTCGCGCATCAGGGTGGTCAGCTCCTCCCAGAAGCCGAGGTCGCCGACCGCGGACTTGATGCCGACCGGCAGGCCGGTCTCGGCGGCGAGCAGCTCCACCCAGTCGAGCAGGCTGTCGCAGTCGGAGAACTCGGCGTGCCGGGACGGGCTGACGCAGTCGCGGCCCTGCGGGATGCCCCGGGTCGCGGCGATCTCGGCGGAGACCTTGGCCGCCGGTAGCAGGCCCCCGAGGCTGGGCTTCGCGCCCTGGCTCAGTTTGACCTCCAGCGCCCGTACCGGCGCCCCGGCGACGAGGTCCTTGAGCCGCTCCAGGCTGAACCGGCCGTGTTCGTCGCGGCAGCCGAAGTACGCGGTGCCGATCTGGAAGACCAGGTCACCACCCTTGCGATGGTACGGCGACAGCCCGCCCTCTCCGGTGTTGTGCAGGCAGCCGGCCAGGGCCGCGCCCCGGTTGAGCGCCTCCACGGCGTTGCCGGACAACGACCCGAAGCTCATCGCGGAGATGTTCACCACCGACTCGGGCCGGAAGGCGCGGGCGCGCCCACGGGCGGCGCCGAGCACCTTCGCGCACGGCAGCCGCACGTCGTGCCCGGCGCCGGGCGCCGACGGCGGGACGGCCCGACCGAAGGTGCGGTGCTTGACGATCGGATATCCGGGGGTGAACTCGATGTCGTTGTCGGTACCGAAGCCGAAGTAGTTGTTCTGCTGCTTCGCCGAGGCGTACACCCAGCGGCGCTGGTCACGGGTGAACGGCCGCTCCTCGTTGTTGCCCGCGACGATGTACTGGCGCAGCTCCGGCCCGATGGACTCGAGCAGGTACCGGGCCCGGCCGAGGACCGGGAAGGTACGCAGCAACGCGTGGTCGCGCTGGATCAGGTCACGCGCGGCGAGGGCCGCGACGGCGGCGACGGCGGCGGGTACGGCACGGCTTGCCCACTTCATGCCCGCCACTCTTTCCGCGATCGTCGCCCGTCAAACGGGCCGGGGCCAGCCGACCGGCGCCGGCGACGGTCGGCGAGCGGATCAGGTCGGCGTCGGGAGGCGGTGGACGACCAGCACGGCTATGTCGTCGGTCGGCTGCTCGGCGCCGAGGGTGCGCATGACCGTGGCGCAGACCTCCTCGGCCGGGGCCGTCCGTACCACGCCGGCGAGCTGTTCGAGGCCGACGTCGATGACCTCGTGGCGGCGTTCCACCAGGCCGTCGGTGAAGCAGACCAGCACGGCGCCCGGCGGGAGGTCCGCCTCCGCGCTCTGCCGGGGCGGCGGCCGGCGACCCGTGCCGAGCGGGGGATCGGCGTGCACCTCGACGGGTGCGCCCCGCCGGCCCGGCACGGCGAGCACGGGGCGCAGGTGCCCGGCGGAGGAGAGCCGGATGCGGGTCCGGTCCGGGGAGATCATGGCGTAGAGCGCGGTGGTGAGGTTGCCGGCCTCGAAGTGGCTGACCTTGCGGTCGAGGAGCGTCAACGCCTCCGCGGGGTCGTCGCACACCAGCGCGTACGCGCGCAGCGCGCTGCGGACGCGACCCATGATCACCGCCGACTGCAGGCCGTGGCCCGACACGTCGCCGATGACCAGGCCGAGCCAGCCAGAGGGCAGGACGAACACGTCGTACCAGTCGCCGCCGATGCCGGCGACGTGCCCGGGCACGTACCGGGCGGCCATGTCGAGGCCCGGCACGTGGGGCAGCTGGGTGGGCAGCAGGCTGCGTTGCAGGGCGAGGGCGGCGTTCTGGTCGAGGTTGTTGGACCGGGCGAGGTTGGCCAGGCTGGCCCGGTCGGCGACCAGCTCCAACAGCCGTACGTCGTCGGCGGTGAACCGGCGTTGGCCCAGCGTGCCGACGTGCAGCACGCCGATCAGCTCGCCCCGGGCGAACATGGGCACGCCGAGCAGCGACCGCAGCCCCATCGCCAGCAGGACCGGGTTGACCACGACCCCGGAGGTGACGTCCTCGACGATCACCGGCTGCCGGGTCAGGGCGATCCGGCCGGCGAACCCGCGTCCCACGGCGACGCGGAAGCCCTGCCGGACCTCCTCCTCCAGCCCCTTGGCCGCGGTGGCCACGAGCTGCTGCGCGTGCGTGTCCAGCAGGAGGATGGCCGCCGTGTCGACGTCGAGCAGGTCCCGGACGCGGTCGAGGAGCTCGTCGAAGAGGTCGGCCGCGTCGAGGCGGGACAGCGTCGCGTCGGTCACGGCCTCGATGCGGCGCAACCGTTCGTCGTCCTGGATCAGCCCCTGATCGGCCACGACAGGATCCTAGCCCCGTCGGCCGTGTCCGCCGCCTTCCGCGCTGCGCCGGCCGGCCCGGCTCCGGCAGCCGGTCAGGACCGGTGCCGGATCGCCGAGGCCTGGAGTGTGGGCCGACGGATCACCGCGATCCGGTCGCCGCGGGCGCGCAGCGACGTGCGCCCGCCGCGCCCGCGTCGTACGGTCAGGTCGACCGTGCGACCGCCGACCCGTACGCCCTCCAGCACGAGATCCGGCAGCCACTCCGGCAGGTGCGGGTCGACGAAGATCGTCCGCAGCGGCGCGGCCGGGCGCAGGGCCAGCAGCGCCTGGATCAGCGCGACGACCGCGCTGGCGGACCAGGCCTGCGGGGAACAGGAGTCGGGGTAGACGCCCGGATGCGGGTGGGCTCCGTCGCGGGGCAGTCCGCTGAGCACCTCGGGCAGGCGGTGTTCGGTGAAGAGCGCCGCCGCCGAGAACATCCCCTCCGCGAGCCGGTGCAGGTGCTCCCAGCAGCCGTACCGGGCCAGCCCCAGGCCGATGGTGCCCGCCTCGACCGGCCAGACGCTGCCCCGGTGATAGCTGAACGGGTTGTACGCCGGGTGCGCCGAGGACAGGGTGCGCACGCCCCAGCCGCTGAACATGTCGGGGGCGAGCAGCCGGTCGGCGACCAGGGGCGCGAGGCGGGCGGGCACGATCCCGGTGGCCAGCAGGTGGCCGTCGTTGGAGTTGACCGAGCGTACCTGCCGCTTGTCCGGCCCGAGCGCCAGCGCGTAGCAGTTGCGCTCCGGCATCCAGTAGGCGCGGTGGAAGCGGCGCCGCAGGGCGGCGGCCCGGCGGAGCAGCGCGGCGCCGAACGCGGGGTGCCCGGCCGTGGCGAACACCACCGCGGCGTGCCGCAACGCGGCGTACCAGTACGCCTGCAACTCGCTGGTCGCGATGGGGTTCGGCACCACCTCGCCGTGCTCGTCGACGATGGCGGTGTCCGAGTCCTTCCACCCCTGGTTCTTCAGGCCGCGCGGGGACCGGCGGTGGTACTCCAGGAAGCCGTCCCGGTCGAGGTCGCCGTACCGGTCGATCCAGCCCAGGACGCGCCGCGCGGTCGGCAGCAGCTCCCGCACCGTGTCACGGTCCCCGGTCCAGGCCAGGTACTGGCCGAGGAAGACCAGGAAGTCCGGCGCGGTCGACCAGTCGCCGTAGTAGCCGGCGAACGGGTCGAGCCCGAGCAGGGACAAAGGGCCCCGCCGGGCCTCGTGCAGCGGCTTGCCGGGTTCCTCGTCCCGCCAGTCGTCGATGCGCCGCCCGAGATGGTGGGCGTTGAGCCGCAGGCTGTCCGCCAGCATCGTCGAGCCGGCGAGCAGCGCCTGCCACGAGGCGGTCATCGTGTCGCGGCCGAAGATCTCCTGGTAGATCGGCAGGCCGGCCATCGGCGCCGTCGGCCCCTCCGGTTCCCCGAGCGGCAGCACGGACAGGTCGTCGACCGCGCACCGCCAGGCGGCGGTGACGTCGAAGTTGCTGCTGGCGAGCCGGGTGAGTTCGCGGGCCAGGGTGCCGCGGGCGCGCGCGGCGGCGTCGTCCGGGTCGGTGAAGGTGGGCGGCGGGGCGGCGAGGCGCTGCCCGTCGAAGACCGGTTCGACGAGCAGTTCCACCCGGCCGGATCCCCGGGGCGGCACCGCGACGTCGACCGTCAGGGTGCCGTCCGCGTACGAGACGGGCAGGTCGGCGCGGACGCCGATCGCCACCGCCCGGTCGAGGCCGTCGCAGCGGTAGGTGAGCCGCAGTTCCCGCTCCCGGTCGTCCCAGCTCGCGTCGACCGTGCCGGACTGCACCCGGCGGCCGGTCTCGGCCTCGCTGGTGTCGGCGAAGTCGGCGGCGAGGTGGATGCGCAGCCGCAGGTCCAGCGGCACGGCCGCGTAGCTGACCACGGTGAGCCGGGTACGCAGCCCCGCGCCGACGAAGCGCTCCACCAGCAGGTAGGACGCGCGGGAGGGCAGCGTCTCGCCCTCGCCGAGGGCGGCGTACGAGAGCTGGGCGTGCCCCGCCACGTTGGCCGTGCTGAACGCGACCGGCTCGCGACCGTCCACGCTGAGGCGTTCCGTGCTCAGTACCCGGGTGTTGCGGGCGAAGAAGCCCTGCGGGTCGGCGCCGGTGATCCGGCCACGGACGTCGGTGACCAGGGTGCTCCAGCCGCTCGCCACGTAGAGCAGGTCCGGGCGTACGCGCAGGTTCCGGACGCGGTTCATCGCGGCCGGGGCGCGCTCGGGCCGGGGCCGGCCCACCGGGTGGGGCGACCGGGCCGCGGAGGCGGAGGCGGCGACAGCATTCGGGTGCACCCCCTGGCCGGCGGCTGCGGGCCGGGGCGCACCGGTGAGGTGTCGCCCCGGGCCCGTCGGACAGCGGTCCCTACCCGCTCCCGCCGCCGCTACACCAGCCCCGCGCGAGAAGCCCGTGCCGCGCGGCGGTCAGCGGCCCGTGGCGGCGTCGCCTCGTCGGCCCCGCGGCTGGCCGTTCGTGTCCCGCCGGCCGGACCGCCCCGCCTGCCGGCCGGCGGTCAGTGGCGGAACGACCGGCGTACGACGCCGCCGACGATCGCGCACCAGGTGTCGACGTCCAGCTTGCCGTGGGCCGGCAGGCCGTGCCGCCGCTGGACGTCCTTGACGGCCATCTTGGTCGGGTGGTCGTACTCGCCGGTGGCGGTGACCTCGGCACGACCCTGGAAGTTCAGCAGGAACTGCACGGCGGTGACGGGCAGCCCGGTGGCGTCCTTGTCCAGCTCCGGCACCAGGGTCTCCCAGGTGGGCGCGGTGAGGGTGGCGTCGACGTCGACCGGAATGCCGTTGCGGTGCTGCCAGTCCTGCACGGCGGCGACGGTGGCGGCGTCGAAGACGCTGTTGACCGGCACCGCGTAGCCGCGGTGGGCCAGCAGGTACTGCACCACCCGGACGCTCGGGGAGCCGACGAAGCGCCACAGGTCCGGCCAGCGGCGGGCCGGCACGTCGGCGAGGTCGGTGCCGAGGGCCTCGAACACCCGGCGCCGCAGCGTGGGGAACTGCCCGTAGAAGGCGGCGCCGGGGCAGAGCGTGGTGCGGAAGTCCCAGTGGCCGAAGATGTCGTGGGCGTGCAGCCCGTACTGCCGGCAGATGGTCGCGCAGAGCGTGACCAGCGAGTCCAGCAGCGCCTCCGGTGGCGTCTCGGTGACGTACGTGCCCTCGTTCTCGATGCCGATGGCCCGGCCGTTCTCACCCGGGCAGTGCGCCGAGATCATCTGCCGGTCGCCGGCCCGCAACCGCTCCAGGCTGCCCCGGCGGCCCTCCATGACGTAGCCGCCACGGCTGATCGTGAAGTGCTGGCCGGTGTCGGACCAGCCGTTGCCGTCCATGTGCAGGTTCTGGCAGTCGCGGGCCAGCTTGACCGCCTGCGCCTCGGAGTAGTCGGTGACGTTGGGGAACGCCATGTGGTGCACGATGATCTTGTTGGTGGGGATGGCGCTGACCGACAGCGGGTCCGCCGGCGGACGCGCGCCCCACTCGTCGCAGCTGTAGATCCAGTCCAGGTCGGTGCCGGGGTCCGCCTGCGCGGCGCCCGGAAGAGCGAGCTGAGTGCCGACGACCGCGACCGTGGCGGCGCCGAGGCCGGCGCGCAGCAGGGTCCGGCGGTCCAGTGCGGAATCTTCGACGTGCAAGGCATCTCCTCTGCGGCCGGGGCGCGGCGGGCAGCCCTGTGAAAATGAGCGCCAAGCGCCACGTGTGCAGTGGAGGATATTGCCAACATGCGGCTGCGCGCCAGAGGCCGGCCGAGGTCGGAGCGGCCGTGGGCGCCCCGAGCCCCCTCGTGTCCGGGGGCGGTGGGCCCCGCGTGCCAGCCGGGCAGCGCCGGAAGTGTCGGTGGTGGCATGTTCAATGTCGCGCATGGAGCCGGACACGGATAGGCGTGGGCTGTTCTGGGACGTGCTGGCGGGACGGGTGTCACCGCCACCCGCGGCGGTGGTGCTCGGCTGGGAGCTGATCGCGGTGGAGCCGGAGCGGGGGACCATCGAGGTGGCGTTCCAGGCGGGCGAGCACCTGACGAACCCGGTGGGCGCGATCCAGGGCGGGTTCCTGGCCGCGATGCTCGACGACACCCTGGGGCCGGCACTGGTGGCGGCGTTGCCCGAAGGCCAGTTCGCGCCGACCCTCGATCTCCACGTGCAGTTCCTCCGCCCCGCCCGCCCCGGCCGGCTGGTGGGCCGCGGGCGGGTCGTGCAGCGCGGCAGGGAGGTCTGCTTCCTCGCCGGCGAGCTCGTCGGGCCCGACGGCCGGCCGGTGGCGGTGGCCACGGCGACCGCACGGATCCAGCTCGTCCGCCAGCCGGAGCAGGTGGCGGGCTAGCCGGCCGTCAGAGCACCTGGGAGAGGAAGCGGCGCAGCCGGGGGTGCTCCGCCCGCTCGAAGATCGCGGCCGGCTCGCCGGCCTCCAGCACCACGCCACGGTCCATGAACGCCACGGTGTCGGCGACCTCGCGGGCGAAGCCCATCTCGTGGGTCACCACCACCATCGTCATGCCGCCGGCGGACAACTCGGCCATCAGCCCCAGCACGCCCTTGACCAGCTCCGGGTCCAGGGCGGAGGTCGCCTCGTCGAAGAGCATCACCTGCGGGCGCAGCGCCAGCGCGCGGGCGATCGCGACCCGCTGCTGCTGCCCGCCGGACAGGTGCGCCGGGCGGGCGTCCGCCCTGCCCGCCAGCCCCACCAGCGCCAGGTGCTCGCGGGCGACGGCCACCGCCTCGTCCTCACCGAGCTTGCGGGTGCGGCGCAGCGCGAGGGTGACGTTGCGCAGCACACTCATGTGCGGAAAGAGGTTGAACTGCTGGAAGACCATGCCCACCCGCTGCCGCAGGGCGTCCGGGTCGTCGCCCCGCACGCTGCGTCCGTCGAGCAGCACGTCGCCGCGGTCGGGCTCGATGAGCCGGTTGATCGTGCGCAGCAGGGTGGACTTGCCCGATCCGGACGGGCCGATCACGCAGGCCGTACCCCCACGCGCCACGTCCAGATCCACCCCGCGCAGCACCCGGTGCGACCCGAAGGCCAGGTGCACGTCGCGGACGCTCAGGCTCACCGAGGTCGTGGTGTCCATGCTCATCGCTGGTTCCCTCCCGCCGCGCCCGGCAGCGCCAGGTCGAGGTCGTCGTCGGCGTCACCGGGGGTGGCCTGCCGGCCGTGGCGCAGCCGCCGGTCGATCCAGTTGACGACGTGCGTCAGCGGCACCGTCAGCGTCAGATAGAACAGCCCGGCCAGCAGCAGCGCCGACTGGTTGCCGGTGTTCGCCGCGTAGTCCTGCCCGATGCGGAACAGCTCCCGCTGGCTGGCCAGCAGGCCGAGGAAGTAGACCAAGCTGGAGTCCTTGATCAACGCGATCAGCTGGTTCACCCAGGCCGGCAGCACACGGCGGATGCCCTGCGGCACGATCACCAGGCGCATCGCCTCACCCCAGGACAGGCCCAACGCCCGGGCCCCCTCCAGCTGCGCGGCCTCCACGGACTGGATGCCGGAGCGGAAGATCTCGCCGATGTAGGCCGCCGCGATCAGCGACAGCGCGAGGATGCCCAGCGGATACGGGTTGGGTCCCCACACCTGCATCCCCAGCGGCGCCAGGCCGACGCCGATGAGCAGGATCGTCGCCGCGGCGGGCAGGCCACGGAACACGTCGGTGTAGACCCGCGCCGGCCACCGCAACCATCGCGTACGCGAGATGCCCGCGACGGCCAGCGCCATACCCAGCACCGAGCCGAGCAGGGCGGCGGAGAACGCCAGGATCAGCGTGTTGGGCAGCCCGACCGTCACCATCTCGGGCAGCGCCTCGCGCATGGAGTCCCAGTCGAAGAAGGTCTCCCACAGGGTGCTCAACGGATCCATCGTCGCTCCTACCGCCCCGCTCGCTCGTCGTCGCTACGTCTCAGGAGGTGGCCGACGCCGACGGCACCGGCACCGTGCCGCTGCCCGGCGTGAAGTCGGCCGGGATCGGGCGGCCCGGGTAGTACTGGGCCTGCAGGCGGCTCCACGTGCCGTCCGCGATCACCTCGTCGAGGCCCTTGTCGAGCGCCTCGCGCAGCTTGTCGTTGCCCTTGGCGACCGCGTACGCCGTGGGGGCCGGGCTGAGCAGCTTGGCCGCGACCTCGATCTTTCCGCCGCTGTCGGCGGCCGACTTGTCGCCGATCTCGGCCGGGGCGATCCAGGCGTCGGCCGTACCGGCCTTGAGCTGGTTGATCGCCCCGTTGTAGTCGGGCACCCGGACCGGGTCGAGCCCCTCGCCGGTGGCGTAGTCGTCCTGGACGGTGCCCTGCACGACCACGACCCGCTTGCCCGCGAGCTGGTCGAAGCCGGTGATCGACGAGCCGGCCGGCACGTCGAGTCCGAAGTGGCCGAAGTCGTAGCCGTTGCCGAAGTCGACGGTCTTCTTGCGCGCCTCGGTGATCGTGATCGAGGAGCTGCCGACGTCGAACTTGCGGTTGTTGACCTGGGAGAGCAGAGCGGAGAAGTCGGTGCCGACGAACTCCACCTTCAGGCCGACCTTCTCGGCGACCGCGATGAGCAGGTCGTTGTCGAAGCCGGTGAACTTGCCGTCCTTCAGATAGACGTTCGGCGGGGCGTCGGTGAGCGTGCCGGCACGCAGCACGCCCGGCTGGAGCAGGCCGTACGGGTTGTCGGCCGCGCCGGCAGCGTCGTCACCGCAGGCGGTCAGCGTGGTGGCGGCGAGGACGGCGGCCACGCCGAGGGCGGCGGCCCGGGTGAGGGACGAGAGGATTCGCACAGGTGTCTCCGATGAGGTGTCTGCGGCGACGGGCACACGGGCGCGTGTCGCCGACGGTGCGCCCGATGGGCGTACCGCTGGGATGGTTCCGGGAAGAAGGGGGTGGCGCGCCTAGCGCGCGTCGCCGGGGCGACACGAGGTGGCGCAGACCCGCATCGTGTCGATGTGCCGGCGTCGGGTCAGCGCCGGCGACGTCGGGGGCACGGCGGGAACCACCGGTGGGGGGAAGATGCGGAACGACATGGCTCTCCTCGGTCGGTGCCGACCTGGGAACCAGGCCGCGCTTGCACCGGATCCGCTCCGGTGCCTGGTCCTCACCCGGGGCACCCCTGCGCGGAACGAGGGTTGCCGGCCAGCGAGCCGGGGCTTGACGCTGGCGCTCATGACCTGCCGACGAGGCTAGCAGCCCACCGTGCCGCCCCGTCCAGTCGCTATGACCACCCTCACGTGCCCACCCTCCGCGGTCACTCCTCGATCGCCCCGCCGACGCGCCGCAGGTGCCGGCGGAAGGTGTAGGTCGGGTCGGCGGCCCGGCGGGCGAGATAGTCGGCGAAGTGCGTCTGCTCGCGCAGCGTCTCCCCGGCGCGGATCCGTTGCGCCTGGATCCGCTCGACGTCCCGGATGCGCTCCGCCGCCGCGCAGAGCTCCGTGGCCCGCGCGGCGGGCAGGAACAGCACCCCGTCGTCGTCGGCGACGACGAGATCGTCGGCGGTCACCAGGTGCGGCCCGCACCGGGCGCTGGCGAGCGTCTCCGGCTCCCTCGGGTCGAGCCGGACCGGGCCGAGGGGGAGGCTGCCGTAGCTGAACACGGGCAGGCCGATCTCCACCAGCTCCGGGGTGTCCCGGTGCAGGCCCCACACCACGAGGCCGGCCATTCCGGCCGCGACGCCCTCCAGCACCGCCAGGTCGCCGACGCACGCCTCGTCGCTGCGGCCGCCGTTGTCGATCACCAGCACGTCGCCCGGGGCGGCGCTCGCGTACGCCTCCAGGAACACGTCCACGCTGCCGTGGTGGCGTACGGGCAGCACCCGGCCCACGAGGCGGTGACCGGGAACGACCGCCCGGATCCCGGCCGGCGCGGCGCGCAGGGGCACCCCGAGGCGTACGCAGGCGTCGGCGATCAGCGGCGTGGACAGGTCGGCGAAGCGTTCCCGCATGACGTCCTCCCGGCGGTGCGGCGAGTCGTGGGCAGTCATCGTAGGGAGGCGGGTCGGCGGGGTGGCCAGGGCCAATCCGGTGCGGCTGGCCCCCGCGGTGACGGCGTCCGGGTCTAGACTGTCCACCGTGATCCCGCCGTATGCCGTCGCCGCCGTGCACGGCCTCTGGGTCACCCCGGACCTCCCGCTCTACGGCGACGGCCACGATCGCTCCGACTACGTTCCCTGACCGGCTCGGCACCCCCCGCTCCGCCCTCCGGTCCATCTCCGCCACGCCTCGGGAGCGTTCAGTCATGCCCAGACCCGATCACGACCAACTCGTACCGCCCGCCGACCACCCGCCCGCCGACCCCACCGACACCTCCGCCCTCGCGGTGCTGCGGGTGCCGCAGACCGCCCGGGTCCTGGCGGCCAGCCTGCTCGGCCGGATCCCGCTCGGCGCGGCCCCGCTGGCCCTGCTCGTCTTCGCCCGGGAGACGATGACCCTGACCGTGGCGGGCCTGCTGGTCGGCGCGTTCACCGCCGGCACCGCCGTGGGCCAGCCGATGCTCGCCCGGATGGCGCAGCGCTGGCGCCAGCCGCCGGTGCTGTGGCTGTCCGTGACGGCGTCGACGATCGGCTTCGCCCTCACCGCCGCGCACGTGAACCTGCCGGTCACCGTGTTCGCCGCCGCCCTGGCCGGGGCGGGCGCGCCGCCGTTCGAGTCGTGCCTGCGGGTGCTCTGGCGCGACCTGCTCCCCGCGCACCGGGTGCAGACCGCGTACACCCTGGACATCGCCGTCCAGGAGCTGATCTTCATCCTCGGCCCGGTGGTCACGCTCGCCGCCGTGGGCCTGGTCGGCCCGGCCGGCGGTCTGGCCGCCGCCGCGCTCTTCCAGGCGGCCGGCACCGCGTGGTTCGCCACGACCGACGCGGTGCGCCGCTGGCGGGGCGAGCCGGCGGTACGCCACTGGGCCGGGCCGCTGCGCGCCGGCCGGCTCCGACTGGTCCTCGGGGCGCTGCTGCTGGTCGGCGCGGCGGTGGGAAGCGTGACCGTCGCCGCGACCGGATACGCCGAGGCGGCCGGGGCGCGCTCCTGGGCGGGCTGGCTGCTCGCCGCGCAGGCCACCGGGGCGCTGGTCGGCGGCCTGCTCTACGTACGCTTCGGCGGGCTGCGCCGGTACGCCACCCTGCCGCGCGTGGTCGGCGTCTTCGCCGCCGGCTACCTGCCGTTGCTGCTCACCCCGGCGCCGGCCGCGATGCTGGTGCTGATGGCGGTCAGCGGGCTCGCGCTGCCGGCGCTGCTGACCATTGCCTTCGTCGCGATCGACGACGTGGCACCCACCGGCACGGTGGCCGAGGCGTTCGCCTGGGCGGCGACGGCGTTCTCGGTGGGTAGCGCGGGCGGGGCGGCGGTGACCGGCCTGGTGCTGGACGCGGCGGGGGAGGTGACCGTCGGCTTCCTGATCGCCCCGCTGAGCGCCGTCGCGGCGTGCGGGATCGCGCTGCTAAGTGCCCGCGCCTCCGACCGGGGCGGCGCCGGCACGTAGCCCTCGGCGGTGGGCCGCCCGGCCTGCCGCCCCCGCCCGGCCCACGGCCTGCCCCGTCTGTCACGCGTTGATCGCCGGTTACGGGACTACTTTCCGCCGGGGCGGGAAAGGGCCGGCCCGGGGAGCCGCGTGGAGTCGGGGGTGCCGTGGAAGCCGTCGTGATCGGCCTGGTGATCGTCATCGTGTTCGTGGCGTTCGTCGGCGCGCTGAGCGTCCGGCTGGTGCAGCAGTACCAGCGCGGCATCGTCTTCCGGTTCGGCCGGGTGCTGACGCCGGTCCGGGAGCCCGGTCTGCGGCTGATCGTTCCGGTCGCCGACCGGATGGCCAGGGTCAGCATGCAGACGACCGTGATCGGCGTGCCCCCGCAGGGGGCGATCACCCGGGACAACGTCACCCTCACCGTCGACGCGGTGGTCTACTACCGGGTCGTCGACCCGGTGAAGGCGCTGGTCAACGTCCGTGACTACCCCTCGGCCGTGCTTCAGGTGGCGCAGACCGCGTTGCGTTCGGTGATCGGCAAGGCCGACCTGGACACCCTGCTGGGTGACCGGGAACGGATCAACGCCGAGCTGAAGGCCGTCATCGACGCGCCGACCGAGAAGCCGTGGGGACTGCTGATCGAGCGGGTCGAGGTCAAGGACGTCGCGCTGCCCGAGGGGATGAAACGCTCGATGTCCCGCCAGGCCGAGGCGGAACGCGAACGCCGCGCCCGGGTGATCGCCGCCGACGGCGAGTACCAGGCGTCCCGCCGGCTCGCCGACGCGTCCCGGGCGATGGCGGGCACCCCGGGGGCGTACCAGCTACGGCTGTTGCAGACCGTGGTGGACGTGGCGGCGGAGAAGAACAGCACCCTGGTGATGCCGTTCCCGGTGGAACTGCTGCGCTTCTTCGACAAGTTCACCCGCGGCACCGAGCCGCCGGCGGCCGAGCACCCGAAAGCCGAGCACCCACCGGCCGGGCGTACGCAACCCGCCGTGCCCGCTTCCGGCGACGGGCACCGCCGCCCGCCGGACTGACCTCGGCGGCGTGGCCGACGCACACCCCGGCTTGCCCGTGGATGGTACGAGTGGCATGTGTCCGTAACCGACCATGCGCCCGTTCGCCGGGGCGACCCCGGACGTCCGGGGGCCCGAAGCAACCGTTGCGCTGATTGCCGCACCGGCCCCCGTGACGACAATGGCCACCGGAGGCGGCTTCACCGTCCCAGCGACGGGGAGGTGGACGCGTGACCGGCTGGCAGGTCTCCGGATACCGCCCCGTGCGGCAGCTCGGCCGCGGCGCGTCCGGCCGGGTGGACCTCGCCGTGCACGAGGCGACCGGCACCCCGGTCGCGATCAAGTACCTGACCGGCGGCATCGGCGACGACCCGGAGTTCCGCACCGCGTTCCGCGCCGAGGCCCGGCTGCTGGCCGGGATCGACGACCCGCACGTCTCCCGCCTCTACGAGTACGTCGAGTCTCCCGACGGCGCGGCGATCGTCATGGAGCTGGTCAACGGCGTGTCGCTGCGGCAGATGCTGCGCGCGCACGGGGCGACGACGCCGGAGTCGGCGCTCTGCGTCCTCAAGGGATCGCTGGCCGGGCTCGGCGCGGCGCACGCCCGGGGCGTCGTGCACCGCGACTACAAGCCGGAGAACGTGCTGGTCACCGCCGAGGGCACCAGCAAGCTGGCCGATTTCGGCATCGCCATGCCGGTGGGCGAGAGCTCCGGGGTCAGCGTCACCGGCACTCCCCGCTACATGGCACCCGAACAGTGGACGGGCGCCCCGGCGAGCCCGGCCTGCGACATCTACGCGGCCACCGCCACCTTCTACGAGTGCCTCACCGGCCGACCCCCGTTCGACGGTCGGGACCTGTTCACCCTGCGCCAGCAGCACGCCAGCGCGCCGATCCCCACCGACCCGGCCCCCGAGCCGATGCACGACCTGCTGCGCCACGGCATGGCCAAGCAACCGGCCGAGCGGCCACAACCCGCCCAGGTCTTCCTCGAGGTGCTGGAACGGGTGGCGGCCGAAGCGTACGGGCAGCGGTGGGAGGAGCGTGGCCTGCGCGAGCTGGCCCGGCGGGCGGCCCTGCTCGCCGCGCTCCTGCCGTTCCCGGACGGCACCGGCGGGGCCACCAGCCTGGCCAGCACCGCCTTCGACGAGGGCACCGGCCGGTGGACGTGGCTGCGCGCCGGCAAGGCCCGCGCGGCGCTGGTCGGCGGAGGGCTGGCCACTGTGCTGATCATCGGCGGGGCCGGGCTGAGCTACGCCAGCCGCGAGGAGCCGTTGCCCGCCGCCGGTCCGGCCGCACCGGAGGCGACGACGGCCCCGACCGGCGAACCGTCCCCGTCGGCCGCCGCGTCGCCGTCCCCGACGCCCACGGCGACGTCCGTTCCGACCCCCACCGTCGCGCCGACCGCGACGACGGCGGCACCGGCTCCCACCGGCACCGGCACGCCGCCGCCGACGTCGGCGCCCGCCGAGCCGACCCCGTCGGTCAGCACCAGCCCGCCGCCACCGGCGGACACCGTCGCCCCGTCCGTCGGCAAGGTCTGGGCCAGCCCGACCGAGCTGGAACCCAGGGGCTGTCCGTACGGGCCCACGTCCAGCACCGTCTCCGCCGAGGTGTCCGACGACCGGACGGAGGCCGGGAAGCTACGGGTACGCCTCCGGTACACCCTGGACGGCCGTACCGCCGAGGTGCCCATGAAGGCCGGCGAGCGCGGGGTGTTCCAGGGCGTCCTGGGCGACCTGCCCACACCGGCGGACGCCACCCGGATCCCGGTCCGGGTCGTCGCCGTCGACGAGGCCGGCAACACCTCGCCCGAGAGCTCACCGGTGTACCTGTCGTTGCGTTACTACTGCACGCCAGGCTGAGGCCGGACACCAATGCCGACCACGACGACGGAAGGCGGGCCGCCGTGACCCAGCCGAACGACCCGACCGAGGCGCTGCCCGCCCACCGGCAGCCGGACGACGGCATGGCGACCGCCCGCCTCGACGTCCACCGACCGCAGCCGCCGGCAGCGCCGACCGCGCACCTGCCCTCGCAGGACGCGACGGTCAATCTGGCCGCCGGAGATTCGACGGCGCGCCTGGCGTCGGGTGACGCGACGGTGTATCTGGCGGCCGGCGAGCCGACGGCGCGCCTGGCGTCGGGCGAGGTGACGGCGCGCCTGGCGGCCGAAGGGCAGACGGCGCACCTGCCTTCGCGTGACGCGACGGTGTACCTGGCGGCCGGGGAGCCGACGGCACACCTGCCCGCACGCGACGCGACCGTGTACCTGGCCGCCGGGGAACCGGCGGCGCCCCTGACCCACAACAAGGCGCCCGTCGGCCCCGCCCAGGGTGAGCCGACGATGCCCCAGCGTGCCCTGGACGGGCGGACCGGGCCGTGGCCGGCGCAGCCCGCTGCGCAGGACCAGACGATCGCGGCGGGGGCCGTGGGAGCTGTGCCCGAGGCCGGGACGGGGCGTACCACCGGACCCGGTCCGGGGACGCTCTTCGGCGGGCCCACCGGGGCCGTCGCCCCGCCCGGCGGGGAGGTGCGCTTCGGGCCGGGCGTGCCGACGACCCCGCCACCGGCACCCGCGTGGCCGGCGCCGCCACCGCCGCGGCGGCGGCCCGTGTGGCGGACGGTGACCTCGGTGCTGTCCACTCTGCTGACCGTCGCCCTGCTCGCCGCCGTCGGCCTCTATCTCTGGCAGCGGATCAGCCCGCTGGAGGTGACCGGAGTGACGGTGGCGGTTCCGCAACCGGCCGGCGACCGGTGCGACGTCACCGTGGACGTGGTCGCCACCGTGTCGACCAACGGCCGGGCCGGGGAGATCCGCTACCAGTGGCTGCGTACCGGCAGCGCGCCCGGCAGCCTGCTGACCGAGCGGGTCGGGCGCGGCCAGCACACCGTCCAGTTGACGCTGCGCTGGGCCTTCAGCGGCGTGGGCACCACGAACGAGACGGCAACCGTCAACATCAGCTCCCCGGCTGTGGTGCAGGCCCAGGCCCCGGTGTCCTACGACTGCCGGCGCCGCTGACGCGGGGTTTCCCCGATCGTGGGCGGGGGTAGGTCGGCCCGGACGAACCCGGATGCCGTGTGGAGGAATTCCGATGAGAGACAACTTCGGCGACGCGGTGGGGGACGCCCTCCGGTCGGTGATGCTGTTCCTGCCCAAGGCCGTCGCCTTCGTGGCGATCCTGGTGGCCGGCTGGCTGATCGCCAAGGCTGTGCTGAAGATCGTGGACAAGGTGCTGGAGCGGGTGGGTTTCGACCGTGCCGTGGAGCGCGGTGGGATCCGTCGGGCCCTGGCCCGCTCCCGGTACGACGCCAGTGACATTGTCGCCAAGCTCGCCTACTACGGGGTGCTGCTGGTGACCCTCCAGCTGGCCTTCGGCATCTGGGGACCGAACCCGATCTCCGATCTGATCGCCGGTGTGATCGCCTGGCTGCCCCGCGCCTTCGTCGCGATCGTCATCGTCGTGGTCGCCGCGGCCATCGCCAACGCGGTGAAGGACATCATCAGTGGCGCCCTGGGCGGACTGTCGTACGGCCGGCTCCTGGCCACCATCGCCTCGGTGTTCATCCTCGGCCTCGGCGTCATCGCCGCGCTGAACCAGATCGGTGTGGCCACCGCCGTCACCACTCCCGTGCTGATCGCCGTCCTGGCCACGACCGGTGGCATCCTCGTCGTCGGGGTGGGCGGCGGGCTGGTCCGGCCCATGCAGAGCCGCTGGGAGTCGTGGCTGAGCCGGGCCGAGCACGAGTCGCGGCTGATCGCCACGCACGCCCGCGCCTACCAGGCCGGCCGCCGCGACAGCGAGGCACACCTCGCCGCGGCGGCGACGACCGGCGACCCGGACGCCACGCAGGTGGTCTCCGGCCCGCGTGCCGTGGCCGACCCGGAGGCCACGCAGGTGGTTTCCGGCCCCCGCGTCGACGCCGACCCGACCGTGCCCGTGCCGCGGCAGAGCGACCCGGACGCCACGCAGGTCACCTCGCCCGCAGCGGCCCGGCCGGTCGGCGAGGACAGCGAGGCCACGATGGTCATCCCGCCGCTCGACGGCGAGCGCCGCCGCTGACCTCGCACGACGCCGGGGTGGGATCCGCAGCGGACCCCACCCCGGCGTGTGTCCGGTAAAGGGGCGTGACCCGCCATGCCCGCGCGACTACCATCGCCGGCATGACGTGGCGATGTTGATGCACTGCTAGGGGCCACTGTCGTGGGCCGCCGCGGTCGCCGTACGTCCGGCGTCCGCTTCGTCCCCTCAGGAAGGTCCCATGACTGTCCACCCTCCGCGCGTGTCCGTCGCGCGCGCCCGCCGGCTGGCGGCCACCCTCTACGGGTACGCGTTCCTCAGCGAACTCGTCCTGCTCTATCCGCTGTACGCGCTGCTGTTCAGCGACACCGGCCTGTCGCTCTGGCAGATCTCGTCGCTGTTCGTGATCTGGTCGGCCGCCAGCATCCTGCTGGAGGTGCCCTCCGGCGCGCTCGCCGACGCGTTCTCCCGGCGGCTGCTGCTGATCCTCGCGCCGCTGGTCACCGCCGCCGGCTTCGCTCTCTGGGTGCTCGTGCCCTCGTACCCGGCCTTCGCCGTCGGGTTCGTGCTCTGGGGCGCCGGCGGGGCGCTCGCCTCGGGCGCGCTGGAGGCGCTGGTCTTCACCGAACTCGACCGGCTCGGCGCCGCCGGCCGCTACGCCCGCGTCATCGGGCGGGCGAAGACCGTCGGGACGCTGGGCGTACTCGCCTCGATCCTGCTGGCGGGGCCGGCGTTCGCCCTCGGCGGCTACCCGGCCGTCGGCGCGGCCAGCGTGCTCGCCTGCCTGCTCGCCGCCGCCGTGGCCACCCGCCTCCCGGAACACCGCGACACCGGGCCCGTCGACGCCGCGATCGAGCCGGCCGACGCCACCAGGTCCGTTGCCGGGCCCGCCACCGGACCTGCCCACGGCGGACCCGAGCGGAGCGGCCGGGACGACGGGACGGGTGCCGACGACGGGGAATTCGGCTGGTGGGCGAGCCTGCGCGCCGGCCTCGCCGAGGTCCACGCCGACCGGACAGTACGCGCGGCGGTGCTGTTGGTCGCGGTCGTCGCGGCGGTCTGGGGCGCCCTGGACGAGTACACCCCGCTGCTGGCCCGCGACACCGGCGTCGGCGCGGCGACCGTGCCGCTGCTGCTCCTGCTCACCTGGCTCGGGGTGGCCGTGGGCGGCCTGCTGGCCCCGGCGGGGGAGCGGCTGACCGTCCGGGGGTACGCCGGTCTGCTGGCGCTGTCGGCCGTGGCCCTGGCCGCCGGGGCGCTGCTGGCCCGGCCGGTGGGCTTCGCGCTGGTCGCGGTGGCCTTCTGCGGCTTCCAACTCGCCACCGTGCTCGCCGACGCGCGGTTGCAGGCGCGGATCACCGGGGGCAGCCGCGCCACGGTCACCTCGTTGGCGGGGATGGCCACCGACCTGACGGTCATCGCGGTCTACGGCGGGTACGTCCTGCTCGCCACCGGGGCCGGCAACGGGGTCGCGTTCGCGGTGGCCGCCGTGCCGTACCTGATCGTCGCGCTGCTCCTGGCGACCCGCGCCCACCGCCCGCTCCGAGCCGGACGTAGCGCGCCGTCATAGCGCGGAACGGCGGGGAGGGGGTCGGGGCTCGTCAGGCGCCGGCGGTCTCGTCGGCCTGCCGCCAGATCGAGCTCATCTCGTCGAAGGCCTGCTCCATGAGCTGCACCATGGCCTGCCGGGCGCGCTCGCCGTCGCGGCGCTGGATGGCCTGGGCCACCTCGGCGTGCAGCTGGAGAGCCTGCTCGTGCGGGTGGTGCGGCATCAGGTGGTGCTGGTGCCGGCCGGTGAGCACCTCGGCGATCAGGTCCTGGAGCCGGACGAACATCTCGTTGCCGGAGGCGACCAGGATCCGGCGGTGGAACTCGATGTCGAGCTGGAGGAAGCGTTCCTCGTCGCCGGCCTTGCCGGCGGCCCACATCTTCGCCGCGAGCCCGACCAGGTCGCTCGCCTCGTCGTGGCCGACCCGGCCGGCGGCCAGCCAGGCGGCGTGCGGCTCGACGGCGGTACGCAGCTCGGTGATCGAGCGGAGCTGGACGATGCGGCCGGCCGAGGCCAGCCGCCAGCGGATCACCTGCGGATCGAAGACGTTCCAGTCCTCCGACGGTCGGATCATGACCCCGACGCGGCGGCGGGTCTCGATGAACCCGATCGAGGCGAGCACGCGCAGCACCTCGCGTACGACCGAGCGGGACACGGCGTAGCGGTCCACCAGGTCGTCGATGTTGAGGACCGACCCGGGTGCGAGCTCGCCGTCGCAGATGGCAGTGCCGAGGCGGTCGAGGACGCGTGCGTGTAGGCCGGCCTCGGCAGGGGCGAGCTGCGCGGCCACGACCCCCGGGGAGGACGATTTCACGTGACGGAGCATATCAGTCAGGTCTACCCCTTGTATAAATCTGCTTTTTCGGCCTAGCATCCCGGTGTTAAGCGGATGTAAAACGCGAGGTGGCGGCCCACCCGACGGGGCGGCGGCCACGGCCACGGCTTAAGGAGAGATGGACGTGAGACGTCGATCAGTTATCGGGACTTCCCTGGCGATGGTCGTCGCCCTCGGCCTGTCCGCCTGCGGTGGCGGCGGGGACGACGCCGGCGGCTCGGACACCGTCCGGGTGACGCTGGTCAACCACGTCTGGACGGAGAACATCAAGAAGGCGCTGCCGGAGTTCGAGAAGCAGTCGGGCCTGAAGGTGGAGGTCACCCAGCTCGGTGAGGACCAGCTCTCCGACCAGTACAACGTCAAGCTGAACGCCGGGTCCAGGGACCTGGACGTGATGATGTACCGGCCGCTGCAGGAGGGGAAGCTGTTCGCCAAGAACAAGTACCTCGCCGACCTGACCGAAAAGAGCAAGTCGGACAGCGCGTTCGAGGTCGGTGACTTCCAGTCCGGACCGGTGCAGGCCACCACGTACGAGGACAAGCTGGTCGGCGTGCCGATCATCACCGAGCAGGAGGTCCTCTACTACCGCAAGGACCTGCTGGAGAAGTCCGGCTTCACCGCCCCGCCGAAGACCCTCGACGAGCTCAAGGCGCAGGCGGCGAAGGTCGAGGCGGACAACCCGGGCGTGGCGGGCTTCGTGTCCCGCACGGGCAAGGCCGCCGCGGTCACCCAGTTCTCCAGCTTCCTCTACAGCTTCGGCGGCGACTTCGTCGACGCCAACGGCAAGGCCTCGGTCAACACCGAGCAGGCCAAGCAGGCGTACGCCTACTACGGCGGGCTGCTGCGGGAGCACGGCCCGGAGAACATCAGCACCGACATGAGCTGGTCCGAGGCGATGGCGATCTTCACCCAGGGCAAGGCGGCCTTCTACACCGAGGCCAACTCGCTCTACAAGAACGCCACCGACCCGGCCAAGTCGAAGGTCTCCGACACCGTCGGCTTCGCGGCCTTCCCGGCCGGCCCGGCCGGCTCGAAGCCGTACAACATCCCGTCCTGGGCGCTGGGCGTCAACGAGGCGTCCAAGAACCAGGACAACGCCTGGAAGTTCATCCAGTGGGCGGCCGGCAAGGAGCAGGCGCTGGAGCAGCAGAAGGCGGGCGTGCCCAGCGCCCGTACCTCGGTCTGGGAGAACCCCGAGGGCGCGGCGACCTACCCGAAGGACCTCGCCGAGGCCACCACGGTCAGCACCGCCAACGGCGTGGGCCACGACCGTCCGCTCGTGGTGAAGGTCGCCCAGGCGCGGGAGATCGTCGGCCAGCCGATCGTGGACGCGATCACCGGCAAGGACGCGGCCGCCTCGGCGGACGCGGCGAACGAGGCGTTCCAGAAGTTCCTCGACGACGAGGCGAAGTAGCCCGAACCGTGGGGTGGGTGGGGCCGGACGGCTCCACCCACCCCACGTCGGGACGCTGGCCCTGACCCCATCCGGAGACCTCATGTCAGCCGTCACCACAGCAGTCAAAGAATCGCCCGGGGTACGCCCGCCGTCCCCGGAGACCTCGGCCTGGTCGCGCTGGGCCAACGAGCACCGCAAGTGGCTCTTCGCGGCGCCCGCGATGCTCTTCGTCGCCGTGCTGATCGTCTTCCCGGTCGTCTGGACCGGATACCTCAGCCTGACCGACGCCGAGGGCTCGGTACGCGCCGAGAGTGAGTTCATCGGCTTCCAGAACTACCTCGACGTGCTCGGCGACACCGACCGGTTCTGGCCGGCCGTGTGGCGCACCGCCCTCTTCACCGGCGTCGTGCTCTTCTTCGAGGTCGTCCTCGGCATGGCCATCGCCCTGCTGCTGTGGCGGCCGTTCCGCGGTGAGAAGTGGGTCCGCGTCGCGATCCTCCTGCCGCTGGTGGCCACCCCGGTCGCGGTCGGCATGATGTGGCGGCTGATCTTCGACCCCAACATCGGGATGGCCAACCAGGTGCTCGGCTGGGTCGGCATCGGCCCGCAGCCCTGGCTGTCCGGACAGAGCTCCGCCCTGCCGACCACGATGTTCATCGACATCTGGCAGTGGACGCCGATGGTCGTGCTGATCCTGCTCGCCGGCCTGACGTCGCTGTCCGACGAGCCGCAGGAGGCGGCGCTGATCGACGGCGCCAGCACCTGGCAGCGGTTCCGGCACGTCACCCTGCCGCTGCTGATGCCCACCGTCATCGTGGCGATCCTGCTGCGCGGCATCGACGCCCTGAAGACGTTCGACATCCTCTACGCCACCAAGGGACGGGGCGGCGGGTCCTTCCACGAGGTCGAGACCCTCAACGTGTACGCCTACGGGCTCAGCTTCGACTACAACGACTACGGCGTCTCATCGACAGTCCTCATCATCTTCTTCCTGATCATCATCGGGGTGATGTGGGCCCTGACCTACCGCAAGAAGGGGCTGGACCGATGAAGCTGCGCAGGCCGTACAAGATCTTCCGGACGGTTGCCCTCGTCCTCGTGGTGCTGTCGCTGATGGCGCCGCTGGTCTGGATGGTCGCCGCGTCGCTGAAGACGAACGTCGACATCTACGACAGCGAGAAGGCGTTCGTCTTCTCCCCGACGCTGGACAACTACTCCAACGTGCTCCAGCAGGCGAACTACATCCAGTTCATCGGCAACAGCCTCTGGGTCGCGCTCGCCGCCACCGTGCTGTCGCTGCTGCTCGGGGTGCCCGCCGCGTACTCGATGAGCCGGTTCAACATGAAGAAGTCCGCGCTCGTCGTGCTCATGGCGCGGGTCATCCCCGGCGTCTCGCTGCTGGTGCCCTGGTACTACGTGTTCTCGAACCTGCAGATGGTCGGCGGGTTCAGCGTGCTGATCCTCAGCCACATGTTCGTGTCGCTGCCGCTGATCGTCTACATCATGATGGGCTACTTCGACGGCCTGCCGGCCGAGCTGGAGGAGGCGGCGCTCGTCGACGGGCTGACCCACATCGGCGCGTTCCGCCGGATCACCCTGCCGCTGTCGGTGCCCGGCATCGCGACCGCCGGCATCCTGTCGTTCATCTTCTCCTGGAACAACTTCATGTTCGCCCTCGTGCTCTCCGGGGCCGACACCAAGACACTCCCGGTGGCGATCTTCGACTTCGTCGGCTACGCCAGCATCGACTGGGGCGGCCTGATGGCGGCGGCCACGGTGGTCACCCTGCCGATCATGCTGATCGCCCTGTTCGTGCAGAAGTACGTCGTCTCCGGCCTCACCGCCGGCGCCACGAAGGGCTGAGGACACCATGACCACCATCGCACGGGTGGAGACCTTCCTCGTCGCACCGCGCTGGCTGTTCGTCCGGGTCGAGACCGACTCCGGGATCGTCGGCTGGGGCGAGGCGACCTGCGAGGGCCGCTCCGAGACCGTCCGCACCGCCGTCGAGCAGCTCAGCGAGCTGCTCGTCGGCCGGGACGCGCTGCGCATCGAGGACCACTGGCAGGTCATGACCAAGGGGGCGTTCTACCGGGGCGGGCCGATCCTGGCCAGCGCGGTCGCCGGCCTCGACCAGGCGCTGTGGGACATCACCGGCAAGCACTTCGGCGCCCCGGTGCACCAACTGCTCGGCGGCCCGGTGCGCGACCGGATCCGGGTCTACGGCTGGGTGGGCGGCGACGAGCCGAACGAGGTCCGCGACCAGATCGCCGCCGCCGTCGAGACGGGCCTGACCGCGGTGAAGATGAACGCGTCCGGCCGGATGAGCGCGGTCGCGTCCGTCGCCGAGATCGACGCCGTGGTGCGGCGCGTGGCCGCCGCCCGCGAGGTGCTCGGCGACGAGCGGGACGTGGCGGTCGACTTCCACGGCCGGTTCACCCTCGCCACCGCCCGCCGGGTCGCCCCGCTGCTGGAGCCGTACCGGCCGTTCTTCCTGGAGGAGCCGGTGGTGCCGGAGAACTCGCACCTCATCGGCGAGTTCGTCCGCGCCACCACCACGCCGGTGTCGACGGGGGAGCGGCTCTACAACCGGCAGGAGTTCCTGCCGGTGCTCCAGGCCGGCATCGCGGTCGCCCAGCCGGACCTCTCGCACGCCGGCGGCATCACCGAGGTACGCAAGATCGCCGCGCTGGCCGAGGTGTACGACGTGCAGCTCGCCCCGCACTGCCCGCTCGGGCCGATCGCCCTCGCGGCCTGCCTCCAGGTCGGCTTCGCCACGCCGAACTACCTGATCCAGGAGCAGAGCATCGGCATCCACTACAACCTCGGCGCCGAGGTGCTCGACTACTGCCTCGACAAGACCCCGTTGACCTTCGTCGACGGGTACGTCGAGCGGCTCACCGCACCCGGCCTCGGCATCGAGATCGACGAGCACGCCGTACGCACGGCGGACAAGCGCGGGCACGCGTGGCGCAGCCCCACGTGGCGGCACCGCGACGGCTCCTACGCGGAATGGTGATCACATGACCGTCGACCTCACCGCCGAACTCGCCGACGCCCGCGTCCTGGCGATCATCCGCGGCACCGACACCGCCGCCGCGATCGCCGCGGGCACTGCCCTGCTGGCAGAGGGCGTACGCGTCGTCGAGGTGGCCCTCACCACGCCGGACGCCCTGCGGGCGATCGAGGCGCTGCGCGCGGCGGCCCCCGCCGGGTCGCTGGTCGGCGCCGGCACGGTGCTGACCACCGCCGACGTCGCGGACGTGGCCGCCGCGGGCGCGCAGTTCGTGGTGACGCCCGCCGTGGTCGAGTCGATCGCCGAGGCGGCGCGCCGCGGCCTGCCGGTCGCCGCCGGGGCGCTCACCCCGACCGAGGCGTACACCGCGATGCGGATGGGGGCGTCGGCGGTCAAGCTCTTCCCGGCCTCGGTCGGCGGGCCGGCGTACCTCAAGGCGGTGCGCGACCCCTTCCCGGACATCCCGTTCGTCGCGGTCGGCGGCGTCGGCGCGGACGAGGTGCCCGGCTACCTGCGGGCCGGCGCGATCGCGGTCGGCCTCGGCGGCCCGCTGGTCGGCGACGCCGCCTCCGGCGGTGACCTGGACGCCCTGCGGGCGCGGGCGCGCGGCTACCTCGCCGTCGTGCGGGAGGCGACCCCGTCATGACCGCACCCGACCTGCTCACCGTCGGCGAGGCCCTGGTGTCGCTGCGCTCGGCCGGTCCGCTCGCCGCCGGCGGGTCGCTGACCATGCACCTGGCCGGCGCCGAGTCCAACGTGGCCGTCGGGGTCGCCCGGCTCGGTCACCGCGCGGCGTGGGTCGGCCGGGTCGGCGCCGACGAGTTCGGCGAGTACGTGCTGCGCCAGCTGCGCGCCGAGGGCGTCGCCGTCGACGGGGTGACCCGCGACCCGGACCGGCCGACCGGCCTGCTGTTCCTGGAGCGGCGCACCGCCGACCTGAACCGGGTGCAGTACCACCGGGCCGGCTCGGCCGGCTCCGCCCTCGACGTCGACGACCTGCGGGCGCCGCTGGCCGCCGGCGCGCGGACGCTGCACCTGAGCGGGATCACCCCGGCGCTGTCCGACACCGCCCGCGCGGCCACCCGGTGGGCGGCCGAGGCCGCCGTCGCCGCGGGCGTCCCGGTCTGCCTCGACCTCAACCACCGTGAGCGCCTCTGGTCCCGCGACACCGCCCGCGAGGTGCTCACCCCGCTGGCCGGGTACGCCTCGACCGTCGTCGCCTCCGCCGACGAGCTGGACCTCGTCGGGGAGCCCGGGGCGGACGAGTCCACCGTCGTGGCGGAGCTGCTGCGGCGGGGCGTGGAGACGGTCCTGGTCAAGCTGGGCGCCGACGGCGCCCGCGCGCACACGCGCGACGGCGTCGAGCGCGTGGGGGCGCTGAGCGTGACCGCCGTCGACCCCGTCGGCGCCGGGGACGCGTTCACCGCCGGCTACCTCTCCGGCTGGTTCGACGGGCTCGACCTGGCCGGCCGGCTGCGTCGTGCGGTCACCCTCGGCGCCTTCGCGGTCTCCAGCTCCGGCGACTGGGAAGGGTTGCCGCGCCGCGCCGAACTGTCCCTCCTCGACGGCCACGAGGCCGGAGCCGTCCTCCGCTAGCCGTCCGAGCACCCGTAGGAAGAAAGGCACCCCGTGAAGATCGTCGCAGCCGACGTCATCGTCACCAGCCCCGACCGCAACTTCGTCACCCTCAAGATCACCACGGAGGACGGCGTCACCGGCCTGGGCGACGGCACCCTCAACGGACGCGAGCTCTCGGTCGCCTCGTACCTGCGCGACCACGTCGTACCGCTGCTGATCGGCCGGGACGCGCACCGCATCGAGGACGCCTGGCAGTTCCTCTACCGCTCGGCGTACTGGCGTCGCGGACCGGTCACCATGGCGGCCATCGCGGCGGTCGACGTGGCCCTGTGGGACATCAAGGCCAAGGCCGCCGGCATGCCGCTGTACCAGCTGCTGGGCGGGGCGTCACGCACCGGGATCATGGCCTACGGCCACGCCTCCGGCCGGGACCTGCCGGAGCTGTTCGACTCGATCCGCCGGCACCTCGAGCAGGGCTACCGTTCCATCCGGGTGCAGACGTCGGTGCCGGGCATCAACGCCGTGTACGGGGTCGCCACCCAGCCCAGCGCCGACGGCAAGCGCTACGACTACGAGCCGGCGCAGCGCACCCCGCTGCCGGCCGAGGAGGACTGGGACACCCGCTCCTACCTGCGTCACCTGCCCGGCGTGTTCGAGGCGGTGCGTGGCGAGTTCGGCCCGGAGCTGCCGCTGCTGCACGACGGCCACCACCGGATGACCCCCATCCAGGCCGCCAAGCTCGGCAAGGCGCTGGAGCCGTACGACCTGTTCTGGCTGGAGGACTGCACCCCGGCGGAGAACCAGGAGGCGCTGCGGCTGGTGCGTCAGCACACCACCACGCCGCTGGCGATCGGCGAGGTCTTCAACACCGTCTGGGACTACCAGACGCTCATCCGCGAGCAGCTCATCGACTACGTCCGCTCCGCCGTCACCCACACCGGCGGCATCACGGCCATGCGCAAGCTGCTCGACTTCGCCGCCCAGTACCAGATCAAGTCGGGCATCCACGGCCCGACCGACATCTCGCCCGTCGGCATGGCCGCCGCCCTGCACCTGGACCTGGCCATCCACAACTTCGGCATCCAGGAGTACATGCAGCACGGGGCGCTCACCAACGAGGTGTTCCGGCAGTCGTTCACCTTCACCGACGGCTACCTGCACCCGGGCGAGCAGCCCGGACTCGGCGTCGAGCTGGACGAGGAGGCCGCCGCGAAGTTCCCGTACGTGCCGGCGTACCTGCCGTTCAACCGGCTCCAGGACGGCACGGTCCATGACTGGTGAGCCTCGCCCGGGTGGCGCGCCCACGACGCGGCACGTGGTCGTGATGGGGGTCTCCGGGGCCGGTAAGACGACCGTGGCGCGGGGCATCGCCGCCCGTACCGGACTGACCTTCGCCGAGGCCGACGAGTTCCACACGCCGGCCCATGTGGCGCAGATGCGCGCCGGCGTGCCGCTGGACGACGCCGCCCGCCTGCCCTGGCTGCGCGAGTTGGCCGGCTGGATGGCCGCCCGCGCCGCCGAGGGCGTGTCGACGGTGCTGGCCTGCTCGGCGCTGAAGCGGTCCTACCGCGACGTGCTGCGCCAGGGTCCGCCGAGCGTCGAGTTCGTCCACCTGGACGGGGCGACCGGGGTGATCCGGGAACGGATGTCCCGCCGCGCCGGCCACTACATGCCGGCGAGCCTGCTGGAGTCGCAGCTGGCCACCCTGGAACGGCACCACCCGGACGAGTCGGTGCTGGTGCTCGACCTGTCGCTGACCCCCGACGAACTCGTCTCGGCGGCGGTCGACCGGCTCGGCCTGTCGACCGGCATCGCCGCGAGCGGGTGACCGTCGTCCGGTCGCGGTGCCCAGGCGCCGCGGCCGGACGTCAGCCGGGCTGGTCGTCGAGGTAGACCCAGCGGCCGTCCTCGCGGACGAAGCGGCTGCGCTCGCCCTGCGTCCCAGGCCGGCCGCCGGCCCGGTGGTGGGCCCGGAACTCGACGGTGCCGGTGGCGTCGAACAGGCCGCCCCGGTCCGTGTCGACGATCTCCAGGCCCGTCCAGCGCTGCCGGGGGTCGAGGTCGAGCCGGCGCGGCCGGGTCGAGGAGTGCCAGCTGCGCAGCAGGTACGCGGTGTCGCCGACGGCGAAGGCGCTGTACCGCGAGCGCATCAGCGCCTCGGCGGTCGCCGCGTCCGCCTCGCCCCGGTGCAGCCGCCCGCAACACCCGGCGTACGGCTGCCCGGTGCCGCAGGGGCAGGGCCGGTCCCGGTCGTCGGCCGCCTGCCGGCGGGGTCGCTTCGCCACCGGCCCATTCTGGCCGACGGGCCGGCGCGGTCGGCGTCGGGACCCGGCAGCGCTGACGCGGGCGGCCTCCCGCGTCAGCCGGCGCTGGTCCGGGGCGCCCGCCGGGTGCCGAACGACTCCATGGTCGTCGCCTTGCGGCCCGGGGTCTTCGAGGCCGCCCCGGCGCGCGTCGCCGCGGCCCTCGTCGCCTTCTTCGCGGGCGCCTTCTTCGCCGGCGCGGCCGTGGCGGGCGCCTTGCGGGCGCGGGCCGGGGTCGCCGTGGCCGAGGTGTCCGTCTTGCGGGCCACGCGGGCGGTCGTCGGCGTGGGCTTCCCGCCCGGGGACTTGGCTGCGGTCGCGCCGGTGGCCCGCTTCGTGGCCGTCGCCACCTTCTTCGCCGCCGCCGCCCGCTTCATCGGGGCCTTGCGCGCCCCCGTGGCCTTCCTGGCCCGTCCTGCGTCCGCCATCGTCGCTCCTCGGGAATCGGCCCTGGGCGCACGGTCTTCCCCCGGCCCCGGCGGTCAAACGCCGGGGCCGACGCGCGGCGGGAGCGGACCTCCCGCCGCGCGGTCGCGTCACGTCCCGGTCGCCGGCTTGTACGCGCAGACCAGCTCCCAGCCGCCGGGCAGCACCGCCACCCGTTCGAAGCCGATCTCCTTGAGCAGGCCGGTGTAGAACTCGACCTCCCGCAGCCGGCTCACGCAGGTGTCGACCCCGATCAGGAAGTAGCTCCAGAAGAACTGCATCGCCAGCCGGTCCGGGGTGCGGAACTCCTCGCAGATCACCAGCATCCCGCCCGGCTCCAGGGCCGCGTACGCCTTCTCGACCAGCCGGCGGGCGACGTCGTTCGGCCAGTCGTGCAGCACCCGGACGAACGCCATGGCGTCGTAGCCCGCCGGCAGCGGCTCGGCGAGGAAGTCGCCGCCGACGAAGCCCAGCCGGTCGGCGTGCCCCGTGCGGGTCCGGGTGGCCGCCACCAGCGGCGCCACCGCCGGCAGGTTGTACACGTCGGCCCGCAGCCCCGGGGCGTCGTCGAGGATGTGCGCGGCGAGGGTGCCGTCGCCGCCGCCGACGTCCAGCAGGCGCCTGCGACCCGGCCACAGGCTGCCGGCGTTGCGGTGCAGCGACTCGATGACCGGGCCGAGCCCGACGGCCATGCTGCGCTCGAAGGCGGCGGTCTGCTCGTCGGTCTTCGGCGGCCAGGCGAAGTCGTCGTCGCCCATGCTGACCTCGCCGCGCAGGCTCTCGCCCAGCCGGCCGTGCAGCCGCCGCCAGGGGTAGCGGTCCCGGTCACGCTCGATGGCGTCCGGTCCGACGACCGCCACGACGGCGTCGCGGAGCCCGGGCACCGCCCGGTACGTGGCCGTGGCGATGTCGTCGCCCGGCTCGCTGCGCGTGACGAAGCCGAGGCTCTCCAGGCAGTCGAGGAACTTGTACAGCCGCAGCGGCCGTACGTCGAAGCGCTCGGCGAGCTCGCCGAGGCGGGCCGGCCCCGGCTCGATCGCGTCGAGCAGTCCCGTGCCGAGCGCGGTCTCCAGCACGTCCATGGCCTTGGGCCCGTTGGCGAGCAGGCTCATCAGCGCCCGCGGTGACAGGGTGACGTTCACCGGCCCAGCTCCTCTTCCAGTGCGTCCATGAAGAAGTCGATCTCCTCGAGGGTGTTGTAGACGTGTGGGGCGACCCGTAGGTGGCCGCGCCAGCTGCAGACCAGGCCCCGCGCCACCAGCCGCCGCTTGACGGCCTCGCCGTCGGCGACGTCCAGGCACACGACGCCGCCGCGGCGGTCCGGTTCGACCGGGCTGACCACGTCGACGCCGGCCGCCGCCGCGCGGTGCAGGATCCGGGACGTGCAGGCCAGCGAGTGCCGCCGGATCGCGGCGATCCCCACCCCCGCCAGCAGGTCCAGACCCACCTGGGAGATCAGCGAGGTGAGGGGGTACGGCGTTCCGCCGGCGAAGCGCCGGGCACCGGCCGCCCAGCCCGTCGACGGCTGGAAGGTCAGCGCCCGGTCGCCGGCCTGCCAGCCGGTGGCCGCCGGTTCCAGCCGGGTCGCCAGGTCCGGGCGGACGTACAGGAAGGCGGTGCCGACGCCGCACAGCCACTTGTGCGCGCCGCCGAGGACGACGTCCACGCCGAGCGCCGTCACGTCCAGCGGCATGACGCCGACGGTCTGGAAGGCGTCGACGACCACCAGGGCGCCGACGTCGTGGGCGCGGCGCACCAGTCGGGGCAGGTCGACGGTGGCGCCGGTGGAGAAGCTGGCGTGCGGGACGCACACCAGCAGCGTGCGCTCGTCGATCCGCGCTTCGAGGGCGTCGTCGTCGATGCCTGGGCCGCCCGACGAGACGACGTCGAGGCGGGCGCCGTAGCGGCCGAACGCGCTGAAGATGAACGGCACGGTCGGGTACTCCAGGTCGGTGGTGACGACCCGGTCGCGCGGCGCGCGGTAGTCGAAACAGGACGCCACCCGGGCGAGCAGGGTGCTCAGGTTCGCGTCGGTGACCACGCTGCCCGGGGGCGCGCCGATGAGGGCGGCCACCGAGTCGGCGTACCGGTCGAGGCCGACGTGCCAGTCCTGCCAGACGTCGTCGCGCCAGCCGCGCAGCGTCTTCCAGTAGCCGGTGAGCACACCTTCGGCGCCCCTCGGCACGGCCCCGGTGGAGTTGCTGTTCAGGTAGACGCAGGTTTCCAGCAGCGGGAACTCGGCGCGCAGGGCGGCCTGGGTGGCGGCGTCGAGGCACCGGGGCGTGTCCTCGTCGGCTGCCGGGTCGGGCGGGTTCACTCGGGATCGCCTCCGTGGTGGGTCCGTGACGGGGGACCGGGGTCGTGGGTGACGGAGGTGAAGACCGGGATGGACCGGACGGCGGCCAGGTAGGGGGTGCCCTCCGTGTAGCCGGTGCCGGGGCGGGGGCCGAGCATCCGGACGGCGAGCCGGTGGTGGGTACGCCGCCACTGGAGCACGGCGGCGGCGAACGCGGACATCGCCCGGGCCACCAGGTCGACGTCCGCCCCGGTGAGCTGGCCCTCGCGTACGGCTTCGCGGAACGCCTCGTCGACCGAGGGCTGCCCGGCCTGCACCCGGTCGCGTACCTCCGGCACCTGGAGGTACGCGGGCGACTCCAGCCGCGGCCCGTCAGGCGTACGGCACAGTGACTCCATCAGCTTGTAGGAGCGCGACTGGATGGCGCTGGCCCCCTCGGTGTACTGCCGGAACGTCCGGAACGCCGCCGGCTGCATGGTGGCCAGCAGTGAGAACAGCGGTCCGGCGGCGCTGAGCTGCTCGCGGGCGTACGCCAGCCGGTCCACGCTGCGCCGCGCGTCACCGGCGGCGAGGGCGGCGATCGTGCCCCGCAGCTCGTCGACGAGCCCCGCGAAGAGGCACTCGTACGCCTGGAGCACCCGGATGAACAGGTACTCGTCGTGTGACACGTAGACCGGCAGCATGCTCAGCCGCAGGGCGCGCTCTCCGGCGGGGTCGAGTTCGGCGGCGAGGGCCGGCAGCACGGCCGCCAACTCCGGGTCGTGGACCGCCCCGGTGAGGCCCAGGCGGGCGATGGCGGGGGCGGCGGCCCGCACGCCGAGGCGGTGGCGTTTGGCCGCGATCTCCCGGCCGGGACGGTCCTCGGGCAGCAGGTCGGTGGCGCCGGACCCGGCGGCCTGCTCGAAGGCCAGCGCGTCGGCGACCAGGCGGACGAGGAGCCGGTCGCGCTCGCGCCGCGCGTCGTCCGGGTCACCGGCGTGCCCCTGGTCCCCGGCTCCCTGCCCGTGGTCCCCGGCTCCGTGCCCGTGGTCCCCGGCTCCGTGCCCGTGGTCCCCGGCTCCGTGCCCGTGGTCCCCGGCTCCGTGCCCGTGGTCCCCGGCTCCGTGCCCGTCGTCCCCGTCGACGGGGAGCCGGAGCAGCCGCAGGGCCAGGTAGCTGCGGTAGTCGTACCGGCCGTCCCACTTGTCGAGCGCGACGTCGAGGAAGTCGCGCAGCAACCGGACGGCGGGTCGGGTAGGCGGGCCGGCCGCCGGGGTGGTCACCTGGGCCCGGATCTTGTCCAGCAGAGCGAGGAGTTCCCTTTCGGCGAAGTGCTTGCCGACCCGGTGGAACTCCGCCAGCACCGGGGAGTAGGGAAAATTGTCGGCATCGGCGGCACCCGAGAGCCAAATCGTCAGTTCACGCACGAACCGCACCTCGACATTCGGTCCGTGTCAACGGTCGACGGGAGATGCTTGAGGAATTGAGGGGTGGGGTGGATATTGTCTGCGGGGTCGGCATGGGAACGGTGGCCGTCACCCGTGGGCGCACTTCACGCGGGCCTGCCACAGTTCGGGAAAGAACCGGTGCCCGATGAGCTTGGCGAGCACCGTCGCCTCGGCGCCGTCGGGGGCGTGGCCGCCGACGCGCAGGGCGGCCTGGTAGTGCCGTACCCGCCACAGCGACACCCGCTCGTCCCATTCCATCATCGCCTCGGCGAGCAGGTGGACGGGGTCCGTCGGGTCCGCCCGGCGCAGCTCCGCCAGGGCTGTCCCGCGCGCGGCGAGGTGGTCGACGAACGCGCGTCCGAGCTGCCGGCTCGCGGCCTGGACCCGTTTCCAGCCGGGGGACTCGGCGCCGGAACCCTTGCCCAGCGCGGGCTGCATGGCCTCGAAGGCCGTCGGGGAGAGGTGCCGGAACATCTCCAACTGGTCGGTGACCAGCCGCACCCCCAGCGTCGCCCGGGTCAGCAGCGGCTCGGCCGCCGCCGGCTCGCCGGCGCGTACCCGCTCGACCGCCTCGGTCAGCTCGGCCGCCGCGAGCTTCAGCCACAGCTCGGTGGACTGGTGCACCACCTGGAAGAGCAACTCGTCGCGGTGGATCATCTCCGCCGGTTGGCGTTGCAGGTCGAGCAGCGCGTCCGTGCGCATGTATCGCGCGTAGTCCGTGGCGCCTTCGCCAGGAAGGACGGGTGAGTGGTCCCGCTTCACGGAATTGTCCCCTTCGGTCAGCCTAGCGGCGTCGGGAACCAGCGTCCCGACGCGCGTGCGGCGGCCATTATGCAACGACCAAAGGCAATGTGTCACGCCTTCGTCGCGGGCCGTGGCCGGGCTCAGAAAAGGGAGTTTTCCGCCATTTTTTGTGATGTTTAAACGGGGTGAATTAACACAAAGATCAACATAGGTCAATAGCGATGGGCGGCGGACACGTCACACGCCGCCAGCGGGCCGCGAGGACCGTGGCGGGGGCGGGTCGGTGCGCGCCCACCCCCGCCACGGAGTCATCCCCGCAGCAGCGGCAGCACCCGGCGGCCGAGCAGGTCGACGCCACCGGCCGGGGTCAACCCGTGCGGGGTGCCGAACTCCACCCGGGTAGCCCCGGCGTCGAACACCGCCGCCGCCTGCGCCGCGACGTGCTCGGGAGTGCCGGAGAAGGCGAACAGGTCCAGCAGGTCCCCGCCGATCAGCGCGCCGGCGAGGTCGTGCTCCTGGCGGGCGACGTGCTGCTGGATGCGCGCCAGCAGCTCCGGGTCGATGTCGACGTTCGGGTCGAGGGCGGCGACCACGGCGAGATACATGGCCACCTCCGTACGGGCCACCCGCCGGGCCAGGGCGCCGTCCTCGTCTACCACGGTCACGGCGCCGAGCACCACGCCGACGGGGTCACGGCCGGCGGGCGTGGCGTCGTCCAGCCAGGCCCGCATCGTCTTGGCCATCGCCGGGTTGGCCGACCCGCCGACCTTGACCTCCGAGGCGAACGCGGCGGCCGTCCGGGCGGTCTGCTGACCCCACGTCCCCACCAGGACGGGCACGTCGGCGCGGACCGGGGCGTAGCGCAGGGCGGTGCCGGGCGCCACGGTGAACTCCCGGCCCTGGAAGCCGCCCTCGTCGCGGGACAGCAGCAGCCGCACCACCTCGACCGTCTCGGCGATCCGCCGCAGCGGCCGGGCCTGCGGCACGCCGATCTGGTCCAGCCAGGTGCCCCGGGCCAGCCCGAGGTAGGCCCGCCCGCCGGACGCCAGGTCCAGCGCCGCGACCTGCCCGGCGATCTCCACGGGATGCATGGTGAACGGGTTGAGGCAGGCCGACCCGAGCCGGATCCGCCGGGTGTGCCGCGCGGCCACCAGCAGCGGGAAGAACGGCGGCTGGTACATCAGGTCACCGAAGACCGACAGCACGTCGAAGCCGTGCCGTTCGGCGAGTTCGGCGAGTGCCGCGTACTCGTCGGCGCTCTTGTCGGACTGCAGTCCGATGCCGACGAGTCGGCGTCCGTCGTGGGTGCTCACGTCAGGTCTCCCGTCGGAATCTGTCGCCGGCCGGTCCGCTCGATGCGCATGATGACCCGCTCGTCCGGGTCCGGGCAGGCCACGTGGCTGTCCCGGGCCAGCCAGTCCTCCGGCGGCAGCGGCCGCTGTTTGGCCGGCAGCAGCGGCAGGCACGCCGCCAGGGCGTAGAGGCAGAAGTGCTTGCCCGGCGGGATGCTGAGCCGGTTCGACTCGGTCAGGTCGATGTAGTCTCCCGGCCGCAGGCCGCAGACGGAGCGACCCTCGATCCGTTCCACCACGACCCGCAGGTCGTACAGGTCGGTGACCGGTTCCTCGGCGCTCATCGCAGGGCCTCCGCGTGGTGGTGCACGATCCGCCAGCCCCGCTCGTCGCGGCGCAGCACGTCCGTCACCCGGAAGCACTCGTCCGGCTGCCCGGCCGCGTACCGGGCCCGCAGGACGTAGCGGACGAGGCCGGTGTCGCCCCACGCCTCGGTGCGGAACTGTTCGGGGGCGACCGAGGTCGGCGGGGTGGCCGTACCCCGGGCCGCCGCGCGGCGGTCGCGCAGGTCGTCCAGGGCGGCCAGACCGTCGAGCAGGTCGGGCGCGTCGGACTCCCAGATCGTCAGTTCGGGGTGCAGCCGGGCGTCGAACGCCGCCCGGTCGCCCAACGACCGGTACATGTCGCTGATGGCGGCGGTGAGATCGTCAACGGTCATCGTGGCTCGCTTCCGGTGCGGGCGGACGGAATGTCGGGGGGATCAGGAAAGCTCGGCGAGGCGGGCGCGCAGGGGATCGAGACCCATCGGACCGAGTCGCAGGGCACGGTGGTGGAACCCCTTGCGGTCGAACGCCGCGCCCTCGCGCCGTTCGGTCTCCCGGCGGGCCTGCTGCCACAGCCGCGCGCCGGCCTTGAAGGCCAACGCCTGCGCCGGCCAGCCGAGGTAGCGGTCGACCTCGAACCGGGCGGTCGCCGGATCCAGCCCGGCGACGCGGGTCAGGAAGTCCACGGCCAGCCCCGGGGTCCACCGGCGCGCGTCGGTGAAGCCGTTCCCGGCCGGGACGGGCACGTCCAGGTGCAGGCCGAGGTCGATGACCACCCGGGCGGCGCGCCACATCTGCCCGTCGAGCATGCCGAGCCGCTCGGCGGGGCCGGCGTAGAGGCCCAGCTCGTCGGCGAGGCGCTCGGCGTAGTGCGCCCAGCCCTCGGCGTACCCGTGCACCTGGCACAGCGACCGCTGCCACGGATGCAGGTCGGCGGTGGTGAGGGTGATCGCGTGCTGGAGGTGGTGCCCGGGCAGGCCCTCGTGGCAGAGCGTGCCGACGTGCCGCCACACCGGCACCGTCGCCTCGCCGGGGGGCGTCGACCACCAGATCCCGCCGGGGCGGGTCAGCCCGGCGTCGGGCGGGGTGTAGTACATGACGCCGGAGGCGGCGGGGCTGATCCGGCAGACCACCTCTCGGGTGGCGGCCGGGATGTCGAAGTGCGGGCCGTCCAGGGCGTCGGTGAGCAGCTCGGTGCGCTCCCGCAGCCACCGCTCCAGGTCGGGCCCGACCGGGACCCGGCCGGCGGGGTCGGCGTCCAGCGCGGCCCGCGCCGCCGCCACGTCCGGGTGGCCCAGCTCGGCAGCGACCGCGCGCTGTTCGGCGGCGGTGCGGGCCAGCTCCGCCCAGCCGTAGGCGTACAGCTCGTCCAGGTCGACCGTCGCGCCGAGGAAGCTGCGCGCGGTGACGGCGTACAGGTCGCGCCCGACGCCGTCGACCTCGGTGGCCCGGGGCGCCAGCTCGGTGCGCAGGAACGCGGCGAACTCGGCGGTGGCGGCGCTGGCCCGTTCCGCCCCGACGGCCAGCTCGCCGGCCAGCGGACCGCCCGGGTAGCCGGCCACCAGCCGGCCGTAGAAGTCGTCGGCGGTGACCCAGGCGGTGCACTGGTCGGCGACCGCCAGCACCTGCCGGCGGGCGACCAGGTGCCCGCGCCGGGCCGACCAGCGCAGCGTCTCGGCGTACTGGCCGAGGGCCGTGGGTACCCGGCGCAGGTGCGCGGCGACGACCGCCCAGTCCCGCTCGCTGTCGCGGGGCAGGTTGTCGAAGACCTGCCGGACCAGGTGCACCGGGGTCGCCAGCGGGGCGAGCAGCCGGGTGGTGAAGCCGGCGTCGTACAGGTCGACCTCGCTGGCCAGCCGGTCGGTCAGCGCGCCCGCGAGGGCCCGCTGCGCGGTGCCGTCGGCGCTGGCGTCGGCCGCCGCCGTGGCGGTGTCGCGGGCCAGCGCCGCGCGGGCGTCGAAGCCGTCGGGGGAGAGGTCCGCGAAGTGCGAGTCGGGGGTACGGCCCGCCGCCTCGGCGGCCTGCGGGTCCAGCTCGGCGAGCGCGTCGAGGTACCGGTCGGCGACCTCGGTGATCGTCGTCATCGGGCGGTCCCGAGGCGGCCGTGGTCGTCGCGGTACGGGACGCCGCTCTTGAGTACCGTGTGCAGGGTGCGCAGCGCGGACACCGAGCGGGTGGGATCGTCGCGCAGGACCAGCAGGTCGGCCTGCTTGCCCACCTCGACGCTGCCGAGCGTGTCGGCCTGGCCCAGCCACTGCGCGGGGCGGATGGTGGCGGACCGCAGGGCGTCGGCGACGGGCATCCCGGCGTCCACCATGAACTCCAGCTCCCGCACGGTGGCGGTCGTCTCGTCGTAGCCGGCGTGCGGCGGCATGTCGCTGCCCAGCGCGATCGGCACCCCGTTGCGGATGGCGTGCTGGAGGCTCTCCCAGTGCCGGGGCCCGGCGCCCAGGGCGCGGTCCATCAGCCAGCCCGGTACGCCGGCGTCGCGGAAGAACTGCTCGCAGCGGCTGACCACGATGGTCGGCACGTACCAGACGCCGCGTGCGGCCATCAGCCGGGTCACCTCGTCGGTCAGCTCGTAGCCGTGCTCGACGCAGTCCAGCCCGAGCTCCACGGCGCGGCGCACCGACTCGGCGGGGCCGGCGTGCGCGGTGACCTTGCGGCCCCAGTCGTGGGCCACCCGGATCACCGCGGCCAGCTCGTCGTCGAGCAGCTGGGGGGTGTCGATCGACTCGAACTCGCCGGCGATCCCGCCGGAGATGCAGACCTTGATCAGGTCGGCGCCGGCGCGGATCTGCTGGCGGGTGAGGCGGCGGAACCCGTCGGCCCCGTCGGCCTCCAGGGCGTCGGCCTCCCAGCCGTGCCCGCCCGTGCAGCAGAGCGCGTGCCCGGCGGTGAAGATGCGCGGGCCGTCCACGGCGCCACGGTCGATCCCCTTGCGCAGGGCGAAGTCGGCGTACCGGCTCTCGCCGACGAGCCGGACGGTGGTGACACCGGAGTGCAGGGTCCGGCGCGCCGAGTCGGCCATCAGCAGCACCAGCTCGGCGAGGTTCGACCGGTGCACCTCGTCGCCGAAGTGGCCGGGCAGGCCGAGCGAGAGGTGCACGTGCATGTTGGTCAGGCCGGGCATGACGTGCTCGCCGTGCAGGTCGACCACGCGGGCGTCGCCGGCCTCGGCGAGGACGTCGTCGACCGGCCCGACCGCGCGGATCGTGCCGTCGGCGCCGATCCAGACGCCCTGGTCGCGCTGGAGGTCGTCCCGGACGCCGTCGTACAGCGCGAAATTGACCAGGACCTGTTCGGTGGGGATGCACATTGCGGTGTCCTCTACGCGGCGGGCACGGTGGTCGGCGCCACCGTGGGGTCGTTGAGCCAGCAGGCGGCGCTGCGGCCGCCGATCTCGAGCGTGGGCGGCTGTTGGCCGCACGGGGCGAAGGCGTGCGGGCAACGCGGCCGGAACCGGCATCCGGTCGGCGCGTGCGCCGGGTCGGGCACCTCCCCGGCGAGGGTCCTGGGCAGCTGCGGGTGCGCCGAGATCTGCGGCACCGCGTCGATCAGCGCCCGGCTGTACGGGTGCCGGGGCGCGCGCCACAGCTCGCGGGTGGGAGCGGTCTCGACGATCCGGCCCAGGTACATCACCGCCGTGACGTCGGCGATCTCGTGCACCAGGGACAGGTCGTGCGAGATGAACAGCATGCCCATGTCCAGGTCCCGGACGAGCCCGACGAGCAGGTTGACCACCTGCGCCTGGGACGAGGCGTCCAGCGCGGTGACCGGCTCGTCCGCGATGATCATCCGGGGTTCCGGCGCGAGCGCCCGCGCGATGGCGAGCCGCTGCCGCTGCCCGCCGGAGAACTGGTGCGGGTACCGCTCCGCCGTGCCGGCCGGCATGCCGACCCGGTCCAGCAGGTCGGTGACCCGCGCCCGGCGGGCGGCGCCGGTCACCGTCGCCGGCACCCCGTCGAGGAGTTGGGCGCCGATGGTGCGCCGGGGGTTCAGCGACGCGTACGGATTCTGGAAGACCATCTGGAGCCCGACCTCGGGCACCGGCCGGCGGCGCCAGCCCAACGGGGTGACCGGCTGGCCGGCGAACCGGATCGTCCCGGCGCTCGGCGCGGCCAGCCCGACCGCGACCCGGGCCAGCGACGACTTGCCGCAGCCGGACTCGCCGACCAGGCCGACGATCTGGCCGGGCGCCACCCCCAGGCTCACCCCGGCCACGGCCCGCACCGGCCCCCGGCCGCGCGCCCTGTACTCCACCTCGACGTCGCTGATCTCGAGCAGGTCGCCCGAGCCGACCGGCTCGCTCATACCGCCACCTCCAGGTGCGGACGGACCACGCAGGCCACCGACCGGTCGTCGCCGGCGGGGGAGAGCGGGGGCGGCGCGGTGCCGCAGGACGGCTCGGCGTACGCGCAGCGGGGCTGGAACGGACATCCGGGCGGCGCCTGCCCGGGCGCCGGCGGCCCACCCGGGATGGGCCGCAGCGTGCCGACGGACTGGGTGCCGTGCGGGCGGGCGCCGAGCAGCGCCGCCGTGTACGGGTGCCGCGGCGCGGTGAGCAGCGCCCCGGTGGGGCCGGTCTCCACCACCCGCCCGGCGTAGAAGACGTACCCGCGGGTGGTGAGCGCGCTGAGCACCCCGAGGTCGTGGGTGATGAACGCGACGGCGAGCCCGGTCTCGGCGCGTAGCTGGTCCAGCAGCGCCAGGATGCCGGCCTGCACCGTCACGTCGAGCGCGGTGGTCGGCTCGTCGGCGATCAGCAGCCGGGGCCGGGCGGCGAGGGCGATCGCGATGGCCGCCCGCTGCCGCATGCCGCCGGAGAACTGGTGCGGGTACGCCCGCACCGCCCGCTGCGGGTCCGGGATGCGGACCTGTTCGAGCAGCTCCACGGCCCGGCGGTCGGCCGCCCGTCGGTCCAGGCCCAGGTGCACCTGCATGTGTTCGGTGAGCTGCCGACCGATCGTGAGCATCGGGTGCAGCGCGGCGGTGGGGTCCTGGAAGACCATCGCGATGCCGGCGCCGCGCACCTTCTGCCAGCGCTTCGTGTCCAGGCCGAGCAGCTCGGTGCCGGCGAAGCGGGCCGACCCGGTGACCTTGGCGCCGGTGGGCAGCAGGCCGAGCAGGGTCTGCGCGGTGAGGCTCTTGCCGCACCCGCTCTCCCCGGCGATGCCCACCATCTCGCCCTCGTCGACGGTGAACGACACGTCGTGCAGGATCGGCAGCGGCCCCGTGGGGCCGGGCAGGGTGACGGCCAGGGAGTCGACCTCGAGCAGGGGTGCCATCTCTCAACGTCCCTTCGCGTAGCGGGGGTCGATCCGGTCGCGCAGCGCGTCGCCGAGCACGTTGAAGGCCATCACCACGGTGAGGATGGCCAGGCCGGGGAAGACGCTGACCCACCACATGGAGAGGTCCTGCGAGCCCAGCGCCACCATCGAGCCCCACTCGGCGGCCGGCGGGCGGGGGCCGAGGCCGAGGAAGGAGAGCGCGGAGAGCAGCAGGACGGCGTTGCCGAGTTCCAGGGTGGCCAGCACGATCGCCGGACCCACGCTGTTGGGCAGGACGTCGCGGCGCAGCGCGCGGACCGGCCCGACGCCGAGCAGCCGGGCGGCGCTGAGGTAGTCCTCGCCGCGCATGGTCAGCACGGCGCTGCGGATGACCCGGGCGTAGACCGGCCAGGAGACGATGACCAGCGCGAGGACGGCGTTACGGGTGCTGGGCCCGAACGCGGCCGTCACCGCCATCGCCAGGATGATCTGCGGGAACGCGAAGACCAGGTCCGTCAGGCGCATCAGCGCCTCGTCGACGAACCGGCCCACGTACCCGGCGAGCAGGCCGAGCAGGCCGCCGATCAGCAGGGCGAGCGAGACGATGGCGAGCGCGAGGGGGATCGACAGGCGGGAGCCGTGGATCACCCGGCTGAACACGTCGCGCCCCAGGGAGTCGGTGCCGAACCAGTGCGCGCCCGACGGCGGCGCGTACGCGTCGGGGCTCTGCGCGAGCGGGTCGTACGGCGCGACGAGCGGGGCGAGCAGCGCCACCAGCAGCCATCCGCCGAGGATGACCAGGGCCGCCAGGGCGATCGGCTGCCGCCAGATGGGCCGCCCGGTCCGGCGCCCGCGCAGCCGGCCCAGGAGGCGACGCCGGGCCAGCGCGTTCGTCGCCTTCGGGTCGGGCGCCACGGGGTCGGGTGCGAGTGTGGTCATGACAGGCGGATCCTCGGGTCGATGAGGCCGTACAGCAGGTCGACGGTGAGGTTGACCAGCGTGTAGACCAGCGCCACGAAGAGGCTGACGCCGAGGATCGCGGGCAGGTCCAGCGCCGTCGCGCTGCGGTAGGCGTACTGGCCGAGGCCCGGCCAGCCGAAGATGTTCTCCACCAGCACCGTGCCGGAGAGCAGCGAGGCGAACGCCAGCCCGGAGACGGTGATCACCGGGACCAGCCCGGCCCGCAGCAGGTGCCGGCGGAACACGACCCGGGCGGGCAGGCCCTTGGCGTACGCGGCGCGGATGTAGTCCTGTTGGAGCACCTCCAGCATGGAGGAGCGCACGAAGCGGACCAGCATCGCCACGGTCAGGCTGGTCAGCACGAGCACCGGCAGGACCAGGTGCTGGGCGGCGTCCCAGGCGACGTCCCACTGGCCGGCCAGGGCGGCGTCGACGGTGTACATGCCGGTGACCGTCGGCGGCGGGCTGAACGCGGTCGACAGCCGGCCGCCGCTGGGCGCGAGGCCGAGCTGGTAGAAGAAGACGTAGAGCACGACGAGCGACAGCCAGAACGGCGGGGTGGACAGGCCGAGCAGCGCCCCGACGCGGACCAGCTGGTCGGTGATCCGGCCGTTGCGTACGGCGGCGAGCATGCCGATCCCGGTGCCGATCAGCAGCGCCAGCACCATGGTGGGGATGGCCAGCTCCATGGTCGCCGGCACGTACCGCAGCAGGTCGTCGGCCACGGTGCGGCCGGTCTGCTGGGAGATGCCCAGGTCGCCCTGGAACAGGTTGCCCAGGTACTGCAGGTACTGCACGTACAGCGGCTGGTCCAGGCCCCACTTCTCGCGGAACGCCGCGACCGTCGCGGGGTCGTTGAGCGCCTGGTCGGAGAGGTTGGCCGTGACCGGGTCCCCGGGCACCACCGTGACCAGGCCGAACGTCACGATCGTCACGCCCAGCAGCAGGCCGGCGGTGATGGCCACCCGCTTGAGCAGGAAGACCAGCAGTGCCCGGTGCGGCCGAGGCCGGGACACGGTCGTGGTGACCGCGCCCGGCTCGGCGTCGTCGACTGTCGTCGTCATGGAGCGACTACCCCCGGCCGACCGCGGCGAGGTCGACCTGCCAACCGGCGGCGGTGTAGTCCGTGCCGGTCAGATCGCCGCTCGCCACGACGACGGAGGAGTTGCTGGCGAGGACCACGTACGGCGAGGCGACGTTCATCAACCGCTGCCACTCCTGCATGGCGGTGGCCCGGGCGGCCAGGTCGAGGGTCTCGGTGACCTTCTTGCCGGCGGCCACGATGGCCGGGTCGGCCCGCTCCACGGTCCAGCCCGAGCGCAGCGCGGTGGCCTGGCCGGGCGACATGTTGTTGATCAGCGAGTCGGCGACCGGGTAGTTCAGGCTCTGCGGGGTGAACCCGAGGGCCATCTTGCCCGTCCGCATCTCGTCGAGGAAGGTGGTCAGCGGCTGCGGGGTCAGCTCCAGCTTGATGCCGGCCTCGGCGGCGTCGCCCTGCACCTTCGTCGCGACCGTGCCCAGGTCGACCCCCTTGTAGGTGATGGCCGGGTAGTTGAACTTGACCGTCGGGTTGGTCAGCCCCGCCTCGGTGAGCAACGCCTTGGCCTTCGCCACGTCACGCTTGGACTGCTCCTCGGCGGGCAGCGCGCCCGGGAAGGCCGGGGCGACCAGTCCGGCGCCGGGGGCGGCGCCCTGGCCGTACAGCGCGGCGAGGCCCTCGTAGTCCAGCGACGCGCGCAGCGCCTGGTTGAACTTCGCGTTGGAGGTCACCGGGGAGACGGCCGGGTCGGCGTTGAGGAAGAGGAAGTAGACGGTGTCCTGCACGCCGGAGGTCTTCAGGCTGTCGGGCAGCCCCTCCAGCAGTTTGCCGGAGATGTCCAGCGCGATCTCGGAGCCGCTGGTGCGCTGCATGGTCAGCTTCTGGGTCTGCACGTCCATGTTGCGCAGCACGACGCGGTCGAACTCGGGCTTGGAGCCCCAGTAGTTGGGGTTGGCCTCCAGCACCACCTGCGCCGACGGGTCGTACGACTTCAGCACGTACGGGCCGCTGCCGATGGAGTTCGTGTCGAGGTACTGCTGTGCGGTGTCGCTCTTCGCGGCGTCCTCGGCGTCGGTCGCGCCGTGCTCCTTGGCGACCTTGGAGTTCACCACGCCGGTGGAGGGCATCGCGAGCACCACGGGGATGTTCGGGTCGGCGGTCGCCGAGGTGACCACGACGGTCCGCTCGTCGGTCTTGTCGAACGTGAGCCCGCTGACCATGACGGCCGGGCTGGCCTTGACGTTCTTCAGCCGGTTGAGGGAGAAGACCACGTCGTCGGCGGTCAGCGCGCTGCCGTCGGAGAACTTCACGCCCTCGCGCAGCTTGAAGGTGAAGGTCTTGGCGTCGGGGGACGCCTCGTACGACTCGGCCAGCGCCGGGACCGGCTTGCTGACGTCCGAGCCCTCGAAGGTCAGCAGGGTGTCGTAGAGCGAGTGCACGGCGGTGAGGCCGGTCGCCTCGTAGATCCGGCCGGGGTCGAGGGTCTTGAGGACGAACGAGGTGTTGACGGTGAGGGTCTTGGACGCACCACCGTCGCCGCTTCCTCCGCTGCCGCCCGCGCTGCACGCGGCGCTGGAGGCTGTGACCAGCGCCGCCAGAGCGATCGCTCCGACGCGGAGCCGGCGAGGGGACACCGACATGCTGTTCCTACCTTCGTGTGGGCCAGCCCGCGTGGGACGGGCTCTGGGGACTGTCGGGCCCGGCGGCGCCGGTGACGCCGGGGTCGGACCGCTGGTGCCGGCCGTGTGGCGGCTTCGCGGGTCTTCGCCGTTGGGCCGTCATGGGGTTGGATGTATCCGGACGGGAGCTCCCGTCCGATTCGTGCCTCGACGCGGCTTGTCTAGTAGTGCCAAACACGGTCGCCTTGTGTTTGACCATGCTAGACAGCCGCGTATAGTCACGTCAAACATTTATAGCCCGACTGTTGTGGAACGAGGAAAGATCCATGCTCGGTGACCAGCTCCGCGACCTGCGCCAGCAGCACTCCCTCACGCTGCGCCAGCTCGCGGCCGCGGCCGACGTCTCACCCGCCCTGCTCAGCCAGATCGAGAACGGCGCCACGGACCCGAGCCTGGCCACCCTGCGTAAGCTCGCCCGGGTCTTCGACACCTCCATCGCCGCGCTCTTCTCCGAGCCGGACGCCCCGCCGGTGCACATCAGCCGGCCCGGCTCGCGCTCCCGGCTCGCCGCGCCGCCGGGGCAGATCGCCTACGACCGGCTCACGCCCGGACGCGGCGACCTGGAAGTGCTCGAAGCCCTGCTGGCGCCGGGCGACGCCAGCTCCACCGAGCCGTGGGCGCACCCGTCGACGGAGTGCGCGATCGCCGTCACCGGCGCCGTCGTGGCCGAGATCGGCGGCGAGAAGTACGAGCTGAGGACCGGCGAGGCGATCACCTTCGACTCCCGGCTGCCCCACCTCTACCGCAACGCCAGCGACGAGCCGGCCCGGCTCATCATCGCGGTCACCCCGCCGACCCCCTGACCTGCCCGGACCGTCACCCGGCCCACACCTGACCCCACCCGGAGCGTCACCCCGGCCCGCGTCGTGCACGCGGGCGGTACGACGCCGCCCGTCGAAAGGACCCGCAGTGGACCGCGACAGCGTCGACTGGTTCGGCTACCTGCCGGCCGTCACCACCCCGTTCACCGCCACGGGCGAGCTCGACCTCGCCGCCTGGCGGGTCCAACTGGACTGGCTCGCCGCCGAGCGGCTGCACGGGGTGATCGTCGGCGGCACCACGGGGGAGTGGTTCAGCCTGACCCAACAGGAACGCGCCGCGCTGTTCCGGGCGGCCGCCGAGCGGGTCGGCGACCGGCTCACGGTGCTCGGCGGCTGCAACGCGTACACGCCGGCGGAGGCGATCCGGCACGCCGAGGCCGCCCGCGACGCCGGCCTGCACGGCATCCTGCTCACCCCGCCGCCGTACGTGGTGCCCACCCGGGCGGAGGTCGTGGCCTTCTACCGGGCCGTGGCCGAGGCGGTCGACATCCCGCTCTGCGTCTACAACTGGCCCCGCGGCACCGGCGTCGACCTGGACGCCGACCTGCTGCTGGAGCTGAGCGCCCTGGACACCGTGGTGGCGGTCAAGAACTCCACGCCGGACTTCGGCGGCTTCGTCCGGAGCCTGGTGGCCCTGCGGCACCGGGTGCGCTACTTCGGCATCCCCACCAACGAGGTGGGCATCGAGCTGATGACCACGATCGGCGGCGACGGGCTGATGGGGGCCGGCGCCGTGCTCGGCGCCGACCACCCCGACTTCTTCCGCGCGCTGCGGGCCGGGGACCTCGACCGGGCCCGGGCCCTCGGCGCCCGCGACCGGGTGATCATGCAGGAGTGGTTCGGGCCGGACTACGGCGCCCGGTTCGGCAACGCGCAGGCGATCATGAAGTACGCGCTCAACCTGCGCGGCGTGCCGGCCGGTCACGTGCGCGCGCCGTTGCTCCCGCTCACCCCGGCCGAACAGGACCGCGTCCGGGCCACCATGACCCAGCTCGACCTGCTCCCATGACCACCTACGACACGGCGGTCATCGGTGGCGGCCTGCTCGGCTGCGCGACCGCCTGGCACCTGGCCCGCGCCGGCAACCGGGTGCTGCTCGTCGAGAAGGACCAGGTCAACCGGCACGCCTCCGGGCAGAACGCCGGCAGCCTGCACTTCCAGCTGGAGTTCCGGATGGTCGAGCACGGCGACGCCGCCGCCCGCGCCGCGGCCCGCGCGCTCCCGCTGCACCTGGACGCCATGCGGGCCTGGGCCACGCTCGAGGACGAGCTCGGTGAGCGGTGCGGAGTGTCGCGTACCGGCGGGCTGATGCTCGCCGAGACCCCGGCGGAGATCGCCGTGCTGGACCGCAAGGCCGCCCTGGAACGTGGGTACGGCCTCGACGTCGCCGTGCTCTCCGGCGCGGAGCTGCGCCGCTTCGCGCCGTACCTGGCGGACACCGTGCTCGCCGCCGGTCACGTCCCCGGCGAGGGCAAGGCCAACCCTAGGCTGGTCACCCCGGCGCTGGCCCGGGCCGCCGGCCGGCACGGCGTGGTCCTGCGAACCGGCTGCCGGGTCACCGGGCTGCACCGGCGCGGCCGGCACTGGGAACTGCGTACCGCCGGCGGGCCGGGGGACGGCGCCGGCCAGACCCACCTGGCCGAGACCGTGGTGCTGGCCGCCGGGGTCTGGACCGGCGAGCTGGCCGCGATGGCCGACGTCCGGCTGCCGGTCTTCCCGGTCGGGCTGACGATGAGCGCCACCGCCCGCAGCCGGCCGATCCTGCCGCACCTGATCCAGCACGTCGGCCGGCGGCTGTCGATGAAGCAGACCGAGGACGGCAACGTGCTCATCGGAGGCGGATGGCCGGCCAAGCTGGTCAGCCGGGCCGGGCAGGTCGACCTGGAGAGCAACCCGGAGCTGCGCTACGAGTCGCTGGTCGGCAACGCCGACGCCGCCCGGGTGGTGCCGGCGGTGTCCGACCTGCCCGTGATCCGCACCTGGACCGGGATGACCACGCTCACCCCGGACCACCTGCCGCTGCTCGGCGCGGTCCCGCGCCGGCCGGGCCTGTACGTCGCCACCGGCGGCTCGGCCTTCACCCTCGGCCTCACCTACGCCCGGCTGCTCGCCGCCATGGTCGTCTCCGGCGGGACCGACCGGTCGATCGAGGACTACTCACCCGCCCGCTTCGGAGCGCTGAACGTTGTCTGAACAGCGTCCGCCCGAGCCCGCGCAGCCGCCGAGGCGTACGGCGATGGAGCGGCCCGCGCCGGTCACCATCGAGGTGGACGGGTGCCCGGTGCCCGCCCATCCGGGCGAGTCGCTGGCCACCGCGCTGCTCGCCGCGGGGCAGCGGGCCGTCGGCACCACGCGCGGCGGCGCCCGCCGCGGGCCCTACTGCAACATGGGGATCTGCTTCGAGTGCGTCGTCACGGTCGACGACGTGCCCTGCCAGCGCTCCTGCCTGCTGCGGGTCCGCGCCGGCATGCGGGTCCGCACGGCGGTGCCCCGGTGAGCGCGCCCGACGTGGTGGTGGTCGGAGCCGGCCCGGCCGGGCTGGCCGCCGCCGCCACGCTCGGCCGGCACGGTGCCACCGTCACGGTCGTCGACGAGCAGGAGCAGCCGGGCGGGCAGATCTACCGCCGCCCGCCGGCCGGGTTCACCCCGCCGGCCGCACCGGCCGCCGCCGGCCGGGCGCTGCTGGCCGAGGCCACCGCCGCCCCCGGCGTACGGTGGCTCGCCGACACCACCGTGTGGGGCGTCCTCGGCACCCGGGCCGGCCTCGACGGGTACGCCGGGGAGCAGCCCCCGCCGGGCCGCCACCGGGTCGCCACGCACGGCCCGCCCGGGGTCCGCCTGCTCGAACCCCGGGCGGTGCTGCTCACCGCCGGCGCGTACGACCTGCCGGTGCCGTTCCCCGGCTGGACCCTGCCGGGAGTGCTCACGGCGGGCGGCGTGCAGACGTTCGTCAAGGCGCAGGGCCTGCTGCCGGGCGGCCGGTTCGTGCTGGCCGGGGGACACCCGCTGCTGCTGGTGGTGGCCGCCCAGCTCGTACGCGCGGGTGCCCGGGTGGTCGAGGTCGCGCTGATCCAGCGCCGCCGCGACCTGCTGCCCGGTCCGGCCGGGCTGGCCGCCGTGGCGGGTGCGGGCGGCAAGATCGCCGAGGGCGTCGGCGCGCTGCGCGTCCTGCGCTGGGCGGGGGTGCCGGTCCGGTTCGGCACGGTCGTCCGCCGCGCCGACGGCGACCCGGACCTGAGCACGGTGACCCTCGCCGAGGTCGGCCCCACCGGGCGGCCGGCGCCCGGGACCGACCGGGAGGTGCCCTGTGACGTACTGGCCCTGGGCTACGGCTTCGTTCCCTCCGTCGAGCTGGCCCGGCAGGCCGGCTGCGCGGTGAACTGGGATCCGCCCGCGGGCGGCTGGGTGGTCCGGCACGACGGGTGGCTGCGTACCTCGGTGCCCCGGATCGCGGTGGCCGGCGAGCTGACCGGCGTCGCGGGCGCCGAGCAGGCGGCGGCCGAGGGCCGGCTGGCCGCCCTCGGCGTGCTGCGCGACCTCGGGCTGCTCGACGAGCGGCGGGCCGCCACGCTGGCCGGCCCGGTCCGCCGGGAGCTGCGCCGTCGGCGCCGCTTCGTCGCCGGGGTGCTCGACCGGTTCGCCCCGGACCGGGCGGTCCTGGGCAGCCTGGTCACCGACGACACCGTGCTCTGCCGCTGCGAGGAGGTCCGCGCCGGTGACGTGCGCCGCGCGCTGCGGGCCAATCCGCACCTGGGCACCGCCAACGCGGTGAAGCTGGTGACCCGCGCCGGGATGGGCCTGTGCCAGGGCCGGTCCTGCCAGCCGGGCCTCTGCCAGCTCATCTCCACGCTCACCGGCCGGACGCCGGAGGAGGTCGGGGCGTTCACCGCGCAGGCGCCGGTCAAGCCCGTCCCGCTGCGCGCCCTCGCGGCGGGCGACGGCCTGTCCGGCACCGACTGACCCGCCGCCCACGGGCCCGGCCGCCTGTCCGGCACCGACGTGACCCGCCGCTCACGGGCCCGGCCGCCCGGGTGCGCCGACCGCGCGCCCACCCGGAGCTGGCGGCATCCATGAAAGTCAATCGCTTGATCGGTGGGGCGGGACGGACCGCCCGGCCGGAGGTGCTCGCGGATCATCCGATTTCTCCGCCGGGGACGCCCCACGGGACCACGTCGACGCCCGCGTCTGCGTAGCTTGCCCAGCACACCCACCTCGCCGAGAGGGGCCGCCATGGCGGACACTCCGGACCCACGCGGCGTACCGCGCCGACGGCTGCTGCGCGCCGGTGCCGTCCTCGCCGCCTCCGTGCCGCCGCTGGTGCTGGCGGGCCCACCCGGCGCGTCGGCCGCCGTGCCCCAGTACGACCCGCAGCAACGGTTCATCCGCCTGGTCGGCGGCGGGTACGGCGTCATCTTCGCGATCCAGGCCGACGGCGCGCTGTACTGGTACCGGCACACGGGCTGGCAGACCGGCGCGTTCAGGTGGGCGGGCGGTTCGGGCCGCCGGATCGGCTCCGGCTGGCACCAGTTCCGGGCGGTCTTCGGTGGCCTCGACGGCTCGCTCTACGCCGTACGCGGCGATGGCACCGTCCACCACTACCGCTACCGGCTGACCAACTCGACGACGGGCGCCGGCACCTGGATCAGCGGCGGGCAGATCGGCGCCGGATTCGACCGCTATCCCCGGCTGTGCGGGTTCCACGGCGCGTTCTACGGCCAGAACGCCGCGGGCGAGCTGTTCCTGCACCAGTACGACCAGGTCGGCAAAGCGTGGACGGTGCAGGGGGCGCGGATCGGCGGCGGCTTCGTCGGCGCGGTGCTACAGGCGGACACCTCCGGGGTCCTCTACGCCTACCACTACGGCGACCTCCGCTGGCACCGGCACCTCGGCGGTGGCACGTGGGCGTCGGGTTCGGGACTGCGAATCGGCTCCGGGTTCCGCAACTTCTTCCTCAACGACGGCGTGTGGTTCACCGGCCAGGGATCGCTGTACGCGGTCCCGCCGAACGCCGCCACCACCCGCCAGACCGGCGCGCTCATGCAGTACCGGCTGACGAACCACACCACCGCCGGCCCCGCCGGGCGGGCCGCCTGGATGCACAGCGGCACCGGGAAGAAGGTCGGTTCCGGCTGGACGGTGCAGACCCAGGCCGCGTTGCAGGGCTACGCCAACACGCCGAGCGTGGCGCAGGGCGAGGTGGCGCGGATCGCGGTGTCGACGGGGTTCCCCTCGCTCACCGCCTCGATCGTGCGGTTGGCGCCCAACCCGGGCGAACCCGTGGTCGTCTCGCAACCCCTGCCCGTGGCCGGCGGGGTGCAGCCACTGCCGGTCGGGTTCCTCGGGGTGGGTTGCGGCTGGGCGGACCGCCTGCGGTTCCCGGTGCCCGCCGACTGGCAGCCCGGCCTCTACGCCGCCCGGCTGGAGGGCCCCAACGGGCTGCACCGTCACGTGCCGTTCCTCGTACGGCCGACCCGCCCCACCAACCAGATCGCGGTGCTGCTGCCCACCTTCACCTACAACGCCTACAACAGCTGGGGCGGGCACAGCCAGTACTGCCCGGACACGACCGGCCGGCGTCCCCTCTCCGTCCGCAGGCCCTCGACGGAGCTGAACGTCGACGACCCCGGGATCCGGGACCACACCCTCTTCTCGGATCTCCTGCTGACCCGTTGGATGTCCCAGCAGGGGCTCGCCTTCGACGTCTACGAGGACGCCGACCTGCACGGCTCCAACGGCTGGCTCACCAGCTACCGGGTGCTCGTGCTGGGCAGTCACCCCGAGTACTGGTCCGACACCATGCGCCAGCGACTGGTCAACTTCCAGGCCGGCGGCGGTCGGCTGATCTACCCGGGCGGCAACGGCATGTACGAGCGGGTTCAGGTCAACGCCGGCCGTACGGTGGTGACCTACCGTCGTCCGGACGGCAGGCGGGACATCTACACGGAGCTGGGCCTGCCCGCCTCGCAGCTGCTCGGCACCAACTACGTCGACGCGGGCACGTACGCGCCGTACCGGGTGCTGCGGGATCATCCGCTGCTGGCCGGCACCGGCCTGGTGACCGGCAGCAGGTTCGGTCGTACGGGCTACAACGGCGCCGCCAGCGGCTGGGAGACCGACGGGCTGCGCGGGCTGGCCGGCGAGGCGTCCGCGTCACAGATCATCGCCCGGGGGGAGAACCCCGGGGGCCACGGCGCGACGATGGTCTTCCTGGAACGGCCCAACGGCGCCCTGGTCTTCAGCGCGTCCTCGATCTCGTTCGTGGGCGCCCTGGCGAGCGACCCCGCGATGTCGACGCTGTTCCGGAACGTCTTCGACCGGATGCTGGCGTCGGCTCCGGCGGTCCGGGCCACCGAGGTTCCGATGCCGCGTACCACCCCCGCCCCGGCGATCCCGGAGCCGTCCACGATGGAGTAGCGCCGACCCGGCCCGGCGGATCCGGGGCCGGTGTCCCCGGGCGGCGGCGGAGACGACGTCGTCGGGATGGTTGCCGAGTTCCCGGTCGGGGACGGCGCGCGCCGTCGGTCAGAGCGTGGCCGCGGCCATGTGACGCCGGCGCCGGGCCAGCATCAGGGCGCCGCCCGCGGCGGAGCCGAGCAGGACGCCGCCTGCCGCCAGTGCCCCCGTCCCGCCGTAGCGGCCGTCGGCCGGGGTGACGGTGAACGTGACGCTGCCGGCCGCGCCGCCGTCGCCGCAGGTCGCGGCCACCGTGTAGGTGCCGGGGGCGAAGCCGGCGGTGGGGAGTTCGGCGCTCTGCCCGCCGCCGGCCGCCGCCGTGGTGGCGCGCACGCTCCGGTCGCGGTCGGGGTCGGTGACACGGAAGGTCGCCTCGCCGGATGCCGGGTCGCAGGTCGTCGCGGTGAGCACGACGGTCCCGCCGGCCGGCGTGGTGGTCGGCGACGCGACGGTCCCGCCGCCCGGCGTGACGGTCGGCGACGCGGCCGTGTCGGCCAGCGCCGAACCGGGGAGCAGGAGCGTGCCCACGCCGAGCGCCGCCGAGACGAGAGCTGCCTCCGCCTTCATGCGCGTCTTCCCTCCCTTCTCGTCCGCTGACTGCTTCGGGACGTCGTTCGGGCGGCCAACGTGCGCGACTGGCACCGGTGTGACCAACCCTAGGAGGGTCGGGACCCCGATCCGGTGAGAATGAGGACTCTTCGCCGCCGTCCCGTGTCCACCGCCGAGACGGAGGCGCAGCGGAGCTGCCGGCTCGGCCCACCTCGCGGGCGGGCCGGGCCGACGTCGTCGGGGCCGTGCCGGCGCGGCCCGTCTGCGGGGATCAGCCCTGCGCGGTCGCGCTCTCCGGGCGCGGCTCGGGCAGCGGCTCCCCGGTCTCCAGCAGCGACTTGAGGCTGGCCAGCAGCTCCGGCCAGCCGCCGCTGCCGTCGAGCTGGCCGCTGACCGCCCGGTACATCTCGCTGCCCGGGGAGAAGTCGTCATGGGTGACGGTCAACCGGACGAACCCGCCGTAGGGGGCGATGTCGAAGGTGACCCGGGACCTGCGCTCGCCGAGCCGGGCCGCCAACTCCTCCTCGGACCAGCCGAAGTGGGCGGCGTGCTCCGGCTGGAAGCCGTGCCAGCTGTAGGAGAGTCGGCGGTACGGCTCGGCGACCAGGACGCGCTGGCCGAGGTCGCGGAACTCGCCACCCGGCTCGTCCTGCCACAGCACGGGGGAGCCGACCCGCCAGTCGGAGCGCAGCGCGACGCCGCCCCAGTAGCGGCGGGTGAACGCCGGCTCGATCAGCGCGGCCCAGAGCTTCTCCGGGGTGGTGTTGACGTAGGTGGTGTAGACGAAGGTGGGACTGTCCATCGGCTCCCGCTCCAGTGCTCTCTGCAGGTCGGCGAGTGCGCGCACCCGCTCGCGGTCGTAGCGGTCGATCCACCGTTCGGCGATGGCGTTGATCGGCGCGGGATTGAGGTGGTGCAGCTTCTCCCGGCCGCGCCGTACGGTGGTCACCAGGTTGGCGGCCTCCAGCACCGCGAGGTGCTTGCTGACCGACTGCCGGGTCATGTCGAGCCCGGCGCACAGCTCGCGCAGGCTCTGCCCGTTGCGCAGGTTGAGGTCGTCGAGGAGTCGGCGCCGACTCGCGTCGGCCAGCGCCCGGAACACGTCGTCCACCCTGGTCACCTCGCACACGCAGCCGTCCGGCTGCCTTCCGCAGCATAGGCAACCGAACGGTTGCATGTCCAGCGTCCGCCTGGTCGGTGCGTCGGACGCTCAGGCGCGTCCGTCGGGGGCGGTCACCCAGCCGGCGAGCAGCACCAGCCCCGACGGGCGGTGCACGGCGAGGAAGCCGAACGGACGGTCGACGTCGAGGCGTACCCGCCGCTTGCGGACGGTGACCGGGCGCGGCGCCGAGCCCGCCCGCATGGCGATGGCGGTCACCACGGCGGCGCGGAAGCCCGTCGCGCCGAACGTCGCCGTCACGCTCTGCCGGGCCTGCGAGACGGCCAGGAACCGCGCGATGCCGGGAAAGTGGTCGCCGTCCCCGGCGGCTGTGGCGAGACCGAACAGCTCGGCCCGCGCCAGCAGGTCGTGGTCGGCGGAGACGGTGAAGCCCACGGTGGTGACGAGCAGTTCGGGGCGGTCGTCGGCCGCGTCCACGACCTGCTCGTCGACGCCAGGGCCGGCGGCGACCGGCAGCCCGCCCGGTGCGTCGAGCGCGCCGACGGCGGCCGGGAGCACCTCGGCCGCGCCCCGCTGCGGCGCGCCGAGGGCGAGCACCACGTCGACGTCCTCGGCGCCGCGTACGGTCAGCAGGCTCAGCGGGCCGGCGGCGGTGTCGGCGACCCGCAGCGCGTCGAGGTCGTGACCGAGCCGGCTCAGCCCGGCCAGCCGGCGCCCGCGCCACGGCCCGGCGGTCGGCTGGCACCACGCGTCACGAAACGGCGCGGCCCATGCGGTCCGCAGCGAGAGCGCGCTGGCCAGCACCATCGCGGTCGCCGGGGTGACCGGCACCGGCAACCGCGGGACCAGACCGTCGGTGTGCGTCGCGGCCCACTCGTCGAGGGCGGCCCGGTCGCGCGCCGGATCGCCGGTCAGCTCCCCGCGCATGGCCGCCGGCACCTCCCGCCGCCACCGGTCGGCCAGTGGCAGGTCCCGCCGCGCCCAGGCGGCGAGCGCGAGCCGGGTGGTGGGGGAGCTGTCCAGGTCGAAGCCCGCCGGGTCCGGCGCGACCGCCAGCAGCTCGTCCCGGGCCGGGCCGGCGGCGTAGCGGGCGAGCAGCGCCAGCAACGGGTGGACACCCGCGCCGGAGAGGACCGTCTGGCCGCCGTCCAGGCCGGACGCCCAGCGGGCGGTGAGCGCGTTGGCGGCGACGGTGCTCATGGGACGGGGCTCCTCCGGGCGACGTGACCGTCGCCCGGGGGCGACCGCTGGCACCCTACCGCCGCCGGTCACCCGAGGGATGCCCGCCGCCGGAGGCCGGGTCGGTCGGTGGCCGGGCGGCGCGGAAGGTGTGGCAGCGTAGGCGGGGTGAACACCTCCGCACCGCTGCACGTCGACCTGGCGCTGGTCGGCGGCGGCGGCGCCGCGTCGCTGCTCCTCGCGGCCCTGGACCGGCACGGCGTGCGCGGCCTGCGGGTCGCCGTCATCGACCCGGTCCACCGGCGTGGCCAGGACCGGACCTGGGCGTTCTGGGACCGCCCCGGCAGCGATCTCGACCCGCTGCTGGCCGCGAGCTGGTCCCAGGTCGAGGTGGCCACGACCGCCGGTCGCCGCGTCCTCGACCTCGCCCCCCTGCGGTACGCCATGCTGCGCTCCGGCCCGGTGTACGACCGGGCCGCCGAGGCCGAACGACGGCTCGCGGTACGGCGGATCGTCGCACCCGTCGACGCCCTGCACGACGACGGCGGGCACGTCACGGTACGCACCGGGGGCGCCGCGCCGGCCGTCCGCGCGTCCTGGGTGCTGGACTCCCGTCCGCGTCCGCCCCGGCGACCCGGGCGCACCAACTGGTTGCAGCACTTCCGGGGCTGGTGGCTGGAGGCCGACGCACCGGTCTTCGACCCCGCCCGGGCCGTCCTGATGGACTTCCGGACCCCGCAGCCCGCCCGGGGCGTGTCGTTCGGCTACGTCCTGCCCGTGAGCGACCGGTACGCCCTGGTGGAGTACACGGAGTTCGGCCCCGACCTGCTCACCGACGCCGGGTACGACGCGGCGCTGGGCGGCTACCGGGACCTGCTCGGCCTCGACCCGGCCCGGCTGCGGGTCCGGGAGGTGGAGAACGGCGTGATCCCGATGACGGACGGCCCGTTCGAGGCCCGGCCGTCGCCCCGGGTGGTCCGCCTCGGCACGGCCGGCGGCGCCACCCGGCCCTCCACCGGCTTCACCTTCTCCGCCATGCACCGCCAGGCCGAGCAGATCGCCCGCGCCCTCGCCGCCGGTCGCCCACCGGTGCCCGGCCCCGCGTACCCCCGTCGCCACCGCTGGATGGACGCGGTCGCGCTGCGGGCGCTGGACGCTGGCGGGGTCGGCGGGCCGGACTTCTTCGACCGGCTCTTCGCGCGCAACCCCGCCGAGCGGGTGCTGCGGTTCCTCGACGGCACCACCAGCCCGGCGGAGGAGGTGGCGCTGATGGGTACCACCCGGCTGCCGCCGATGGTCGCCGCGACGGCCGGCGACGCCGCGGCCCGGCTCCGTGACCGCCTCGACCCGGCCCGGCGATCGGCGACGTGGACGGTCCCGCGACCGGTCGCCGGCGGCCGGGTCGAGGCCGACGGCTGACCCGCCTCCGCGCCGACGGCTGACCCGCCTCCGCCGGTGGACGGGCGGCGGCGATTCGGTAGGTTGCCGACATGGTGGACGAGACGGCCGGCAGGGTCGTGCAGATCTGGACCGACGGCGCGTGCAGCGGCAACCCCGGCCCCGGCGGGTGGGGCGCCGTGCTGCGCTACGGCGCGCACGAGCGGGAGCTGTGCGGCGGCGAGGCGACCCCGACCACCAACAACCGGATGGAGCTGATGGCGGCCATCCAGGCCCTGGAGAGCCTGACCCGGTCCGTCACCGTCGAGCTGCACACCGACAGCACGTACGTGCGCAACGGCATCACCAGCTGGCTGGCCTCGTGGAAGCGCAACGGTTGGCGGACGGCCGCGAAGCAGCCGGTCAAGAACGCCGACCTCTGGCAGCGGCTGGAGGCCGCGTGCGCGCGGCACGAGGTCACCTGGCTGTGGGTGAAGGGGCACAACGGCCACCCGGAGAACGAGCGCGCCGACGCGCTGGCCGGTCGGGGCATGACCGAGGCCCGCACGTCGGCCGTGCCCGCCGGCCGCTGACCGCTCCGGCGGGCCGACGCCTCAGGTCACTCGGTGCGGTTCGGGTCGGTGGCGCCGGAGACGGCGTCCACGTCGTAGCCGGCGCGGCTGACCTCCCGGGCCGACCGTCGCTCCTCGGCCGGCAGGTCGGCGAAGTCGTCGCCGGTGTCGTCGGTGCTGTGCAGGGATTCGCCCGGCGGTCGCAGCGACGCCTGCATGGCGGTGGCGCCGTCCGGCTCGTCGGTGGCTGCCCGGTCGGAACGGTTCTGTTCGGTCATGCCGCCCTCCTGCCCCCGTGGCCTGCCCGCAAACGTGTGTCGCGGTGCTCAGCGTGCCGCGTCCGGGTGGCCCGGCATGCCGGACCCGCCGCCGGACCCGCCCGACGCGCCGCCCACCACGCCGGACCCGTCGTCCTCGGTGACCAGGTCGGGCTTCTCCGTGGTGTCGTCCGGCGCCGGGACGTCGGTGTCCGCCTCGACCTGGACCAGCCGGGCCTGACCCGCCTCGTCCTCGGCGTGCGCCGGGTCGACCGGCAGCTCACCGTCACGCGCCCGATACCCCACACTCGCCTCCCCGTGCCGGCCGATGCCGCTCCGGCCCCGGCTACCCGCCGCCCCGCGCCCGAAACCCCGCCCGGCGGCGCAGCGGGGTGAGCGACAGCGGTGACCAGTGCCCGGGGCGGGTCCGGCCGGGCGGCAGGGCGGTGCGCCCGTCGCCGCGGGCCGCGTCGAGCTGCGCCTGGTGCAGGAACAGGCTGGTGGACAGGTCGGCCCCGCGCAGGTCGGCCCCGCGCAGGTCGGCGCCGGTGAGGTCGGCCAGGCCGAGTTCGACGCCGCGCAGGTCGGCGCCGATCAGCAGCGCCCCGCGCAGGTTCGCCCGGCGCAGGTCGGCCCGGCGCAGGTCGACGCCGAGCAGGTGCGCGCCCCGCCGGTCCACGCCGGGCCGGCCGCCCCGGGAGCGGGCCGCGTCCCCGGCGCGCGACAGCAGCGGGTTGACCCGCCCCCGGTACGCGTCCACGTCGAGCGCCCGCAGCGTCTCGGCGGGCTCCCGGGTCAGCCGCTGCGTCTCGTCGTACGCGACGGACAACTCGTCGCGCAGCGGCTGCGACGGCCGGGTCGCGAGCGCCTCGGTCAGGTACCAGAGCAGCTCGTGCAGCGGCCGCATCACCGCGAACGTGTCGAACATGAGCGCCGCGGTCTGAGGCGCGTCGCGCCAGTCCCGCCCGCCGAAAGTGACCTGGGCCACCCGCTGACCGGCGCCGAAGCAGTCGAAGACCGTACAGCCGGGGAAACCCCGGTCGCGCAGGTCGGCGTGGATGCCGCAGCGGGAGTCGGCCCCCAGGTTCGGGCAGGGCCGGCCGGCGGGCTTGTCGATGGCGAAGTCGGCCGACGCGGAGAAGGCCGGCGCGACGCAGCAGAGCCCGAAGCACCGGGCGCAGTCGGCGCGCAGGCCGTCCGCGGGCGGGGCCGCCCCGGGGGTTTCCGACACGCTGACCGTTCTCCTGCCGATCGGGGCGCTCCGCCGGCGGGCTCGCGGGCGGAGACTCCATTGTCCCGCCCCGGCGCCGACCACCCGGGTGCGGGGTGCGGCCGGGGCAGCGGCACGTGCACCGCAGGCCGCCCGTTCGGATGCGCGCCCCGGCGCGGCCGGGTGGGCGGGGCCAGGTGCTCCGCCGTCATCGCCGTACCGACCGCCAGTCGTGCGAATCGAGCGCGTTGGCCTGCGGACCCATCGTCAGCATGCCGCCGTCGACCGGCCACGAGGCGCCGGTGACGTACGCGGCGGCGGGCGAGGCGAGCAGCGCCACCACGGCGGCCACCTCCCGCGCGTCGCCCGGCCGGCCCACCGGCACCCCGGGCCGGTCCCGCGTGAACGGGTCGACGTCCTCCTGGCCGGTCATCGGAGTGGCGATCTCGCCCGGGGCGACCGCGTTGACGGTGATCCCGTCCGCCGCCAACTCCTGCGCCATCACCTTGGTCAGCAGGCCGAGCCCGCCCTTCGCCGCGCAGTACGCGGCCGAGCCGACGCGGGGCGCGTGCTCGTGCACGCTGGTGATGTTGACGATCCGGCCGCCCAGCCCGGCGGCCCGCATCCGCCGGGCGGCGCGCTGCCCGCACAGGAACGGCCCGTCGAGGTCGACGGAGAGCACCTCGCGCCACTGCTCCCAGCCGGTGTCGACGAACGGGACGGACGCCCCGGTGCCGGCGTTGTTGACGAGCACGCCGAGGCCGCCGAGGCGGTCGGCCAGCTCGTCGACGACCGCGTCGGCCCCCGGCAGCCGGGTCAGGTCCAGTGGGGCGACCTCGCAGCGCCGGCCGGCGGCGCGCACCTCGGCGGCGGTCCGCTCGGCGCCCCCGGCGTCGCGGTGCCAGGTGACGCCGACGTCGAAGCCGGCCTCGGCGAGGGCGACGGCGCAGGCCCGGCCGATGCCGGAATCCGCGCCGGTGACGATGGCGATCCTCGGGTAGTTCTCGTAACGCGACGGCATGCTGGCGCACTACCCGCTGGACGCGGAGGCAACCACGCGTCGACTCCCGTCCCTACGGGGGGTTGTCCACGCCGGTGCGCTCTGTCATCCTCCAGCATGGACGCTGCCAGTGACGGTCGCCGATCCGTGGTCGCGCTGAGGTGGCGCCTTCACCTGTCGGAGGGGACCTCGTGAAGCGCAGCCGTCGCCATCTGCTCGCAGGACTGGCGGTCGGTGCCCTGGTGGTATCGACCGGTCTCGTCGGAATCCACTTCGCCGGCGCCGAGGTGCCGGCTCCCGTCGCCGCGACCGGCGACGGGGAGATGCCGGGCGCGCTCGGCGCCCACCTGGAACGGCTGCGCCGGGCCGTGCCGGGCAGCGACGGCATGTCGCCGGACGGGCCCGGCAACGCCGCGCAGCAGGAGTTCCTGGAGCGCGCGTACCCGGCCGACACGATCAGCATCGCCCAGATCGACCGGTCCAAGTCGGCGTACGCCGCCGCCGAGCGCCGCGCCGGGGGCAGCCGGGCGTGGACCAACATCGGGCCCAGCGAGGCCCTCTACCCGTTCACCGAGTTCCGCAACGCCGGCAACTACGTGCCGAACGCGTACGTGGCCGGTGGCCGGGTCACCTCCATCGACATCGCCCCGGACTGCTCCGCGCTGCTCTGCCGGGCGTACGTCACGCCGGCCGGCGGTGGCGTCTGGGGCACCCTGAACATCCTCGCGGCCGAACCGAAGTGGTTCTACCTCGGCGGGCCGCTCGGCATCAACGCCGCCGGCTCGGTCAAGATCGACCGCAACGACAAGACCGGGCTGACCATCTACGTCGGCACCGGCGAGGCGAACACCTGCGCCTCCGGCTGCGTCGCGGGCGTCGGCCTCTACAGGTCGACCAACGGCGGCGTCACCTGGAAGGGCCCGCTGGGCAAGGGCGCCCTCGCCGGCAAGGGCATCGGCGAGATCACCGTCAAGCCGGGCGACCCGAAGACGCTCTACGTCGCCACCACCACCGCCCTGCGCGGCATGTCCGGCTCCTGCTGCACGGGCGTCACCCGGCCCGTGCCCGACGCCGAGAAGTGGGGCCTCTACAAGTCCACCGACGGCGGCGCGAACTGGCGGTTCATCCACAACGGCTCGGCCGACGCGACCCAGTGCACGGGCAGCGCCGCCGAATACAACAACACCGCCGCCTGCTCGCCGCGCGGCGTGCGCTACGTCAAGCTCGACCCGCGCGACGCCGACGTCGTCTACGCCTCCTCGTACGCCCGGGGGGTGTGGCGCTCCACGGACGCCGGCGCCACCTGGGCGCAGATCAAGCCCTCGCTGAACCCGGCGGTCTTCCAGACCCGCGCCGCGATCGACGTGACCGCCCTGCCAAACGGCAAGACCCGCATGTACGTCTACGAGGGCAACATCGGCAACCCGTACTCGCGGCTGTTCCGCAGCGACGACGTGGCCGGCGGCACCCCCGCGTTCGCCGACCTGAGCAGCGCCAACCCGGCCGACCCGGGCTACGCCACCTACAACCAGTGCACCGGTCAGTGCTGGTACGACGTCTTCGTGCACACCCCGGCCGGGCACCCGGACATCGTCTACACCGGCGGCTCGTACGTCTACGGCGAGACCGTCGCCCACAAGCGGGCCGTGGTGCTCTCCACCGACGCCGGCGTCAGCGGCACCGACATGACCTACGACGGCACCGACGAGCTGCACCCCAACGGCCTGCACCCCGACCAGCACGCGCTGGTCACCAACCCGCGCAACCCGTACCAGTTCTTCGAGGCCAACGACGGTGGCGTGATGCGCTCCAGCGGGCAGTTCGTGGACCGGTCGGCATGGTGCGACAACCCGGACCGGAACCTGGCCACGCAGGCGCAGAAGGACCGCTGCCGGCAGATGCTGTCGCGGATCCCGTCGAAGCTCGACGGCATCAACACGGGCATGAACACGTTGCAGTTCATCGGTCTCTCGGCCAGCCCGCACGACCACCGGCTGTTGCAGGGTGGCACGCAGGACAACGGCACCTGGGAGAACAAGGGCGAGCGCCGCCGTTGGGTCAACACGATGATCGGTGACGGCGGCGCGTCCGGCTTCGACGTCGGCCGGCCGGAGTTCCGCTTCCACACCTTCTACGACGCCTCGCCGGAGGTGAACTTCGCCGGCGGCGACACGGGCAGCTGGATCTCCATCTCGGACCCGGTCTTCGGGCAGCCGGGCACCCTGTTCTACGCCCCGGTGATCAGCGACCCGAAGGTCAGCGGCACGATGTTCGCCGGCACCTCGCGCACCGTCTACCGGACGAAGACGTTCGGGCTGGGCGACCGGAGCCTGGCCGAGGCCGACCGGATCTGCAACACCTGGACGGGCACCTTCGAGGCGCAGTGCGGCGACTTCGCCCCGCTGGGCACGGTCAACCTGACCGACGCCGCGTGGGGCGACCGGGCCGGCGGCGCCGTCTCGGTGGTGCAGCGGGTCGCCACCGACTCGTCCACGGCGTACGCGGCCACCAGCACCGGCCGGGTCTTCGTGTCCCGCAACGTCGACGCCGAGCCGGCGTCGGCGGTCACCTGGACGCGGATCGACACCGTCGCCACGCCGAACCGCTTCGTCACGAGCGTCCACGTCGACCCGGCCGACCCGACCCACGCGTGGGTCTCCTACAGCGGCTTCAACTCGAACACCCCGGCCACCCTGGGGCACGCGTTCGAGGTGCGGCTGGCGGGCGCCGGCGCGACCTGGACCGACCGGTCGTACGACTTCGGCGACCAGCCGATCACCGACCTGGTCCGCGACGACGTCACCGGCGACCTGTACGCGGCCACCGACTTCGGCGTGCTGCGGCTGGCCAGGGGCAGCACCACCTGGGTGAAGGCGGCCCGGGGCATGCCGAACGTGGAGGTCGCCGGGCTCACCGTCGTGCCGGGCGAGCGGGTGCTCTACGCCGCCTCGCACGGCCTCGGCGCCTGGCAGCTCGCGCTCTGAGGCGGGCGACCATCGGCGACGACACGCTGCGGGGCCGCGCGCGCGGCCCCGCAGCGCTGCCCGGGGCGGCCGGCCGCGCCTGGCGCACCCTCGGCGCGGCCTTCGTCCTGCTCGTCTTCGTCCCGCCGTTGCTGCTGCTGGTCTCCGGCTCGCTCACCGAGCCGGGCCTGCCGCCGCCGCCCACCCCCCGGCTCGTGCCGGAGCCGGTCTCCACCACCGGCTACCAGCAGGCCGTCGAGCTGGGCGGGCTGCTGCGCGCCTCGCTCAACTCGGTCCTGGTCGCGGTCGTCGCCGTGCCGCTGAGCGTGCTCGTCGCCTCCCTGGCGGGCTTCGCGCTGACCCGCCTCGCCCCGCGCGTCACCGGCGTCGTCGTGGCGGCCTCCCTGCTCGCGCTGATGGTGCCGGCCACGGCGCTACTCGTGCCCCGCTTCGCGATCTTCCGGATGCTCGGCCTGACCGACACCCTGGTGCCGCTGGTCGCCCCGGCGCTGCTGGGCACCTCGCCGCTCTACGTCCTGGTCTACCACCTGGCGTTTCGGGCGCTGCCGGCCGAGCTCTACGACGCCTGCCTGGTGGCGGACCTCTCGCCGCTGCGCACCTGGTGGCGGGTCGCCCTGCCGCTGGTACGCCCGGTCACCGCCGGCCTCACCGCGCTGACCTTCGTGCTCACCTGGTCGAACTTCCTCGACCCGCTGGTCTACGTCTACGACCGCGACCTGTTCACCCTGCCGCTGGCGCTGCGTTCCCTGTCGGTGCTGGACCCGACGAACTTCCCGGTGTTCCTGGCCGGCGCGGTGCTGGCCACGGCGCCGGCGCTGGCCGTCTTCGTGCTCGCCCAGCGGCGCTTCCTCCACCACGACGACCCGACGGGACGAGACTGACCATGCGATTGGGGACGGGACCCACGATGCGACCGAAGGCGCTGCTCGCGCTGCTGCTCACCGCCGTGCTGGCCGCCACCGGGTGCGGCGCCGGCTCCGGGTCGTCCGCCGACGGGCCGGTGCGGCTGCTGGTCTTCGGCGCCCCCGAGGAACTCGCCGCCTACCGCACCCTCGTCGAGGCGTACGAGAAGGCCCGTCCCGGCGCCGACGTGCAGCTCGTCGAGGCCAGCGACCGCAAGGACCTGCTGGCCCGGCTCGCCACCTCGGTGGCCGGCGGCGCCCCGCCGGACCTGTTCCTGATGAACTACCGCTTCTACGGCCAGTTCGCCGCCAAGGACGTCATCGAGCCGCTCGACGACCGGCTGGCCGCCTCCGACGCCGTGGACCCGGCCGACTACTACCCGGTGGCCTGGAACGCCTTCCGCTGGCAGGGCCGGCAGCTCTGTCTGCCGCAGAACGTCTCCAGCCTGGCCGTCTACTACAACCGCACCCTGTTCGCCAGGTACGGCGTGCCCGAGCCGAAGGCGGGCTGGACCTGGAACGACCTGGTCGCCACCGCGACCGCGATGACCCGCGACTCCCGGGGCGCGGTGGTCAGGGCCACCGAGAGCGAGGGCGCGGCGCTGCGCCCGGCGGTGCACGGCCTCGGCGTGGAGCCGTCGATCATCCGGCTCGCCCCGTTCGTCTGGTCCAACGGCGGCCAGCTCGTCGACGACCCGACGAAGCCGACCCGGCTGACCCTGGACGGTCCCGCCGCCCGGGAGGCGCTGAAGAACCTCGTCGACCTGCGGCTGGCGTACGGGGTGGTGCCCACCGACGAGGAGGTGGAGGCCGAGGACGACGAGTCGCGCTTCGCCAACGGCCGGCTCGCCATGCTGATGAGTTCCCGCCGCTCCACCACCACGTTCCGCTCGATCACCGGCTTCGAGTGGGACGTCGCGCCGCTGCCCGTCTACAAGGAGCAGGTCGGGGTGCTGCACTCCGACGCGTACTGCATGACCCGGGGCGCGAAGCACAAGGACGCCGCGTGGCGGTTCCTGGAGTTCGCCATCGCCGAGGAGGGGCAGCGCATCATCGCGGCCACCGGCCGTACCGTCCCGTCGCGCATCGGGGTGTCGCGGTCCCCGGCGTTCCTCGGCCCCGCCCAGCCGCCGCGCAGCGCGAAGGTCTTCCTCGACGCCATCCCCACCGTCCGGGCGCTGCCGACCGTCTCCACCTGGCCGGAGATCGAGGACGTCACCTACGGCATCCTGGAGAACGCGATGCACCGGGGCGACCGGCTCGACGACGTGATCCGCGACCTCGACCGGCAGACCCGGCCGATCTTCGCCCGCGGGGAGCACGGGTGAGCGATCCGGGCCTCGCCCTGGTCGGCGTCTCGGCCGCGTACCGGCGCGCGACCGTGCTGCACGAGGTGGACCTGGCCGTCGCCCGGGGCGAGCTGCTGGTGGTGCTCGGCCCGTCGGGTGCCGGCAAGTCGACCGTGCTGCGGGTCGTCGCCGGCCTGGAGCCGGTCACCGCCGGGCGCGTCCGCATCGCCGGCCGCGACGTCACCGCCGAGCGTCCGGGCCGGCGCAACGTGTCGATGGTGTTCCAGTCGTACGCCCTCTTCCCGCACCTGAGCGTCGCCGAGAACATCGCGTTCGGCCTCCAGGTGCGCGACACGCCCCGCGCGGCGGCCCGGGAGCGGGCCCGGGCGGCGGCCGAGACCGTCGGCTGCGCCGCCCTGCTGGAACGTCGGCCCGGGCAGCTCTCCGGCGGCGAGCGGCAGCGGGTGGCGCTGGCCCGGGCGCTGGTGCGCGAGCCGGACGTGTTCCTGCTCGACGAGCCGCTGTCCAACCTCGACCAGGCGCTGCGGGTGCAGATGCGCGCCGAGCTGCGGGCCCTGCACGACCGGCTCGGCGCGACGATGGTGCACGTCACCCACGACCAGACCGAGGCGCTGGTGCTCGCCGACCGGATCGCCGTGCTGCGCGACGGGCGCATCGAGCAGGTCGGCACCCCCGACGAGATCTGGCGCACCCCGGCCACCACCTTCGTCGCCCGGTTCGTCGGCTCCCCGGCGATGAACCTGCTGCCCGCCTCCGGGCCGCTCGCGCCCACCGGCCCCCCGACCGTCGACGCGGCCGGCGTTGGCGAGCTGGAGATCGGGTTCCGGCCCGAGGCCGTCGACCTGGCCGCGACCGAGGGGACGCCGGCCACCGTCGAGCGGGTCGAGGTGGTCGGTGAGGACGCGTACGCGTACCTGAGCCTCGCCGGCGGGCACCGGATCGTCGCCCGGGTGCCCGCCGCCCGCCGCCCCACCCGGGACACGCCGGTACGCGTCGGGGTGCGCTGGGCCGACGTGCACGTCTTCCACGCCGGCTCCGGGCGCCGGTACGCCCCGTGACGAGCCCCGACCGCCGTACGCGCCGGCAGTTGGCGCTGATGCTGACGCCGTACCTGCTCGGGCTGGTCGGGTTGGTGCTGCTGCCCGCCGCCGTCACCCTGGCGCTGGCCTTCACCGAGTACGACCTGCTGCGCCCGCCCCGCTGGGTGGGGCTGGACAACGTGGCGGCGCTGCTGGACGACCCGGTGTTCCGGGTGTCGCTGACCAACTCGCTGGTCTTCGCGCTGGTGGCCGTACCGCTGCGGGTGCTCTTCGCCCTCGGCCTGGCGCTGCTGCTGCACCGCCGGACGCTCGGCGTCGGCAGCGCCCGCACCGCGGCGGTGCTGCCGACCGCGGTGCCGGAGATCGCCTACGGGCTGCTCTGGCTCTGGCTGCTCAACCCCCTGTACGGCCCGATCAACCAGGTGCTGCGCACCGGCGGCGAGAACGGCCTGACCGCGCTGGGCCGCACCCCGCCGCAGTGGCTCACCGACCCGACCGACGCCCGCGCGGCGATCATCGGCATGAGCCTGTTCACCGTCGGGGAGACCTTCGTGGTGCTGCTGGCGGCCCGGCGCGCGCTGCCGCGCGACGTCTACGAGATGGCGGCCATCGAGGACGCCACCAGCTGGGACGTGTTCCGCCGGATCACGCTGCCGCTGATGGCGCCCGTGCTGGGGCTGCTGGCGGTGCGTGACGCGATCCAGAGCCTGCACTTCTCCTTCGTGCCGGCCCTCGTGGTCACCGACGGCGGCCCACCCCCGTACGCCACCACCTACCTGTCGCTGTTCGTCTACCGCACCGGCTTCGAGTACCTGCGCTACGGCTACGCCGCCGCCGCGACGCTGGTGATGATCCTGCTGACCGTGGCGGCGGTGCTGGTGCAGTGGCGGCTGATCCGCCGCTACCGGGCGTTCTACCGGCTCTGAGCACCCCGACAAATGCCGGGCGCCGGCCCCGGGGACCGTGGCATGATCGCGCACTGCGCCGACCCGGGTGGGGCGCGCGAGGAGGACGGCATGGAGTTCGACGTACGCCGCATCGGCCCCCAGTCGACCGCCGAGGCGGCCGACGTGCTCGCCGACGCCTTCGACGGGTACCCCTGGATGGCCTGGACGGTGGCCGCCGACCGGCACCGCGAGCGGCTGGCGGCGATGTTCGCCGGCACGGTCGCCGCCGTCGGGCTGCCCTACGGTGACGTCTGGGCGGCGGTGGACCCCGCCGGCCGGCTGGCGGCGGTGGCGGTCTGGCTGCCCCCGGACCGGCCGGTGCCGGACGACGTCTGGGCCGGCGTCGCGGCCCGCAACGCCGAGCTGGCCGGTGACCGGTATCCGGCGCTGCGCGCCGCCGAGGCGGCCTGCGCCGCGCTGCGCCCGGCCGAGCCGGCGACGCTGCTCGCCACCGTCGGCGTGCGCCGGGTCGACCAGGGCCGGGGGCTGGGCGCCCGGGTGCTGCGGCCGGGACTGGCCGAGGCCGACCGGGCCGGCCTGCCGGCGGTGCTGGAGACCTCGTCGGAGCCGAACGTGCGCTTCTACCGGCGGCTCGGATTCACGGTCACCGGCCAGGCACGGGTGCCCGACGGCGGGCCCGACGTCTGGGCGATGCGGCGGCCGGGGGCCGGCGAGCGGGTGTAGGGACCGCCGGCCCGGGTAGCCGCCGGGGATGGAGCTGGTGGAGGAGTCGCCGTACCGCTTCCGGATCGACCGGCACGACCCGATGCGGGTGCCGGGCGTGGTCTTCGCGTCCCGGTCCCTGCTGCCCGACGCCGGGGAGGACAAGGCGCTGGAGCAGGTCGCGAACGTCGCCACGCTGCCCGGCATCGTCGACGCCTCGTACGCCATGCCGGACGTGCACTGGGGCTACGGGTTCCCGATCGGCGGCGTGGCCGCCACCGACGTCGCGCACGGCGGGGTGGTCTCGCCCGGCGGGGTGGGCTTCGACATCTCCTGCGGCGTCCGGCTGCTGGCCGCCGACCTGGACCGCGACGGGCTGGGGCCCCGGCTGGACGCGCTGATGGACGGCCTCGGCGAAGCCACCCCGCGCGGCATGGGCAAGGGCGCGGTGTGGCACCTGTCGACGCGCGCGGAGCTTGACGCGGTGCTGCGCGGCGGCTCCCGGTACGCGCTCGAGCGCGGCTTCGGCGTCGAGCGGGACCTGGCGCGCTGCGAGGACAACGGCGCGGTCGACGACGCCGATCCGGCGCAGGTCAGCGAGCGGGCGATCGAACGGGGCGCGCGGCAGGTCGGCAGCCTCGGCTCCGGCAACCACTTCCTGGAGGTGCAGGCCGTCGAGGAGGTCTACGACGACGCGGCCGCGACCGCCTTCGGGCTGCACCCCGGCCAGCTCTGCGTCATGATCCACTGCGGGTCGCGAGGGCTGGGCCACCAGATCTGCACCGACCACGTGCGCACGATGGAGAAGGTGATGCCCCGGTACGGCATCCACGTGCCGGACCGACAGCTCGCCTGCGCCCCGGTCTCCTCCCACGAGGGCCGCGCCTACCTGGGCGCGATGGCCGCCGCCGCCAACTACGCCCGCGCCAACAGGCAACTGCTGGCCGACGCCGCCCGCAAGGTCTTCGCCCGGGTGACCGGCAGCCGGCTCGACCTGGTCTACGACATCTCGCACAACCTCGCCAAGATCGAGACCCACGACGTCGACGGCGGGCGGCGCGCGTTGTGCGTGCACCGCAAGGGCGCCACCCGCGCGTTGCCGCCGGGCCACGACGACCTGCCCGACGACCTGCGCGACGTGGGCCAGCCGGTGCTGATCCCCGGCTCGATGGGCACCGGCTCGTACGTGCTCACCGGCGTGCCGGGGGCACCCGCCTTCGCCTCCACCTGCCACGGCGCGGGGCGGGTGCAGAGCCGCAAGCAGGCCGTGAAGGCCGAGCGGGGCCTCGACCCGCGTGCCCAGTTGGCGGCGCAGGACATCGCGGTGCGCGGCGCGTCCCGCCGTGGCCTGGCCGAGGAGATGCCGGCGGCGTACAAGGACGTGGCGGCGGTGGTGGCCGCCGCCGAGGGCGCCGGGCTGTGCCGGCGGGTGGCCCGGCTGGTGCCGCTCGGCGTGGTGAAGGGCTGAGCCGGACGGCTCACACGTCCAGCGTCACCGCGCAGGACCAGCCCTCGCCGTCGGGGCCGAAGCGCAGCCCGTGCAGGGCGACGGCCTTCGGCACCGCGCCGACCAGCTCGACGGCGTCGGTGTCGACCGTGCGCCAGCACACCACCAGGCCGCCGGCGCCGGCGTCGGCCACGTCGGTGTGCAGCGGCAGCTCACCCGCCGTCTCCATCCGGAAGATCACCTCGTCGAGTACGGCCACCAGCACGTCCGCGTCGTCGCCGGCCGGCGCGCGGAACTCCCGTGACGGGCCCGGGGCCGCCCCGGCCGGGTCGACGAACGTGTCGACCAGCGCGGCGACCGCCTCGGCGACGCACTCCGGCCGGCTCGGCGCCCACGCCTCGATGCGGACGTCGGCGGTGTGCGGCAGGCGGCGGTGCCCCCGCCCGGCTGGTCGCGGCATGCCCCGATCCTCCGGCACGCCGTGCGACGGCGGGCCCGGTTCCGATCCTCCCGCCACCGTGTGCGGCGGCGGGTTCAGTTCAGGCCGAGCCGGGCGATGGGCTCGACGAGTTCGCGTTCCTCGTAGGCGAGGTGGGACAGCAGGGTGTCGCTGAGCAGGTCGACCGCCGCGCGCAGCTCGGCCATACCGTCCGAGACGGAGACGAACGCGACCAGCGCCCGGTCGACGCGTTCCAGCACGTCGTGGATGGCGTGGTGCTCCTGCTCCAGCCGGTCCAGCACCGGGGCGAGGCGGTCGTCGCCGCGGCGCAGGTGCGGGAAGACGCCCCGGTCCTCCAGCGTGTGGTGGGTGGTGACCACCCGGCAGTACGACTCGCAGTAGGTGCCCAGCGTCCACTTGTTCTGCCGGATCGTCATCGTGTTGATGTGCGAGCGGGCCGTGCCCGCGTCGACCAGTCCGGCACCCACCTGCTCGACCAGGTCGTACAGCCGGGTCAGTTCGGCGCGCAGCCCGTCGTGCACGTCGATGAGGTGCTGGGCGCTGGCCTGGTCGTGCGCGGTGTAGGTGCGCGCCGGGTCGGGCGCGGGGCCGGTGGGGCGCGTGCTCTCGTCCCAGACCCGGATCGCGCTGCGGCGTACGCCGTCGTCGGGCGTCGGGACGACGGCGAAGGCGCCCGCGCCGACCGGCGGGCGCCGGTCGGCCGGCGGCGGCGCCGGAACCGGGGTCTGCGGGGCGGGCGCGGTGCCCGCCGCGCGTTCGCCGGCCACCAGCTCGCGGACGGCGGGGGCCACCTCGGCGGCGAAGCGCCGCAGGTCCTCGGGGTCGTCGCTGCCCAGGATGAACGTGCTGATCCCGTCGCTGAGCGCGAGGTCGGCCAGCTCCTCGGCCCACTGTTCGGCGGGCCCGTCCAGCGGTCCCCGGCCGACGGGGGCGAAGCGGCCGGTGATGTTGAGCAGGCGGCGCACGTCGCCGGGCGAGCGGCCCGCCTCCTGGGCGGCGTCGTCGATGATCGTGTTGCCCCGGCCCAGGTCGCCGGGTTGCAGGTAGCTCAGCGACGGCAGCCACCCGTCGGCCCGGCGCCCGGTCAACGCCAGCATCCGCGGCTTGTACGCGCCGAGCCAGATGCCCACGTCGTGGGCGGGTGCCGGGCCCCGCTTCGCGCCGAGCACCCGGTGGAACTCGCCGTCGACGCGGACCCCGCCGCGCGCCTCGACGTCCCAGACCTGGCGGATGACCTCGATCGCCTCCGCCAGGGCCCGCACGCCCTGCCCGGGGGTGAGCCGTCGCCCGCCCATCGCCTCGATGGCCTCCCAGAACGCGCCGGCGCCCAGGCCGAGTTCCACCCGGCCGCCGCTGAGCAGGTCGAGACTCGCCACGCTGCGGGCGAGGACGGCCGGCGGCCGCAGCGGCAGGTTCGTCACGTTGGCGGCCAGCCGCACCGTGTCGGTCCGGGCCGCCACGAAGCTCATCAGCGTCCACGTGTCGAGGAACGCGGGCTGGTACGGGTGGTCCTGGAAGGTGACCAGGTCGAACCCGACCTGTTCGGCCAGCATGGCGAGGCCCACCACCCGGGCGGGCTCGGCGTTGCCGGGGGTCAGGAACGCCCCGAAGGCCAGCGGATGACCGTAGTCGCTCATGTCGGCACTCCCTTCCGACCCGCAGCCTCTCACGCGGGGCGGGGCCGGCTCCGCGCTGTCCGGCGAAACCGGGGGCCACCGTCGCGGCGGTCCCCGTCGTACGGTCGGCGGATGCGGATCACGAAGTTCACCCACTCCTGCGTCCGACTGGAGCACGACGGCGGCGTGCTGGTCATCGATCCCGGCACCTGGAGCGAGCCGCGCGCCCTCGCCGGCGCGGACGCCGTGCTGGTCACCCACGAGCACACCGACCACGTCGACGTGCTCCGGTTGGCGGGGCTCGGCGTGCCGGTCTTCGCGCCGGAGGGCGCCGCGCTGCCCGACCTGGCGCCGCTGCCCGTGACCAGGGTCGCCGCCGGCCAGCGGTTCATCGCCGCCGGGCTGACCGTGACCGCGCTCGGCGGCCGGCACGCCACCATCCACGGCGGTCAGCCCGACTGCCCCAACCTGGGCTACCTCGTCGGCGACGCCGTCTACCACCCGGGCGACTCGCTGCACCGGCCCGGGCAGCCGGTCGAGACGCTGCTGGTCCCGGCCCAGGCCTCCTGGCTGAAGCTCACCGAGGCGATCGCCTTCGCCAACGCCGTCGGGGCCGAGCGGGTCTTCCCGATCCACGACGCCCAGCTCAACGCACGCGGCCTGAGCAGCGTGAACGGGTGGTTCGCCGAGACGGTGACCGGCTACCGGCACCTGGCGCCGGGGGAGTCCGCCTGACCGCCGACGCCCCTCGCCGCAGCTCTGCCGCCACCGGGCGTGTCGCCGGCGCGCCAACTGCTATACGGTCGCGGGGTGAGGGTAGAAGAACACTGGTGGAACGGTGACACGTCGCAGCGCGGGCGTCGGGATGTCTACATCCGTACCGACGGGCAGCGATGGGACGTGCAGGTGCGCATCGGCGGCGAATCCGGCCGCTCCCGGGTGCAGGAGTGCCCGGGCAGGACATCGGCGGTCATTCTCGCCGGCGCGTGGCGCGGCAACCACCCCGCCTGGCGCGAGGTGACCGACTGACGGTCACCGCCGGTATGCGGCGGTGACGGCCGGCCACGGCCGGCGTTGACCCGGCTGCTCCCTCCGACGTTGGTTACGCTCAGGTCACCGACGGCCCGGGGGGAGCAGCGTGCACAACGAGACCTTTCCGGCGGTGATGCCCGCCGCGTTCATCGGTCACGGCACTCCCATGAACGCGCTGGAGCTCAACCGCTACACGCAGGCGTGGCGTGCCTTCGGGCGGGCGGTCCCGCGGCCCCGGGCGATCCTCGTGGTGTCCGCCCACTGGTACATCGGCGCCACCGCCGTCACCGCGATGCCCAGGCCGAGGACGATCCACGACTTCTACGGCTTCCCGCAGGAGTTGTTCGACGTCAGCTACCCGGCACCCGGCCTGCCGGAGCTGGCCGAGGAGATCAGCGACGTCGTGCACCCCACCTGGGTCGGGGCGGACGTCGACTCGTGGGGGATCGACCACGGCACCTGGTCCGTGCTCACCCACGCGTTCCCCGACGCGGACGTTCCGGTCGTGCAGTTGAGCATCAACGCGTTCAAGGGCCCGGACTTCCACCTCGACCTGGGCGCGAGGCTCGCCCCGCTGCGCGAGCGCGGGGTGCTCGTCGTGGCCAGCGGCAACGTGGTGCACAACCTGCGGGGCGTGGATCCGCGCATGGTCGACGAGGGCTTCGACTGGGCCCGGCGCTTCGACGATGCGGCGAAGGACGTCATGCTCGGCGAGCCGACCGGGGCGGCGGCGCTGGACGCCCACCGCGACTTCGACCGGGCCGTGCCGACGCCGGACCACTTCATCCCGCTGCTCTACCTCGCGGGCCTCGCCGGCGCGGCCGGTCACGGCGCGGAGGTGCTGGTGGACGGGTACGCGTACGGGTCGCTGTCGATGACCGCCTACACGGTCGGCCTGTCGTGCCGCACCGACGCCCCGCTGGCCGGCGCACCCGCCCTGCCGACCGACGTGCCGGTCGACTCGTCGAACATCTGACGGCCGCCCGGCTCGCTCGTGGCGGCCAGGGTCAGCCGGCTTTGCGTACGGCCCGCCCGGCTGGCCCCTCGTCTCCTCGACCCCGGTACGGGCCACGACGGCGGGCCGGCCTGGGCGAGCGGTGGTGCCGTCAGCGGCCCTTGACGACCTCGACGAGCTGGTCCAGCGCGGCGCCCCAGCCCTCGACGAAGCCCATCTCCTCGTGTGACTTCCTCGCCGAGGCGTCGGCGTGGATCGCCGTGGCGGTGTACCTCGTGCCGTCGCCGGCGGACTCGATCCGGATGACCGCGGTGAACGGGAAGTCGTCGCCGGCGGCCCGGGGGCGGAACCCGGGACCCAGCCCCGACGTGAAGATCAGCGTCGAGTTCTCCTCGACGAGCAGGACGCAGCCGGTGTTCGGGAACTCCTCGCCCTCCGGGGAGCGCATCACGGTGTGGAACCTGCCGCCGGGCTGAAGGTCGATCTCGCAGGACGAGGTCGACCAGGGGCGCGGGGCGAACCACCGCACGACCAGCTCGGGGGTGGTCCAGGCCTTCCAGACCAGCTCGGGCGCGACGTCGACGGTGCGCTCCAGCACCAGGTCGAGGTCCGGGTGCACGCTCGGGTAGGCGGTCATGTCTGCTGCTCCTTCAGGTCGTGGAGAACCGAGTCGAGTTGGTCGAGACGTCGCGACCACATCGCGCGCTGACCGGCGAGCCAGGAGTCGACGTGCGCGAGCGGCTCGGGAGCGAGCCGATAGGTCCGTACCCGGCCCTTCTTCTCCGAGGTCACCAGGCCGGAGCGCTCCAGGACGCCCAGGTGCTGGGTGAACGACGGCAGTGCCATGTCGAACGGACGGGCGAGCTCGCTGGTCGTCGCGGGCCCCCGGCCGAGCAGCTCGACGACCCGGCGGCGCGTCGGGTCCGACAGCGCGTGGAACACGCCGTCCAGTGCCGTGGCGCCGCCCTCCGCATCGCCCGATCGCTTAGGCATGCACCTAAGTATTGCCGTGCCCGTCACTGAGGTCAAGCCCTGAGTGACATCGCCGCCGCGGCACGTGCGGTCGCCCGGGCCTGCCGGCCGGCTGCCGGCGTTTCCCACCGGCGGGACGTGGGTCATGCTGATGCCATGACCGATGTCGGCGCCCCGGAACCGCTCATCCTCAACGTGTACTGCCGGCTCACGGTGGCCGTGACCGACCCGCAGGTGCTCACCGACCACGCGGTGGCCGACCTGCGGGCCGCGGACATCGACTGGTCGGCGGAGGAGGACGACCTCGAGACGGCGGTGGCGGACCTGCGCAACGACGTCGTGATGTCGCTGGCGTCCGTGGTGGACATCGGCCGCATGGTCGACGGGGTGCCGGGCGTGGTGGCCAAGGGCGGGCTGTGCTGGGCCGAGCCCGGCCCGCCCCGCGACCCCGTCTGGCGTGCCGAGTGACCGCCCCGCTCAGCCCGGCGCGTCGCTGCCCACCAGGCGGGCGTCGGCCGCCGCCTGGCCGTCGGCGTCCCCCGCCTCCTCGCAGACGTTCGCCGCGTCGGCCCAGCGCCGCCGGGCCTCGTCCGGATCGTCGAGAGCCGCCGCCGCGTCGCCCAGGTGCAGCAGCGTCCGCCCCAGCCCGGCCGTCGGCCGCCCGTCACGCAGCCGCAGGCTCTCCGCCAGCATCCCGTACGCCTGCCGGGCCTGGGTCGGCGTGGCGGCCAACAGCGCGGCACCCGCGTTGAGCAGCGCGGCGGCCCGGTTGGTCGGGTCGACGACGGTGTCGTACTCGCGCAGCGCCGCCTGCCACGACTGCGCCGCGTCGAGGTGCTCGCCGAGCCCGGCGTGCACCAGGACCAGGTTCGTCAGCGCCGCCGCGTAGCCCCGCGCGTCGCCGAGGGAGCGGAAGGCGTTCGCCGCCCGGACCAGGTGGCGGTGCGCGGCCTCCAGCTCACCCCGGGCCAGCCGGGCGGCGCCCAGCCCGAGGTCGGTCAACGCGTGCCCCGCCCGGTCCGCCGTGGCGCGGTGCCGCCGCGACAGCTCCAGGTGCTCCACCGCGTCGTCGAGCTGCCCCAGGTCCAGCAGCACCAGGCCGAGGTTCATCCGCGCCTGGGCGGTGCCGCGCCGGCCCCGCTCGGCCACGGCCAGGCTGAGCGCCGTCGCCGCCCCCTGCGGGTCGTGCCGGCGGCGGCGCAGCACCCCCAGCTCGTTGTGCGCCCAGCCGGCGATCTCCGGCCGGTCGTCGGCCGTGGGGGTGGCGAGCACGGTGCGGCACACCTGCGCCCACTCGTCGAGCCGCTCGGCGTGGGCGAGCCACCCGCACAGCGCCACGGCCAACCGGAACCACCAGCGGCGCACCCGGCGCGGCAGGGTCTCCGCCGCGCCCGCCGGCACCCGTACCACGGCCAGCAGCAGCTCCTGGTGCAGGTCGAACCAGCCGTACGGGTCGTCGTCCAGTGCCAGGGCCGGCGCCCGGTCCGGCGGGGTGCCGGCCACGGCCAGGCTCGCGGCGTGCCGCTCGGCCCGCCGGGCGAGGTGCCGGGTGAGTCGGGCCTGCGCGGCCACCCGCCGCCGCGCCGGCTCCGCGTCGCGCAGGTGCATCCGGGCGTACGGGGCCAGCAGCGGGCGCACCTCGTAGCGGTCGCCGGGCGCCCCCGTGACGAACCCGCCGGTGGCCAGCGCGTGCAGCAGGGCGGCCACCCGGTCCGGGCGCCGGCCGGCGAGCGCCGCGAGCGTCGGCCGGTCCAGCGGCACCGGGCTGAGCGACATCAGCCGCCACAACCGGCGCGCTTCGGCACCCAGCGCGTGGTACGCGGTGTCCCGCGCGGTCACCAGCAGGGTCGCCGGGGAGGCGGTGACGTGCTGGTGCGGGGGCGTGTCGACGGCGCGGCGCAGCGCGTCGAGCACGTCGCCGTGCCGCCACCCGTGCTGCGCCGTACGCCGACCGAGCTCGGCGACCGTGCGGGGCTGCCGCCCGCAGAGTTCGACGAGGGCGCGTACCGCCGGGTCGGTGCGCGGGTCGGGTCGGTGCGGCCGGGCGACGGGCGCGGTGGCGCCCGCGGCGGCGAAGAGCTCGACGGCGTCCTCGGCGTCCGGTTCGGCGAGCCCGTGCGCCACCACCCCGTCCAGCGCGGCCAGCGCTCCCGTGCCCGCCAGCAGCAGGCGGCTCGTCCGCGCGGTCGGCGGCAGCAGCGGCCGGACCTGGGCCGGGTCGTCCACGTTGTCCAGCACCACGAGGACCGCCCGGCCGTCGAGTTGGCCGCTCAGCTCGTCGGCGGCGTCGGCGAGGTCGTCGGCACGTCCCGAGGCAGGCGGCCGGGTGCCGAGGATCCGGGCCAGCGCGGTCAGCACCTGCCGGGCGCCGTGCCGGCGGCCGCCCCGGCGCAGGTCCAGGTAGTACTGGCCGTCGGGGAAGTCCTCCCGGCACAGGTTGGCGGCCTGGATCGCGCAGGCCGACGTGCCGACGGCCCGCCGGCCGACCACCGCGACCGCGTGCTCCTTGCGCAGCAGGTCGATGATCGCGTCGACGTGCCCGGTCCGCCCGGTGAACCCGGCCGGCCACGGCAGGGTGGGCGCGCCGGTGGCCGGTGTCCCGCCGGTGTCGCCCGGCGTGGCGGCCTGCTGCCGTTGGCGGCGCCACTCCACGACGAACGCGGCGACCAGGCCCAGCACGATCACCCCGGCGCTGGCGGAGCCGAGCTGGGCGACGGAGAGCTCGGAGAGCAGGTTGCCGGTGACGTTGCCGAGCACCGCGCTGACCGTTCCGCCGACGACGCCGCCGACAGCGAGCAGCAGGCTCAGTCGGCGGGGCCGGCGTGGGTGGCGGGCCGGCCCCTGCCCCGTCACCGCACGCCCCCGGCGACCAGGCCGGCGACGAGCTGGCGGCGGGCCAGCACCACCAGCAGCACCGGCAGGATCGAGGCGATGACCGAACCGGCGGCGAGGGCGCCGCTGTTGGCCGCGAAGCCCCGGGTCTGCCCGGCGAGGAACAGCCCCAGCGGCAGCGCGCCCGGCCCGCTGAACAGCAACCCCACCACCAGGTCGTTCCACACCTGCACGAACTCCAGCACCGCGACCGCCACCACGGCCGGGCGGTTGTGCCGGGCGAGCAACCGCAGGGTGCCCCACCAGTGCCGCCCGCCCACCCGGGCCGCGCGCACCTGCTCGGCGGGCAGGTCCGCGAACGCGTTACGCAGCACCAGCACCGCGAACGGCACGCCCAGCGCGACGTGCACCAGCGCCAGGCCGCGCGCCGTGCCCGAGGAGAGCGCCACGCCGAGCACCTCGTTGACCGGCCCGGCGATCACCTGCACCGGCACGATGCTGGCGGCCATCAGCAGCAGCCCGGTGGCCTGGGCGGGCGGCCCGGTCAGCCAGGCCAGCGGGTACGCGGCGAGCAACGCCACCCCCAGCACCACGGCGGTGACCACGGTCGCCAGCACCAGCGTGAAGCCGAGCGTGCCCCACAGCTCGGTGCCGGTCAGCAGGTCGCGGTAGGAGTCGAGGCTGGGCGGGCTCCACCACCAGCCCCGCGCCGCCGCGTCGACCGGGCCGTGCAGCGAGGTGGCGAGCAGCACCCCGAGCGGCACCAGCCAGGCGACCGCCGCGCCGGCCACCAGCAGCCGGGTCGTCCGGCGCGGCGCGGGCGCCGCCTCGGGCGCGACGGGCGCCGGGTCCCGGGGCGGCGGCCACGCCTGGCGTACGAACAGCGCCGCGACCAGCAGACCGGCGGCCACCGCGACCAGCCACACCACCCCGAGCGCGGCGCCCTCGCCGGTGGTGGCGCCGTTGGAGGTCTGCCAGACCCGCAACGCGAGCACCGACGCCTCGTCACGTACCGAGCCGGGCGTCATCACCAGGATCAGGTCGAACGTCCTGGCGGTGCCGAGCGCCGCCAGGGTGAACACCACCGCCACCGTACGCAGCAGCAGCGGCCGCCACTGCGCGTCCCAGAGCACGTCACGGCGGTTGCCGCCGTAGGCGCGCACCGCGTCGGCGAGGCTGGGCGGCACCGCGTCGAGGGCGGCCCGGAACACCAGCACGGCCAGCCCGACCCACGCCCACACGAACGCCGACATCAGCGCCACCGTGACCAGGCCGGGGCCGAGCAGCTGCGGGGCGTCGGCCGCCGACCGGCCGGTCAGCGTCGCGGCGACCAGGGTGGCCAGCCCGCGCTCCGGATCCGGGTCGTACATCAGCCGGAAGGTGACCCCGGTGACCACCAGCGGCAGCGCGGTGGGCACCACGAGGATGAGGCGGACCAGCCCGCCCTCCTGCGAGCGGCGCGAGGCGGCGGCGAGCAGGTAGCCCAGCACGGTGACCACCGCCGGCACCAGCAGCGCCCAGAGCAGCGTGCGTCCCACCACGGCGCCGGTGCCGGGCGCGCCCAGCGCGGTGCGGAAGTGCTCCGCGCCCACCCACCGGCCGTCGGTGGTGACGCTGGCGTGCAGCGTACGCAGCACCGGCCACGCCACCAGCCCGCCGAGCAGCAGCAGGGCGGGCAGCAGCAGCGTCGAGGTGGTCCCCGCCGCCGGGTAGGCACGCCCGCGCCGGGGTGGCCCGACGTCGTCGAGGACCGCCGGCTCGCCGAGGACGCGGCTCACCGGCCGCCACCCGCCGAGCGGGCCGCCGCCGCCAGTTGCCCGGCAGCCCGGCGCGTCGCCCTGCCGGCCGCGACGCCGCCGGTGACGTCGGCGAAGAAGTCCTGCATGATCCGCCAGATGCCCACCCCGTCGGAGCCGGTGAACGGGCCGGGCAGCCGGTCGGAGAGGTCGAAGCGCACCGTTTCGGCCTCACGCAGCTCGGCGGCGAGGCGGCGGCGGACGGGATCGCGGTAGTCCTCCAGCGGTACGGCCACGTTGGGGGAGAGGTAGCCGCCGGCGCGCAGCCACGGCTGGAACGCGGAGCCGTCGCTGAGCCAGCGCACCAGATCGGCCCCGCGCGCCGAGCCGGCGAACGCCACGGCGGCGTCGCCGCCGACGATCAGCGGGCTGTCGGCCACCCGGGCGCCGGGGAAGCGGAAGGTGGCCGGCTGCTCCGTGCCCCGGCGGAACCGGCGGCTGACGTCGTCGACGAAGTCGGCCTCGAAGAGCATCGTCGCCCGCCGGTGGTACACCACCTGGATCACCGACTCCTCGTACTGGGTGAGCAGGGCCCGGCGCCCGCCGCCGGGGAACGCGCCGTCGATGCTCCACAGCTGGGCGAGCCGGTCCAGCGCCGTGTGCACCGACGGGCTGAGCCAGTCCGCCTCGCCACGCGCCAGCGCCTCGTAGTAGCCGGGCGGGGCCACGTCGGCGAGCACGTTCTCGAACCAGTCGGTGAGCACCCAGCCGTCGGCCGCGCCGATGGCCAGCGGAGCCGGGCCGTCGCCCGCCCGGGCCCGCGCGCCGAGCCGTCGGGTGAGCGTCACGAGTTGGTCCCAGGTGCGCGGGGGCGCGGGGAGCTCCGACGGGAAGTACCAGAAGAGGGACTTGTGGGCCGCCTTCACCCAGACGCCGTAGCGGCGCCCGTCGGCGGCGAGCAGGTCGGCCATGCCGGGCGGGAGGGCGTAGCTGGCGGCGGGGGTCAGCTCGCGCAGCCAGCCGCGCCGGGCGTACTCGATGACCAGCCCCGACCTGGGCAGGATCGCCACGTCGGGGCTGGTGCCGGCGAGCTGGCGGGCGCGCAGGAACGCGTCGATGTCGTTGCCGGCGCTGATCACCTGCACGCCGGCGCCGTAGCCGCCCAGGACCTCGCGGAAGCGGGCCAGTTCGCTGCCGCTCCAGACGACCGCGACCTGGACCGCCGGCGGCGCGCCGGAGCAGCCCGCGACGGCGGTCGCGGTGGCCCCGGCGGCGGCCCGCAGCAGCGTACGGCGGCGCAGCCGCGCCGGCGGCACGATCCGCTCCATCGGCGTCACCCGTCCACCTCGGCCGCGACCGGCACGTCGGGCAGCGCGCCCGCCTCGGCCGTGCACACCAGCACCGCCACCCCCGGTGTGTCCGGCGGGGAGAGCCGGCCGATGAGGTCGGTCAGCCGCCCACCGCCGGCCGGCCCGCCGGGCAGGTCGATCACCAGCGCCTCGGGCAGGCAGACCACGGCGCGGGCGAGCGCCACCCGGAACCGCTGCGCCTCCGACAGCAGGTGCGGCCTCAGCCCCAGCGTCGGGGCCAGCTCCAGCCGGTCGACCACCGTCGCCGTCCACGCGTCGGCCACCTCCCGCACCCGTTCCCGGCGGCGCTGGCCGTAGGCGATGTTGCGGCGCACCGTCAGGTGGGGCAGCAGCGCGCCGCCGGCCGGCACGTAGGCGATGCGGCGGCGCGGCGGCGGCAGGGTGGTCACCTCGCGGTCGCCGACCAGGATCCGGCCCGCGACGGGTGGGGTCAGCCCGCTCACCACCCGGGCGACGGCGGTGCCGACGGGCGGGGCCGCGACCAGGGCGGCCGTGGTGCCGGCGGGGACGTCGAGGGTCACGGCGGTGGTGTCGGGCACGGCGACGAGATCGCACAGTCGTAACGTGGTCATCACCTCCGGTGACCCGGGCAGTCGCCCCCAGGGTCGCACAACCGGGCGACAACCGGCGCCCCGTCACAGTCCCCTGTGGAAGGAGCGGGCCCAGGCCGGCACCGGTCCACCGGGCAGCCACGGCCCTTCTCTTCCGCCGCGGCGGGCCGCGGGTACGCGTGGGAGCGACCGCCGCCCGGTCAGCCGGACTGGCGGGGCGGGAGACCGAGTCGCGCGCAGGCATCCCGGTACATCCGCACCACCTCCTGCCGGATCTGGGCGCGTTCGGTCAGCCGGTACGCGAACGGCACCCGCACCGGGACCTCGACGTCGTCCACGCTGACGGCGAACTCCATGCCCTCGGCGTCCAGACCGGTGGCCCGGGCCCGGGTGGCCGCCGGTTGCCCGCCGAGCGTGCGGCAGATGAGCAGCGAGTCCCCGGCGTGGTCGTCGTTCATGTGCCGGCAGACGGCGGCGACCACGTCGGCGCCGAACGGGGCGCTCACGCGGCGCCCTCCACGTGTGCGGCCGGCACGAGGTGGGACAGGGCGGCGAGGACCTCGGTGTTGTGCCGGTACGCCACGAGCACCTCGTCCCGCAGCCGCGCCCGTCCCGCCTCGTCGAGCGGGAGGCCGTCCAGCCTGGCCCGGTAGGCGTCCTTGTACGCCTTCGGGCTGGGGATCCCGTCGAAGCGGTAGAACGCCGCTCCGGCGTCCCCGGTCAGCCCGTAGTGCCGGGCGACCGATCGTCCGATGTGCAGCCCGCCGGAGAGGTCGCCGAGATAGCGGGTGTAGTGGTGGGCGATGAACCGCTCGGGCGAGCCGGCGCGGACCTCGGCGAGGCGGGCGGCGTACGCGGCCGTCGCCGGGGTCGGCTCGATCCGCCGGCGCCAGTCGGGCCCGAGCAGGAACTCCAGGTCCGCGGCGAGCGCGGGCAGTCGGGTCAGCGCGTCGTCGACGAACGGGCCGGCGAGCGGGTCGTGGCGCACCGCCTCGGCGGCGTCCTCCAGCGCCTCGTAGATCACGTGGTACTGCACCACCAGTGCGGTGTAGGCGGCGCGGTCCAGGTCGCCGGCCAGCAGCGCGGAGACGTACCGCTGGGACTCGGCGCTCTGGTGGGCCTCCGCGCTGGCGGCGCGTAGTTCGGCCGAGAACGTGGTGGTCGGGCTCATGTCTCCTCCATGGTGACGGAAGTCCGGGCCGGTCGCCGCCGTCGTGGAACGACCAACGGTAGCCGGGTGTGGGGATGCGGCACGACCTCGACGTCGTGCCGGTACACCTCGCTGAGCAGTGGTGCGGTGAACACCTGCGCCGGCGGGCCGGCGGCGCGTACCCGCCCGTCGCAGAGCAGGGTGACGGTGTCGGCGTAGGCGCCGGCGAGGGTCAGGTCGTGCAGCACGGCCACCACGGCGTCGCCGGCCCGCGCCCGGTCCCGGGCGATGCTCATGACCAGCTCCTGATGGCCCAGGTCGAGGGCGGCGGTCGGCTCGTCGAGCAGCAGCACGGCGGCCCGCTGCGCGAGCACCCGGGCCAGCGCGACGCGCGCCTGTTCGCCGCCCGACAGCGACGGGTACGGCCGGTCGGCGAACCGGGTCACGTCGCAGCGCCCCAGCACGTCGGCGACGACCTCGTCGTCGTCGCCCTGTTCCGACCGGCCCGCCCACGGCGCCCGTCCCATCCGCACCACCTCGTCGACGGTGAACGGGAAGTTCAGGGTGCTGCGCTGGGGCAGCACGGCGCGGCGCAGCGCCAGTTCCACCGGCGACCAGCCGTCCGGGGGCACTCCGTCGATCTCGACGGTGCCCGCCACGGGCGGCAGGTCACCGCTGACGGCCGCGAGCAGGGTGGACTTGCCCGCCCCGTTCGGGCCGACGAGGGCGTGCACCTCGCCGGAGCGGATCCGCAGGTCGACCCCGTCGAGCACCGCGCGCCCCGCGCGGGCGACGCGCAGGCCGGCCACCCGTACCCGGACCGTTCCCCGGGGCACCGGCGTCGGCACGCGCGGCGCCGCCCAACGACGCGGGACGCGCGCCCGGAGACGGTCCACCACCCCACCCCGCGCCGGGTTCATCCCCAGCCTCCGGCCCGGCTGCGGGTGCGGCGCAGCAGCCAGAAGAAGGCCGGCCCGCCGACGACGGCGGTGAGCACGCCGAGCGGGAGCTCCTGGTGCTCGACCAGGGTGCGGGCGGCCAGGTCGGCGGCGATCACCACGACCGCGCCGCCCAGCGCGCTGGCCGGTAGCAGCACGCGGTGTCCCGGCCCGGCGACCATCCGGACCAGGTGCGGCACCACCAGGCCGATGAAGCTGATGATGCCGGTGAAGGCCACGGCCGCCGCGCCGAGCAGCGCGGTGACCACGATCATGCGGATCCGCAGCCGTTCGACGTCGACCCCCAGGTGGCGGGCGGCGGGCTCGCCGAGGGCGAGCAGGTCGAGCCGGCGGGCGTCGGTGTACGCGACGGCCAGACCGACCGCCAGGCAGGGCGCGGCCAGCGTGACCGCCGACCAGTTCGCCGACGCCAGGCTGCCCAGGTTCCAGAACGCGATGGCCTGCACCCCGGACTCGTCGGCGACGAACATGAGCAGTCCGATCACGGCACCGGCGACGGCGTTGACGGCGACGCCGGTCAGGACCAGGGTCACCACCTCGGTCCGGCCGTTGGCGCGGGCCAGCAGGTAGACCGCGTACGTGGTGGCGAGTCCGCCGGCGAAGGCGGCGGCGGGCACGGTCCAGGCACCCAGGACGGTGACCCCGGTGACGATGGCGAGGGCCGCGCCGACGGCCGCTCCGGCGGAGACACCGATGACGCCGGGCTCGGCCAGCGGGTTGCCGAACACGCCCTGCATGACGGCGCCGGCGCAACCGAGCGCGGCACCCACGACGGCGGCCAGCACCACCCGGGGGAAGCGGACGATCCAGAGCGCGTTCTCGCCCTGGGGGTTCGTCGGCAGGGCGCCGACGTCCAGGCCGAGCCGGTGCAGGACCGAGCCGAGCACCTCGGCGGGGGAGACCTGCACCTGCCCCCGGCCCGCCGCGACCAGGGCGATCAGCAGCAGGGCGGCGGAGAGACCGGCGAGCAGCACCGGACCGCGCCGGGACGGGCGTGCGATGGGAGGCTTCGTCGGGGTCCGGACGGGGGTGTCGACGCGGGTCATGACGGACCGCCGCAGGAGTACACGGCGGCGGCCAGGGCCTGCACGGTCCGCCCCGACCGGGTGCCGAAGGTGAGCAGGGTGCCGTCGTCCATGTCGACGATCCGGCGGGCCGCTCCGGCCGGGGTCTGTGCGACCCCGGGAAGCTTCAGCAGGCCGTCGACACCGCCCACGGAGGCGAGCCCGGAGCTCATCACCAGGATCACGTCCGGCGCGGCGTTGATCAGTCCCTCGCTGGTCAGCGGGCGGAACTTCGCCAGGCCGATCTCGCTGCCGGCGTCCACGCCGCCGATCGCCTCGATCATCGCGTCCGAGCCCGCTCCCTCGCCGCCGATCAGGTAGACGCCGGCGGTGCCGCGCAGGTAGAGGAAGGCGATCCGGGGCGAGCGGCCCTCGGGCGCGCTCCGGCGGGCGGCGGCGATCTCGCTCTCGATCCGGGACACGAGCTGTTCGCCGGCCGCCGGGACCCCGAGGGCGGCGGCGACGGCGCGGACGTGTCCCGGCACGGCGGCCAGGGTCTGCTCGGCCTCGATGAGGACGACGGGGATGCCGGCGGCGCGCAGCTGGCGGAGCACCTCCGGCGGCCCGATGCTGTCGTCGGCGAGTACCACGGTCGGGTTCAGCGCGAGCACCGACTCGGCCGACAGGTCGTGCCCGGCCGGGGTCACGACCGGCAGGTGCGCGGCCGCCGGGAACGTGGTCGAGGTGTCCCGGCCGATGACGTTGGCGCCGAGCCCGAGGCCGAACACCGTCTCGGCGATGGAGCCGTAGAGGTTCACCGGCAGGATGCGGCTGGCGTCGGTGACGGTGACGGCGGTGCCGTCGGCGGAGGTGACCGTGGCCGGCAGGACGGGTGTGGGCGCCGGGCGCAGGGCGGTGACGTCGGTGCTGTCCAGGGTGGCGGTGACCGGGCCGCAGCCCGCCGGGGCGATCGGCGTGGCGGAGGTGGCCGCGGCGCAACCGGTGAGCCCGAGGAGCAGCACCGCCAGGGCGACCGCCGGTACGAGGCCACGGCGCCGGGCGGTCCCGCTCATCGGGCCCGCCCCCGGCGGCGCCAGGCGCGCAGGCCCAGCAGGGTCGTGGCCGACAGCGCGAGCACCAGCAGCCCGACGGTCCATCCGCGACCGGATCCGGTGGCGGTGCTGACCCGGCTGATCGCCAGTTCGCTCGGCGCGGCGGCGGTCGGGGCGGCGTCCCCGGCGGCGACGGCCACCGGTGCACCGGCGGGGGCGGCGGGCGGGGCCGTCGTGGCGGCCGGCGCGGCGGCGGCACCCGGCGTGCCGGCGGAAGCCGACGGGGCGCGGCCCGTGGCGGTGGCGCCCGAGGTCGCCGGGCGGGGGCTGGCCGGCGCGGGGGCGGCGCTGGCGAAGGTCGTCGGCACCCGGACGTCCTGCGAGCGGTCGGCGGCACGGGAGTGGTCGGTACGGGTCACCACCGCGCAGCGGCGGGTGGTGCAGTCGACGTCGCCGATCGTGGGGGTGACCCGCAGCGTGACCCGGAACGACCCGCCGGTCCCGTACGGCACGGCCAGCCCCTCGCCGTACGAGGGTGGGTTCGACGAGATCCAGTGCGACGCCCCGAGTGAACCGGTCGTGTCGGCCCCGCCGCCGCACGGGCTGGCCACCGCGCCGGCCCCGTTGTCCACACAGTACGCCACGTAGATGCCCTTGGTGACGTCGTACCCACGCCCGGTGACGGTGACGGTCGCGCCGGACCTGGCGAGCCCCGTGCTGGGGGTGACGCTGAGCGTCTGGCCCTCGGGGCCGCGTCCGGTGCCCGCGTACGCGGGTGGGGGCGCGGCGACGACGCCGAGGGCGACGAGGGCGGCGGCCAGGAAGACGTGACGCTGGGTTCGCATCGGACTCCTCACGAGGCGTCGGCGGCAAGGCCGGAGAATTTAGGTTTGGCTAACCTAAGTTACGAAGATCCAGTTCGCAAGGGGTTGTTCGGTCCGGATAGCCGACCCAAACGCAGATGGCCAACATCTTAGGGTTGCCTTACCTTACTGACTGTCCGTAGCGGATCAAGAGAAGGAATCCAGCATGATCCGATCCAGAGCCGGTCACGCCTGGCGGCGGTCGATGCGGTGGGCGGCGGTCGCCGCCGTCGGCCTGTCGGCCGCACTCGTGGGCGCCGGCCCCGCCTCGGCAGCCGAGGCAGACATCACCGGTGGCGCCCTGACCTGGGGATTCAAGAAGTCGTTCCGTACCTACGTCGCGACCGGTAACGGCACCCCGCCGATCGCGGCGAGCAACGGCGCCACCATCAACGCCGACGGCACGTTCACCTTCCCGTCGGCGGGGGGCACCCACGACGCCGCCACCGGTGCCACCAACGCGGAGTACGGCGGCACCGTCGTCTTCTCGTACCCCGCGCACATGTTCACCATCACCCTGGCCAACCCGACGGTCGCCGTCTCCGGCGGTGACGCCGTGCTGAAGGCGGACGTCGACCTGGTCACGTCGGCGGCCGAGCCGGTGTCGGTACGGCAGGCGACGATCGCGACGCTCGCGCTCGGTGGGAGCCCGGCGACGGGGGGCGGCAGCAACCTGGCCGCGACGCTGACCGCCGCCGGCGCCACGGCGTTCAACGGCTTCTACGCGGCGGGTGACGCGCTCGACCCGGTGTCGTTCACGTTCACCAGCGGCGACGCCGGGCCGGCGCGCCCGGCGGTGACCGTCACCCCGCCCGGCGGGCTCGACCCGTCGGGGGCGACGATCACGGTCGAGGGCTCCGGCTTCGACCCCGCCGCCAACGGCGCGGCCGGCATCTACGTCTCGTTCGGCCCCCGGGTCGACGAGCACTGGGCGAACGCCGGCGTGCTCCAGGTGACGAAGTGGGTCAACGCGACGAACGAGCCGACGGAGGCGCGGGACAGGCTCCACGCCGACGGGACGTTCCGCACCACGCTGCCGATCAGCGCGGTCTACACCGACCGCACCGGCAACCGGGTGGACTGCACCGCCGTGCAGTGCTACGTCATCACCTTCGCGGCCCGTGGCTCGGCGGATCGCAGCCAGGACACCTTCACGCCGGTCACCTTCGCGGGGACCGGCACCGGTGGGGGCGACGCCGAGCAGCGGATCACCGCCACCGTGAAGGGCGGCCCGCTGACGCTGGGCGTGGCCGGCTCCTCCGTCGCGCTGCCGGCCGTCACCAACGGCCAGGTCGCCAGCGGGGCACTGCACGACGCCACCGTGGCGGACCTGCGGGGCACCGACGCCGGCTGGAGCCTCGTCGGGCAGGTCTCCGACTTCACCTCCAGCACCGGCGGGGTCATCGCCGCGAACAACCTCGGCTGGGTGCCGAGCGCGGTCGCGGTCGACGACCCGCTGGCCGGCAGGACCGGCACGGTCGTACCGGGCGCGGTCGCCGCGCCCGGTGCCGGCCTCGGCGAGGCCCGGTCGCTGTGCACCTCGGCGGCCGGGGCCAGCGGTGGCACCTTCACCTGCGGTGCCCAGCTGAACCTCGGGGTGCCGGTGTCCGCCGCGGCGGGCGACTACGCGGCGACCCTCACCCTGACCCTCTCCTAGGTCGGCGCCGGAACACCGGTGGGGCGGGCCCGTCACGGCCCGCCCCACCGGCCGCGCCACCGCCATCCATCCACCCGGAGCCGGCAATGCCCCTCGTCACCCTTCTGTCCCGGATCTGTGTCACGCTCGTCGCCGCGCTGCTCGCGGCGGGGCCGGCGTCGGCGGCCGTCGCCGCCCCCGCCCCCGCCTCCGGCCCGGCGACGCCCGGCCCCGCCGCGACCCGGTGGGCCGTACAGCCGTCGGGGCCCGACGGCCCGACCGGGCGCAACTACTTCATCTACGACCTGGCCCCCGGCGCCACCCTCACCGACCACCTCGGCGTCACCAACCTGAGCGACCGGCCGCTGACCTTCCAGGTGTACGGCACCGACGCCTACACCACCGCCGACGGCGCCTTCGCCCTGCTGCCGGCCGACCGGGCGGCCACCGACGTCGGCTCCTGGATCCGCTTCGACCGACGGGCCTGGACGGTGGCGCCCGGGCGCCGCGCCGACATCCCGTTCCGGCTGAGTGTGCCCGCCAACGCCACGCCGGGCGACCACGCGGGCGGGGTGATCGCCGCGATCGCCCAGGCCCGGACCACCGCCGACGGGCAGCAGGTCCGGGTGGACCAGCGACTGGCCGCGCGGGTCTACCTCCGGGTGAACGGTGACGTCCGCCCCGCCGTCGCCGTCGAGTCGGTCAGCGTCAGCTACGACAACCCGATCAATCCGGCCGGCGGCGGCGACGCCGTCGTCACCTATCGCGTACGCAACACGGGCAACGTGCGCGTCGCCGGGACGGGGGCGGTGGCCGTCGAGGGGCCGTTCGGCTGGCGGCTGGCCCGTACGGCGCCGGTGGACCTGCCCGAGTTGCTGCCCGGCGGCGCCTTCACCGTCACCGAGCGGGTCACCGGCGTGCCGCCGGCCCTCCTGCTGACCGCCGAGATCGACCTGGCGCCGACCACCGTGGACACGGCGCTGCCACCGGTACGCCGTGCCGCGAGCACGTGGGCGCCCCCGTGGCTGCTGCTCGCCGCGCTGGCCGTGCTGGCGGGCTGGCTCACGGTCCGGCTGCGCCGCCGTGCCCGCGCCGCCCGTACGGCCGGCCCCGTCGCGGTGCCCCCGACCACCCGGCCGGTGACCGGCACCGCCGGCGGCGCGCCGTGACCCGGTTCCTGCCGGCCGCCGCCGCACTGCTCACGCTGGCCTCCCCGGTGCCCGCCGTGCCGACCCCGTCCACCGCCGCCACGCCCCCGCCGTCCGCCGCGCCGGCGACGCCACGGATCGCCGTGCCGGCCGGCACGCTGCGGGCCGGCACGCAGATTCCGGTCACCCTCAGCGGCTGGCCGGCCGGCACCGTGCAGATCGAGGTCTGCGGCAACGCGGCACGCCGTGGCGCGCTCGACTGCGCGACCAGCGGGGCCGGGCACGGGCAGGTGCCGGCCTCGGGCACGGTCAGCCTGCCGGTGCGGCTCGCCGCCTCACCGGTCGGCTGCCCCTGCCTGTTGCGGGCCCGTACGCCCACCGGCGGCACCCAGGCCGCCGTCGCCCTGCCGCTGGCGGGCGTGAACGCGCCGCCCGCGCCCGTGTCGGGCGGCGCCGCGGAGCTGGTCGTCGCCGACCTGCGCGCCGCCGACCGCGCCGGGGTCGGGGGCTGGTTCGGGGTGCCGGGAGACCTGACGGTCGACCTCGCCCTGCGCAACGTCGGCCCCGCCGACGCGGTGGACCCCCCGTTCTCGCTGCTGTTCGGCCGGCCCGGGCGGGTGCACACGCTCGTCGACGCCCCGCCGCTCGGCACGATCGGGGCCGGGCAGACCCGCGAGTACCGCATCCGCGTCCCGACGGACGTGACCGTCATCGGCCGGCACGAACTGCACGGTCGCATCGAGTCGCCCACCCGGCCCGTCGCCTTCACCGTCGAGGCGGCCCGTCACCCCTGGGGCCTGCTGGGCCTGGTCGCCGCGCCGCTGCTGTGGGCGCTCGCGCGGCCGGGGCGGCGGCATCGACCGGCGCACCGGGCCGCCACCGGCGTGGCCCGGCCGCCCGTCGACCGGCGGACGTGACGCCGGACCCCGCCCGTGCCCGGTTCCCGGCCGGTCCGCCAGGCGCGACGACCCCGCTCCGCGCCCGGGGCCGGGCGCGACCGAGCCGGCCCGGACCTTGCGGGCTCAGGCCGGCGGGGGAGCGGTGCCGTGGTAGATCGCCGCCAGCCAGACGTCGCGCAGCACGTCGACCACGTCGCCCTCGGCCACCGCCGGCCCGTCGCCGGCGAACGTGGCGTACCAGACGCGCTCGTTCATGGAGTTCAGCGCGATGGCGAGGTCGCGGGCCGGCACGCCGTCGGGGGCCGCTCCGCGCCGCCGTTCGGCCTCGATCGCGGTCTCGATCGCGTGCACCCAGCGCTCCAGCACGGTCGCCCACAACTGGCGTACCTCCGCGTTGGTGCCGCGTACCTGGGCGCAGGCGAGCACCACCGCGCGGTGCGCGCCGAACGTCTCGTGGAACCGGCCGATCAGCTCCCGCCAGCGCGTGCGCGGGTCCTCGGCCAGCCGCTCCAGCACGTCCCCGGCGGCGCTGTCGGCCTCCTCGATGACCCGGTCCAGCAGCGTCAGCAGCACCGCGTCCTTGGACGGGAAGTAGAAGTAGAAGGTCGGCCGGGAGATGCCCGCTCCGCGCGCCAGCTCGTCGATGGAGATGTCGGCGAAGGGCCGCTGCCGCAGCAGCCGCTCGGCGGTGGCCAGGATGGCCAGCTCCCGTTCGTCGCCGGCGGAGCGCGCCGCGCGCCGTCCGCGCCCGGTGGCGCTGCCGGTGACCGTACGGGCGGGTGTCATGCCCGGTGACTCTACACCGGATCAACACACTGTCGATCGAACTCGACGCGGTGTTGACGCGCCTCGACAGTAGTGGCTAGTGTCCGGTGTCACACCGGCGGATGGAGACGAGATGGCCATCGACCATGTCGACGTGCTCATCGTCGGGGCCGGCCTGTCCGGCGTCGGCGCCGCCTGCCACCTGCGCCGCCGCTGCCCCGGGAAGACGTACGCGCTGCTGGAGTCCCGCGAGGCGATCGGCGGCACCTGGGACCTGTTCCGCTATCCCGGCATCCGGTCGGACTCCGACATGTTTACCCTCGGCTACTCCTTCAAGCCGTGGACCGACCCGAAGGCCATCGCCGACGGCGACTCGATCCGTGACTACGTCCGCCGCACCGCCGACGAGTACGGCGTCACCGACCACATCCGCTTCCGCCACCGGGTGCTGCGGGCCGACTGGGACAGCGCCAGCGCCCGCTGGACGGTGCACGCCCACCGCGACGACACCGGCGAGACGGTCACCCTGACCTGCTCCTTCCTGTTCACCTGCGCGGGCTACTACCGCTACGACGCCGGCCACACCCCGCGCTTCGCGGGCACCGAACGGTTCGCCGGGCGGATCGTGCACCCGCAGCACTGGCCCGCCGACCTCGACCACACCGGCAAGCGGGTGGTGGTGATCGGCAGCGGCGCCACCGCCGTGACCCTGGTGCCGGCGATGGCCGAGCGGGCCGCCCACGTCACGATGCTCCAGCGCTCACCCACGTACGTCCTGGCGCTGCCGTCGCGCGACGTGCTCGCCGACGCGCTGCGGCGCTGGCTGCCCGCGAAGGCCGCGTATCCGGTGGTGCGCTGGAAGAACGTGCTGCTCTCCACCGCCAACTTCCAGCTCAGCCGGCGTGCGCCCGCCCTGGTCCGGCGGCTGCTGCTGCGCGCGGCCCGGGGCCGGCTGCCGGCCGGCTACGACGTCGACCGGCACTTCTCGCCCCGCTACGACCCCTGGGACCAGCGGCTGTGCGTGGTGCCCGACGGCGACCTGTTCACCTCGCTGGCGCGCGGGCGGGCGTCGATCGTCACCGACACCATCGAGACGTTCACCGAGCGGGGCGTCCGGCTCGCCTCCGGCGAGGAACTGGCCGCGGACGTCGTCGTCACCGCCACCGGGCTCAACCTGCTCGCCCTCGGCGGTATGACGCTGAGCGTGGACGGCGCGCGGGTGGACCTGCCGGAGACCGTCGCGTACAAGGGCATGATGCTCTCCGGGGTGCCGAACTTCGCGATGACCATCGGGTACACCAACGCCTCGTGGACGCTCAAGGCCGACCTGGTCGCCACCTACGTCTGCCGGCTGCTGCGGCACCTGGACCGCACCGGCCAGCAGGTCGTCACCCCGCTGCCGCCCCCCGACGGGGAGCGGGAGCCGATCATCGACCTGACGGCCGGCTACGTGCTGCGCAGCGTCGACGCCCTGCCGAAGCAGGGCACCCGGGCGCCGTGGCGGCTGCACCAGAACTATGCCCGGGACGTCCTGCTGATGCGGCACGGCCGGCTCACTGACCCCGGCGTGCGGTTCTCCCGCGCCGGCACACCGGAAAGGAGGACCGTCCGTGCGTAGGTTCGTCTTCACCGGCGGCACGGCCGTGGTGACCGGCGCCGCCAGCGGGATCGGGGAGGCCCTCGCCCACGCACTCGCGCGCCGGGGCAGCGACCTGGTGCTGGTCGACCGCGACGCGGGGCGGCTCGACGCCGTCGTCGCGGCGGTCCGTGCCGCACACCCCGAACGGCAGCTCACCGCCTACGTGGTCGACCTGGCCGACGCCGCCGCCACCGCCCAGGTGGCCGAGGAGATCCGCCGGCGCCACCCGGCCGTACGACTGCTGGTCAACAACGCGGGGGTGGCGCTGGGCGGCCGGTTCGACCAGGTGAGCCTGGACGAGTTCAGCTGGGTCGTCGACGTCAACTTCCGGGCGGTGGTGCAGCTGACCCACGCGCTGCTGCCCACCCTGCGGGCCGAGCCAGGCGCGCACCTGGTCAACCTGTCCAGCCTCTTCGGGATCATCGCCCCTGCCGGGCAGACCGCCTACGCGGCCAGCAAGTACGCCGTGCGCGGCTTCACCGAGGCGCTGCGTCAGGAGCTGGCCGGCGACGGCATCGGGGTGACCTGCGTACACCCGGGCGGCATCCGCACCCGGATCGCGCAGAACGCCCGGGTGGGCAGCGGCGTGCCCGCCGAGGAGTTCGAGACCGGCCGCCGGCAGTTCGAGAGACTGCTGACCATCGACCCCGCCAGGGCCGCCGAGGTGATCCTGCGCGGCGTGCACCGCCGCCGGGGTCGGGTGCTGATCGGCTGGTCGGCGAAGCTGCCCGATCTGCTGGCCCGGGTGGCGCCGGTGTCGTACCAGCGGGTCCTGGCCTTCGGGCTCAACCGGATCGCGGGCGAGCCCGCCCGCCGGCTCACCACCGGGCCGCCCGCCCCCACGCAGCGGCAGCCGGAGGCGACCCCGGCGGCCGACACCGCCGGGGAGCCGGCGTGAGCGCCCCGGCCCGGCGGCACGTCACCGTCGACGGCCGGCGCGTGTGCCACCGCGTCGACGGCGACGGGCCGCCGGTGCTGCTGCTGCACGGCATCGGCCGCACCCTGCGCGACTTCACCGAGCTGCACGAACTGCTCGCCGAGCGGTTCCGGGTGCACAGCGTCGACCTGCCCGGCTACGGCGGTTCGCTGCCGATGGCCCGCCCCTGCACCCTGCCGGCGCTGGGCGAGTTCGCCGCCCGCTACCTCGACGCCGTGGGCGTCAACCAGCCGGCGCACGTGGTCGGCAACTCCCTCGGCGGTGCGGTCGCCATGCGCCTCGCGGCCTCCGAACCGGACCGGGTGGCCAGCCTGACGTTGGTCAACAGCGCCGGCTTCGGCCGGGAGGTGACCATCGCGCTGCGGCTGCTGGCGCTGCGCCCGCTGGGCCGGCTGCTGCTGCGGCCCAACCGCTGGGTCGCCCGCCGCGTGGAGCGCGCCCTCTTCCACGACCCGGCCCTCGCCACCGCCGAACGCGTCGCCCACGCCCTGACGGTCGCCCGCCAGCCGTACGCCGCCCGGGTCATGCTGGAGACCGCGCGCAGCCTCGGCACCTTCCGTGGCGTGAGCCCGCAGTGGCGTGAGGAACTGCTGGCCGAGGTGGCGCGGCTCGACCTGCCCACCCTGGTCGTCTGGGGCGACCGGGACCTGATCCTGCCGGCGACGCACCTCGACGCCGCCCGGTCCCGGCTGCCGAAGGCGCGCTCCCACCTGTTCGCCGACTGCGGGCACATGCCGCAGATCGAGTGCGCCGAGGAGTTCCACCGCCTGCTCGTGGACTTCTGGGCCGAGGCCGCCGTCGGCAGGTGAGGGGGCGGCGGCACGGGGAAAGCGGGCCCGGTGCCCGAGCTGACCCTCTTCCTCGGCGGCGACGTGATGACCGGCCGGGGCGTGGACGCGATCCTGCCCGCCCCCGGCCCGCCCGAGCTGCGCGAACCGGCGGTACGCGACGCCCGCGACTACGTCGAGCTGGCCCGGGCCGCCAGCGGGCCGATGCCGCGTCCGGCACCCCCGACCTGGCCGTGGGGCGAGGCGCTCGACCTGCTCGACGCCGTACGGCCCGACGCGCGGGTGGTCAACCTGGAGACCGCGGTGACCGGCCGGGGCGGGCACGCCCCGGCCAAGGCCATCCACTACCGGATGCACCCGGCGAACCTGGCCTGCCTGACCGCGGCCCGGCTCGACGTCTGCGCCCTGGCCAACAACCACAGCCTCGACTTCGGCCCGGTGGGACTCACCGACACCCTCGACGCCCTCGGCGGCGCCGGCATCGCCACGGCGGGCGCCGGCCGGGACGCGGCGGCGGCCTGGCGGCCCGCCCGGGTGCCGCTGCGCGCGGGCGGCCGGCTGCTCGTCTGGTCGGTGGCCGCGCCGTCGAGCGGGGTGCCCCCGCCCTGGGCGGCCACCACCGGGGCACCCGGGGTGGCGTACCTGCCGGAGGTCTCGGTCGCCACGGCGGACGCGCTGGCCGGGCGGATCGCCGCCGTGGCCGGGCCGGGCGACCGGGTGCTGGTCTCCGTGCACTGGGGCACCAACTGGGGGTACGAGGTGCCGCCCGCGCACGTCGACTTCGCCCACCGCCTCGTCGACGCCGGCGTGGACGTGGTGCACGGTCACTCGTCGCACCACCCCCGCCCCGTCGAGGTGTACCGCGACCGGCTGATCCTCTACGGCTGCGGCGACCTGGTCGACGACTACGAGGGGATCGGCGGGCGGGAGGCGTACCGGCCGTGGCTGCGGCTGCTGTGGCTGCCGACCCTCGACGCGGCCACCGGGGCGCTGCGGCGACTGCGGGCGGCCCCGGTGCGGATGCGCCGGATGCGGTTGGAGCGGGCCGCGCCCGACGAGACCCGCTGGCTGGCGGGGCTGCTCGACGGCTTCGGCCCGCCGTTCGCATCCGGGTTCGTCCCCGACGGCGACGGGCTGCTGACGCTGCGCGCGCACTGACGGTGGCCCGCGCCACGTCCGGCGGGGGCGCGGGGGCACGCCCGGGCGGCCGACCCACCATAGATACATGACGCATCCCTCCCCGGTAAGCCGGACGGCCGCGCCCTCGGCCGCCGAGCGGGCCTACCGGCACCTCAAGCGCGAGATCCTGGAGCAGATCCACCCGGGCGGCTCGCTGATCAGCGAGGGGGAGATCGCCGACGCCACCGGGGTCTCCCGCACCCCCGTCCGGGAGGCGCTGCTGCGCCTGGAGGCGGAGGGACTGGTCCGGCTCTATCCCAAGCGGGGCGCGCTGATCCGCCCGGTCTCCGCCCGGGAGATCAACGACGTGATCGAGGCGCGGCGGCTGGTCGAGCTGCACGCCGCCGAGCGGGTCTGGCCCCGGCGTACGGCGCTGCGGGGCGACCTCGCCGCCCGGCTGGCCGAGATGCGCGACGCGCACGCCGCCGGCGACCTGACCGCGCTGATGCTGGCCGACCGGGCCTTCCACGCCACCGTGGTGGACGCGGCCGGCAACGAGATCCTCGCCGAGCTGTACCAGCGGCTGCGCGACCGGCAACTGCGGATGGGCGAGGCCAGCTTCCGGCTCTCGCCCGGCTGGGCCGAGACGGCGCTCACCGAGCACGCCGAGCAGGTCGCGGCGCTCGACTCCGACGACCCCCGGCGCTGGCTCGCCGCCGTCGCCGCGCACATCGACAACGCCGCGGCCGTGCTGCGGGCCCTGCGGTGAGGGTGCTGACCGCACCGGACTCCGCGCGCCGGTCCGGAGCCGGCCTCGTCTGGGCCGTGGCCGTGGCCGCGTACGTGGCCGCCGTGTTCCACCGCGGCTCGCTCGGCGTCACCGCCGTCGACGCCGCGCACCGCTTCGAGGTCAACGCCTCGGCGCTGGCCACCTTCTCCGTCGCCCAGCTCGCCGTGTACGCGGCGATGCAGGTCCCGGTGGGGGTGCTGCTCGACAGGTTCGGCTCCCGCCTGCTGCTCATCGCCGGCGGCGCGCTGATGGTCGCCGGCCAGCTCTGCTTCGCCCTCGCCACCGACGTGCCCCTGGCGATCGCCGGCCGCGTGCTGATCGGGCTCGGCGACGCGATGACCTTCATCAGCGTGCTGCGCATCGTGGCGCTGTGGTTCCCGGGCCGGCGCTACCCGATGATGACCCAGCTCACCGGCACGCTCGGCCAGCTCGGAGCGATCCTCGGCGCCCTGCCGCTGGTGGCGCTGCTGCACTGGGCGGGCTGGACCTCCGCCTTCCTCACCGCCGCCGCCGTCGGGGCGAGCGTGCTGCTGATGGTCGTCGTCGCCGTCCGGGACACCCCGGGCGGACCGCCCCCGGCCGGCGCGGCGCCCACCCTCACCGACGTACGCCGGGAACTGCTCGCCGCGTGGGCGGCGCCGGGCACCCGACTGGGGCTCTGGACACACTTCGTCACCCAGTTCTCCGGGGCCGTGTTCGCCCTGCTCTGGGGGTACCCCTTCCTGGTGCAGGGCCAGGGGCTCAGCCCGACCGCGGCGGCCTCGCTGCTCACCCTGATGACCGCCGCCATGCTGCTGATGGGGCCGGTGGTCGCACACCTCTGCGCCCGGCACCCGTTCCACCGCTCGGTGCTGGTCTTCGCGATCACCGGCGCCACCGCCGCGGTCTGGGCCGTCGTGCTCGCCTGGCCGGGACGGGCGCCGGCCTGGCTGCTGGTGGTGCTGGTGCTGGTGCTCGCCGTCAACGGCCCGGGCTCCCTCATCGGGTTCGACTACGCGCGCAGCTTCAACCCGGTGAACCGGATCGGCAGCGCCACCGGCGTCGTCAACGTCGGCGGCTTCGTCGCCTCGATCGTGCTGGTGCTGGCCGTCGGCCTGGTGCTCGACCTGGCCACCCCCGCCGGACAGGCCACCCCGGACCTGACCGCCTTCCGGTGGGCCTTCGCCGTGCAGTACGTCCTCTGGGCGCTCGGCGCGGTACAGGTGCTGCGCTACCGCAACGCGGCCCGCCGCGAACTCGCCGCGCGGGCACCCGCCGCGACGCCGACCTGACCCCCGGCTCGCGCCCGGCGCCCGCCCGGACAGGCCCGGCCGCCCGGTCACGGGGATAACCGCCCGTCGGCCCCGGATCGTCCGCGACGATCGGGGTAGTTTCGCCCGAGGAACGTGATCGGGGTGTCGCGTCAGCGCACCGACGGGACGGCGGCGCGACGCGTCGGCGTGGATCAGGAGGAACCGTGAGCCAGCAGGTCAGGGGAGTCATCTCCCGCAGCAAGGGCGCGCCGGTCGAGGTGACCACGATCGTGCTGCCGGATCCGGGGCCGGGCGAGGCGATCGTACGCATCCAGTCCTGCGGGGTCTGCCACACCGACCTGCACTACCGGGAGGGCGGCATCAACGACGACTACCCGTTCCTGCTGGGGCACGAGGCCGCCGGCGTCGTCGAGCAGGTCGGGTCGGGCGTGGACACCGTCGCGCCCGGCGACTTCGTGGTGCTCAACTGGCGGGCCGTCTGCGGCGTGTGCCGGGCCTGCCGCCGGGGCCGCCCGTGGTACTGCTTCGCCACCCACAACGCCACGCGGAAGATGACCCTCACCGACGGCACCGAGCTCACGCCCGCGCTGGGCATCGGCGCCTTCGCGGAGAAGACCCTGGTGCACGCCGGCCAGTGCACCAAGGTCGACCCGGCGGCCCGGCCCGCCGCCGTCGGGCTGCTCGGCTGCGGCGTGATGGCCGGCCTCGGCGCCGCCATGAACACCGGCGGGGTCACCCGTGGCGACTCGGTGGCCGTGATCGGCTGCGGCGGCGTCGGCGACGCGGCGGTCGCCGGTGCCGCGCTGGCCGGCGCGACGACGATCGTCGCCGTGGACACCGACCCCCGCAAGCTCGACTGGGCCCGGAAGTTCGGTGCCACCCACACCGTCAACGCCCGGGAGGACGACCCGGTCGAGGCGATCCGCGCCGCCACCGGTGGCTTCGGCGCCGACGTGGTGATCGACGCGGTCGGCCGCCCCGAGACCTGGAAGCAGGCCTTCTACGCCCGCGACCTCGCCGGCACCGTCGTGCTGGTGGGCGTACCGACTCCGGAGATGACCGTCGACCTGCCGCTGCTGGACGTCTTCGGCCGGGGCGGCGCGCTGAAGTCGAGCTGGTACGGCGACTGCCTGCCCAGCCGCGACTTCCCCCTGCTCACCGAGCTCTACCTGCAGGGCCGGCTCGACCTGGACGCCTTCGTCACCGAGGAGATCGCCCTGGACCAGGTCGAGGAGGCGTTCGCCCGGATGCACCGCGGCGACGTGCTGCGCTCGGTGGTGGTGCTCTGATGACGGCCCGCGTCGACCACGCCGTCACCTCCGGCACGTTCTCCCTCGACGGCCAGACCTTCGACGTCGACAACAACGTGTGGGTGGTCGGCGACGACACCGAGTGCGTCGTCGTCGACGCTCCCCACGACGTCGACGCGATCCTGGCCGCCGTCGGCGACCGGCGGGTCCGGGCGATCCTCGCCACCCACGCGCACGACGACCACGTCCGGGTGGCCCCGGCGCTGGCCCGGGCCACCGGCGCGCCGGTGCTGCTGCACCCCGCCGACCGGGTGCTGTGGGACATGGTGCACCCCGACGAGGCGCCGGGCGGGGACCTGCGCGACGGGCAGGTCGTCGAGGTGGCCGGCACCGCGTTGACCGTGCTGCACACGCCCGGCCACAGCCCCGGCGCGTGCAGTTTCCACGCGCCGCAGCTCGGCGTGGTGTTCACCGGCGACACGCTCTTCGCCGGCGGGCCGGGGGCGACGGGACGCTCGTACAGCGACTTCGGCACGATCGTCGCCTCGATCCGGGACCGGCTGCTCACCCTCCCGCCGGAGACGGTCGTGCACACCGGGCACGGGGAGAGCACCAGCATCGGCGTGGAAGCTCCCCACCTCGACGAGTGGCTGGCCCGGGGGCACTGATCCCGAGCCCCGGCGGCGGCCCGGGGAGCCGTCCAGCGGCTGTCCGGGCCGCCGCCGTGTCGTCGCCCACCCGCCCCGGCTGTCCTCGCCGCCGGGCCGTGACCAGGCCGACGCGACCGCTCGTCTAGGCTCTGCCGACATGACGGACGACGCCGGCAGCCCTCCCGCCGTACGCCAGTTGCGCCTGGTGGTGGAGGCCGAGGACTACGACGCCGCGGTGGCGTTCTTCCGGGACGCGCTGGGCATGCCCGAACAGGCCGCGTTCGCCGGGGAGGGGGACGCGCGGGTGGTGATCCTCGACGCCGGCCGGGCCACGCTGGAGATCGCCAACCCGGCGCAGAAGCGGATGATCGACGAGGTGGAGGTCGGCCGGCAGGTCGCCCCGAAGCTGCGGGTGGCCTTCGAGGTGGACGACAGCCGCGCCGCCACCCGCCGCCTGATCTCCGCCGGCGCCACCGAGATCGCCCCACCCACGGTGACGCCGTGGCAGTCGCTCAACGCGCGCCTCGACGCCCCGGCGGGCCTCCAGATCACCCTCTTCCAGGAGCTGCGCGGCGGCGACGAAGGGGCAGCGCCGGGCGACCCCGGCACCCGCGACGACAGGGCGTGAGCGGGCGGGCGGCCCACGCCGCCCCGATCGCTTGCGCGGCGGCCTCGGTGGGCCGTCCCGCAGGGCCGACACGCGTCACTCTCCAGCACCTCAAGCAGCCCTGGCACGTCCTGGTCCGCTTCGGCGCCCGCGCGACGCGGGTACGCCGCTGCGCCTCGGTGCCGCCGCGTACGGCCTGAGGCTCTCCGGCCGGGGCGTTGGTGCCCCTGCGTCCGGTCCGTCGAGTGACCCCGGTCGCAGCTGCCCGAGGTCGGTGTATTTCCGGAATGACCGACAGGCCCGGCTGGTTGTGTCCCCCAGACCGCCGGAGCCGAAACCCCGTCCGGCGCGGAATTTCCCCCGAGGAGTGCTCATCCAGGAGCGCTTCGCCTGACCGAAAGGGCAACCATCGTGAAGTACGACTTCACTCGATGGCTCCCGGCCATCGCGAAGGACTCGAAGGATCCGAACCGCAAGATCGCGCTGAGCGTGGTGGGTGTGGCTGCCCTCGGTGGCCTCGCGCTGGGGCCGACGGCCGTGGCCGCACCGGTCACGTCCACGCCCCACGAGGGTGCCGTGGCGGCGATCGAGCAGGCCACCGGCAAGACCCTGCCGGGCCCGGCCGAGGAGTCGGCACCGACCACGGGCGGTACGACCACCAAGCCGTCCGCCGGGAAGCCCAGCCGCGAGGAACTCATCCCGCACGGCGTGCAGGGCGCCCAGTCGCGCATCCCGCTCGACGACGCGCAGCTCGCCAACGCCAAGGCCATCATCGAGGAGGCCAAGGAGACCGGCGTGGGTGAGCGGGGCGCCGTCATCGGGATCGCCACCTCGCTGCAGGAGTCGAAGCTCTACAACCTCGGCCACCTCGGGGCATACAACGACCACGACTCGCAGGGCCTGTTCCAGCAGCGCCCGTCGTCGGGTTGGGGTTCGCCCGACCAGATCACCGACCCCGAGTACGCCTCGCAGGCGTTCTTCCGGGCGCTCAAGAACGTCGGCGGCTGGCAGGACCTGCCGCTGACCTCCGCCGCACAGACCGTGCAGGTCTCGGCCTACCCCTTCGCGTACGCGCAGTGGGAGGAGCAGGCGGCGGACATCGTCGCCCAGCTCTGGTGACGTTCGCGTGACACCGGCCGGCCCCCGCACCCGGGGGCCGGCCGGTCCCGTCCGTGCCGGCGACGCCCCGCCTCCGGACCGCTGTCCGGCCGGCAGCCCGGGTGCAGCGTCTCGTCGTGGTGGGCCAGCCCGGCCCTGTCGGAGTTGCCCCGCCCACGAGACCACTTCCCGCCCGGGCTCGCCCGCCATCGGAGGCCACCGGTGGAACACCAGGGGCGTCACCGGGGCCGGGAGACCCCCCTGGTGTTCCACCGGTGGCCGTCGCCCAGCGCTTTTGCTCTCGACTCCGTCCCGCGCGCGGCGTTCGGTTCAGGCCACGGTGTCCGGGTGGCGGCTCGCGGCGTCGGGGTTGCCCGGTGGGCGGGGTGTCCGGTTCGGGGGTGTGACCGGCCGCATCGTGGGGGTGGAATCGTGGCCGGGGCGGGGTCGTTACACCATGCGTACGGCTGAGCAAGGCCAACCCCGTTCCGTGCGGGCAGGGGCCATCGTCCGAGGGAACGAGGCCACACCGCCTCGATCGAGGTGGCGGGCTGGGATCCCGGGGAATGGTGGCGGGCCGGTCGTGGTTACACATGGTCGCGGTCGACGTGAGGGCATTCCCCTGCCCCGCGGGACAGCCCGGTTTCCGCAGGCTGGCGTGACCGATCTGATCTTCTCCAGTCTCTTGCTGGAGTTTCCCCTTTGAGTTCGTTGGGCGCCTGACGGTGCTTGCATCCGCGTGTAGCCGATCCCCCTCGGTGCGTGGGTGTCGACCCCCGAATGGAGCATCTGTGATGAACACGATTCTGCGTAAGAGCGTTCTTGGTGTTGCGGGTCTGGCGTTTGCCGGTGGCGTGTTCGCGGGTCCGGTTGCCGCGCATGCCGCGCCGGTGGTGGAGTCGGTGCCGGTGGCGGTGGCGGCTGACAAGCCGTCGGTCGACAAGGGCAAGTTGGTGCCGCATGGTGTGCAGGGTGCGCAGTCGCGGGTCGACCTGTCCGACGAGCAGGTGGCCAATGTGAAGGCGATCATCGCGGCGACGAAGAAGGCCGGTATGGATGAGCGTGCGGCCGTGGTGTCGATCGCGACCGCGTTGCAGGAGTCGAAGTTGGAGAACCTGGGTCATCTGGGTGACCGCAACGACCATGACTCGCAGGGCCTGTTCCAGCAGCGTCCGTCCAGCGGGTGGGGCACGGTCGAGCAGATCACCGACCCGGAGTACTCGACGACGGCGTTCCTGAAGGGCCTGAAGCAGGTCGACGGGTGGCAGGAGATGCCGCTGACCAAGGCCGCGCAGACGGTGCAGGTGTCGGCGTACCCGGATCACTACGCCCAGTGGGAGCAGATGGCCGCCGACCTGGTGACCGAGCACTGGAACAGCTGACTCGCGCACGTGAATGAGTGATGCCGCTGGCCGGTACCCCACCCGGGGTGCCGGCCAGCGGCATGCCGGACTCGTTCGCCGGTCTCGGCCGCGCCGTGCCCGAGCAGCGCACGTCGTCATCTGCGGTGCCCGAGAATGACGTCGACCAGGGCCGCGACGAGCGCGAGCGCGATCACGCCGGCGGCCAGCAGCAGCGAGTGCCGGAAGGCCAGGGAGAAGTTCCCGCTGGCGGCCAGCGAGGAGAAGAAGACCGAGCCGACGGCCGCGATCCCGGCGGCGGAACCGATCCGCTGGCCCGTCTGGAGCATGCCCGCCCCGCTGCCTGCCTGCGGTACCGGCACCTCGGACAGCGTCAAGGTCTGGTTCGGCGCGATCACCAGGCCGCTGCCCAGCCCGGCGACCAGCAGGGGCGCCGCGGTCAGCCACGGCACGGCGGCACCGCGCGGGGCCCGGTCCAGCACGACGACCACCGTGACGAGCCCGACCACGACGATGAGCAGCCCGACCGCGACCAGCGGACGACCGAAGCGGTTGACGATCCGACCGCCGAGCGCGGACGCCGCTGCCGAGCCCAGCGCGAACGGGGTGACGGCCAGGCCGGCGACCAGCGCGCTGTAGCCGAGACCGTTCTGCAGGTAGAGCGTGAAGATGAAGAAGATCGCGGTGAACCCGCCGAAGTAGACCAGCGCGATCAGCGCCCCCAGCAGGTACGACCGGAAGCGGAAGAGCCCGAGGTCGAACAGCGGTTCCTGGTGTCGGGCGTACCACCGCTCCCACACGCCGAAGGCGGTCAGGGCGAGCAGCCCCGCCGGCACGAGCAGCCACTTCGCCTGGCTCCGCCACTGCTGCTGCACCAGCGGCAACAGCACGAGCAGCACGCCGGCGCCGAGCAGCAGCACCCCGACGGGGTCCAGCCGCCGGCGGTCGTGCGGGCCCGCCGGGCGACCGGGGAGCAGCCGCCAGCCGAGGACCACCGCGAGGATGCCGACGGGGACGTTGACGAAGAACACCCACCGCCAGCCGTGCTCCTGGCCGCCGACGGCGATCAGCAGGCCGCCGAGCAGCGGGCCGACGGCCGTGGAGACGCCGATGGTGGCCCCGAGCAGCCCGAACGGACGGCCCCGTTCGGGTCCCCGGAAGAGTTCCTGGATCAGCCCGGTGACCTGCGGGTTGACCACCCCGGCGGCGGCCCCCTGGAGCAGCCGGGCGGCGATCAGCCAGCCGGGCGAGGCGGCCAGCCCGGCCAGCGCGCTGGCCAGCGTGAACAGGGCGATCCCGAAGACGAACGCCGAACGCCGGCCCCGTGCGTCACCGAAGCGCCCGGCGGAGACCAGCACCAGCCCGAACGTGAGGGCGTACCCGGACAGCACCCACTGCAGGTCGCTGGGGGAGGCACCGAGGGCGCGCTCCATCGACGGGATGGCGACGTTGACGATGCTCACGTCGAGCAGCGTCATGAAGGCGGCGACCAGCCCGACGCCGAGGGCCCGCCAGCGCCGCCGGTCGTCCGGCGACGCGGTGGCGTCGGCCGGTGGCGCGTCCGGCGGACTCATCCCGCCTCCCGCGCAACAGCGACCGGGCACCGCCGGGCGCTGCCCCGATCCCGGGGAGGCGAACCATCATGTGGCGCGCGGCGCCTCACGCCATCTGGCGGGCACAGAACCTTGGTCCGAAGTCCAGACCCGCCATCGGCGAGTCCTCCCGGTGCAACAGGTTCTTCTCCGTGAGCTGGTGCAGTGGTGCCCGCAACTGCTCCTCGGTGAGGCCGGCCTCCTCGGCGATCAGGTCCGGGTACGGAACCTGGCCCCGGGCCTCGAGCGCCGCGACGGCGTCGTACACCCGTTCCTCGACATCCGACAGCTGCACCTGCCGCATCGCTTGCCCCCTTCGCCTGGCCCCGCCTCCGGTACGGGCGGTTGCGCCGCGCGGTTACCCGCTGGGCGACCGAAGATGCCCACCCGATCGGGCGGTGCCGCCGTCGCGCCGAGGCCGCCGGACGTGGCGGCTTGCCCTAGGCTGCATCAGTGATCGTCTGGGATCTCGCCGTCGTCGGCGCCGGCCCCGCCGGGCTCTCCGCCGCCCACGCCGCAGCCCGCTCGGGGGTGCGCACGCTGGTCCTGGAGCGCGCCGCGCATCCGCGCTACAAGACCTGCGGAGGCGGGCTGATCGGCACCTCGCTCGCGGCGGTGGCCGACCGGATCGAGGTGCCCGCGCACGACCGGGTCGACCGGGTGACGTTCACCCGGGACGGGCGACGCCGCTTCACCCGCCACCATCGCGGCGGTCCGCTGGTGGCCATGGTGCGCCGCGAGGAGTTCGACGACCGGCTGCGCGCGGCCGCGGTCGCCGCCGGCGCGGAGGTCCGCGAGCGGGTGGCGGTCCGCGCGGTCGAGCAGGACCCCGACGTCGTACGCGTCAGGCTCGCCGACGGCGAGACGGTCCACGCGCGGGCGGTCATCGGGGCGGACGGCTCCTCGGGCGTGACCGGCCGGCACGTGGGTGTCCGCCACCGGCAGGTGGACCTGGGGCTGGAGCTGGAGCTGCCCGTGCCGCCGGGGGAGCAGGCCCGCTGGCGGGGCCGCCTCCTGCTGGACTGGGGTCCGCTGCCCGGCTCGTACGCCTGGGTCTTCCCCAAGGGTGACCGCCTGACGGTCGGCGTCATCGCCGCCCGGGGCGAGGGGGAGCGGACCAGGGCCTACCTGCGTGGGTTCGTCGACCGGCTGGGCCTTTCCGGGGTGGAACCCGCCCACGACTCCGGCCACCTGACCCGTTGCCGTGCCGAGGACTCGCCGCTGCGTCGGGGCCGCGTCCTGGTCGCCGGCGACGCGGCGGGGCTGTTGGAGCCGTGGAGCCGCGAGGGGATCAGTTACGCGCTGCGCTCGGGCGAGCTGGCCGGCGCGGCGGTGGCCGCCGGTGACCTGACGGGATACGAGGGCGCGGTCGCGCGGGACCTGGTGCCGTCCATGCGCGCCGGGCACCGGCTGCTCGACGTGTTCAACCGGCGGCCGGGGGTCTTCCACGCGTTGCTGGCCACCCCGCCGGGGTGGCGGATGTTCGTGCGGTTCTGCCAGGGGCGGGCGAGCTTCGACGAGACGTTGCGCCGGGCTCCGGTGCGGGCCGCGTTGGCGCTGCTGGACCGGTTACCGGCCCGCTGAAAGCCGTACCCCGTCCGGTGGCGATCGGGCCGGTGGCGCGAGCGATACCGGGTGCCCGGACGCATCCACTCGGCCCACCTTTTCACCCAGGATCCTAGGATGCCTTAGCGGTGGTGCGCCCGGTCACGGCGGTGGACAATGACGCTGTCCACAGCAGAGCTACGCCGAGGGAGAGCGGTGATGGCGGAAGACCATGCCAGCCCGTCGTTCACCGACGAGGACTACACCTTCCTGCGGCACGTACGCTTCGGCGAGATGCCGCCCGCGGTCCGGCCGGAGGAGCGGACCGCGCTGACCGAGACCGATCCTCGGCGGGATCAGCCGGACCCCGGCGACGCGCAGGACCGGTGGGATCTGCGGCACGGGGCCTGACGGCCGCCTCGCAGCCGCCTCGACCGGTCACCGTCGAGGCGGCCCGGCCTCCCGGCCGACGCCACGGCCGGCGTGTGCACGCCGACACCTCGGCTACTCAGATCTCCCTCATGAAGAGAAGCGCCGGGCGGGCCGGGAGCGGTGCGCTCCCGGCCCGCCCGGCGCACTCGATCAGAAGACCGCGACGCCCTCGCGTACCAGCCGCCAGTTCGGCCGGTAGAAGTCGGCGGGGTCGATGGTGCCCCTGGCCTGCGCCCAGTCGATGAGCAGCTGACGGATCTCCTGCTGCTCGTTGTAGACCTGGGTCTTCACGATGCCGGGGAAGTTGCCGCCGCCGCTGCGCCGGTAGTTGTTGACCGCCACCACGAACTGCGCGTTGTCGGCCACGGGCGTGTCGGTGCCGGGCAGCACCAGGCGGGTGATGCGCTGGCCCACCGGCCGGGAGATGTCGATGTCGTAGTCGAGGCCGGAGACGACGTCGTAGTTGTAGTCCGGCACGGCCGGGTCGCTGATCGTCGTCGGGTCGACCGGGGCACCGGGGGCGAGGGTCCGGAAGTACTTCGCCGAGTACTCCAGGTAGGTGCGCACCTCGGCGCCGCTGAGCACGACCGCTTCGAGGGTGTTGTCGAAGACGTACAGCCCGGCCACGTCGCGGATCTTCACGTCGCCGGCGGGGAAGACCGCCGTGCGGCTGAACGGCGCCGCGATCGACAGCACCGGCAGGTCCGCGTACGACGTGCCGGCCAGCGCCTGCCCGACGACCTCGGTCTGGACGTGGTTGATGAAGTCCAGGATCGGGGTGTCCTTGTACCGGCTCTCGGCCGCCGAGAGTTCCACGGTGGAGCGGGCCACGACCTGGTTCACGTACGCCACGGTCTTCTGGTGCTGCGCCCGTACGGCCGCGAGGACCTTCGGGTCCTCGGTCACGGTGTTGGTGTTGAGCAGCGCGGCGGTCTTCCTGGTGATCTTCCAGCGGCCCCGCTCGCGGGTCAGCGTGAAGTCCATCCGGCTCAGTCGCTGTCCCCACTTCGACGGCTCGGTGAGCAGCACCTGCTCGCCGGTGCGCTCGTTGGTCACGAACTTCTCGGCGACCTCGGCGTGGGCGTGGCCGAACAGGATCGCGTCGATGCCGGGGACCTGCTGGGCGATCAGCGCCGTCGGGTTCTCGATCGGCAGCTCCGGGCCGTAGCTGGAGGTGCCGCTGTCGCCGCCGTGGGCGGAGATCAACACGATGTCGGCGCCGCGCGCCCGCATGATCGGCACGTACCTCGCGGCGGTGGCGATCATGTCGTCGAACCGCAGCCTGCCCTCGACGTTGGCCCGGTCCCAGATCGCGCTGCCGGGGTTGGTCAGGCCGAGGATGCCGACGCGCAGCGGCGGCGCGGCGAAGCCGACGGAGACCTTCTTGATGACGTACGGCAGGAAGGCCGGCTTGCCGGTGGCGACGTTGACGGCGTTGGCGGCCAGCGCCGGGAAGCCCAGCTGCGAGATCCACTTGGCCAGCAGCGGCAGGCCGTAGTTGAACTCGTGGTTGCCCAGCGTGACGGCGTCGTAGCCGAGCACGTTCATGGCGTTGGCCATCGGGTGCGTCTCACCGGTGGTGGTGATCGGCTCCTGCTTGGCGTAGAAGGTGGCCAGTGGGGTGCCCTGGATGGTGTCGCCGGCGTCGAGCACCAGCGTCGCCTTGCCGCGCCGCTCGGCGCGGATCTGCGTGACCAGGGCGGCCAGCTTGGCGACGCCGACGTCGTTGTGCTTGCTGTCGTCGTACTCGGCGTCGGAGTAGTAGTCCCAGTTGTAGACGTTGCCGTGGGTGTCCGAGGTGCCGAGGATCGTCAGGTCCCAGGTCCGCGACCGGGCCGCGCCGGCCGCCTGGACGGGGGTGGCGGCGATCAGCGGAACGCTCGCCGCCACGGCCGCGGCGGCGAGCACCGTGCGACGCGACGGGCCGGAGGGAGAGGTCATGAAGGTGCCCTTCCGTGGGGGTTCGGGACGCCCGGTGAGCGCCGAGCGCACCTTAACGAGCCGTCGTCACTCCTGCCACAGCAGCACGAGGTGTTTCAGCACACCGGCGCGCACAGGCCTGTCCGTGTAACACCTGGCCCACTGTTTCCGCTTGCCGCCGCGGGGTAGGGCGGTGGAAGACCCAGACCCGACCGGTGCGCGAGGAGACGTCGGTGACCGAGGACCAGCACACCCAGCAGGACCCCACGAGCCAGTACGGCCAGCAGGAGGGCCAACCAAAGCAGCAGCAGACGCCGCCCGGCTCGACGCGGGAGATGGCCCCGAAGCCGGACCACGGCGAGGAGTCGTACCGCGGCAGCGGCAAACTCGAGGGCCGGCGGGCGTTGATCACCGGCGGTGACTCGGGCATCGGCCGCGCGATCGCCATCGCGTACGCCCGGGAGGGCGCCGACGTGCTCATCTCCTACCTGGGCGAGGAGGAGGACGCCGACGCCCGGGAGACCGTCCGGCTCGTCGAGGAGGCCGGCCGCAGGGGCTTCGCCGTACGCGGCGACATCACCGACCAGCGACAGTGCCAGGAGTTGATCGAGCGGGCCGTGCGGGACCTCGGCGGCATCGACATCCTGGTCAACAACGCGGCCTACCAGATGGCGCAGGGCGAGGGCATCCTCGGGATCAGCGACGAGCAGTTCGACCGGGTGCTGAAGACCAACCTGTACGCGATGTTCTGGCTCTGCCGGGCGGCGGTGCCGCACATGGCCGAGGGCTCGGCGATCATCAACACGTCGTCGATCCAGGCGTTCGATCCCTCGCCGCAGTTGCTGGACTACGCCACGACCAAGGCGGGGATCGCCAACTTCACCAAGGCCCTCGCCGCCGACCTGGCGCAGCGGGGCATCCGGGTGAACGCGGTGGCGCCGGGTCCGATCTGGACGCCGCTGATCCCGGCCACCATGCCGGAGGAGAAGGTCGAGAAGTTCGGCCAGGACACCCCGGAGGGACGCCCCGGTCAGCCGGCCGAGTTGGCCCCGGCGTACGTCTTCTTCGCCTCCCAGGAGTCCAGCTACGTCACGGGCGAGATCCTCGGCGTCACGGGCGGCCGCCCCACAAAGTAGCCCACCCGCGCCGCTGCCCTCGCGCCCGTCCTCCGCGCTGCCGAGCCCGTGCCCCGCGCCGCCCTGCCCCCGCGCCGCCGCTCCGCGTCGATCATGCACTGCTGGGTCGATCATGGAGTTCTGGTGGGCGGAGGGTGGGGAGTTGCGGCTCTCGTGAGGCACCACAAGTGCATGATCGGCCCGGCTGGGTGCGGCCACGGTGGGTCGCGGGCGGGTTAGCGGGGCCAGGGGGTGAGGCGGGTGCGGACCTGGGCCACGGCGGCGGGGTCCAGGCCGTAGCGGGCGAAGCGGCGGTCCGGAAGCCGGTCCAGGTAGCGGCCGGCGGCCCGCACGTCCTCCTCCTCCAGGGCCGGGTCGAGCTGCCGGGCCAGTTCCAGCAGCTCCGCCACGTCGTGGTGCTCGAGGGCAGCGGCGACGTCGATGTAGTCCCGGACCTCCCGCCGGTTGACCAGGGCAGCGGTCTTGTTGGCCATCAGGTCCCGTACGTCCATCACGGGGCCGAGGTCCATCACCACCGGGCTGCGGTGCCGGTCGAGGCGGGCCAGGCTGAGCCGGATGAGCCGCCCGTCCCGGCTGACCACGAAGTCCCTCAGGTCCCGGTCGAAGCCGTCGAACAGCTCGGCCAGCTCGCTGTCGGGATCGGCGTCGGTCACCTCGAACCCGGCCTCTTCCAGGGCCTTCCGTACCCCGTCCGCCGCAGCGGCGGCGGCCCCCTCCACGTCCGCGAACAGGTCCACGTCCTCCGTCGGGCGGGTCACCAGCCCGTGCGCGGCCCAGGCAACCCCGCCCCCGAGCACGAACCGGTACGGCCCCGCGGCGGACAGCGCCACCCGGGCAACCTCTCGGTAGAACTCGTGCGGGTGCGGGGTGTTCACGCCGTACGCAGGCCCCGGTGGCGGCTCTCCCACGCCTGGCGTACGCCCCGGGGCAGGTTGAGCAGCCGCCACACCCGGCGCAGGATGCGCCCGTTGATGAGCAGCCGGAGATCCTCCGTGCGGGTGGTCTCCCGCAACACGTTCTCGTACATCCAGAGCAGCTCGTCCGGATCGCCCAGGTCGAAGGTGCGGTCGGCGTTCCACATCAGCCGTACCGGCAGCTCCACCACGCCACGGGTGGGACCGGTCAGCTCGGCGAGGGTACGGGCCACCACGGCGGGCCGGCCCGGTCGGGCCAGGTGGGCCGCGCGGGTCGGAGCCGGGGAGAGGGCCTGCATGCTGTCAGGGTAACCCCAGGTCCGGCCGCTCGGGATCGCGGTTTGCCCGTTGCGCTTGCCTCTCGGCTTCTCGTGGCTGTGCCGCTTGGGCGGGTTGCGGTGGGGCGTGGCGCTTGCGGCGCCATGGTGTCGGGGTGTGGTGCGGTTGGCGTGACGGGCTCTGCGCGTGTGTCGGGGGCTTTGCGGCGCGCGCGTCTGGGTGTTGGTTGCCCGGCGTCGTGGTGGGGGTGTGGCCCGCCGTACCCGGCTCCGGGCGGTCAGGCTTGATCCCTGCGCCGGGCACGGCGGGCCACACCCCGTCGGTGCGCACTGCTGCGTCCGCCCGGCGGCCCCAGTTCCGGGCTCGGCTTCGGGCTCCGGGTCAGGGTTGAGTACCGCGCCCTGTCCCCGGTCCGGCCGAGTTCTCGGTCTGGCGAGATCTTGGTAGGAATGTGCCCCTCCAGGGGCCGTTTTCTACCAAGATCTCGGCGGGGCCGTCATCGGCCCAGATACGTCGACTGTCCGGTCTATGGGCGGGTGTCTGGTTGGACTTGGTCAGTTATGCGCCACCGTCGGTCTGTGAGGGCGGGTGTCCGGTTCGGGGGTGTGACCGGCCGCATCGTGGGGGCGGAATCGTGGCCGGGGCGGGGTCGTTACACCATGCGTACGACCGAGCAAGGCCAACCCCGTTCCGTGCGGGCAGGGGCCATCCGCCCGAGGGAACGAAACCACACCGCCTCGATTCGAGCCGGCGGGCGGGGATCCCCGGGAATGGTGGCGGGCCGGTCGTGGTTACACATGGTCGCGGTCGACGTGAGGGCATCCCCCCGCCCCGCGAGACAGCCCGGTTTCCGCAGGCTGACGTGACCGATCTGATCTTTCCTCCAGTCTCTTGCTGGAGTTCCCCTTCGAAGTTCATTGGGCGCCTGACGGTGCTTGCACCCGCGTGTGAAGCCGATCCCCCTCGGTGCGTGGGTGCCAACCCCCGAATGGAGCATCTGTGATGAACACGTTCATGCGTAAGAGCGTTCTGGGTATCGCTGGTCTGGCTGTTGCCGGTGGTCTGGCCGCCGGTCCGCTGAACCACGCCGACTCCACCGCCCCCGTCGAGGCCACCGCCCCGATCACCGCCGTGGCGGTGCAGGCTGACAAGCCGGACATGGGCAAGTTGGTGCCGCATGGTGTGCAGGGCGCGCAGTCGCGGGTCGACCTGTCCGACGAGCAGGTGGCCAATGTGAAGGCGATCATCGCGGCGACGAAGAAGGCCGGTATGGACGAGCGTGCGGCCGTGGTGTCGATCGCGACCGCGTTGCAGGAGTCGAAGTTGGAGAACCTGGGTCATCTGGGTGACCGCAACGACCACGACTCGCAGGGCCTGTTCCAGCAGCGTCCGTCCAGCGGGTGGGGCACGGTCGAGCAGATCACCGACCCGGAGTACTCGACGACGGCGTTCCTGAAGGGTCTGAAGCAGGTCGACGGGTGGCAGGAGATGCCGCTGACGAAGGCCGCGCAGACGGTGCAGGTGTCGGCGTACCCGGACCACTACGCCCAGTGGGAGCAGATGGCCGCCGACCTGGTCGCCGAGCACTGGAACAACTGACACAGACTTTCCACCACAAGGGGGATCGCTGGCCGGCACCCGAACCCGGGGTGCCGGCCAGCGGCACGAACCGGCCGCCGACGGAACATCGCGGCCCGTCGGCTGGTTGAATGAGGTGTCGGTGTGTCCAGTGTCCCCGGGCCTCACCTAAATCGCCTTCGCGGAATACCGTCCGGCTGGAGCCGCGTCGCGCCACTCGCCGAGAGGCGACCTGCACACCGACACCAGTGCCGCCCCCGAGCCCACCGGGCCCGGGGGCGGCACTCTCCTGTCCCCAGCCGCCCTACGGCCGTCCCCGTGCCGAGCGCGTCGGGCCGGCAGCTGGCCCGTCGCCGCGTACACGATGTGAGGCGGCGCTGGCGATCGGGCGGCACGGGTCGCGGTCCCGCGCGGCCTGGCCTATGTTCATGGTGGCGACGTCACACTGGGCCGGGAGAGGAGGTGCCGCGCGCGTGGGCCTGCGGACCTTCATCCAGGGGTGGCCGGTCTACCGGCAGCTCACCGGCACCGATCCGCTGGGCCGGGGCGCCGCCGCGCAGTCCGGCCGCTCGGCGGAGCTAACCGCCCGCACCCAGACCGCCGACAGTGTGGCGCGCTCGGTCTGCCCCTACTGCGCGGTCGGCTGCGGCCAGCGCGTCTACGTCACCGACGGCGAGGTCACCCAGATCGAGGGCGACCCGGACAGCCCGATCTCCCGGGGGCGGCTCTGCCCGAAGGGGTCCGCCAGCAAGAGCCTCGTCACCAGCCCGCTGCGGCAGACGAAGGTCCGCTACCGGCGGCCGTACGCCACCGAGTGGGAGGATCTGGAGCTCGACGTCGCGCTCGACATGATCGCCGACCGGATCCTCGCCGCCCGTGCCGAGACCTGGGAGGACATCGACACCGAGGGCCGGCCGCTGAACCGCACGCTGGGCATCTCCAGCCTGGGCGGGGCGACGCTGGACAACGAGGAGAACTACCTCATCAAGAAGCTGTTCACGGCGATGGGGGCGCTCCAGATCGAGAACCAGGCGCGCATTTGACACTCCGCCACCGTCCCCGGTCTGGGGGCCAGCTTCGGTCGCGGTGGCGCGACGGACTTCCAGCAGGACGTCGCCAACGCTGACGTCATCGTCATCCAGGGCTCGAACATGGCCGAGGCCCACCCGGTGGGCTTCCAGTGGGTGATGGAGGCCAAGCGGCGCGGCGCCAAGGTCTTTCACGTCGACCCGCGGTTCACCCGCACGAGCGCCCTGGCCGACTCCTACCTGCCGATCCGCGCGGGCTCCGACATCGCGTTCCTCGGTGGCGTGGTGCGCCACATCCTGGAGAACGAACTGGACTTCCGGGAGTACGTGCTGGCGTACACGAACGCCGCGACGATCGTCAGCGAGCGGTTCGTCGACACCGAGGACGGCGACGGCTTCTTCTCCGGGTTCGACCCGGAGACGGGCAGCTACGTGCAGGACTCGTGGCAGTACGCGGGCCACGAGTCCGACTCCGGCAGCGGGCACACGGCGAAGGAGCGGGACACCGCCGCCGGGCTGCGCCACGAGTCGCACGGCGCCGAGGTGGGTGGCAGCGTGGAACGGGACGAGACGTTGCAGCATCCGCGCTGCGTCTACCAGATCCTGAAGCGGCACTTCGCCCGCTACACCCCGGAGATGGTGGAGCGGGTCTGTGGCATCCCGCGCGAGAAGTTCCTGGAGTTCGCGCGGGCCTGGACGGAGAACTCCGGCCGGGAGCGTACCGGCGTGCTGATCTACTCGGTGGGGTGGACGCAGCACAGCGTGGGCGTGCAGTACATCCGGACGGGCGCGATCATCCAGTTGCTGCTGGGCAACATGGGCCGCCCCGGCGGGGGGATCCTGGCGCTGCGCGGGCACGCCAGCATCCAGGGCTCCACCGACATCCCGACGCTGTTCAACCTGCTGCCGGGCTACCTGCCGATGCCGCACCACGCCGACCACCCCACCTTCGACGAGTGGGTGGACAGCATCCGCCACCCCGGGCAGAAGGGCTTCTGGGGCAACGCCCGCGCCTACGCGGCGAGCCTGCTGAAGGCGTACTGGGGGGACGCGGCGACGCCGGAGAACGACTTCTGTTACGGCCACCTGCCCCGGATGACCGGCGACCACGGGACGTACCAGCAGGTGCTGAACATGATCGACGGGAAGGTGCGGGGCTACTTCCTGCTCGGCCAGAACCCGGCGGTGGGTTCGGCGCACGGTCGGGCGCAGCGCCTCGGCATGGCCAACCTCGACTGGCTGGTGGTCCGCGACCTGTTCATGATCGAGAGCGCCACGTTCTGGCGTAACAGCCCCGAGGTCGCCACGGGCGAGATCGTGCCGGAGCAGTGCCGGACGGAGGTGTTCTTCCTGCCGGCCGCCTCGCACGTGGAGAAGGAGGGCACGTTCACGCAGACCCAGCGGCTGTTGCAGTGGCGCGAGAAGGCCGTCGACCCGCCGGGCGACGCGCGCTCCGAGCTGTGGTTCTTCTACCACCTCGGGCTGCGGCTGCGGGAGAAGCTGGCCGGCTCCGACCTGCCGCGCGACCGGGCGCTGCTCGACCTGGCCTGGGACTACCCCACGCACGGTCCGCACGCGGAGCCGAGCGCCGAGGCGGTGCTGCGCGAGATCAACGGGTACGAGGTGGCGACCGGCCGGCCGCTGTCCGGGTTCGCCGAGGCCCGCGACGACGGCTCGACCGCCCTCGGCTGCTGGATCTACTCCGGGGTGTACGCCGACGGCGTCAACCAGGCGGCGCGGCGCAGGTCCCGCCACGAGCAGGACTGGGTGGCCGCCGAGTGGGGCTGGGCGTGGCCGGCGAACCGGCGCATGCTCTACAACCGCGCCTCCGCCGATCCGCAGGGCCGGCCGTGGAGCGAACGCAAGCGTTACGTCTGGTGGGACCCGGACGCCGGGCAGTGGACCGGTTACGACGTGCCGGACTTCGAGCGGACGAAGCCGCCGACGTACCGGCCGCCGCGGGGCGCGTCCGGCCCGGAGGGGATCGCCGGCGACGACCCGTTCGTCATGCAGGGCGACGGCAAGGGCTGGTTGTACGCGCCCAGCGGTGTGCTGGACGGCCCGCTGCCGACGCACTACGAGCCGGCGGAGTCGCCGGTGCGCAACCCGCTCTACCGGCAGCAGGCCAACCCCACCCGCAAGGTGTACGCGCACCCGGTGAACTCGGTGAACCCGAGCCCGCCGCAGGAGCACAGTCAGGTCTTCCCGTACGTGTTCACGGTCAGCCGGCTCACCGAGCACCACACGGCGGGCGGGATGAGCCGTACGGTGCGGCCCCTGGCGGAGCTGCAACCGGAGATGTTCGTCGAGGTGTCCCCGCAGTTGGCCGCGGAGGTGGGGTTGGCGCACCTGGGCTGGGCGCACCTGGTCAGCGGCCGGGCGGTGATCGAGGCGAAGGTGCTGGTCACCGACCGGCTGCGCCCGCTGCGGGTGGACGGGCGCGTCATCCACCAGGTGTGGCTGCCGTACCACTTCGGGTTCGAGGGCCTGGTGACCGGCGACTCGGCCAACGACCTGTTCGGGATCACCCTGGACCCGAACGTGCTGATCCAGGAGAGCAAGATCGGTACCTGTGACGTGCGTCCGGGGCGGCGGCCCACCGGAGCGGCCCTGCTGGAGCTGGTGGCCGACTACCAGCGGCGGGCGGGGATCGTCGCCGGCCACCCGCCCCCGACGCTCACCCCGGGGGTGTCCGCCCCGCCTGCCCCCGCCGACGGCGCCGGGGAGGGCCGCGATGCTTCCTGACCCGAACAGCCTGTCCGGGCCGCTCGATCCGGCCCCGGAGGCGGGCTGGACCGACGCTCCGCCCCGGATGGGTTTCTTCACCGACACCAGCGTCTGCATCGGCTGCAAGGCGTGCGAGGTGGCCTGCAAGGAGTGGAACGACGTCCCCGGCTCGGGGCTGGACCTGCTCGGCATGTCGTACGACAACACCGGCGCGCTGACCGCGAACTCGTGGCGGCATGTGGCGTTCGTCGAACAGCCCCGCCCGGCCGGGCGCCCGTCGGGCCGCACTGCCGAGCCGGAGTTCCTGGGGATGCCGGGGGCGCAGCCGCCGGGGCGCGCCGGGGGCGCGGAGGGCCGTTCCGACTTCCGGTGGCTGATGATGTCCGACGTCTGCAAGCACTGCACCCACGCGGCCTGCCTCGACGTCTGCCCCACCGGCTCGCTGTTCCGCACCGAGTTCGGCACGGTGGTGGTGCAGGAGGACATCTGCAACGGCTGCGGCTACTGCATCTCCGCCTGCCCGTACGGGGTCATCGACCAGCGCAAGGGCGACGGCCGGGCGTGGAAGTGCACGCTGTGCTACGACCGGATCGGCGCCGGGCAGACCCCCGCCTGCGCGCAGGCGTGCCCGACCGAGTCCATCCAGTACGGCCCTCTCGACGAGCTGCGGGAGCGGGCCGCGGCCCGGGTGGCGACGCTGCACGAGCGGGGCGTGCCCGAGGCGCGGCTCTACGGGCACGACCCGGACGACGGGGTCGGCGGCGACGGCGCGTTCTTCCTGCTGCTCGACGAGCCGGAGGTGTACGGGCTGCCGCCGGACCCGGTGGTCACCACCCGGGACCTGCCGAAGATGTGGAAGCGGGCCGGCCTGGCCGCCCTGGCGATGGCGGCGGCGGCCGTGGCCGCGTTCGTGGGAGGTTCCTCGTGACTCAGGAGCGTGGCGGGCGCGGGCGGCGCGGCGGCGAGGAACTCCGGGTGCCGGAGGCCGAGTTCACCTCCTACTACGGCCGGCCCATCCTCAAGCCGCCCGTCTGGAAGTGGGACATCGCCGCGTACCTGTTCACCGGTGGGCTGGCCGCCGGCTCGTCGCTGCTGGCGGCGGGCGGGCAGCTCACCGGTCGGCCCGCGCTGCGCCGCGCCGGCCGGGTCACCTCGCTGGCGGCGGTCACGGCCAGCACCGTCTTCCTGATCAGGGACCTGGGGCGGCCCGCCCGGTTCCACCACATGCTGCGGGTGGCCAAGCCCACCTCGCCCATGTCCGTGGGCACCTGGATCCTCGGCGCGTTCGGCCCGGCCGCCGGCGTCGCGGCGGTCGCCGAGGGCGCGGCGTGGCTGCCCGAGCGGGGCCCGTTCGGGCTCGCCCGTCGGCTGCTGCCGCCCGTGGGGCACGCCGCCGGGCTGGCCGCCGCGGCGACCGCGCCGGCGCTGGCCACGTACACGGGGGTGCTGCTGGCCGACACGGCGGTGCCGTCGTGGCACGAGGCGTACCCGGAGTTGCCGACCATCTTCGCGGGCAGCGCCCTGGCCAGCGGCGCCGGCGTCGGTCTGATCGCCGCGCCGGTCGCGCAGGCCGGGCCCGCCCGCCGCATGGCGGTGGCGGGCGCGGCCCTGGAGTTGTACGGCGCACACCGCGTCGAGACCCGGCTGGGGTTGCTCAGCGAGCCCTACCGCACCGGGTCCGCCGGTCGGCTGCTGCGCGCCGGGCGGGCCCTGACCGCCCTCGGGGTGGCCGGGGCGCTGCTGGGCCGGCGCAGCCGGGCGCTCTCCGCGCTGTCCGGGGCGGCCCTGCTGGGTGCCTCGGTGGCGACCCGCTTCGGTATCTTCCACGGCGGCGTCGCCTCGGCGAAGGATCCGAAGTACACGGTGGTGCCGCAGCGTGAGCGCGTCCAGCGGCGGCGCGCCGTCGAGGGCTGAGCTGCCCGCGCCCGCCCGCCGGGCCTGTGGTTCACTGCTGCGTGGAGGCGTTCAGGCGGCTGGTGCCCCTCCCGGTCTTCAAAACCGGTGTGGTCCGGGATCCGGGCCAGGCGGGTTCGATTCCCGTCCGTCTCCGCCACGCTGCGGAAGAGGGGACCATGGGCGACGTCGCGGCCGATGCGCGCCGGCGGGTGCCGCGCACCGACGCGCTGCTCGCCGACCCCCGGCTGGCCGCCGCCGTGGGCACCCTGGGCCGGGCCCGGGTCAAGGCCGCCGTCCACGGCGCCCAGGAGCGGGCCCGCCGGGGCGAGATCGCCCCCGAGGCGGTACGCGACGCCGCGCTGGCCGGCCTGCCGGCGTCGGCGCCCCGGGCGGTGCTCAACGCCACCGGGGTGGTGCTGCACACGAACCTGGGTCGCGCCGCGCTGTCGCCGGCCGCCGTCGCGGCGGTCGGCGCCGCCGCCGGGCACACCGACGTCGAGTTGGACCTGCGTACCGGGCGGCGGGCCCGGCGTGGACGCGACGCCCTCGACGCCCTCGCGGCGGCGGTGCCCGACGCGGGCGCGGTGCACGTGGTCAACAACGGCGCCGCCGCGCTGGTGCTGGCCGCCACCGTGCTGGCCGCCGACGCCGAGATCGTCGTGAGCCGGGGCGAGCTGGTGGAGATCGGCGACGGGTTCCGCCTGCCCGACCTGCTGGAGAGCACCGGCGCCCGGCTGCGGGAGGTCGGCACCACCAACCGCACCACGCTCGACGACTACGCCGCCGCGATCGGTCCCCGTACCGGCTTCGTGCTCAAGGTGCACCCGTCGAACTTCCAGGTCACCGGCTTCACCTCCGCCGTGCCCGTACGGGCGCTGGCCACGCTCGGCGTCCCGGTCGTCGCCGACATCGGTTCCGGGCTGCTCGCGCCGGACCCGCTGCTGCCGGCCGAGCCGGACGCCGCCTCCACCCTGCGGGCCGGCGCGGCGCTGGTCACCGCCAGCGGCGACAAGCTGCTCGGCGGGCCGCAGGCCGGCCTGCTGCTCGGCGCGGCCGACCTGGTCGAGCGGCTGCGCCGGCACCCCCTCGCGCGGGCGTTGCGGGTGGACAAGCTGACCCTCGCCGCGCTGGCCGCCACCCTCGGCGACCCGGCCACCCCCACGCGGGCCGCGCTGCACGCCGACCCGGCGGCGCTGCGGGCCCGCACGGAGCGGCTGCGCGACGCCCTCGCCGCCGCCGGGCGCACGGCGGAGGTGGTGCCGGCCGGGGCGGTCGTCGGCGGCGGCGGGGCACCGGGCGTCGAGCTGGCGTCGTGGGCGCTCGCCCTGCCTGAGCGGTACGCGCAGCCGCTGCGCGTGGGCGACCCGCCGGTGCTCGGCCGGGTGGTGCGCGGCCGGCTGCTGCTGGACCTGCGCTGCGTGCCCGCCGACGCCGACGCGGCGGTGCGTGCCGCCGTGCTGCGCGTGCCCGGCGAGGACTGAGCCGTGCTGGTGGTGGCCACCGCCGGGCACGTCGACCACGGCAAGTCGACCCTGGTCCGGGCGCTGACCGGGATGGAACCCGACCGGTGGGCCGAGGAACGCCGCCGGGGCATGACCATCGACCTCGGCTTCGCGTGGACCACGCTGCCCTCGGGCGGGACGGTCGCGTTCGTCGACGTGCCCGGCCATGAGCGGTTCGTCCCGAACATGCTCGCCGGCGCCGGCCCGGTGCCCGCCGCGCTGGTCGTGGTCGCCGCCGACGAGGGCTGGATGCCGCAGTCGGCCGAGCACCTGGCGGCACTGGACGCGCTCGGGGTGACGTACGGCCTGCTGGTGGTGACCCGCGCGGACCTGGCGGACCCGGGGCCGGCGACGGCCCGGGCGCGGGCGGAGCTGGCCGCCACCTGCCTCGGCGCCGTCGACGCGGTCGCTGTCAGCGCGGTGACCGGCGCCGGCCTGCCGCAGCTGCGCGTGGCGCTGGACCGGCTCGCCGCCCGGCTGCCCGTCCCGCGCGCCGACGTGCCGGTGCGGCTGTGGGTGGACCGCGCCTTCACCGTCCGGGGCGCTGGCACCGTGGTGACCGGCACCCTCGGCGCCGGGCGGCTGTGGGTGGGCGACGAGCTGGAGCTCGCCGCGAGTGCGGAGCCGGTGCGGGTACGCGGCCTGCAGTCCCTCGGCGCGGGGCGTGCCGAGGTCGCCGCCGTCGCCCGGGTGGCGGTGAACCTGCGCGGCACGCCCCGCGAGCGGCTGGGGCGCGGCGACGCGCTACTCACTCCCGGCCGGTTCCACCGCACGGACCTGCTGGACGTCCGGCTGGCCGGCGACCCGGCCGCGGAACTGCCGGCCACGCTCACCCTGCACGTCGGCGCGGCGGCGGTGCCGGCGCGGGTGCGGCCACTCGGCCCGGACACCGCCCGGCTGCGGCTGGCCCGGCCGCTGCCGCTGCTGGTGGGGGACCGGGCGTTGCTGCGTGACCCGGGCCGCCACCACGTCGCGGGCGGGGTGACCGTGCTGGACGTCGCGCCGCCGCCGCTGACCCGCCGGGGCGCGGCCGCCGCCCGCGCGCGGGTGCTGGCGACGGTGGACGGCCGACCGGACCTGGCCGGCGAGCTGCGTCGGCGGCGGCTGGCGCGGGCCGCCGACCTGCTGCGCACCGGCGTCGAGGTCACGGCCCGGCCGGTCGCCGGCGACTGGCTGGCCGACCCGGAGCACTGGCGGGCCCTCGGCGTCCGGCTGGTGGAGGAGGTCGCCCGGCACGCCCGGGAGCACCCGCTGGAGCCGGGTGCGCCGGTGGAGGTGCTGCGCCAGCGCCTCGACCTGCCCGAGCGGGCGCTGGTGGAGGCGCTGGTCCGGCCGCCGCTGCGGCTGCGCGCCGGTCGGGTCACCGCGTCGGCGGCCGACGCGTTGCCGGAACCGGTGGCGCGGGCCGTGGCCCGGGTCCGCGCCGAGTACGCCGACCGTCCGTTCCGGGCCCCCGAGGCCGACCGCCTCGCCGACCTGGGGCTGGGTCCCCGGGAGATCGGCGCGGCCGTCCGCGCGGGGGCGCTGTTGCGTCTCGCCGAGAACGTGGTGCTGCTGCCCGGGGCGGTCGACGACGCCGTACGGGTGCTGGCCGGGCTGCCCCAGCCGTTCACGCTCAGCGCCGCCCGGCAGGCGCTGGACACCACCCGCCGGGTGGCGGTGCCGCTGCTGGAGCTGTTGGACCGTCGCGGCGCCACCCGGCGGCTGCCCGACGACGCGCGGGTCGTGGTCACGGCCGGGTCCTGAAGCCGCCCCGGTGGGGCCGGCGGTCGCCTAGCGTGACGCCATGGACCCTTCCGCGGTCTGGCGGGACAGGCAGCACAAATGGCGGATCGAGGCGTACCGGGCGCCGGACCTGCGCTTCGCGATCTTCGCCACCAACGGCACCACCGAGTCGGCGCCGCTGTGGCTGTTCGGGATGTCGGCGCTGGCCCGGTGGCTGATGTCGCACAAGATCTCCCTCGACGACCTGGAGGTCGACTGACATGGGGGCGCAGTTCGGTCAGCTCGCGCTGGTGGGGGTGCTGGTGCTGATCAACGCCGCCCTGTCGGGCAGCGAGATGGCGCTGGTGACGCTGCGCGAGGGGCAGGTGCGGCAGTTGGGGCGGCGCAGCCGGTCGGGGGAGCGGCTGGTCCGGCTGGTGCGTGATCCCAACCGGTACCTGGCGACCATCCAGCTCGGCATCACCCTGGCCGGGTTCCTCGCCTCCGCCGCCGCCGCGGTGTCCCTGGCGCAGCCGCTGGTCGGACCGCTGAGCTTCCTCGGCGACGCCGCGCGCGGCGTCGCGATCGTCCTGGTCACGGTGCTGCTGACGTTCGTCACGCTGGTGGTGGGCGAGCTGGCCCCGAAGCGGCTGGCGATGCAGCGCGCGGAGCGTTGGGGGCTGCTCAGCGCCGGCCCGCTGGATCTGCTGGCCAGGCTGTCCCGGCCGGCGGTCTGGCTGCTCAGCCGGGCCACCGACGTGGTGGTCCGGCTCGCGGGCGGCGACCCGCGGGCGAGCCGTACGGAGATGACCGAGGACGAGCTGCGGGAGATGCTGGTCAGCCAGCGGGGTCTGTCCCCGCAGCAGCGGGAGATCCTCACCGGCGCGTTCGACATCGCCGGCCGGACGCTGCGGGAGATCCTGGTGCCCCGGCTGGAGGTGACGGTGCTGCCCGCGACGCTGCCCGCCGGGGACGGGCTGCGCCGGCTCGCCGCCGCCGGCCGCTCCCGGGCCCCGGTCGTCGGGCCGGGCGGCCTCGACGAGGTACGCGGTGTGGTGCACATCCGCGAACTCGTCGGCGTGGACGCGGCGACGGTGGTCGACCGGTCCCGTCCACCGGTGCTGCTGCCCGGCACCCTGCCCGTCTCCGACGCGCTGCGCGAGCTGCGGCAGTGCCACCAGCAGCTCGCCGTCGTCGTCGACGAGCACGGCGGCGTCGACGGCATCGTCACGTTGGAGGACCTGCTGGAGGAGGTCGTCGGGGAGCTGTACGACGAGACCGACCGGGACGTGACCGGGGTGGTCCGGGAACCGGACGGCTCGCTGCTGGTGCCCGGGGACTTCCCGCTGCACGACCTGGCCGACGTCGGCGTACGCCTGCACTTTCGGCCGTCGCGGGAGTACACGACGGTGGCCGGGCTGGTGTTGGCCGGGCTGGGGCACCTGCCGACCGGAGCGGGGGAGAGCGTGCACCTGCCGGGGCTGACCGTCGAGGTGGTGGAGGTCTCCGGCCGGGTGATCCGCCGGGTGCGGCTGCGGGGCTTCTCCACCGGCTCCTGAGCCGGCGAGCCGCCCCCGCCCATCAACCGGATGAAAGTGGGCGAAACGGCTGCGTCCGGGGCGGGCCGGGTCGTACCGTCCGGTGCGTGAAGGACCGAGGGATGCGGACGTTCGTCACCGTCCTGGCCGGGCTCGCGGTGATCTACTTCGGCACCACCGGCCGCAGCGAGGAGGAAGGCCGCGGCGTCTCCGGGGGCCTCGTCGTGCTCGCGCTGCTGGCGGCGCTGCTGGTGTGGCACCTGACGAAGCCGGGCGACGGAACGGTCAAGTAGGCACGCTCACGCGGCGGCGGCGCGGGTGATCTCACCGGCGGACTCCTCGCCGAGGGCCACCCGGACCAGCGCCGAGGCGAGCCGGCCGAAGTCGGCGGGGTCGACCAGCCCGGCGAGCCGCTCCGCGGAGCGGGGCAGGCCGAGGCGTTCCGCGCCGGCCAGGGCCCGCCGGTCGGCGAAGGGGCGCAGGTCCGGCCAGACCACCTGCGCCTCGCGCAGGAAGATGTCCGCGCCGGTGGGGCCGATGCCGGGGAACTCCGTCAGCAGCCGGCGCAGCCCGGCCGGCTCGCCGTCGGCGTCGTGGTGCAGCCGGCGCAGGTCGCCGCGCCAACGGTCCAGGCACAGCCGGGCCCCGGTGCCGAGCATCGTCGAGGTCCGCTCGTCGTAGCGGCGGTAGTGGCCCCGGCCCAGCGCGTCGACCCGATCCTGCCAACTGGCCGCCTCCATCCGCTGCGGGGTCCGGTAGCCGGCGGCGAACAGCTCGCGGGCGGCCGCCACGGCCACCCCCGCCCGGATCCGAGTGCTCAGCAGCGTGGCCAGCACCAGCAGCTGGTAGAGCGGGGCGGGTCGGTCGGCGAGGGTGATGCCCGCCTCCTCGGCGTACGTGCGGCCCCGCCGCTCCAGCAGGACCCGCGCCACCCTCCGGTCGTCGCCCATCCTCCGGGTGTACCCGCCCTGCGCCCGGCCACCCCTGCGACCGTCCGTCGGGGCGGGTATGCCGTCGGGGCGGGCGGGTAACCGACGCCGGACACGGTCGGATCCCGGGAAGGAGAGCACCGTGGTGAACCCGCAGCAGGAGGAGTTCCGCCGCAACGACAAGGGCGCCACCAGCCAGGACAGCAAGGGCCCCAACCCCGGCGGGCACCCGCGCAACCGTGGCTCGTCGCGCGGCGACGAGGGTCGGCCGGTGCCCCGGGGGCAGGTGTCGCCGTACGGCCCGGCCACGGAGCCGGTCGCCGACGACGAGAGCGCCCGGGGCTAGCCGCCCCGACGCGAGGTGTGCGGCCGCAGCCGGTTCCAGGTGGCTGCGGCCGCCACGCCGTACGCGAGGTGCGGGACGAGGTCGGCCAACCAGTCCGAGCGGCGCCAGGTGCGCGGGTCGGTGACGCCGAGCACGGTCATCGACCCGTCGGACATCGTCATCACGGCGCCGCCGAGCACGCCGGTGGCCAGCGGCAACGGCATCCGGCGGCCCCGGGCGAGCAGCGCGTAGCCGATTCCCGCCGCGACGCCGATGCCGTAGCCGAGCAGGGGCCCGAGGCCCGAGCGGCGGTTGGCCGCCCGGTCCCCGGACCCCAGGTCCACGTGCGCGACCTCGGCCAGCCGCCGGGCGCTCTCCTCCGGCGTGCTGCTCGCCGGGCGTGCCCGCAGGACCATGTCCAGGTAGCTGACCACGTTCAGGGCGGTGCTGCCGACCGCGCCGGCGATCGCCCCGTCGGCCGCGCCGCTCGCCCTCACTTCGGGTCGCCCGCTTCGCGCTCGCCCTTGGGGCCGTAGACCCGGTCGCCGCGGGCGATCCCCCGCTGTCCACGGTCGGACTGCAGGAGCCGGTTGGCCACGTCGTTGGCCTTGTCGTCCGGCACGCGCCGTCCCGAATCGTCGATCGCGTTGCGGATGCGTGCCCGCTGCTTGTCGTACGCGTTGCTGCCCGGCCGTGGTCCTGGCATCACTGCCTCCTCCGGTCGTCGTCGCCCGATGGCGTACGCCGCTCGTCTACCCGTCTGCGCCGGGACCAACCCCGCGGCGGGTTCAGCGCGGCCCGTGGACCACCGCGACCGGGCAGTCGGCGTGGTGCAGCAGCGACTGGCTCACCGAGCCCAGCAGCAGGCCGGTCAGCTCGCCCCGCCCCTGGCGGCCGACCACCAGCAGCTGGGCCCGGTGGGCCGCCTCGGCCAGCACGGTGGTAGGGCGGCCCCGCGTGGTCTCCCGGCTGACCGGCACGTCCGGCCACCGCCCCGACAACCCGGCCAGGGTCTCGGCGACCACCCGTTCCTCCTCGGAACGCAGCTCGGTGTCCTCGTACACCAGCGGCCGCATGTCTCCCGGGCCGGTGGACGTCGGATGCCGGTAGGCGTGCAGGGCGACCAGGGACGCGCCGCGCAGCGACGCCGCCTCGAACGCGAACTCCGCGGCGAGCCGGGCCGTCTCGGAGCTGTCCACCCCGACGACGACGGGTCCGTCGGGACGGTCGGTGCCCCGGACGACCAGCACCGGACAGTCGGCGTGCGCGGCGACCTGCACCGCGACCGATCCGACCACCAGGGCGGAGAAGCCGCCGAGCCCGCGGTCGCCCAGCACGATCATCGCGGCGGCCGGCGACTCGCCGAGCAGCACCGCGGCGGCCTCGCCGTCGATGATCTCGCCGGAGATCCGTAGCCCGGGCACCGTGGCCTCGGCCTCGTACGTCGCGGCGGTGACGACCTGTTCGGCCTGCCTGCGTAGTCCGGCGCCGGGTGGGCCGCCGGCGGGGGTGTCCACGGGTACGCGCAGCAGCGGCCAGATGAAGCCGTGCACGATCCGCAGTGGCCGGTGCCGGCGGGCCGCCTCGGCGGCGGCGAGCCGCACCGCGCGCAGCGCCGATTCCGAGCCGTCCACGCCGACGAGCACCGCCGCGCCGTTCGCCGAGTTCACCGATCCACCTCCCGCCGGTTCCCGGCCAGTATCGCGGCGGAGCGCCTGTCGGCGGGCCGATACCGGGCAGGCCGGGCGCTGGGTACGCTGTGCACGCCCACCGGGGAGGGAGCGTCGTCGATGGTTGAGCCGGACCAGCCGAGCACCGCGCGAATGATCGATTTCTGGCTCGGCGGGGAGCACCACTTCCCGGTCGACGTGGCGGCCGCCCGCGCCTTCGAGCAGGCGTACGGGCCGTGCGCGCCGGTCTTCCGCGAGCTGCGCGCGTTCCTCGGCCGTACGGTCCGGGCGATGGTCGCGCAGGGGGTGGACGGCTTCCTCGTCTTCGGCGCCGGCGTGCCCACCATGGGCAACGTGCACGAGGTCGCCCCGGAGGCCACGGTGCTCTACACCGACGTCGATCCGGTCACCATCCGCCTCGGGCAGCGCCTGCTGGCCGGCAGTGACCGGGTCGGCTACGGCTACGGCGACGCCACCGACGTCGGCACCGTCGACCGCGCGCAGCTGCACCGGTTCGTGCCGGGCTGGGGACGCAGGCCGGTCGGCGTGGTGTTCCTCGGTCTGGCCGCGTTCCTGGACGACGAGACGCTCGCCCGCTCCCTCGACGAGCTCTACGAGGCGGCGGCGCCGGGCAGCCTGCTCGCCGTCGACTTCGACACCGAGGAGTTGGCCGCTCACCCGGAGGCGCTGGCGATGATGGGCCCGGCGTTCCGGATGCGCCCGCCGGTCGCGTTCCCGCCGTTGCTGGGCCGCTGGGCGCCCACCGCCGACGGCATCGTCCCGATCACCCGGTGGCGCCCGGACGGCCCACCGGCGCAGGTGCCTGACGCCTTCCACGGCGGGATCGCCGTCCGCTAGCCGGGCTGACCGGCCGCCACCGCGCACCCGTCGGCGACCGCCGCAAGCGGCGACGTCGGCGTGCCGTGCCTGCGTACCGGGCGCGCCGGCAGACGGTCCGCCCGGCTCCGCGCCGCCAGGTACGCCCGCCCCGAGGGCGGGGGAGCGGCCTCCGTATGATGCTTGCCCTACGGCAAGCTTTCCGGAGGATGATCATGTTGCAGGCACCGGGGCAGGTCTCGCGTGCGCTTCGTGCGGCCCCGCCAGACCGTGTGGTGGAGGCGGCGGACCAGGCCATCCGGTCCGCTCTGGGGGCCGCCCGGACGAACGTGTTCATCGCCGACTACCGGATCATCGGGCTCTGGCCGGTGCTGGACCTCGCCGACAGCGGCCTGCTCGACTGCCGCGACATGGCGCAGCGCTGCTTCAGCAGCCAGCAGCCGGTCACCGACACCGACGACGAGGGCCGGTGCCGGCTCTACCTGCCGCTGTCGGTGTGGGGGGAGCGGCTGGGCGTGCTCCTGGTCGAGCTGCCCGGCCCGCTCGCCCCGGACGTCGTCGAGCGGGCCGCGGACATCGCCGGCGAGCTTGCCGTCGTGCTGCGCGCGGCCGACCGGGAGACCGACCGCTACCGGCGCCTCCGCCGGCGGGAGCGGCTCAGCATGGCCGCCGAGATGCAGTGGGAGCTGCTGCCGGGGCGCGGCGTGAGTCACGCGGCGTTCGAGCTGGCGGGCCAGCTGGAACCGGCGTACACGGTCGGCGGGGACCACTTCGACTGGTCCGTGGACGACGACCGGCTCGCCGTCACGGTGCTCAACGGCGCCGGCATCGGGCTGGCGGCGGCGCTGCTGACCGCCGTCACCGTCAACGCCCTGCGTAACGCGCGGCGGTCCGGAGGCAGCCTCGTGGAACAGGCCGAGCTGGCCTCGGACACGGTCTTCTACCAGCACCGCGGCCACCGGTACGTGGCCACGCTGCTGCTCGAACTGGACACCGTCACCGGCCGGGTGCGGGCGGTGGACGCCGGCTCCCCGCACCTGCTGCGGCTGCGCGGCGGCACGGTGACGCCCATCCATCTCGAACAGCAGCTGCCGTTGGGCATGTTCGCCGAGGCCCGCTACGACATCCAGGAGTTCGACCTGGAGCCGGGGGACCGGCTCTTCGTGGTCAGCGACGGGGTGTGGGCCGCCGACCCGGGCGACCGCGGGGCGTACGGCGAGCGGACCATGGCGCGGGCGATGCGGTCCACGCGGTTGCAACCGCCGGCGGAGGCAGTTGGTACGGTGATGCGCGAACTACACGCCTGGCACGCGGACGTCGACCTGCGCGACGATGCCGTCGTCGTCTGCCTGGACTGGCGTGGTTCCGTCGGTCGGGGCGACGGGTGAGAACCGTCGTCGCCACGGCGGTACACGAGCGGGACGATCGCAGGGGACAGCGGGTGGAGCGACCTCCGAATCTCGCCGCGGCCATCGACGCCGCCGCGGAGGCGCTCGTCGGTGTGCTCGACTCGGCGGTGCCCCGGCACCAGATGGCCGTCTCCCCGACGCAACTGCGCGTGCTGTCGTTGATCAGCGGGCGGCCGGAGACCAACGTCAACGGCCTGGCCGAGCTGCTGGACGTCGTGCCGTCCTCGGCGAGCCGGCTCTGCGACCGGCTGGAGGCCACGGGGCTGCTGCGCCGGGTGCCCGACCCCCGGGACCGGCGGGAGGTGCGGCTGGTGCCGACCGCCGCCGCCGAGTCGCTGCTGCGCGAGCTCCAGGAGCGCCGGCACCGGGCGGTGCAGGCCGTGCTGGACCGGATGCCCGCGCGGGCGCAGCACGAGTTGCTGCTGGCGCTGCTGGCCTTCGAGCACGCGGTGACCGCCGAGGCACCCGCCGATTCCTCGGTCCGCACGGCCTGACGCGTCGTTCCCGCCCGGCCCGCTGAGACCTCCGATCGTCCACCAGTGTCCTAGGACGCCCTAGCGGTAGTGACCTACCGCACAACGGCACCAGCCGCCGACGGCGGCACGACGCCGGAGCCGGGAGTGCTCACCGAGGGCCCGATATAGTGGCAGCGCGATCAGCCGGCCCGTGATCATCACGATCACGGGCCGTGTCAGGCGAAGGTCCCGTACGGGGACCGCAGGGGACGCCGGCGGGAGCCGGCCCGACAGCGCACCCGTTCTCCGCGCCGCCCCGTCCTCGGCCGGGCGGCGGAGCGCGTGTCGTGGAGGAGGTTCGGTGTCGCGTCCGCCGGCCGGGGGAGAGCACCCGGGTGTCAGCGCCGGCACGAGTGGTCCGCCCGTGGGCGACCGGATCGTCACGTTGCCGAACGTCATCAGCTTCGTCCGGCTGCTCGGCGTGCCGCTCTTCCTCTACCTGCTGCTCGTCGCGCGCGCCGACGTCGCCGCGGTCGTGGTGCTCGCCATCGGCGGCACCACGGACTGGGTCGACGGCTGGGTGGCGCGCCGGATGCGCCAGGTCAGCCGGCTGGGCGAGCTGCTCGACCCGCTCGCCGACCGGCTCTACATCCTCGCCACCCTGCTGGGCTTCACCGCGCGGGACGTGGTGCCCTGGCAGTTCACGGCGGCGCTGTTGGCCCGGGAACTGCTCCTGCTCGTCTCGCTGGGGGTGCTGCGTCGGCACGGGTACGGCCCGCCGCCGGTGCACTACGTGGGCAAGACCGCGACGTTCCTGTTGCTGGCCGCCTTCCCGGTCTTGCTGCTCGCCGCCGCGGTGCCGGCCACGGCGACCGTGGCGGGGGCGATCGGTTGGGGCCTGGCGTGGTGGGGGCTGGTGCTCTACTGGGCGGCCGGCGCGCTCTACGTGGCGCAGGCGGGCCGGCTGGTCAGGGCGGTACGGGCCGCCGGGGGAGCGCCGGCATGACGGCCGCGCCGGGCGACGGTCCGGGGCGCCCCGACCGGGTGTACGCCCCGGACTTCCTCACCGAACTGTTCCGCAACCCCTTGGATCCGGGGTACGCCGACGCGGCGGCCCGGCGTCGGGGGCGGCCGGAGCCGCCGGGGTGGCGGCGCCGGTCGGCGCGCTCGGTGAGCCTGGTGGTGGTGCTGCTGCTGGGTTTCCTGTTCGCGGTGGCGTACCGGCAGACGCTGGAGGCCGAGCCGGGGCGTAGTCAGGCGCGTTCCGGCCTGGTCGAGCAGATCAAGCAGCGGGAGACCGAGACCGACCGGTTGTCGGTGCGGGCCGACGAGCTGCGGGCGGAGGTGGCGCGGCAGCGGGAGGCGGCGCTGGGCGGTTCGGAGGCGGCGCGGTTGCGCAACCTGGAGGCGGGCACCGGCCTCGGGCGGGTGCGCGGTGACGGTGTCGTGGTGCGCCTCGCGGACGCGCCGCAGAATCCGGACGCGGTGACGGGCGCGGACGTGGGTCCGTCCCGGGTGATCTACAGCGATCTGCAGGGTGTGGCCAACGACCTGTGGGCGGCGGGGGCGGAGGCGATCGCGATCAACGGTCAGCGGTTGACGGCGATGTCGACGATCCGGTCGGCGGGGCAGGCGATCCTGGTGGACTACCGACCGGTGACGGGGCCGTACGAGGTGTCGGCGATCGGTCCGGGGTCGATGCGGGACCGGTACGAGGACAGCCGCAGCGCGTTGACGATGCGGAAGGTGGCGGAGGAGACCGGGTTGTCGTTCGGGGTGCGGGAGGCCGAGGACCTCACCCTGCCGGCTGCTCCGGACCCGCGGCTACGCTACGCGCAGCCCTCGGTGAGTCCGACGCCGTCGCCGTCGGGGGCCGAGCGTTCCGTCAGTCCCGGGCCGACCGGTTCGAGGACGTCTCCCAGCCCCTCCGGAGGTGGTCGATGATCGCGGTGCTGGCGTTGCTCGCCGGTGTGGTCCTCGGGGTGTGGCTCGACCCCACGGTGCCCACGGCGCTGCAGCCGTACCTGCCGATCGCGGTGGTGGCCGCGTTGGACGCGGTGTTCGGTGGGGTGCGGGCGAAGCTCGACCGGATCTTCGACGACAAGCAGTTCGTGGTGTCGTTCATCTCGAACGTGCTGGTGGCGGCGCTGATCGTGTACCTGGGTGACCAGTTGGGTGTGGGCGGTCAGCTGTCCACGGGCGTGGTGGTGGTTCTCGGGGTGCGGATCTTCGGAAACGTGGCGGCGATCCGTCGGCACCTGTTTCGGGCGTAGGTTGGTGGCGATGAGTAGCGAGGAGCACACCGAGACGGGTACGGGTTGGCCGCAGCCGGCGGGTCCGGGGCGGCCGGCCGGGGAGCCTGATCCGCGGCCGGACGCGCCGGATCCGGACGAGTTGAGCCCGTTGGCGCCGGAGCGGTCCGCGCCGTCGGTGGAGCCGCCGGTGCGGGAGCCCGAGGACGGCTCGACGGTGGATCTGAGTGGTGCCGCCGGTGCGGGTGCCGCCGGGCAGGCGGTGGCTGTGGGGGCACCGTGGCGGCGGGTGAGTTCGGCCGGGGTGATGATCGCGGCGTTGCTGGCGTTGCTGGGGTTCACGCTGGTGGTGCAGTTCAAGTCGACGTCGACGGATCCGACGGTGGGGGCGACGCGGCAGGAGGACCTGGTGCGGATCCTGTACGACCTGAATTCGCGGGAGGTCCGGCTGCGGCAGGACATCGCGACGCTGGAGGAGAGCCAGCGGCAGTTGCGGTCGGGTCAGCAGGGGCGGCAGGCGGCGTTGGAGGAGGCGACGCGGCGGGCCGACGAGTTGGGCATCCTGGCGGGGACGTTGCCGGCGACGGGGCCGGGTCTGTCGGTGCGGTTCGAGGCGGGTGAGAAGCCGATCTCGGCGTCGCGGGTGTTGGACGCGGTGCAGGAGTTGCGGGGTGCGGGCGCGGAGGCGATGCAGATCTCCGCTGGTGACCGGGCGACGGTGCGGATCATCGCGTCGACGTTCTTCCTGGACGGGGAGGGCGGGTCGTTGGTGGTGGACGGGCGTCGGTTGACGGGTCCGTACACGATCACGGTGATCGGTGATCCGGCGACGATGCGTACGGCGCTGAACATTCCTGGCGGGGTGGTGGCGTCGGTGGCGGGTGACGGCGGTAAGTTGATCGTCGAGGATCGTGAGGCTGCCGAGGTTTCGGCGCTGCACGCGCCGATCAAGCTGGAACACGCCCGTCCGGTCTCCTGACCGGCGCGGCTCGCGCCGGGTTTCCGGTGCGCCGATGGATGAAGGACGCGTCTGGTGATACCTGAGGATCTGCGGTATACCGCGGAGCACGAGTGGGTGGCGGGTGCCGGCGGCGGCACTGTCCGGGTCGGCATCACGCACTTCGCGCAGGACGCCCTGGGCGACATCGTGTATGTCCAGCTGCCTGATCCGGGTGCGGTGGTGGCGGCCGGTGAGTCGCTGGGTGAGATCGAGTCGACGAAGAGCGTGTCGGAGATCTACGCCCCGCTGAGCGGTACGGTGTCGGCGCGCAACGAGGCGCTTGGCGACACTCCTGAGCTGATCAACACTGAGCCGTACGGTGCGGGTTGGTTGTTGGAGATCGCTCTGGATGATCCGGCGGCGGTCGATGGTCTGCTGTCCGCGGACGCGTATCGTGAGCTCACCGAGAGCTGAGTGTGTCCCCTTCGGGCGTGGCGGGTGTTCCGCGCGTCCGGTTGCCCTGCATTTCGGCGCTGGCTAGGCTCGCCCAGTCGACCGAGAACCCAATAGTTCAGCGTTGCGGAATTGCCTTTCCGGGCACGGGGAGCCAGCCGCCGGGTGTTGGAGTGCCCGGCGGCCAGACCCGCCATTACCCGACGCCGACCGAACAGATCCGTGAGGTGGTCCCATGACGCGCCCAGACGACGAGTTCCCCCCACTCGACGTCACTTCGACGCTCAATCTCGGTTCGCTCGACGAAGTGCTGGAGGGGCCGGACACCGATGTGGTGCCGAGCCGGATGTCCGGTTCGTTGCCGCCGGGTATGGCGCTGCTGGTGGTTCGCCGGGGTCCGAACGCGGGTGCCCGGTTCCTGTTGGATCACGATGTGACGACGAGTGGTCGTCACCCGGACAGTGACATCTTCCTCGATGACGTGACGGTGTCGCGGCGGCACGCCGAGTTCCACCGTGACGGTGGGACGTTCACGGTGCGGGACGTGGGGAGCCTGAACGGCACGTACGTGAACCGGGAGCGGGTCGAGGCGGCCACGTTGAGCAATGGTGACGAGGTGCAGATCGGCAAGTTCCGGGTGGTGTTCATCGCCGGTCCGCGTCCCGAGGAGGGGGCCGGCCGGGGGTGAACGAGCCTGCGGCTTCCACGCCGCCCGAGGCGGCCCGTGCGCGCCCGCTGATGAGTATCGGTGAGGTGCTGGGTCAGCTGCGGGTTGATTTCCCGGACGTGACCATTTCGAAGTTGCGGTTCCTCGAGGCCGAGGGTCTGGTGGAGCCGCAGCGGACGGCGGCGGGTTACCGGAAGTACAGCTGGGACGATGTGGCGCGGTTGCGGTTCGTGTTGACCGCGCAGCGGGACCAGTATCTGCCGTTGCGGGTGATCCGTGATCAGTTGGCGCAGTGGGACGCGTCCGGGGAGTCGCCGGGTCGGCAGCGGCCGACGTTGGTGGCGGTGGGTCCGGACGGTGAGGTTCCGGGGCGGGTGCCGGAGGAGCCGGCCGGGTCGCCGCAGGTGCGGCTCGGCCGGTTGGATCTGGTGGCGCGGAGCGGGATCGACGAGTCGACGCTGGGCGAGTTGGAGCGTCTCGGTGTGGTGGTGTCGGATCCGCCGGGTTGGTACGACGACGATGCGTTGATCATCGCGCGGGCGGTGGCGGGTCTGGCGGCGTACGGGTTGGAGCCGCGGCATCTGCGGGCGTTCCGGACGGCGGCGGATCGGGAGGCCGGTCTGTTCGCGCAGTTGGTGACGCCGTTGGCGCGGCAGAGTGATCCGGCGGCGCGGGCGCGTGCGGCGGAGACGGCGCGGGAGTTGGTGGCGTTGTCGCAGCAGTTGCATGCGGCGTTGGTGCGGGTGGGGTTGCGTTCGACGTTGGGTCGGTGATCCGGCGGGGGCCGTGCGGAAAGATCTTCCCCGGGAAGCGTGTCGTAGGCTTGCCGGGGTAACCCCTTTCTGGCGCGGGCGTGGTGCGGGTAGCGCATGGGACGGCCGTGTCGCGGTCCGTGTACCGTGCAGGGAAGGGCGCGGTGCGGCGTAGGTGACAACGACACGGAGGCGTCGGTGCGCGAGCTGAGCGTGGTCGGAGTTCGGGTGGAGCTGCCCAGCAACCAGCCGATCGTCCTGCTCAGGGAGGTCGAGGGTGACCGTTATCTGCCGATCTGGATCGGCGCGGTCGAGGCGACGGCGATCGCCTATGAGCAGCAGGGGGTCAAGCCGGCCCGGCCGCTGACCCATGATCTTCTGCGGGACGTGTTGGCGGCGTTGAAGGCGCCGTTGCAGGCGGTGGAGATCACCGAGTTGAAGGAGAACGTCTTCTACGCCGATCTGTTGCTCGGTGACGGGGTGCGGGTCTCCGCGCGGCCGAGTGATTCCATCGCGTTGGCGTTGCGGGTCGGTGCGCCGATTCGTTGTGCGGAGGAGGTCCTCAGCGAGGCGGGGATCGTCATTCCGGACGAGCAGGAGGACGAGGTGGAGAAGTTCCGCGAGTTCCTGGACCAGGTGCGTCCGGAGGATTTCGCCGGCTGATCGCGGCCTTCTGCGGGGCGTCACTTTCGGTGACGTTCCGGTGCGGTGGGTGATCTTCGTTTGTCGTGGTGCGGCGTGTCGCGACGTTTCCTGCGGGGCAATCTTTCAAGGCGGCTATAGGGTTGCCGTGTCGAGGGGTGCACACGTTGCGGAAGCGGCGTGTCACCGCACTGGCGGGGAGGTTGTCCGGATGCACGAGCCGCGAGATTTCGATCCGGGTACGGAGCTGGACGAGCCGGGTGTGGCGCCGCCGGGTTGGGCGACCGAGGGTGACGGTGCCGTGGGGTACCGGGGTGTGACGGCCTGCCACGCCGTGGGGATCAGTTACCGCCAGTTGGATTACTGGGCCCGCACCGGGTTGGTGGTGCCGGGTGTGCGCGACGCTTCGGGTTCGGGCACGCAGCGGTTGTATTCGTTCCGGGACCTGGTGGTCCTGAAGGTGGTGAAGCGCCTGCTGGACGCCGGGGTGTCGTTGCAGAACATCCGGAAGGCGATCGAGGCGTTGCGGTCGCGTGGGGTGGCGGACCTGGCGGGCATCACGTTGATCTCCGATGGTACGACCGTGTACGAGTGCCGGTCGCCGGAGGAGGTGGTCGACCTGTTGCAGGGTGGCCAGGGCGTGTTCGGCATCGCGATCGGTGGGGCGTTCAAGGAGATCCAGGGTTCGTTGTCGCACCTGCCGTCGGAGCCGGCGACGTCGGTGGAGCCGCAGGTGGCGGCTGATCCGGTGGGTGACGAGTTGGCGGCGCGTCGGGCGCGTCGTCGGGCTGGTTGATCGCCGGAGGCAGGCCGGGGTTTGCCTCGTTGGCGCCCTGAGGGACAGCCGTTGCGGTGATGTCCAATCTGGCCCTGCTCGGAGGCAATTGTCGACAGTGGACGCCTTGGGCACGAGTCGCCTTGTTGACAGTCATTGCGTCACCGTGAATCCTGTTGTGCGGCGTTCACGATCTTCTACGTGCATATCACTCCCGGTGATGTGCCGGAGCGGTTCGGCGAACCTGTACGGACGACGTAGAAGGCGATGGCGACGCCTGCCCGACGATCGGATTTGAACGAGAGTGCAGACTGACTATCACGTCGACGCAATGGTCTTGGATGCCAGGGAGCGTGTCGCGGACGGCGGCGCGTCGGGCTGTCCGGTGGCTCACGCCTCCTGGCCGCAGGAACCCCTGGTGGAGGACGTCGCGGCGGAGGCCGTCGAGTTCTTGCAGCTTTACCACGCGGAGCGACGGCTGCCGGGGCTGATCGGGCGGATCGCGCAGGTCCGGGAGGAGATCGCGCTGACCGGCACGTACCGGCACACCACGGAGGAGTTGGCGTACGGGGCCAAGGTGGCCTGGCGGCAGTCGGTGCGTTGCGTGGGGCGGGTCCGGTGGGCGGGGTTGAAGGTCCGGGACCGGCGTGAGGTGACGACGGTGGCGGGCATCTCGCAGGAGTTGGCGCGGCACCTGGCGGTGGCGGACAACGGTGGGCGGATCCAGTCGGTGATGACGGTGTTCGCGCCCGACCGGCCAGGGGTGGGGCCGCGGGCGCGGATCTGGAACGACCAGTTGATCCGGTACTGCGGGCATCGGACGGACGACGGGTCGGTGCGGGGTGATCCGGCGCAGGTGGCGATGACCGATGCGGTGCGGCGCCTGGGGTGGCGTCCGCCGGCGGTACCGGGTCGGTTCGACCTGTTGCCATGGGTGATCGAGACGGCGTACGAGGATCCGACGGTGGTGGAGGTGTCCCGGGACCTCGTTCGGGAGGTCGCCCTGGTGCATCCGGAGTATCCGTGGTTCGAGGATCTGCGGCTGCGCTGGCATGCTCTGCCGGTGATCAGCAACATGCGCTTGCGGATCGGTGGGGTGGACTACAGCTGCGCTCCCTTCAACGGTCACTATCTGAGTGATGAGATCGGTACCCGCAACATGGGTGACCGGGACCGCTACGACCAGTTGCTGCCGGTGGCCCGCGGGCTGGGGTTGGACACCTCCCGCACGGACAATCTGTGGCGCGAGCACGCCGTGTTGGTGATCAACCAGGCGGTGTTGCACTCGTTCCGGCTGGCCGGTGTGCGGGTGTCGGATCCGCACACCGAGTCGGAGCAGTTCATGAGGTTCTGTGAGTTCGAGGAGCGGGCGGGTCGGCCGGTGCATGGTGACTGGTCGTGGCTCAACGGCAGTGTGGGGTGGGCGGCGTTGCATGCCGTGCACCACCGCTACTACGACGAGAGGATCCCGAACCCGAACCTGTGGCAGGCGGAGCGTGCGTACGGGGCGGCGGGTGTGTCGCAGCCGACCCTGCGGCAGCGTCATGACGTCGCTCGTCGGCAGGAGGGCTGAGGCATGGATATCGCGGCGTTACGTCAGAGTTGGGCCCAGCTCTGCGTGGCCGGTCCGGAGGCGGCGAAGCACTTCTACGCGACGTTGTTCGTGATCGCGCCCGAGGTCCGCACGATGTTCCCCACCAACATGGAGTACCAGCAGGACAAGTTGCTCGCGGCGTTGGGGCATGTCATCACCCACATCGACGACGAGGCGGTGGTGATGTCGTTCGCGCAGCGGTTGGGGGCCGACCACCGCCGGTTCCAGGGGCAGGACCGGCAGGGTCGGCCGGTGCCGATGGCGGAGTGGCACTACAGCCAGGTCGGGCAGGCGCTGCTGTTGACGTTGGAGCGGTTCCTGGGGCCGCGGTGGACGCCGGAGCTGCGTACGGAGTGGGCCGCGGCGTACGAGTTGGTGTCGCGGTTGATGCTGGCCGGGGCCGCGGAGGCGGTGCGGTCGTCGCCGCCGTACTGGGAGGCGGAGGTGGTGAGGGTGCAGCGGCGGCGGTCCGACGTGTGTGTGTTCACGGTCCGCCCGAACTATCTGTGCGAGTACCTGCCGGGGCAGTCGTTGCCGGTGCAGGTGCCGCAGTTGCGGACGTGGCGCTATCTGTCGCCGGCGAACGCGCCACGACCGGACGGGACGATCGAGTTCCACGTCCGCGCCACGGGACGGTTCTCCACCCATCTGGTGCGCAAGGTGCGCGAGGGCGACCGATTGTTGTTGGGGTTGCCGGTGGGTGAGGCGTTGTCGTCGTACGACCGGTCACCGCACCTGCCGCTGCTGCTGGTGGCCGGGGGCACCGGGCTGGCGCCGTTGCGGGCGGTGGTGGAGGCGTTGCAGCGGGGACCGGGGCGTCCGACGACTCTGGTGGTGGGCGGCAAGACGCCCGACGACCTGTATGACGACCGGGTGTTGCGGGAATTGGCGGCGATGCCGCCGGCGGGGTCGTGGCGCTCCGGTGAGGTCGGTGGCTGGCTCCGTTACGTGCCGACGGTGGAGAGCGGCTGGCAGTGGCAGGGTGCGATCGGTACGGCCGCTCACACCGCGGCGCGGTTGGGTCCGTGGCGGGACACCGACGTGCTCGTGTGCGGCAGTCCGGAGATGACCCGGGAGACGGTCAGCGCCCTGGTCTCGTCGGGGGTGACGCCGGAGCGGATCCTGACCGAAAGTTACGATCACTCCCTCTACCCACCACTGGCGAGCGCGGCTCCCGCCGCACCGCGCGACTTGAGTTGGACAGGTGCGCGATGAGCATCGATCACGGTGACCGGGTGGTCGCCGATCCGCACGGTGAGCTGACCCGGTCGGTGGCCGCGTTGGAGGCGCGCCGGTTTCGGGGCGGCCGGTGGCTGTCGGCCGACGAGGTCGCCGGCTTGGCCCGGTCGGCGGACGAGCGGGTGGCGTTGCTGGGTGGTGAGGTGAACCGGCTGCGGCGGGAGAACGAGGCCCTGGCGCGGCAGGTGGAGATGTTGCGCCACGGCGCGTTGCCGAGCACCGCCCCGCAGGGCCCGGACCCGATGGTGATCGAGTTGGCGGTGCGGGCGCAGGACGAGGCGAACCGGACGATCAGTGAGGCCAGCGCGGAGGGCGCGGAGATCATCGCCGACGCGCGGCGTCAGGCCCAGGAGATCATCGCGGAGGCGCACGTGGTGGCCGGGGATGTTGCCGGCCTGGCGGGGGACGAGGGGTTGCCGCGGCGGGTGCGGGAGTTGGAGGGCCGGCAGGCGGCGTTGGCGGCGGCGTTGGCGGCGGCGCAGCAGCACCTGAGCCGGTGGCAGGCGCACCTGTCGCAGCAGTCGGAGCAGTTGCGCACCGACGCGGCTGCTGCCGGGGAGGTCAGCGCGCAACTGCGGGCCGTGCTCGGCGAGTAGCGGCGTCCGGTCCCGTCGGCGGCGGGGTCAGTGCCGGTCGACGGCGGCGACGGCGTCGGCGATGGGGGTGTCGCCGCCGACGACTTCGAGGATCGTGCCGGCGCTGTGCGGGTGGTAGAGCAGTGCGACCAGCAGCCGGGCGACGTCGGTGCGGGTGACGGCGCCTGCGGGTACGTGCCGGGCGAGGGTGATCCGTCCGGTGGGTGGGTCGTCGGTGAGGCGGCCGGGACGCAGGATCGTCCAGTCGAGGTCGCGGCCGGTGAGGTCGTCCTCGGCGGCCTTCTTCGCCCGTAGGTACGCGGTGAACACCTCGTCGGTGCCGGCGGGTGGTTCGTGTTCGACGCCCATGGCGGACAGCAGCAGGTAGCGGCGGACGTTGGCGCGTTGCGCGGCGTCGGCGAGCAGGACAGCGCCGGCGCGGTCGACGGTGTCCTTGCGGGCGGCGCCGCTGCCGGGGCCGGCGCCGGCGGCGAAGCAGACGGCGTCGGCGTCGTGCAGGTGTTCGGCGAGTTCGTCGACGCCGGTGTGTTCGAGGTCGGCGACGACGGGGTGGGCGCCGGCGGCGCGGAGTGCGGCGGCGTGGTCGGGGTTGCGGATCAGGCCGACGGCGGTGTCGCCGCGGCCGGCGAGTTCGCGGTGGGCCAGTTGGGCGATCTTGCCGTGTCCTCCGGCGATGACGACGCGCATACCGTCAACCTAGCCGCCGTCCGGCTGCGGCGCCTGCGGACGGCGTGGGCCGCGCCGGCCGCCACCGTCCCGGCGCACCAGTCACCGCCACACCCGCCCGGCACCCGCGGACGCCGTTCGCCGGTGGCCGGAGTCTGAGGCAGCATGGACGGGTGACGGAGACGGTCGACGCGCTGGCGGCCCTGGTGGCCGGTGGTGGTGTCGTGGTGTTGAGTGGGGCGGGCCTGTCCACCGAGTCGGGCATCCCGGACTACCGGGGGCCCAGCGGTACGGCGCGGCGGCACACCCCGATGACGTATCAGGTGTTCACGGGTGACGTCGCGGCGCGGCGGCGCTACTGGGCGCGTAGTCATCTGGGGTGGCGGGTGATCGCGCGGGCGGCCCCGAACGAGGGGCATCGGGCGGTGGCGCGTCTGGAACGTGCCGGGTTGGTCGAGGGGATCATCACGCAGAACGTGGACGGATTGCACACCGCCGCGGGTAGTTCGGGGGTGGTGGAGTTGCACGGCCGCCTCGACGAGGTGGTGTGTCTGGGCTGCGGCAACCGGACGTCGCGGGAGGAGTTGGACCGGCGGCTGCGGGAGGCGAATCCGGGTTTCGGGGCGCGGGTCGCGGCGGTGAATCCGGACGGTGACGTGGATCTCGCCGACGACGAGGTGGCCGCGTTCCGTACGGTCGACTGCGCGTTCTGTCGGGTCGGTGTGTTGAAGCCGGATGTGGTGTTCTTCGGTGAGACGGTGCCGGCGGCGCGGGTGGCCCGCTGTTTCGACCTGGTGGCGCGGGCGCGGTTGTTGTTGGTGCTGGGGTCGTCGTTGACGGTGATGTCGGGTCGCCGGTTCGTGGTGCGGGCGGCGAAGCTGGGTGTTCCGGTGGTGATCGTCAACCAGGGGCCGACGCGGGGTGACGGGTACGCGGCGTTGACCGTCGACGCGCCGTTGGGTCGGCTGTTGCCGGCGGTGGCGCAGCGGGTGGCCGGCGGGGTGTTGCCGGTGGGTTGACGGGCGTGGGTCGGTGGCGGCCTGTCGGGGTGTGGGTCGGGGGGCGCTGGTAGCGTTGACCATGCCGGTAGCACCCACGTGGGAGAGACCGCCCGACGGCATTGCGGGCGGCGCCGAAGGGGCAAATCCTCCCCGGAACCTCTCAGGCAAAAGGACCTCGTGGGCAGGCACTGTGGAGCGCCTCGCGGGCGCGACAGAGGGGGAGGCCGACCTGTCGACCTCGCCCCCCGGGAGCGCCGCCCATGACCGTAGAGCAGTTCGCCGACCGCCACATCGGCCCGGACCCGGACGACGAGCGCCGGATGTTGGAGGCCGTCGGCTACGGCTCGGTCGAGGAGCTGATGGACGCGGCGATTCCCGAGGTGATCCGTTGGCACGGGACGCTGGATCTGCCGGAGCCGGCCAGCGAGCACGACGCGCTGGCCGAGCTGCGGGCGTTGGCGGCCCGCAACACGGTGGCGGTGTCGATGATCGGGTTGGGGTACCACGGCACGCACACCCCGGCGGTGATCCGCCGTAACGTGCTGGAGTCCCCGGCCTGGTACACGGCGTACACGCCGTATCAGCCGGAGATCAGTCAGGGGCGGCTGGAGGCGTTGCTGAACTTCCAGACCATGGTCTGCGATCTGACCGGGTTGGCGACGGCGAACGCGTCGATGCTCGACGAGGCCACGGCCGCGGCCGAGGCGATGACGCTGGCGCGGCGGGCGTCGAAGAGCAGGAGCGCGGTGTACGTGGTCGACGCCGACACGCTGCCGCAGACCATCGCGGTGATCACCAGTCGGGCCGAGCCGCTCGGCATCGACGTGCGGGTCGTCGACACGGGGCGCGACGAGTTGCCGGCGGAGTTCTTCGGCCTGCACCTGCAGTACCCGGGGGCGTCGGGGGCGGTGCGCGATGACGCCCGGCTCGTCGGGGCCGCCCACGAGGTCGGGGCGTTGGTGACCGTGGCGGCGGACCTGCTGGCGCTGACGCTGCTGCGCGCGCCGGGGGAGATCGGCGCCGACATCGTCGCCGGCACCACGCAGCGGTTCGGGGTGCCGATGGGTTTCGGTGGGCCGCACGCCGGCTATCTGGCGGTGCGGGCGGGGTTGGAGCGGATGCTGCCGGGCCGGCTGGTGGGGGTGTCGCGTGACGCGGACGGCAATCCGGCGTACCGGCTGGCGTTGCAGACCCGGGAGCAGCACATCCGGCGGGAGAAGGCGACGAGCAACATCTGCACGGCGCAGGTGCTGCTGGCGGTGATGGCCGGCATGTACGCCGTCTACCACGGTCCGGACGGGCTGCGGGGGATCGCCCGGCGTACGCATGACATGGCGGTGCGGTTGGCGGCGACGCTGCGGGGCCTCGACGGCGTCGAGGTGGTGCACGAGGCGTTCTTCGACACGGTGCTGGTGCGGGTGCCCGGCAATGCGGAGGCGGTCGTCGCCGACGCCGCGGCCCGGGGTGTGAACGTGCGGCTGGTCGACGCCGACCACGTGGGGGTGTCGTGCGACGAGACGACCACGCTGGCGCACCTGCGTACGGTGTGTGCGGCGTTCGGGGCGACGCGGGGCGGTCGGGCGGTGCCGGTGGTGGACGGGCCGGTCGGGCAGGCGTTGCCGGCGGCGTTGGCCCGTACGTCGGACTTCCTCACCCACACGGTGTTCCGCAGCCACCATTCCGAGACGGCGATGCTGCGTTACCTGCGGCGGTTGTCGGACTTCGACTACGCCCTGGACCGGGGGATGATCCCGCTCGGGTCGTGCACGATGAAGCTCAACGCCACCACCGAGATGGAGCCGGTGAGTTGGCCGGAGTTCGCCCACATCCACCCGTTGGCGCCGGACGCGCAGACGTCCGGCTACCGGGAGATGATCTCCCAGTTGGAGGGGTGGCTGGCGGAGGTGACGGGCTACGACGCGGTGAGCGTGCAGCCCAACGCCGGGTCGCAGGGTGAGTTGGCGGGTCTACTGGCGATCCGCGCCTACCACCGGGACCGGGGTGAGGGGCACCGGGACGTGTGTCTGATCCCGTCGTCGGCGCACGGCACCAACGCGGCGAGCGCGGTGATGGCCGGCATGCGGGTCGTGGTGGTGGGCTGCGACGACGGGGGCAACATCGACCTGGTGGACCTCGACGCGAAGATCGACAAGCATCGGGACGCCCTCGCGGCGATCATGGTGACGTACCCGTCGACGCACGGGGTGTACGAGACGGGCATCGCGTCGCTGTGCGCGAAGGTCCACGACGCCGGCGGGCAGGTGTACGTCGACGGGGCGAACCTCAACGCGCTGGTCGGGTTCGCCCGGCCCGGCAGGTTCGGGGCGGACGTGTCGCACCTGAACCTGCACAAGACGTTCTGCATTCCGCACGGCGGTGGTGGGCCGGGGGTGGGTCCGGTGGGGGTGCGGGCGCACCTGGCGCCGTTCCTGCCGGGTGATCCGCTGGGTGTGCGCGTCGACGGCCGGCCGGCGATCTCGGCGGCCCGGCACGGGTCGGCGGGGATCCTGCCGATCCCGTGGGCGTACCTGCGGATGATGGGCGCGGCGGGGCTGGTGCGGGCCACCGGGGTGGCGGTGCTGGCGGCGAACTACGTGGCGGCGCGGCTGCGCGGGCACTTCCCGGTGCTGTACGCGGGCAACAAGGGCCTGGTGGCGCACGAGTGCATCCTGGACCTGCGGCCGCTGACGAAGGCGACGGGCGTGAGCGTGGACGACGTGGCGAAGCGGCTGATCGACTACGGGTTCCACGCGCCGACGATGTCGTTCCCGGTGGCGGGGACGCTGATGGTGGAGCCCACCGAGAGTGAGGACCTGGCGGAGCTGGACCGGTTCTGCGACGCGATGATCGCCATCCGTGGGGAGATCGACAGGGTGGGTGCGGGGGAGTGGCCGGCCGGCGGCAACCCTCTTGCGAACGCGCCGCACACCGCGGCGATGGTGTCCGGGGACGAGTGGCCGCATCCGTACCCGCGGTCGGTGGGCGCGTACCCGGGCGGGGTGCAGCGGGCCGGGAAGTACTGGCCGCCGGTGCGGCGCATCGACGGCGCGTACGGCGACCGGAACCTGGTGTGTTCCTGCCCGGCGCCGGAGGCGTTCGAGAGCTGACGTCGCGTGACGCCGGGGCGGGCGTGGTGCCGCCCCGGCGGGTGCGCCGACCTGGGCGGGGGTGTCCCGACCGGGGGACTAGCCTGGATCGGCGCGTCTGAGATGCGTGACGCAGGGTGACGGAGTCAGGCGACGAGGGCGTGTCGGGCCGGGCCGCGGTGGGGGGCGATGCTGCTGCCGTCGGGGAGGAGTTCGCCGGTGTCCTCGAAGACGATGACACCGTTGCAGAGCAGGCTCCAGCCCTGCTCAGGGAAGCAGGCGAGGACCCGGGCGGCATCCCGGTCGGTCGCTTCGGCGGAGGGGCAGGTGGGTTGGTGCTGGCACATCGGGATCTCCGGACTGTGGGGGCACTGTGTCATGGTTCACATGACCAGTGACGCACAGTACCAAGCGAAAGCGGCCCGCATCGAGCAGGTATGCGCGTCGTTTCACCGAAATCCACTGAACGGATGAGGGCTCATGGGCCGGACGGCGTGGAAACGCTCCCACGGGTAGGGGTCGACGTGCCGGGCGCGCCGGCCGCCTGCCGCCGTACGCTCGTCGAGCGGGCCCGCTGGCAGTGGCGGCCCGCCGACGGCGGGGACCCGGCGGCGCAGGCCGAGCAGTTCCTCGCCGCGCACGGCCTGCCGCTGCACGACCTGGCCCGCCCCGCCCCCCGCCACGACCCGGCCGGAGTGTGCGGGGCCGCCCTCTACGTCTCCGCCGCCGCCGGCGCCGCCCTGACCGGCGGGCCGAGCGGCGCGCCCAACCCCGTGGCCACGCTGCCGGAGCTCGCCGTGGTCGTCTACGGCCACGCCCCGGCCGCGCCGCCCCCTGCCACGCCACCCGCGGCGCGGTGGTGGCGCGGCACCTTCGTGGAGAGCTGGTCGCCACGCCAGCACGCCGAGGCCGTGCGCGCCGTGCGCGCGGCCATCGGCCGCGGCGACGTCTACCAGGTCAACCTCGTCGGGCACGCCGCCGCCCGCTACACCGGCGACCCCCTGCCGGCCCTGAGCCGGCTGGCCGCGCTGCCCGGCGCCCGCTACGGCGGCACCCTCACCGGGGCGGGCTGGGCGATCGGCTGTGCCAGCCCCGAGACCCTCGTGGAGCTGACCGACGGCCGGCTGATCACCAGGCCCATCAAGGGCACCCGGCCCGCCACCACCGCCGGACGCGCCGAACTGCTCGCCTCGGCCAAGGAACGCGCCGAGCACGTGATGATCGTCGACCTGGAACGCAACGACCTGGCCCGCGTGGCGCGCACCGGCAGCGTGCGCGTCGACGAACTGTTCGCCGTACGCCGCTGGTGCGACCTGTGGCAGGCGGAGTCGACGGTGTCGGCGGCGGTCGCCGACGGGCTCGGCCTGGCGGACCTGCTACGCGCGGTCTGCCCCGGCGGCTCGGTCACCGGCGCCCCGAAGCTCGCCGCCCTGGAGCACGTCGCCGCGCTGGAGCCGGTCGGTCGCGGCGCCAGCATGGGCGCCCTCGGCTGGGTCGCCCCGGGACGCCTCGACCTGGGCCTGACCATCCGCACCGCCGCCATGGACGCCGAGCGGGTGCACGTCTGGGCGGGCGGGGGCATCACGTGGGGCAGCGACCCCGACGCCGAGGTCGCCGAGGCCGCCGCGAAGGCCGCCCCGGTGCGCGCGGCGCTCGGCGGCCGCTGAACGGTACCGCCAACGCTCGCGCGAGCCTGTCAGCGGCGGTCGGCGAAGTCGTCCAGCGCCGCCACGACCCGCTCCGCCATGCCGTTGGCGGAGCCGTGTCCGGCGGCCTCCAGCAGCTCCAGCCGGGCGTCGGGCCAGGCCTGCGCCAGCTGCCAGGCCACCTCCGGCGGGCTGCTGATGTCGAGCCTGCCGTGCAGGAGCACGCCGGGGATGCCGGCCAGCCGCCCCGCCTCGCGCAGCAGTTGCCCCTCCGGCAGGAAACACCCGTTGCGCCAGTAGTGGGTGACCAGCCGCGCCTGCAACATCCGGAACACCGGGTCGTCGTAGCGGGGGTCGGGCCGGTGCCCGGGGGCGGTGGCGACGTGGGTGTCCTCCCAGTCGCACCACTGCCGCGCGGCCCGCTCGCGTACCGCCGGGTCCGGGTCGGCCAGCAGCCGGGCGTACGCGTCGGCCAGGTCGCCGTCGCGGTCGGCCGGCGGCACACCGTCACGGAAGCGCGCCCACTCGGCGGGGAAGATCCGCCCCATCTCCCGGGTGAGCCACCCGATCTCCCGGCGGGTGCCGGCGGTGACGCTGAACAGCACCATCTCGCTGACCCGCCGCGGGTGCCGCTGCGCGTACGCCAGGGCGAGGGAGGCGCCCCACGACGCGCCGAGTACCAGCCACCGCCGCACGCCGAGGTGCTCGCGCAGCAGCTCGATGTCGGCGATCAAATGGTCGGTGGTGTTGGTGGACAGGTCCACGGCCGGGTCGGCGGCGTGCGGGGTGCTGCGGCCGCAGCCGCGCTGGTCGAACAGGGTCACCCGGTAGCGGGCCGGGTCGAAGAAGGTCCGCCAGCCGGGCGTGCAGCCGGAGCCGGGCCCGCCGTGCAGCACCACGGCCGGCTTGCCGTCGGGATTGCCGCAGGTCTCCCAGTAGACGCGCTGCCCGTCGCCGACGTCGAGCATTCCCTGCGCGTACGGCTCGACCGCCTGGTAGCGCTGCGCCATCGTCGTGTCCTCCTCATCCCCGATACAACAGCGCTGTTACATTAGCGGGTGTGGTGGACGTACCGGAACGTGAGGCCCTGGGCACCCTGCTGCGGCACGTACTCGAGGTGCTCGACGGCGACGTGGCCACCGTCTACGCCGAACGGGGCCTGGCCGACTACCGGCCCCGGTTCTCGGTGCCGCTGCGGGTGCTGCGCGCCGACGGGCCACTGCCCATCCGCGACCTGGCCCGCCGGGTCGGGGTCACCCACTCGGCGGCCAGCCAGACCGTCGCGCAGATGGCCCGCGCCGGCCTGGTCGAGCTGACCGCGGGGGCGGACGCCCGGCAACGCATCGTGCACCTGGCCGAGCGGGCCCACGAGCTGCTGCCGCTGATCGAGGCGGAGTGGGCGGCGACGACCGCCGCGATTCGTGACCTCGACGCGGAACTGTCGGTCCCACTGGCCGACCTGCTCCAGGAGGTCCTCGCCGCGGTGCGCCGACGGCCACTGCGGCAACGCATCGCCGACGCGGGCCTGCCACCGCCGACCTGACCGCCACACCCCGCAGCCGCCGCACCCACCGACCGGCCCCCGGTCCGCGCGGACCGTACGGCATACGGTACGGCGCACGCTACAGTGCCGGCATGACGACCGAGTACAGCGGCACCGGCGACCCCGCGCGCAGCCTCGCCCTGCTCTGGCGCACCCGCGAACGCACCAGCCGCAAGGGCCGACCCGACCTGTCCGTGGACCGGATCGTGCGCGCCGCCGTCGAGGTGGCCGACACCGAGGGCCTCGCCGCCCTGTCCATGCGCCGCGTCGCCGAACGCCTCGGCGTGGGCACCATGTCCCTCTACACCCACGTGCCCGGCAAGGGCGAACTGCTCGACGTCATGCTCGACACCGTCTACGGCGAGACCACCCGCCCCGACGACGTGCCCGGCGGCTGGCGCGGCCGGCTCACCCACATCGCCGGCGACACCTGGGCGCTCTACCTGCGCCACCCCTGGCTGCTCCAGGTCGCCACCACCCGCCCCCCGCTGGGCCCCAACGTCATCGCCCGCTACGAGTACGAACTGCGCGCCGTCGACGGCATCGGCCTGACCGACCTCGAGATGGACGCCGTCGTCACCCTCGTCTCCGGCTACGTCCACGGTGCCGTACGCAGCGCCGTGGAGACCGCCCAGGCCGCCGCGCGCACCGGCATGACCGAGCAGCAGTGGTGGCACGCCCACGCCCCCTACCTGGAGAAGGCCCTCGACCCGCGCCGCTACCCCCTCGCCGCGCGCGTCGGCACCGCCGCCGGCCAGGAACACCAGGCCGCCGCCGACCCCCACGGGGCGTTCGAGTTCGGCCTGGCCCGCATCCTCGACGGCATCGAGGTGCTCGTCGCCGCCCGCCCGCACGCCGCCGGGTCCACGGGCGACCGATAACCTTGCCGGCATGACGATGCGCCCCATCAGGATCATCGGTGACCCCGTGCTGCGTACCCCCAGCGAGCCGGTCACCAGCTTCGACGCCGAACTGCGCGCCCTGGTCACCGACCTGATGGACACCCTGCTCGGCGCGCCCGGACGCGCCGGCGTCGCCGCCCCCCAGATCGGCGTCAACGTGCAGGTGTTCGTCTACGACGCCGACGGTCACCGCGGGCACCTGGTCAACCCGACGCTGGAGCTGTCGGAGGAACTCCAGGACGACGACGAGGGCTGCCTGTCGATCCCCGGGCTCTACTTCCCGACCACGCGCGCCCTGCACGCCACCGCCCACGGCTTCGACCAGCACGGCGAGCCGCTGAGCATCTCGGGCAGCGGCTTCCTCGCCCGGGCCCTGCAACACGAGACCGACCACCTCGCCGGGCGCCTCTACGTCGACACCCTGCGCGGCGACACCCGCCGCAAGGCGCTGCGGGAGATCCGCGCCGGCCGCTTCGACTCGCCCCGCCGCCACGCCTGACCCGCCCGCACACGACCCCCGGCGCCGACCGACCCCGGCGGCGGGGGTCGTGCCCCGGCTCACCCGGCGGCGTGGGCGCGCAGCGCGTACTCGCCGTAGTCGGCCACCCGGGTGAAGCCCAGCCGTCCGTAGAGCCGCACCGCCGCCGCGTTGTCCGCCTTCACGTTGAGCGTCACGTGCGTGACGTGCTCGCGCAGCCGCCGGCACAGCGTGGCCACCACCGCGGCGGCCAGGCCCCGCCCGCGCCACCCGGGATGGGTGGTCACGTTGCCCAGCGCCGCCACCCGGTACGCGGGGGAGAACACGTGCACCCCGGCGACCGCCACCAGCTCACCGCCGAGGCGCAGACCCACGTACTGGCCGGTGTCGAGCATCCGCGGGTCGAACCAGTTGCCCGGGTACGCCACGTCGTACAGCCGGCGCAGGGTCGGCAGGTCACCGGCGTCCAGGACCGTGCCGGCCGGGTCCACGGCCGCCAGCCGCGCCGGATCGGTCAGTGCCATCCGGTGGTGCGGGCCGGCGGCGTCCATCCGGAACGCCGGGGCCAGGGCCGACTCCACGCCGGGGGAGAGGTGCGCCCACAGGCGGGCCGGCAGCACCGGCGCCAGCTGGCGCAGCAGCGCCGCCAGCCGGTCGGCCCGGGACGGGGCCGCGAACGCCAGCAACGTGGGCGTCTCGGCGCCGTGGTAGAGCAGCGCCACCTCCTCGCCCTGACGAAACCAGCAGGTGTACGGCCAGAAGAAGTCGTCCAGGTCACCCAACTGGTACGCGTGCAGCACCGGGTCCCGCCCGAGCAGAGCGGCGAGGACGGCCCGGTCGTGTTCGGCGCGCACCGGCATCCGCCGATGATCACACACCAGTCTGCGTGCTCCTCAGCAGCCCGACGCGGGGGCCGCGTCCTCGGCGGGGAGGTTGTCGTGCGCCCACCGGCCCAACGCGTGCAGCACCGGCAGCAGTGCCGCGCCCGGCTCGGTGAGCTCGTAGCTCACCCCCACCGGGGGCCCCTGCCGGACCGTCCGGTTGACCAGCCCGAGGCGGGCGAGCTCGCCCAGCCGGTCGGAGAGCACCGACTCGCTGATCCCGGGCAGGGCGCGGGTCAACTCCGCGAACCCGGCCGGCCCGTCGGCGAGGGTGCTCAGGAGCATGCCGTTCCACCGCTTGCCGAGCAACGCGAAGGCCCGGGCGACGCCCCCGTCACACGTGCGGGGCGTGGCGCCCACCTGCGGCCTGACCGTCATGACCCCAGGATACGGGGGAGATCGCCGAAACCTTTGAGCTACTAAAAAGCTAGCTGCTACCGTTATCGAAGTCATGTGAGCCGATCACCCTGGAGACACCCGATGACCGACACCCACACGCCCCTGATCAACCTCGACCCCCACGCCCAGGCGCTGCTGTTCACCGACGCCCGCACCGCCAACACCTTCACCGACGAACCCGTCACCGACGAACACCTGCACGCCATCTACGAACTCGCCAAGTACCCGCCCACCGCCGCCAACACCCAACCCCTGCGCATCCTCTACGTCCGCCCCGGCGAGGGACGCACCCGCCTCGTCACCCACATGAACGAAGGCAACCGCGCCAAGACCGCCACCGCACCCATGGTCGCCGTCCTCGCCGCCGACACCGACTTCCACGAACACATCCCGCACGTGTTCCCCGTCCGGCCCCAGATGCGCGACGACCTCGCCCCCAACCCCGACGCCCGCGAGCGCATGGCCCGCTTCAACGCCACCCTCCAGATCGGCTACTACCTGCTCGCCGTACGCGCCGCCGGCCTCGCCGCCGGCCCCATGGCCGGCTTCGACGCCGCCGCCATCGACCGCGAGTTCTTCGCCGACAGCACCTGGAAGACCCTGCTCGTGGTCAACATCGGCCGCCCCGGCGAGAACGCCTGGTTCCCGCGCCTGCCCCGCCTCGACTACACCGACGTCGTCCGGCACGCCTGAACGACCCGCACACCCAGTGGGTGGCGCGCCCCCGTCAGGCCGCCACCCACTGGTCGAACCCCAACTTGCCGACCAACGCGACCACCACCACCAACAACACGACCCGCACGAAACCCGAACCACGCCGCAACGCCATCCGCGCCCCCAACGCCGCCCCGGCGATGTTGCACACCGCCATCGCCGCCCCCAACAGCCACCACACGTGCCCCGTCGCCGCGAACACCGCCAACGCCCCCAGGTTCGTACCCACGTTCACGACCTTCGCCATCGCCGAGCCGTGCACGAAATCCGCCCCCACCAACGCCGTGAACGCCACCACCAGAAACGTCCCCGTACCCGGCCCCACCAACCCGTCATACAGGGCGATAACCACCCCCGCCACCACCACCGCCACACCCACCCGCACCCGCGTACGCCGGTGCGGCTGCGCCACCACCCCCAACCGCGGCCGCAACAACACGAACGCCGCCACCGCCAGCAACACCACCAACACCACCGGCCGGTACGCCGACGCCGGCACCGCCCCCGCCAACGCCGCGCCCACCCCCGCACAACACATCGCCAACCCCGCCGCCGGCCCCGCCACCGCCCAATCGATCTTCGTACGCCGCGCGTACGTCACCGCCGCCGTCGCCGTACCCGCGATCGCCGTCAACTTGTTCGTGCCCAACGCCGACGCCACCGGCATCCCCGGCGCCGCCACCAACAACGCCGGCAACAACAGCAACCCACCACCACCCACCACCGCGTCGATCCAACCGGCGATCGCGGCCGCGGCGAGCAGAGTGCTCAGAGACAGGGGATCCACATCCACGGGCCGCCATTCTTCCCACCCGCACCCGCCCGACGACGCCCCCTGTGGCCAGCCTCACCAGCACCGACCCCGCACGTCCCTGGTGATGCCGGTGTCGTGGTCGAGCAGTGTCACCACGGCGCGCGCCGCCGGCACGACCGCAGACGGTGTGGCCCGCGCCGAACGACGTGCCGACACGGCCGCAGCCGGCCTCGCGCCCACAGCGAAATGCGCGGCCGGCCCGCCGGTGTCAGCCGGAGGTCCTGCCGGTCTGCCGCGCGTCAGCGCGCCGGGCCACCCGGCCGGGCCCCCTCGGCGAGCGGCGTCGCCGGGGCGGAGACGGCCGGCCGACCCGACCGGGACCCCCGCGCCACCCCCATCGCGATGCCAGTCGCACCGGTGCCGACCACCGCAAGCACGACCACCGGCACACCGAACAGGAACGCCGGCCGCCAACCCAACCTCTGCGCCAGCACACCGATCACGACCGGTGCGAGCAGCAGAGCGGCGCCGAGCGCGAGGCCGAGCACCAGCCGCGCCCCGGACCGCCGGCGGCCCAGCTGACCGGACAGGGCGACGGCGACCCCGATCGCGGTTCCGGCACCCAGTCCCACGACCACCAGCCCGGCCCCCATCAGCACCGCCCCCGGCGCGAACGCGCACACCACGCTCCCCAGCAGCAGGAACACCAGCGCCGGCACCCCGGTCGCCGTGGGCCACCGCCGACCGAGCAGGTACCCGGGCACGAGCAGAACCGCCACCACCACGTACGGCACCACCACGGTCACCGTCATCGCCGCGGTGGACAGTCCAAGGTCATTCCTGATCGCGGCACCCAACGGCCCGATCGGCGCGGCGAGCATCCCGGCAGCGACCATCGCGCCGAACGCAGGGCCGACAAACGACCAGAGCGGGCGAACCACCGGCGAACCGGCCGGCGCGGGCTGTCCGGATGCATCCATGCCGGCGAGTGTAGGCACGGCGCGCGGAATCCGACGCTCCGCCCCGGCACAGCAGCACAACACCCGGCAACCCACCCACCGGCACGTAGGGTGCAAACGTGCGCCTGGCCACCTTCAACCTGCTGCACGGTCGATCCCTCACCGACGGGCTCGTCGACCCCGCCCGGCTCACCGCCGCCGTCACCGCCCTCGACGCCGACATCCTCGCCCTCCAGGAAGTCGACCGCGACCAGAGCCGCAGCGGCAACCTCGACCTCACCGCCATCGCCGCCCAGGCCCTCGGCGCCGCCGAGCACCGCTTCGCCGCCGCCGTCGTCGGCACCCCCGGCGAACAGTTCCGCCCCCTGACCCACGACGACGACGGACACGGCGAACCCTGCTACGGCGTCGGCCTCGTCACCCGCCACCGCGTCCACACCTGGCAGGTCACCCGACTGCGCCCCGCCCCCGTACGCTCACCCGTCTACGTCCCCGGCCCCCGCGGCGGCCTCATCCTCCTGCACGACGAACCCCGCGTCGTCCTCGCCGCCGTCCTCGACACCCCACACGGCCGACTCACCGTCGCCGCCACCCACCTGTCCTTCGTCCCCGGCTGGAACGCCCACCAACTCCGCCAGACCGTCCGCGCCCTCCGCACCCTACCCGCCCCACGCATCCTCCTCGGCGACCTCAACCTGCCCGCCGGCCCCGCCCGACTCCTCACCGGCTGGCGCCCCCTCGGCCGCCGCCCCACCTACCCCGCAGGACAACCCCGCGTCCAACTCGACCACATCCTCGCCGACCGCCACGGCATCGACCAGCTGCCACCCGTCACCGCCGTGCACACCCCCCTGTCCACCATCTCCGACCACCGCCCCCTCCTGGTCGACCTCGGCTGACCCACCCCACCGGCAGGGGACAGGACACCCCTCACCAGCCGTCGCGTCACCGTCACCCCACCCAGCGTTGACACCGCCCGCCCGCATCGGCAAAGGTCTCTGGCGTGACGGCATCCACCCCAGGCCCGACGAGCCACCACCACGCCACCGAACACCACCGGTACGTCATCATCGGAGCCGGACCAGCCGGCCTCCAACTCAGCTACTACCTCCAACAGGCCGGCTGCGACTACGTCACCCTCGAACGCGCCCCCGCGCCAGCCCAGTTCTTCCGCCACTTCCCCCGACACCGCCGGCTCATCTCCCTCAACAAGGTCCACACCACCAGCACCGACCCCGAGATCCGGCTGCGCTGGGACTGGAACTCCCTGCTGCACGAACCCGCCGACCTGCCCTTCGCCAAATACAGCAGCGAATACTTCCCCCACGCCGACGACATGGTGCGCTACCTCACCGACTTCCAGCGCTACCACCAACTCGCCGTACGCTTCGACACCCCCGCCCAGCGCATCGAACGCCTCGACGACGGCTTCCTCATCCACACCCCCGAACACGTCCTGCACTGCCACTGCCTCATCGTCGCCACCGGCTGGGGCCGCCCCAACATCCCCGACATCCGCGGCATCGAACACGCCACCGGCTACGAGGACATGCACACCGACCCCGCCACCTACGCCGGGCAACGCATCCTCATCCTCGGCAAGGGCAACTCCGCCTTCGAAACCGCCTCAGCGCTCCTCGACCACGCCGCCATGATCCACCTCGCCAGCCCCCGCCCACTACGCCTCGCGTGGAACACCAAACACCCCGGCGACGTCCGCGGCCACCACGGCGCCGTCCTCGACAGCTACCAGTTCAAGACCCTGCACTCCGTACTCGACTGCGTCATCGACGACATCCGCCCCCTCGACAACCGCTACCAGGTACACCTCACCTACACCCACGCCGACGGCGAAACCGCCGTCATGGAATACGAAACCGTCCTCCGCTGCACCGGCTTCACCATGGACACCACACCGTTCGACCCCACCTGCCGACCCGACATGGTCCCCAGCGGCCGCATGCCCACCACCACCAGCGACTGGCAGTCCACCAACATCGACGGCCTCTACTTCGCCGGCACCCTCGCCCAGGACCGCGACTTCAAGAAGGCCTCCTCCGCCTTCATCGACGGCTTCCGCTATAACCTGCGAACCCTCACCGCCCTGCTACGCGAACGCTACGACGGCGTACCCCTGCCACACACCCTCGTCGCCCCCGACGCCGACACCCTCACCACCCTCGTCCTCGACCGCGTCAACTGGAGCTCCGCACTGTGGACCCAGTTCGAATTCCTCTGCGACGCCCTCGTCGTCGACCCACACGGGCAGCTACGCCACTACATCGACCTGCCCGAGGACCACATCCGCGCCCGCTTCCGCGACCACCCGCACTACTACACCGTCGGCCTACGCTGGGGCCGCGACGACCACGGCGACGTCTTCGCCATCGAACGCCACCCCCAACCCGACCGCGCCGCCGAAAGCGCCTTCATCCACCCCGTCATCCGCCGCTACCACGGCGACACCCTCATCGAGGAACTGCACCTGCTCGAAGACCTGCTCGCCGAATGGCACCGCCCCGAACGCCACGTGACACCCCTGCGCGACTTCTTCACCCGGGAACTGCACCGCGACCGCTGACCCCGACCAGCGACAGCCCCCACCCACCTACGCCGGCTGCCGCTCATCCACCACCGTCTGCGCCACCAGAAAATCCACCACATCCGTCAACCGACCCCGCCGACCCGCCGCCGCCCGCTGCCGCACCGCACCGCTACCCGCCACCAGCAACCGCTGCGACCAACCCCGCACCAACTCCTCGTCCCCACACGCCCGCAACACCGGCCCCAACCACTGCACCAACTCACCCAGCACCTCCCGCGCCGGACGCAACCGCCCCGAACCCGCCTCCAGCAACGACCCCTCCACACCATCCCGCGCCGCCCGCCAGTACGCCGCCCGCAACCACTCCCCGGCAACCTCCGGACCATGATCACCCCGATCCACCGCCTCCAACGCCCGCACCACCAACGCCCGCACCACCGCCGCCACCAACGCCGACTCCTGCGCCGACACCGGCACATCCGCCACCCGCACCTCCAACGTCGGATGCGTCACCGACGGCCGGATGTCCCAGAACAACGTCCCCGCATCCACGATCGCCCCCGCCGCCGACAACATCTCCACCACCCGCTCGTAGTGCCCCACCGACGTGAACCGAGGCGGCGGCCCCGCCACCGGCCACCTCGGCCAGATCATCGACCGCCAACTCGCATAACCCGAATCCCGCCCCTCCCAGAACGGCGAATTCGCCGTCAACGCGATCAACAACGGTAGATACGCCCGCAGATGATTACTCACCAGCAACGCCCGCTCCCGATCCGGCAACTCCACATGCACGTGCACCGCACAAATCGCCAACTCGTCGTGCAACCCCCGAAACGTCGCCGTACCCCGATCCGGCCGTGGCCCCCGCCGCACCGGCGGCGACACCGCCCCCGCCAACACCGGCGTACCGGTCGCCACGATCCGCAACCCCTCCGCCGCCGCACACTCCGCCACCACCCGACGAGCCTCGACCAACTGCGCCAACAACCCCCGCACCGACGACGTCGGATCCGTCCTGGTCTCCACATGCAACGTCGTGATCTCACCCGACACCCGCGAACCCAACCGCTGCACCGCCCGACCCACCACCGCGTCCGCCCCCGCCACCACACCCCGACTCACCGGATCAACCAGCAGAAACTCCTCCTCCACCCCCAACCGGGGAACCGACACCACACCATCCCCACCACCCTGCACCGGCACCACGACCTCCACTCACGACACCCGCACCACGCCTCGACACGAACAGGCCGACAGGGTAGCCCGGACCAGTGACCAACGGGACACCCACAGTCAATCCGTCACACGCAACCGCGGCCACCACACCCACCCACACCTGTGGCAAGCTGACCCCAGACGCGACTGGCGGCCAGAGGATGGACACCAAACCATCGGGGAGCTCCACGCGCGGAGGTCGACCGCCCTGGGCCCCGCCGGCAGAGGAGCACCATGCCCACCGCCCGACTCCTGCCCGGCACCCCCGTCGCCGAACGCATCCTCACCGACGTCGCCGCCGGCGTCAGCGCACTACGCGCCGCCGGCACCACCCCCGGCCTCGCCACCATCCTCGTCGGCGACGACGACGCCAGCGCCGGCTACATCCGCATCAAACAACGCCAGGCCACCGAACTCGGCTTCACCTCACCCCACGTACACCTGCCCGCCACCGCCACCCAGGCCGACCTGCACCACGCCATCGCCGACTTCAACACCGCACCCGACGTCCACGGCCTGCTCATCCAACACCCCATCCCCGCCCACCTCGACTACGACCGGGCCCTGCAAACCATGGACCCCGACCTCGACGTCGACGGCATGCACCCGCTCAACATGGGACGCCTCGCCCTCGGCCTGCCCGGACCCCTGCCGTGCACACCCGCCGGCATCGAAGCCCTGCTCGCCCACCACGACATCCCCGTAGCCGGCCGCGACGTCGTCATCCTCGGCCGCGGCGCCACCCTCGGCCGCCCCCTCGCCCTGCTGCTCACCCAGAAACGACCCACCGCCAACGCCGCCGTCACCGTCGTACACACCGGCGTCCCCGACTGGGCCACCCACACCCGACGCGCCGACATCCTCATCGCCGCCGCCGGCGTCCCCGGCATCATCCGACCCGAACACATCCGCCCCGGCGCCGTCGTCATCGGCGGCGGAGTCCGCTACGAAGGCCGCCGCCTCCTACCCGACGTCGACGAATCCTGCGCCGACGTCGCCGGAGCCATCACCCCCCGCGTCGGCGGAGTCGGCCCCACCACCGTCGCCATGCTCTTCCGCAACGCACTCGACGCCGCCCGCCGCGCCACCGGCCACCCCTGACCATCCCGGCCCGACGCCGAGTCACCCCGCCGGCCCTCGCCTGCTCCGCCGCCCGCACCCCGGCGGCGGAGCAGGCCGACACACGCCGACCGCGCCCGCAGAACGTCCCGTGCCGCGCCCCTCGACGCCGCCGCAACCGCCGACCTGCGGCCTCACGACCGCGCGACACGCTCCGCCGGCACCAACCCCGCCAACGCCCGATTGGTGCGGTTGGACCGCACCGCCTCGCGCTGCTGCCCCGCAGTCACCTCGATGTACGTCTGCGACGACGCCAACGACGCGTGCCCCAACAGCCGCATGATCTCCGCCGCACTCGCCCCGTCCTCCGCCAACCGCGTCGCGAAGGTGTGCCGCAGCGCATGCAACCGCGCTCCGCGCGGCACCCGGTCGCCGATGCCCGCCCGCCGGTAGCAGGACTCCACCAGGTACTGCAACCCGCCCCGGCGCAGCGGCTCGCCCCGACGGTCCACCAGCAGCGGCGCGTCCGGCCGCACCGTACGCGACCCGAACCGGCGCACCCGGCTGTCCAGGTAGCCCACCAGCACCCGGTCAAGCTCCGGCTCGATCGGCACCACCCGGGGCCGGCCGCCCTTGCCCGCGACGTCGACCCGCCGCTCACCCGGGCGACCCGCCAGCGATCCCACCCGTAGCGCCAGCAACTCCGACAGCCGCAGCCCCGCGCAGAGCGCCAACGCCAGCACCGCCAGGTCGCGCTCCGGCCACGGATCGCGTTGCCGGCCGTCGTCGCGGGCCACGGAGGCGAGCAGCCGCTCGGGGGTGTCGGCGCCCCGCAGCGGCTTGGGCTGGGGGAGCGGCGCCCGGGGCCGGCCGACCGCCGGCATCGGGTTGCCGGCGACCACCCCGTCGGCGACCAGGAAGGAGAAGAAGTTGTTCCAGGTGGACCAGGCGCGGTGCACCGACGCCGCCGCCCGGGGCGCGGCGAACCGGGCGAACGCGGCACGCATGACACGGGCAGTGAGGGCGGCGACGGGCAGCGCGTCGAGGGGGAGGGGAGGGGTGCTCACCTCGCCCGCCAGCGCGGCGACGGCGTGCAGGTCCCGTCGGTACGCCTGCAACGTGTGGGGGGAGGGCTTGCGGGTGGCGCGGGCGGTCAGGAACTCTTCGATCCACCGCTGTACCGATTCGTCCTGTTTGTCATGCATAAGAGATATTATGCATGAATTTCGGGTTCGCCGGCAACGGCGGGAGAGGGGGAGGGCGTGCGGCGCTTCGTACTGACCGGTGCACCGGGGGCCGGGAAGACGACGATCGTCGACGAGCTGCGCCGGCGCGGGTGGGCCGTCGTCGCCGAAGCGGCCACCGACATCATCACCGCACAGCAGGCGCGGGGCGTCGCCGCGCCGTGGCAGGAAGCGGGCTTCGTCGACGCGGTGGCGCGGCTCCAGCGGGAGCGCCGCGAGGCGCCCGGGGCGTACGCGTCGGTGCAGGTCCACGACCGGTCGCCCCTGTGCACGTTGGCCCTCGCGCGGTATCAGGGCCGCCCGGCGGGGCGGGTGCTCGTCGAGGAGGTGGAGCGGGTGCTGCGGGACGGCACCTACCAGCGCGAGGTGTTCCTGGTCCAGCCGCTGGGCTTCGTCACGGCCACCGCGGCCCGCCGGATCGGCTACGCCGAGTCGCTGGCGTTCGCCCGCGTGCACGAGGAGGTCTACCGCGCGCACGGTCACCGTCTGGTCGTGGTGCCGCCCGCGCCGGTGCGTACGCGGGTGGCGCTGGTGGAGGCGCACCTGCGCCGCTTCGCCGGCCTGCCGTCCGACCCGGCCGAGGGAGTGCCCGATCCGATCTACTTGACATAATGTGCATTATCGAACTGCTTGTAATGCCCGCTCACAGGGCTGGGCGCTGGCGACGGTCGACCCGCAAGGCGGCTGGGCTGACCGATGACGAGATCGTCAGGGCCTGAGGGCTCGGCTGGATACTCGGCCCTGACGACGAAGGTCGTGGCGGCGCCGGGGTCGGCCGCTTCCGCGTCGCTACATGTGGTCCAGGCGCCTGAACACCCGATCATGCACCTCCCAGGTGGCCGCCGATGATTCGTTCCGCTCGTCGTGGGTTCGGCCTTTCATGATTCCCTCCCCGAAGCTGGTGGCCATGCCGTCGTGCAGATGAGGGTCAGAGACGTAGATGCCCTTGGTGTTGTTGTCCCATTCGATCGTGAGCGTGAGCTGCTCCCCGACGACGGTGCCCGTGACGTGGTCACATCGGACGTTCCCGGAGTGCTCTGCGGTCCCCCAGACTTGCAGGTCGCGGCTGTCGGGGGCACCACGAGCACTCCCCTGGACTGCACCGCTGGAACGTCAGGACCAGTCGGGGCCATGGCGGGACCGGCGGATGCCGACCAATCCCGCCATGGCCCGACTTGGTCGCGTCGGGTCAGGCGCCCACGTAGGTGGCGAGGTGCTCGCCGGTGAGGGTGGACCGCTTGGCGACGAGGTCGGCGGGGGTGCCCTCGAAGACGATCCGGCCGCCGTCGTGGCCCGCGCCGGGGCCGAGGTCGATGATCCAGTCGGCGTGCGCCATGACCGCCTGGTGGTGCTCGATGACGATGACCGACTTGCCGGCGTCGACGAGGCGGTCGAGCAGGGCGAGCAGCTGCTCGACGTCGGCGAGGTGCAGGCCGGTGGTCGGCTCGTCGAGGACGTAGACGCCGCCCTTCTCGGCCATGTGGGTGGCCAACTTGAGGCGCTGCCGTTCGCCGCCGGAGAGCGTGGTGAGCGGCTGGCCGAGGCTGAGGTAGCCCAGGCCCACGTCGGCGAGGCGGGACAGGATCGTGTGGGCCGCCGGGATGCGTGCCTCGCCGGAGCCGAAGAACTCCTCCGCCTCGGCGACGGACATGGCGAGGACCTCGGCGATGTTGCGGCCGCCCAGCGTGTATTCGAGTACGGCTGCCTGGAACCGTTTGCCTCCGCACTCCTCGCAGGTGGTCTCGACGGTCGCCATGACGCCCAGGTCGGTGTAGATGACGCCGGCGCCGTTGCAGGTGGGGCAGGCGCCCTCGGAGTTGGCGCTGAACCGTGCGGGTTTGACGCCGTTGGCCTTCGCGAAGGCCTTGCGGATCGGGTCGAGCAGGCCGGTGTACGTCGCGGGGTTGCTGCGTCGTGAGCCGCGGATGGCGCCCTGGTCGATCACGACCACGCCGTCGCGGCCGGCGACGGAGCCGTGGATCAGTGAACTCTTGCCGGAGCCGGCGACGCCGGTGATGACGCAGAGCACGCCGAGTGGGATGTCGACGTCGACGTCGCGCAGGTTGTGTTTGCTGGCGCCGCGGACCTGCAGGGCGTCGGTGGGTGTGCGTACGGTCTTCTTGAGGGTGGCGCGGTCGTCGAGGTGTCGGCCGGTGACGGTGCCGCTCCCCCGCAGTTGCTCGACGGTGCCTTCGAAGCAGACGGTGCCGCCCTGGGTGCCGGCTGCGGGGCCGAGGTCGACGACGTGGTCGGCGATGGTGATCGTCTCGGGTTTGTGTTCGACGACGAGGACGGTGTTGCCCTTGTCACGCAGTTGCAGGAGCAGGTTGTTCATTCGTGCGATGTCGTGTGGGTGCAGGCCGATGGTGGGCTCGTCGAAGACGTAGGTGACGTCGGTGAGGGACGAGCCGAGGTGGCGGATCATCTTGGTGCGTTGTGCCTCTCCCCCGGAGAGGGTGCCTGACGGGCGGTCGAGTGAGAGGTAGCCGAGGCCGATCTCCTCGAAGCTGTCGAGGAGGTGTCGCAGCCCCTTGAGCAGGGGCGCGACGGACGGTTCGTCGAGGTCGCGTACCCAGGCGGCCAGGTCGCTGATCTGCATGGCGCAGAGGTCGGCGATGCTCTTGCCCTTGATCTTCGACGAGCGTGCTTCGGGGCTGAGGCGGGTGCCGTCGCAGTCGGGGCAGGTCTGGAAGGTGACGGCGCGCTCGACGAAGGCCCGGATGTGGGGCTGTAGGGCGTCGATGTCCTTGGCGAGGAAGGACTTCTGGATCTGCGGGATGAGGCCGGCGTACGTCAGGTTGATGCCGTCGATCTTGATTTTGGTGGGTTCCCGGTGGAGCAGGTCGTGCAGTTCCTTCTTGGTGAACTTGTTGATGGGCTTGTCGGGGTCGAAGTAGCCGCAGCCGCGGAAGATGCGGCCGTACCAGCCGTCCATGCTGTAGCCGGGGATGGTGAGTGCGCCCTCGTTGAGTGACTTGGTGGCGTCGTAGAGGGCGGTCAGGTCGATGTCGTTGACGGTGCCCATGCCCTCGCAGCGGGGGCACATGCCGCCGAGGCGGTGGAAGGTGGCCTTCTCGGCCTTGGTCTTGTCGCCGCGTTCGACGGTGATCGCGCCGGTGGCTGTCACGGTGGGGATGTTGAAGGAGTACGCGTTGGGTGAGCCGATGTGGGGGTGGCCGAGTCGGCTGAACAGGATGCGCAGCATGGCGTTGGCGTCGGTGGCGGTGCCGACGGTGGAGCGTGGGTTGGCGCCCATCCGTTCCTGGTCGACGATGATCGCCGTGGTCAGTCCTTCGAGCAGGTCGACTTCGGGTCGGGTGAGGGATGGCATGAAGCCCTGCAGGAAGGCGCTGTAGGTTTCGTTGATCATTCGTTGTGACTCGGCGGCGATGGTGCCGAACACCAGTGAGCTCTTGCCTGAGCCGGAGACGCCGGTGAAGACGGTGAGTCGGCGCTTGGGGATCTCGACGCTGACGTCCTTGAGGTTGTTCACGCGGGCGCCCTGTACGCGGATCAGGTCGTGGCTGTCGGCGACGTGTGGGGCGGATGCCTGGGTGTGTGTCCTCGTGGCCGTGCTCATGGGGTCTCCATCTGTTGCGCGGGGGCCGTCTCGGCGGTCTCCGTCGGGCGTCTTCCTGGCTGGTGTCTGTCGTGGGCGGCTCAGCGCAGTTCGTTGATGCGGATCAGGTTGCCCGTGGGGTCGCGGAAGGCGCAGTCGCGCACGCCGTACGGCTGCTCGGTCGGTTCCTGGACGACGTCGGCGCCGCTGGCCTGGAGCCGGTCGAAGAGGCCGTCGAGGTCGTCGGTGGCCAGGGTGATGGCGCCGTAGCTGCCCTTGGCGATGAGTTCGAGGATGGTCTGGCGCTCGGCGTCGGTGATGCCGGGGTCGGCGGCCGGCGGGTGCAGGACGATGGCGGTGCCGGGCTGGTTGGGCGGGCCGACGGTGAGCCAGCGCATGCCGTCGTATCCGACGTCGTTGCGGACCTCGAAGCCGAGGGTGTCGCGGTAGAAGGTCAGGGCGGCGTCGGCGTCGGTGTGCGGGAGGAAGGCGTTGTGGATGGTGAGGTTCATGCTGACGAGGCTAGTTGCGGCTGGGTGGGCCGTGCTTCTCGATTCCTGATCGGTCTGGTCACCTGTCTGGTGATGCACGAGGGCATCTCCCCGGTGGCGTGGGCGGTGCGGGCGCGGTAGGTGCTCGGTGGGACTCCGACGAGTTCGGCGAAGCGGGTGCTGAAGGTGCCCAGGGAGGAGCAGCCGACCGCGAAGCAGACTTCGGTGACGGTGAGGTCGCCGCGGCGCAGCAGGGCCATGGCGCGTTCGATGCGTCGGGTCATGAGATAGGCGTACGGTGATTCGCCGTAGGCGAGGCGGAACTGGCGGCTGAGGTGTCCGGCGGACATGTTCGCGCCCCGGGCGAGGGCCTCGACGTCGAGGGGTTTGGCGTACTCGCGGTCGATGCGGTCGCGTACGCGGCGCAGCCGCGCGAGGTCGCGCAGGTGCTGGGCTGCGGCGGAGGTGCTGGTCACGTGCAGGATCGTGCCATGCCGTGCCGGTGTTGCCCAGGAGGTTCGCGGTCTGTCGGCGCGGTTGGTGTGGCGGGTACGGGCGGGCGTCTGTCGGGTGGTGCCCGGGGGTGTCGGTAGTTCCGTTGCGGCGATTGTCGGGCTGCGGCGGGCTCGGGTCGGGTGCCGCTCCCCCGGGCGGATGGGGGTCATGCCGGGTTGAGGGCGCGGTGCAGGCGTCGGGCCTCGGTGACGAGGCGGCTCGATCCGCCTCGGCGGGCGACGTCGGCCAGGCCGGGCACGTCGATGCGGATGCCGGTGGTGGTGGCCGTCTCGGCGGCCAGGCTCAGCAGGTCGGGCAGGCCGCGTGGGGGTTGGGGTGCGGCGAGGAGCGCCGGTAGCGCGGCGGCGGTCAGTTGCCACACGGTCAGCGGGGCGCCGGCGAGGGCGGCGTCGCGCAGCGGTTCGAGTGCCCTGGACAGCTTGACCAGTTGGGCGGCGACCAGGTGGCCCAGGTGGTGGCCCGTCGCGGTGGCGTCGAGCTGCCCGGCTGCGGCGAGCGCGAGCAGGGCGTCGAGGGTGGCGACGCGGTCGGTGCCGTGGCGGGCGCCGAGGCCGTAGGCCAGGGCGAGGTCGAGGGCGGCCCCGCCGGGGCCGGTGCTGTCGGCGAGCAGGGGCAGGATGGTCGCGCCGTCGCGTTGGTCCATGTCGGCGGTGGCGGCCACGGTCGGCAGGGCGTACGCGGCGACGACGGCCCGGTGCCCGGGCAGGATCGACGGCCACAGGTTCATCCAGTTGGACTGTTCCGTGCTGATGGGTGCGGGGTCGGCGGTCAGCAGCCCGTACGGGTCGGCGTGTCCGTCGGGTGGGCGCAGCTCGACCATGACGCGCTTGGCGGGCAGTTGGTCGTGCTCCCAGTCGTAGCCGTTCTTGCGGGGGCGTCGGGTGACGGTGGTGACCCGCGTGAGTGGTTGCGGTAGTCCGCCGGTGCGTAGCCAGGTGGCGAGCCGCTCCCCTGCCGGGGTGCCGAGTGCGGCGGCCTTGTCGGCCACGGTGTCGTCGGTGTCGTGGGGCAGGCGCAGCAGTGCCTGGGTGAGGTCCCAGTGCCAGGGTGTGTGGTCGCCGAGCGCGGTGAGGCGTTCCAGCAGGGTGAGCGGGTCGAGGGTGCCGTTGGCGTGGGTGGGGGTGGCGGGGTGTCCTGGCTGCTGGTTGGTCAGAGGCCGCCGGCGACGCGGAGGACGGTGCCGGTGGTGTAGGTGGCGTCGGGGCCGAGGAGCCAGGCGATGGCGCCGGCGACCTCGTCGGGTTCGCCGGGGCGACCCAGTGGGATGCGGCCGGCGGCCCGGTCGGGTCGGTCGGGTTGGCCGGAGAGGGCGTGGATGTCGGTGCGGATGATGCCGGGGGCGACGGCGTTGACGCGGATGCCGCGGGGGGCGAGTTCCTTGGCCAGGCCGGTGGTGAGGGTGTCGGTGGCGGCTTTCACGGCGGCGTAGTGGATGTATTCGCCGGGGCTGCCGAGGGTGGCGGCGACGGAGGAGACGTTGACGATGGCGCCGCCGTGGCTCATGCGGCGGGCGGCCTGCTGGGCGCAGAGGACGTAGCCGATGAGGTTGACGTCGACGACGTGGCGCAGGTCGGCCGGGTCGAGGTCGACGAAGGCGCCGATGGGGCTGGTGACGCCGGCGTTGTTGACCAGGCCGGTGATGGGGCCGAGGGCGGTGGCGGCGTCGAACAGGGCGGTGACCTGGTCGGGGTCGCGGGTGTCGGCGGGGACGGCGAGGCCGCGTACGCCGGTGGCGTGGATGTCGGCGAGCACGGCGGTGGCGGCGGTGCGGTCGCGCCGGTAGCTGAAGGCGACGTGGTGTCCGGCGTGGGCGAGGCGGCGGGCGGTGGCGGCGCCGATGCCGCGACTGCCGCCGGTGATGACGGTGACCGGGTTCATGGTGTCGGCCTTCCTGCTGCGTGACGGGCTGACGTTACCGGGGCGGGAATCGCATACGCTTCGCCCACTGGTGGTCGATGGCGGAGGTGCAGGGTGGCGGGTGTGGGTGTCGGGGACGTGGTGCAGGATTTCGAGTTGCCCGACGAGACGGGTACGCCGCGGCGGCTGTCGGAGTTCCTGGCCACCGGGCCGGTGGTGTTGTTCTTCTACCCGGCGGCGATGACCCGGGGCTGTACGGCGGAGAGTTGCCACTTCCGGGATCTGGCGGCGGAGTTCGCGGCGGTGGGTGCGGTGCGGGTGGGCGTCAGCCGGGATCCGGTGGCGAAGCAGGCGGAGTTCTCCCGGCGGCACGGGTTCGACTATCCGCTGCTGTCGGACGTCGACGGTGCGGTGGCGGAGCAGTTCGGGGTGCGGCGGCGGCTGCCGTTGGGGGCGTTGAGCACGCGGCGGATGACGTTCGTGATCGGCACCGACCGGCGGATCATCGAGGTGGTCCACAGTGAGCTGAACATGAACGACCACGCGGACGCGGCGTTGCGGGCGCTGGGGGGTTGATCTTCCGGTTGTCGGGCCGGGCTGGTATCAAGGCAGGCAGCTGAACAGGTGTTCGAGGGGAAGAGGTTGCTGATGGGTGCGGCTGGCCAGGGTTTGTCCACTGAAGAGGTGCAGAGCATCCGGGAGGCGCTGGCGGCGGGCCGCAAGCCGAAGGTGGTGTTCACCGCCTCGGCCGGTCAGATCGCCGGGCAGACGGGTCAGGTGGTGGAGCTGACCGACCCGGCGGTCTCCGACGAGTTCGTGGTGGTTCGGTTCGGGCGCGACGAGTTGCCCTTCTCCCCCGCCGACGTGGCGGTGGCGCCGCGGGGTGCGGGGCGCAAGGCGGCCGAGCCGGAGCCGGATCCCGAGCCACAGGTGGAGGTGGCGTCGGCGGAGCCGGAGTTCGTGTTGGACCGGCCGCGGGTGCCGGCGCCACGGGAGGAGTCGAAGGTGGAGACGGCGGACGTGAAGCCGGCGGCCGCGCCGGCGCGCAAGGCGGTGAAGGCGGTGAAGGCGAAGGGCCCGGCGGGGCTGACGGTGACGCTGTCGTACGCCGACGGCGAGTGGACGGTGGCGGCGCAGCAGGGCAGCAAGTCGTTGGCGAAGCCGTACGTGGTGAGGCCGGCGGAGGCGCTGCGGATGGTGGCGCTGGTGGACGTGCCGGGCGTGCACGAGGCGGTGGAGCAGATCATGGCCGCGGAGCGGGCCGAGGCGGAGCAGCAGGCGGAGAAGCTGCGCGCCGAGCTGGCGGAGATCGAGGCGCGCCTGGCGGAGCTGCGCGAGGCGCACTGACACCGACGGTCGGCGCGGCGGGTGGCGGGATGCCATCCGCCGCGCCGACCGTCGGGTCTCCTGGCCGGGCTGTTGTCGCCGCTGTGGATCAGCCGGTCGGGCGCGAACGCACCCCCGCTAACCTGCCGTTCGTGGTTGGGCGGTCAGAAGCCCGTGGCGCAGCTGCGTGTTCGCGCATCCGTCATGGCGCAAACGGGTCCCAGTGGGTGGCATAGCGGAGCAGGGACAGTGCCAGGTCGGGGTGCGCGGCTGCCCACTGCGTGTCGAAAAGGAACAGTTGCTCGTAGCCGAAGAAGTCGTCGATGTAGCGGGCGGCCTGGGCGAGGTGCTCATCCACCGCGACGTGGGCCTGCGGTGGTGGCTCCGGCAGTTTCCATTGCAGGATCTGCTCGTGGCTGGGTGCGGTCCACTTTCCGAAGATCGACAAGTCGCGTCGTTCGAGGCAGGCGTAACGGGCGATGGCAGGGCCGATGTTGTCGTCGTCGGGTCCGACGAGAGAGCGCAGCAGATCGGCGTCGAAGCGTTCCGGGGACATGGGATCGTCGATACCGCGTAGGTGGTTGGCGAGTTGGGGCAGGTTGACGCCGGGGAAGACGGTCGTTTCCCGCTGGTCCAGGTTCGTGCTGTTGTGGTGGGTGTGCTGCCAGGTGATGCGGACCGCGTAGACGGAATCCGGCACGGGGCCGGGTGGGCCGACAACGCGGAGCGCCACGTCAGGGGTGAAGGTTGCGCCGGGCGCGGCGGCGCCGGACGGCAGTGGCCAGGTGTCGTTGACGAGGTACGCGAGCCGGTCGGGGTGGGCGGCGATCGCCCCGTCCTCGAGGAAGTAGTAGGCCAGATCCACCTCGTCGTCGTTGGTACGCACCCGCAGCCCTCGCTCGTCGAGGCGTATCGGGTCGTCAGATTCGATCCATAGGTGTTCGTCCAGGAGTTCGCGCAGCTCGTCGAGGGTCTGTGGGCAGGGCAGGCGGTGTTCCTCGACCGCCTCGAAGATCGAGTCGAAACCGTAGGCGCCACCGCCGATCTCGGCGTGGAGAAGCGCTTCGGGATTCTCGTGCTGCCAGGCGCGCTGGAACCAGCCGAGCACCGTCTTTTCTGGCAGGTGGAAAACCAGCTTGCTGAACGGAGAATTCACGCGCGACCGCTCCACGACATACACGTGAGGAGCCTAGGTGCGCGTGTGGAGCTCGCATACGCCCTGATGCGCAGCCCGCTGAGCCCTGCACCATGTCATCGGGTACGCGTCGCCTGCCGGCTGCTCACCGAGGCACCGGTACGCCCCTGCCGTGCTCGCCGTGGCCGGCGCGATCGTGCGTGCTCCCCTCGGCTGCGAGCGCCGGTGACAGGAGGGCCACGGGGCGGACGCGGAAGGGAGTGCGCGTCCGCCCCGTGGCTCGGGCGGATGGCGGCGGCGGGGCCCGCGGCCACCCGGCGGGAGCGGGTCAGTGGCGCGGGATGTGGGCCACCCCGATGCGCTTGCGGAACACCCAGTACGTCCAGCCCTGGTAGGCCAGCACGATCGGGGTGAACACCACCGCCACCCAGGTCATGATCTTCAGGGTGTAGGGGGTGGAGGCGGCGTTGGTGGCGGTCAGGGTGCCGGCCGCGTCGAGCGTGGAGGGCAGCACGTTCGGGAACAGCGCGGCGAACAGCGTCGCCACGGCCAGCGCGATCGCCACGGCGGTGCCGGTGAACGCCCAGCCTTCCCGGCGTACCCGGGCGGCGGCGAGACCGCCGAGCAGGGCGAGGGCCGCGCCGACGGCGAACACGACGGCCGCGGTGCTGGAGCGGATGGTCAGCGTCCAGCTCAGGAACGCCACCGCGAGGACGGCGGCGGCGACGCCCATGCGCACCGCGAGCGCGCCGGCGCGCTCGCGGACGTCGCCGACGGTCTTGAGGGCGATGAACACGGCGCCGTGGGTGAGGAACAGGGCGGCGGTGGTCGCGCCGCCGAGCAGGGCGTACGGGTTGAGCAGGTCGAGCAGGCCGCCGACGTACTCGTGTTCGGCGTCGAGCGGCACGCCGCGCAGGATGTTGGCGAACGCGACGCCCCACAGCACCGCCGGCACGAGCGAGCCGACGAAGATGGCGGTGTCCCAGCGGCGTTTCCAGGAGGCCTCGGGGCGCTTGTGGCGGTATTCGAAGGCGACGCCGCGGATGATCAGGGCGAGCAGGATCAGCAGCAGCGGCAGGTAGAAGCCGGAGAACAGGGTGGCGTACCACTCGGGGAACGCGGCGAACATGGCGCCGCCGGCGGTGATGAGCCAGACCTCGTTGCCGTCCCAGACGGGTCCGATGGTGTTGATCAGGACGCGGCGTTCCCGGTCGTCGCGGCCGAGTACGGGCAGCAGCATGCCGACGCCGAAGTCGAAGCCCTCGAGGATGAAGTACCCGGTGAACAGGACCGCGACGAGCAGGAACCAGATGGTGGTGAGTTCCACGGTGTGTCTCCGGTGTTCAGTAGGCGAACGCGAGCGGGCGTTCGGCGTCGTCGTGGGTGTCGTCGATGTCGGGGTCGGGGGTGAGGTCGGGTACGCCGGCCTTGGCGTAGCGCAGCAGCAGTTTGACCTCGACGACGGCGAGGGCGGCGTAGATGAGGGTGAAGGCGGTGAACGAGGTGAGGACCTCGGTCAGTGAGACGCTGCGGGACACGCCGTCGCGGGTGAGCATCTCGCCGAAGACGATCCATGGTTGGCGGCCCATCTCGGTGAAGATCCAGCCGAAGGAGTTCGCCGCGAGGGGCAGCAGGGGCATGATCAGTCCGGCGCGCAGCAGCCACTTGCTGGTGGGGGTGCGGCCCTTGCGCTGGCTCCAGAGCACGAGCAGGGCGATGGCGGCGGCGGCCATTCCGAAGCCGATCATGAAGCGGAAGCTCCAGTAGGTGACCGGGATGATCGGGGTGTAGCTGCCGGCGCCGTACTGGGCGGCGTACTGGGCCTGGAGGTCGTTGATGCCGTGCACGGTGCCGTTGGGGTCGCCGGTGCCCAGCCAGGACAGCAGGTACGGGATCTTGAGGGCGAACACCTCGCGGCTGCCGTCGAGGCTGCCGACGGTCAGTACGGAGAACGAGGCGGGGCTCTCGGTGGTGTAGAGGCCCTCGGCGGCGGCCATCTTCATGGGCTGCACCTCGGTCATGATCTTGCCCTGGATGTCGCCGGTGAAGGCGACGGCGGCGGCGGAGACGAGGGTGACCCAGGAGCCGAACTTGGCGGCGAAGCGGTATGCGGGGGTGTCGGCGGAGTCGCGGTTGCGTACCAGGTGCCACATGGCGACGGCGACCAGGAGGGAGCCGGCGACGAGGAACGCGCCGGCGATGGTGTGCGGGAAGGTGATCATGGCGACCTTGTTGGTCAGGACGGCCACGAAGTCGGTGAGTTCGGCGCGGCCGGTCTCGGGGTTGATCCGGTAGCCGACCGGGTTCTGCATGAACGAGTTCGCCGCGAGGATGAAGTACGCGCTGAGGTTGGTGCCGATCGCGGCGGCCCAGATGCTGGCCAGGTGCAGCCGCTTGGGCAGCCGGTCCCAGCCGAAGATCCACAGGCCGATGAAGGTCGACTCCAGGAAGAACGCGACGAGCGCCTCGATCGCGAGGGGGGCGCCGAAGATGTCGCCGACGAAGCGGGAGTAGTCGCTCCAGTTCATGCCGAACTGGAACTCCTGCACGATGCCGGTCACCACGCCCATGGCGAAGTTGATGAGGAAGAGCTTGCCGTAGAACTTGGTGAGCTTGAGGTACTTCTCGTCGCCGGTGCGGTGCCACATCGTCTGGAGGATCGCCACCAGTACGGACAGGCCGATGGTCAGCGGCACGAAGAGAAAGTGGTAGACGGTGGTGACACCGAACTGCCAGCGGGCGACGTCCAACGCGTCCACCAGTAACCCCCAGGCTGTGCATACTACGAGACGTAGTAGATACTACTTCGCGTCGTAGACCAATCGGCAGGGGCGGGGGTCCCGAAGCGACCCGGGACCAATGACCCTGATCACCTCTGCCGGAGGGCCCCGGCGCTGCGCGCCCCGCGCCACGCGGGGTGGCCCGCGCGTGCGACCATGCGCGCTGATGGACACCACTCGCCCGACCTGGCAGCCGCCGCTGATCTGGCGTGCCGCGCAACTGCTCGCCCGCGGCATCGTCGCGCTCCTGGCCCGCCTCGAGGTCAGCGGCGACGTGCCCGAGGCGCTGCGCCGGGGCCCGCTGATCCTGGCCGCCAACCACATCAGCCCCTTCGACCCCGTCGTGCTCGCCGCCGCCTGCCGCGCCCGGGGCGTCGCTCCCCGGTTCATGGCCACCGGCGGGCTGTTCCGCGCCCCCGTCATCGGCGCCGCGATGCGCCGCGCCGGGCACCTGCGCGTCGACCGGGGCACCGCCGCCGTCGGCCGCGCCCTCGACGACGCCGCCGCGGCGGTCGCCGGCGGATCCGTGGTCCTGGTCTACCCGGAGGGCCGCATCGGCCTGGACCCCGGCATGTGGCCCGAACGGGGCAAGACCGGCACCGCCCGCCTCGCCCTGGCCTGCGGCGCGCCGGTGATCCCGGTGGCCCAGTGGGGCTCCCACGAGGTGCTGCCCTACCGCGCCCCGAAGGGCCTGCTGCGCGGGATCGCCCGTTCCCTGGTGCGCCGTCCTGTCGTGCGGGTGCACTTCGGCGACCCCGTGGACCTCGCCGACCTGACGCCGGCAGCCCCGGGCGCCGCCCTGCGCGCCACCGACCGGATCATCAACGCCATCACCGATTCGCTGGTGCCGTTGCGGCCCGACGAGCCCGACAGGCCCCGCCACGTCGACCCGGGTCGCCCGATCGACACCAGCCGCTCCCAGCGCTCCGGAAGGACCTGATCCCGGCGTGGGCACAATGGCGAGGTGCTCCGCCTGCGCCTGCCGCTGCTCGTCCTCGCCCTGCTCGTCCTCGTCTGCGCAGGCGGGTACGCCGTCCTGCGCTCGGCGTACCACGACGAGAAGGACCGCCGGGATCTCAGCGACCTGACCCGCTCCTCCCCCTGGCCTCCCGACGACCTGCTGATCCCCGACGACCTGCCCCGCTCCGGCACCCTCGGCTGGCTGGACCGGCTCGGTCTCGACATCGCCTACGGCCTGCGCACCCGCGACGGCCGTACGGTGCCCGTGGTGTGGCAGCAGCACCACCCGGCCCCCGACGGGTCCCTGGCCGACGGGGTCGACTGCGACGTCCGGACGATCTACGTCTGCACCGACGCCGGCGACGGTCTCACCCTCGTCGTGACCCGGGACACCGACAACAGCGACCCCGCCACCGCGCTGTACCTCTTCGGCGCTGACCAGGTGCTCAGCGTCAGCGTGCAGGGTCCGGATCCGGTGACCGTCGACGACCTGCGTGCTCCGCTCACTCGCACCCACCACCCCTCCGACGACGAGCTTCTCGCCCTGCTGCGCAGACCCGGCTACCAGACGGACTGGAGCTGACCCGGTCCGGCAGCCGGCCGGTCACCCGCCGGCCACCGGGCACCGGCATACTCCCCGCGTGACCCACGCCTACCTCGACGGGCCCGCACCGCTGGCGTTCGCCCACCGGGGCGGCGCCGCCGAGGGCGACGAGAACACCGCGGCGGCGTTCGCCCGTGCGATCAGCCTCGGCTACCGGTACGTCGAGACCGACGTGCACGGCACCGCCGACGGGATCGCGGTGGTCTTCCACGACGCCACGCTGACCCGGGTCACGGGCGAGCCGGGGCGCATCGCCGACCTGCGCTGGGCCGACCTGGCCTCGGTACGCGTCGGCGGCGCCGCCGTCGTCCCCCGCCTCGACGAGGTCCTCGACGCCTGGCCGCACGTGCGGTTCAACATCGACGTCAAGGCCGACGGCGGCGTCGAGCCGACCGTGGCCACCGTCGCGCGCGTCAGGGCCGGCGACCGGGTGCTGCTGGCCTCGTTCAGCGACGCCCGGCTCACCCGGCTGCGGGCCCTCACGCAGGGGCGCGTCGCCACCGGCCTCGGCATGCGCGGGGTGGCCCGGCTGCGGATGGCGTCGCTGACCGGCCGGGCGTTGCGGCTGCCGCCGTCGGTGGTCGCCGCGCAGGTGCCGGTGCGCTACGGGCGGGTGCCCGTGGTGGACCGGCGGTTCCTGCGCCACGCCCACCGACTCGGCCTGCACGTGCATGTCTGGACGATCGACGAACCTGCCGAGATGCACGAGTTACTCGACCTCGGGGTGGATGGCATCATGACCGATCACGTCGGCGTGTTGCGCGACGTGTATCACAGCCGCGGCCACTGGGCCGCCTGAACCGTTCGAAGGACCCCGATGGCCGAGATCGTCACCCCCGCGGTGGACGACGCCCCCGCCCCGGCGAGCACCCGCCGCGAACGCAGCGGCTGGTACTTCTACGACTGGGCGATGTCCGCCTTCTCCACCACCGTCATCACGGTGTTCCTCGGCCCGTTCCTGACCACCGTCACGGAACTCGCCGCCGGCTGCGAACTGGGTGCCGACACCTGCAACGGCTACGTCTACCCGCTGGGCATCAAGGTCGCCGCCGGCTCGTACTTCCCGTACCTGGTGTCGCTGTCGGTGTTCCTCACCGTGTTCGCGTTGCCGGTCGTCGGCGCGATCGCCGACCGGTCGGCGCACAAGAAGCGGCTGCTCGCCGCCGCCGCCTTCGTCGGCGCCGGCGCGACCGTCGGCATGCTCTTCGTCACCGGCGACCGGTACCTGCTCGGCGGGGCGCTGTTCATGGTCGCCAACATCGCCTTCGGCGCCGGCGTCGTGGTCTACAACTCGTTCCTGCCGCAGCTCGGCGGCCCCGACGACCGCGACGGCATCTCCAGCCGCGGCTGGGCGCTGGGCTACCTGGGCGGCGGCCTGCTGCTGGCGCTCAACCTCGTCGCCGTCAGCATGCTCGGCGAGGAGGGCAACCACCAGCGCACCCTCGACCTGGCCCGCTGGTCGATCGTGTCCGCCGGCGTGTGGTGGGCCGTGTTCACCCTGATCCCGCTGCGCTGGCTGCGCGAGCACCCCACCGCCGCCGCGCTGTCCGGCGGCAACCCGGTCACCGACGGCTTCCGGCAGCTCGGCCGCACCCTGCGCGAGATCAAGGCGTACCCGCTGACGCTGTTCTTTCTGCTCGCGTTCCTGGTCTACAACGACGGCATCCAGACCGTCATCGCCCTGGCCAGCCAGTACGGCACCGAGGAGCTGAAGCTCGGGCAGAGCACCCTGATCGTCACCATCCTGCTGGTGCAGTTCCTCGCCTTCGGCGGCGCCCTGCTGCTCGGTGCCCTCGCCAAGCGCATCGGCGCCTGGAAGACCGTGCTGATCAGCCTGGTGCTGTGGACCGGGGTGATCCTCGGCGCGTTCCGGCTGCCCGCCGAGGCTCCGCTGCCGTTCATGGTCCTCGGCGCCGCCATCGGCCTCGTGCTCGGCGGCAGCCAGGCGCTGAGCCGGTCGCTGTTCAGCCAGCTCATCCCCGCCGGCAAGGAGGGCGAGTACTACGGCTTCTACGAGATCAGTGACAAGGGCACCAGCTGGCTCGGCCCGCTGGCCTTCGGCATCGTGTTCCAGCTCACCAACTCCTACCGGGTGGGTCTGGTCTCCCTGCTGATCTTCTTCGTCGTCGGGTTCCTGCTGCTGCTGGCCGTGCCGATGCGCCGGGCGATCGTCGCCGCCGGCAACACCCCACCACGGGTGCTCTGAGGCGCGCGCGTCCGCACCCGCCAGATCGGGCGGCGTCGATCGGCTAGGCTGCCCGTCCGTGACCGACCACGCCGCCACCCCGACCTGTCTGGCGCGCCCGCCGCTGGGCCCCGACGACTCCCCCACCGGGTGCGCCGCGGCGCGCGGGGTGGACGGGCGGCCACTGCACGCGGCGGCGTTGAAGTTCTTCTGGGGACCGATGGACTGCGGCAAGTCCACGATGGCGTTGCAGATGAACCACAACCACGCCCGGCAGGGCCGCCGCGGCCTGGTCACCACCCGCATCGACCGTTCGCTCGGCCCGCAGGTCACCACCCGCATCGGCCTGGCGCACGAGGCCGTCGAGGTCACCGACGAGCTGGACCTGCGTACGCTGGTGCGCGACACGTGGGCCGAGGGCGACCGGGTCGACTACCTGATCTGCGACGAGGCGTCGTTCTACAACCTGGAGCACATCGAACAGATGGCCGAGCTGGTCGACAGCTACGACGTCGACGTGTACGCGTTCGGGCTGGCCACCGACTTCCGCTCGTGCCTGTTCCCGGCCGCGCAGCGGCTGTTCGAGCTGGCCGACGAGGTGGCGCGCATCCAGGTCGAGGTGCTCTGCTGGTGCGGCCGGGAAGGACTGCTCAACGCCCGGGTCGTCGACGGTCGGGTGGTCCGCGAAGGACTGCAGGTCGTCATCGGCGACACCGTGGACAACGCCGAGGTGCGCTACCAGGTGCTCTGCCGCCGCCACTACCGCGCGGGCGAACTCGGCCCCCGCCGCTGAGCAGTCAGTACGGGTCGCCGCACACCCGCCAGTCGCCGTCCTCGCGGACGACCGACAGTGTGCGTTCCTCGGTGAGGCCACTGTCGCGGGTCAGCCGCACCGTCACCGTCCCGCGCGGGCGGCCACCCCGGGTCGCCACCGACACGTCGACGATCTCGTAACCGTCGACCACCGGCGGGGTACGCAGCCAACTGGTGAACCCGATCGGGCTCCACCGGCTGCGCGTGTCGGCGCAGAGCCGGTCGTACGCGCCGTCGGTGTCGCCGGCCGCCACCGACCGCAGGAACCCGTCGGCGGTCTCCCGCACCGGGCCGCTGGCCTGCGTGACCACCTGCACGTTCCACGCGCCCAGCCCGGCGACCCCCACGCAGCACAGCAGCACGACCACGCCCGCGAACACCAACCCGGTACGCACCGGGCGGCCCCGTCGGGCCGGCCGGCTCCACGGCTGCTCAGCACCCATCCGTCGACCGTAGAGAACCGGTGGGCCCGCCCGCAGGAAAGTCGGCCCCGCCGCCGTGTCGCGTACGCCCGCAGCGTGCGGTCACGGCTCGATGAGCCCGGCCCGGATGGCGTAGCGGGTCAGCTCCAGCCGGTCCTTGAGGCCGAGCTTCTGCAGCAGGTTGGCCCGGTGCCGCTCCACGGTCTTGACGCTGATGAACAGCAGCCGGGCGATCTCCTTGGACGAGTGGCCCTCGGCGACGAGCTTGAGGATCTCCTCCTCCCGTTCGGTGATGGCCCGCGCGGGCAGGCTCTCGCCGCGGGCGCTGCGTTCCAGGTAGGTGCGGATGAGGGCGTTGATGGCACCGGGATAGAGGAACGGCTCGTCGCGTACGGCGGCGCGGCAGGCCTCCACCAGGTCACGGTCGGCGACAGACTTGAGCACGTAGCCGTTGGCGCCGGCCTTGAGCGCCTCGAAGAAGTACTGCTCGTTGTCGTACATCGTCAGGATGAGGATGCGCAGACCCGGTTGCTGCCGGGACAGCTCCCGCGCGGCCTGCAGGCCGGTCAGTCGCGGCATGGCGATGTCGAGGATGGCCAGGTCGGGGCGCTCGGTCTCGGCCAGGGCGATGGCCTCCGCGCCGTCGCCGGCCTCGGCCACGACGCTGAGGTCCGGTTCGCTGTCGAGGATGAGGCGCACGCCCCGGCGCACCAGGGCGTGGTCGTCGGCGAGCAGGATGCGGGTGGTCACGGCCGGGCCTCCCGGTTGCCGAGCGGCACCCGCAGCCGCACCTCGGTGCCGCCGCCCGGGCCGGGCGCCACGCTGAGCTGGGCGCCGATGAGCAGGGCCCGTTCGCGCATGCCGCGTACGCCGGCGCCCTCGGCGGCGTCGCCGATGCCCCGGCCGTCGTCCCGGATGCGCAGTTGCACGTGGCCCGGCTGGCGGGCCAGGGACAGCTCGACGGTGGTGGCGCGGGCGTGCCGGACGGTGTTGGTGAGCGCCTCCTGCGCCACCCGGTAGAGCACCAGTTCGGCTTCGCCGTCGAGGGCCGGCAGGTCCGCGTCGAGGTGCTGGCGCACGGTCAGGTCCGTGTGCCCCGTGACCTCCGTGACGAGCGCCTTCAGGGCGCTGGTCAGGCCGAGTTCCTCCAGCACGCCGGGGCGCAGCCGCCGCGCGATACGGCGGATCTCGTCGAGGCTGTCGCGGGTGGTCTCCTGCACCTGGGCGAGCTGGGCGCGCACCGGTTCGGGCGCGTGCCGGGCGACCTGTTTGAGTTCGAGCAGGACCGCGGTCAGGGTCTGGCCGACCTCGTCGTGCAGTTCCTGGGCCACCCGTCGGCGCTCGGCCTCCTGGGCGGACAGGGCGCTGGCGGCGCTGGCGGCCCGCTCCGCCTCCAGCCGGTCGATCATGGCGTTGAAGGCGCGGATCAGGTCGGCGATGCCGGCCTGCCCGGCCGGGACGGGGCGGGGTTCGGGCTGGAGCAGGTCGATCGTGGTCATGGCCCGGGTCAGCCGGTGCAGCGGGGCGAGGCCCACCCGCAGCAGGGCGGCGTTGGCGACCAGCATCGCGGCGAGGCCCACGGTCAGGACGACGGCCTCGGTCAGCAGCACGGGGGTGGAGACCGTGACCGGACCGAGCAGCAGCAGCGTGGCGGCGACGAGCACGGCGGCGTTGAGCAGGAAGATCCGCCAGAACAGCGACACGGCGGCGCCTCCCCTCCCGAACCGTCTCCGACGCCGCCCGGCGCCGGCGCTCGCCGGCGGGTCGGAACGCGGCGGGCTCGCACGCCCCGCGGCGGTGATCACCCTCATCATGGTCAGCCTGTCGGCCGGGACGCGTGCTGTAAATGCGTGCTCGCACCCATTATCCGTGTTGGTCGGCGGGGCCGGCGAGCGGTTGGTGGCCAAAGGGCTGCTCACCGACTACCGCGCGACGGCGGCGGCGGCAAATGGGTGTCAGCCCCGATGTCGACCTGCACCACACGGATGACCATGAACGCGAGCCCGGGCCGGAGCCGCCGCGGGCTCCGCTGCGTCGTTCCCGGCTCCACCTGCCGCCGCCCTCGTGCGGCCGTCGCCCGCCCCATCGTGCCGAACCCGGGAGGACCCCGTGCACCGTCATCTGTTGGCGATCGAACCCACGCCACCGGAGGTCGTCACGGACTCCCGCGCGCAGCGGCCGGCCGGTGCGGAGCACGGCCCGCCGGGCGGATGCCCGTGAGCGCGTGGTCCCCCCTCGCGGCGATCGTCATCTTCACGGTCGCCTTCATCTTCATCGCCACCGAGAAGATCAACCGGGTGGCGGTGGTGCTGGGCGCCGCCGGACTGATGGCCGCGCTCGGGCTGGTGCCCGGATCGGACGTGTTCTACTCGCACCACGCCGGCATCGACTGGGACGTCATCTTCCTGCTCCTCGGCATGATGGTCATCGTCGGGGTGATCAAGCAGACCGGCCTGTTCGAGGCCATGGCGATCTGGGCCGCGCAGCGCTCGCGGGGCCGGCCGTACCGGCTGATGGTGCTGCTGGTCGCGATCACCGGTATCGCCTCGCCGGTCCTGGACAACGTCACCACGGTCATGCTGGTCGCGCCGATCACCATCTCGGTGTGCCGCCGGCTGGGCATCCCCGCCGCGCCGTACCTGATCGCCGAGGTGCTAGCCGCCAACATCGGCGGCGCGGCCACCCTCATCGGCGACCCGCCCAACATCATCATCGGTAGCCGGGCCGGCCTGAGTTTCAACGACTTCCTGTGGCACATGGCCCCGATCACGGTGCTGATGTTCCTGGCGTTCCTGGTGCTGGCGCGGGTCATGTTCCGCCGCGCGTTCGTGCACAGTCCGGAGCGGTTCGAGGCCGTACGCGACATGGACGCCCGTGCCGCCGTCACCGACCCGGCGATGCTGATTCGCTGCCTGGTCGTGCTCGGCCTGGTGATCGTCGCCTTCACGCTCCACACGGTGATCCACATCGACGTGGCCGTCGTCGCGCTGCTCGGCGCCGGGCTGATGATCCTGGTGACCCGGGCGGACAGGTCGGCCTATCTGGGCGAGGTGGAGTGGCCGACGCTGGTGTTCTTCACCGGTCTGTTCGTGATGGTGGCCGGCCTGACCGAGACCGGGGTGATCAACCGGATCGGCGAGTGGGCCAGCGACGCGGTCGGCGACGACTACTTCGCGGCGGCGACGGGCCTGGTCTTCGGCTCGGCGGTGCTCGGCGCGTTCTTCGACAACATCCCCTACGCGGCGACCATGGCGCCGATCGTGGAGGGCCTGGTGGCGGGGGCCCCGGACCCGACCACCGGCCAGGCGTTGTGGTGGTCGTTCGCGCTGGGCGCCGACCTGAGCGGAAACGGCACGGCCGTGGCGGCCAGCGCCAACATCGTCGTGCTCGGTATCGCCGCCCGCGCCAAGGAGCCCATCAGCTTCTGGCAGTTCACCCGCTACGGCATCGTCACCACGGTCATGACCACGCTGATCGCCTGGGTGTACGTGTGGCTGCGCTACTTCGCCTAGCCGCCCGCGGGGCACGACGGGGTCGCCGCCCGGGTGGGCGGCGCGTGGTCGCCCGCCCCGGTCCGCCGCGGCGGCGCCCGTGGGCCGCCGCCCCGAGCACCTGGCCCGGCCTGGCCGGCCAGGCCGCATCACCACACGACAGGAGGCAATGATGCAGATAGAACGAGTGCCGCTGCCCGGCATCGGCGTCGGCTACACCCTGCACACCGGCGAGGGACAGGTGATCGGGGTCGTCTGCCACCGTGGCGGCCGACGCGACATCGTCGTCTACGCGCCCGGGGACCCGGACACCGTGGAACGGTCGGTGACCCTCAGCCCGGCCGAGGCGCAGGAGATGGCCGAGCTGCTGCACCCCATCGCGACCATCGACCACGTCACACACCTCGAGCGAAACCGGGAGGCGATCAGCGTCGCCGAACTGCCGGTCCCGGCCGCGTCGCCGTACGACGGTCGGCCCCTGGCCGAGGCCGTCGCGCGCGCCCGGGGGGTCAGTGTCATCGCCGTCGTCCGGGACGGGCGGACAGTCAGCGCACCGGGGCTCGACCACGTCCTCGCCCACGGCGACGTCCTGATCGTCGCCGGGGACCAGCCGGGCATCGGCGAGCTGAGCAACGCCCTGGTCCACACCGACCCGTAGGCCACGCCCCGGCACCCACCGCGCGCGGCGTCAGCCGCGGCGGCGGGCCCGGGCCGCCCAGATGACGTACGCGGGGTCGCGGTCGAGGTTGTGCCGGTCGCGGTCGTAGCGGCGGGTGGTGCGCGGGTCGGCGTGGCCCATCGCGTCCTGCACGTCCTCCAGGGGCACGCCCTCGGCGCGGGCGGTGGTGGCGAACGCGTGCCGCAGCGAGTGCGGCGACAACCTCGCCCAGGCGGGGATGCCGGCCGTCCGGGCCAGCCGGCGCACCAGCCGGAACATCGCGTGCCGGTCGAGCCGGGCCCCGCTGGCGGTGACCAGCAGCGGGCCGGTCAGCTCGTGCACCGCCACGCCCTGCGCGGCGGCCCGCTGGGCGAGGTAGGCGTCGACCGCGTACGCGGTGCCGGGGGTCATGGCGCGGCGGCGGTGCTTGCCGCCCTTGCCGACGAACCGCACACTGCGGTGGCCCCGCTCGGCGCCGAGGTCGGCCATGTCGAGTGAGACCAGCTCCCCCACGCGCAGCCCGAGGTCGGCCAGCAGGGCGATCGCGGCCCGGTTGCGGGCGGCGGTCGGCCCGGTGTCGGCCTCGGCGGCGGCGAGCAGGGCGTCGACCTCCTCGGGGGTGAGCCCCACCGTCGCCGAGTGGTCCCGGTCGATGCGGGGGCGGTCGGCGCCGGCCACCGGGTTGGCGTCGACCGCCCGCAGCTTGACGAGGAAGTCGTACCAGCTGGACAGGGCGGAGAGCCGGCGGGCGACGGTGGCCGGGGTGAGTGGCTTGCCGGTACGCGCGGCGAGCGTGGCCTCCAGTTCGCGGGCGTACTCGTTGACGTGCAGGAAGTTCGCCTGCAACGGGTCCAGTTCGCGCGCGGCGCACCAGGCGAGCCAGCCGGCGACGTCACGCCGGTACGCGTCGCGGGTGTGCTCGGACAGTCGCCGGTTGCGCAGCCACGCCTCGGTGAAGTCGACGGGCCCCCCGGGCAGGGCCAGCGGGGTGGGTCGGCTTGGCCGCGCCGGAGCGTTCGGGGAGAACATGTGAAAAAGGTTCTCAGCTTGGGCTCGGGAACGGGCGGAGGCGCGCCCTACGCGATCGTGACCGCTGCCGGGGTGCCGCCACCGTCCAGACGTGCGCGGGGGCGGGCGGCCGCACCGGCCGTCCCGCCCCCGCGCACGACGGATCAGGCGTTGATCTCCTTGCGGCCGTTGCCGGTGGCCGTGATGGTGACCCGGCGGGGCTTGGCCCGCTCCGCGACGGGGATCCGCAGGGTCAGCACCCCGTTGTCGTAGCCGGCCTCGAGCTTGTCGGTGTCGAGGGTGTCGCCGAGGAACAGTCGCCGGGTGAAGGTGCCCATCGGGCGTTCGGCGGCGACGATCTCGACGTTGTCACCGACCGGCCGGCGCCGCTCGGCGCGTACGGTCAGCACGTTGCGCTCGACCGTGCAGTCGATGCTGTCCGGGTCGACGCCGGGCAGGTCGAACGCCGCGTAGAACCAGTCGCCGTCGCGGTAGGCGTCCAGGGGCATCACCGCGGGGCGCGCGGCGGTGCCGAAGAACTGCTCGGTGATCCGGTCGATCTCACGGAACGGGTCGGTACGCATCAGCATGGCTCTGCCTCCTCGGTTCTCCTGGCCGAAGGTCCCTCTAGTTGAGTCGAGGCGACTCAACTTCCTCTTCAGTATTTAGCGCGTTCCGGCCGCGTCGTCAACTCGGGCCGGCGCCCGGCGTCGTACGCCGGATCCGGTATGGACCCTCAGCCGCCGATGCGCCAGTAGACGCCCTGCTCCCGGGCCATCAACTGCTCGTCGACCAGATACCGGCGCAGCGCCACGTGATCGGTGCCGCCGTCCTCGCACCAGCGCCGCAACACCTCGTCGACCTCCCGCTCCGGATAGCGCACCCCCGGCTCGAAAGACCGCGCCACGTGCGCCAGCACCACCCGCCGCCGGCCGCGCTGCGCCGGCAGGCCGACCAGCCTGTCGGCACGCACGAAGGTACGCAGCACGCGGTCCGTGGCGTCCCCGGCCGGGTGGGGCGCGGACGGCGTACGGGCCGCCTCGCGCAGGTGGTCGGTGTCCACCCGCAGGTCACCATCGCCACCGGTCACCAGGCCCGCGTCGACGAGCCGACGCAGCGCGGTGACCACCTGCCGCGTCGGCAGGCCCGCCCGAGCGGCCACCGCCGGGGCGTCGGTGCCGCCCAGCACGATCGCCGCGAAGACCTTCCGCCGTACGTCGTCAGCGAGCGCACCCGCCAGAGCCTGTGCCGTCATGCGGCCCACCCTGCCAGCGTGGGTACGCGGGCCGCACGCCATTTCCCCGCCCCGGCACCGGACACGCCCGCGCGCCCGCCGGACGCGTGTCCGGTGCCGGACAACCACCGCACGACGGGACAGTGTGGCCCGTCGGCGCGGGCGATGATGGGCAGGTGGCAGAACCCGTCGCCGAACGCGCCGCGCCGGAGCAGCGGCCTGCGACGCCCACGGCCCCCGCCGCTCCCGGTCCCCGAGCCACCGGCCCGTGGATGGTGGCCGCCACGACGACGGCCGTGCTGCTCCTGTTCGCCGGCCGCTACGGCCACCACCGCGACGAGCTGTACTTCCTGCTCTGCGGCCGGCACCTCAACTGGGGCTACGTCGACCAGGGCCCCCTGGTGCCGGCGCTGGCGCGGCTGGCCGACACGATCGCCCCGGGCAGCCTGGTGGCGCTGCGTACCCCGTCGGCGGTGCTCGGCGGCGCGGCGGTCCTGCTGGTCGCCGCGATCGCCCGCGAGTTCGGCGCCGGGCGCGGCACGCAGACCTGGGCCGCCGTCCTCGCCGCCACCGCCGGCATCGTGCTCGCCGGCGGGCACCTGCTCAGCACCACCACCGTCGACCTGCTGGTCTGGCTGACGGCCGCGTTCTGCGCGGTGCGGCTGCTGCGCACCGCCGACAGCAGGTGGGCCCTCGGCGTCGGGCTCGCGCTCGGCGTCGGGATGCTCAACAAGCTGCTGCCGGCACTGCTCGCCGTGGGCCTGCTGGCCGGCATCACCATCGCCGGACCGCGACGACTGCTGCGCGACCGGTGGGTGCTCGTGGCCGCCGCGGTCTTCCTGCTGCTCGCCGCGCCGAGCCTGATCTGGCAGGCGACACACGACTTCCCGCAACTGTCGGTGGCCGCCGCGATCGCCGACGGCGACAGCTCCTACAGCGGTCGGCTCGACGCGCTCGTCCTCCAGTTCGTCATCATCAGCCCCTTCACCGTCCCGATCTGGGTCGCGGGGCTGGTGGCGCTGCTGCGGCGGCCGGCATGGCGCGCCTGGCGGCCCCTCGGATGGGCCTGGCTGGTGGTGCTCGGCATCGTGCTGCTCACCGGCGGCAAGGGCTACTACGACGCCCCGCTGCTGCTGGTGCTCACCGCCGCCGGAGCCGTCATCGCCGCAGGCTGGGCGTCGCGCGGTCGCGCGGGCGCCCGCCGGGGACTGCTGCTGGTCGGCGCCGTGCTCACCGCCGCCAGCAACACGGTGCTGCTCCTGCCCGTGGTGCCGGCCGACCGGCTCCCCGGCTTCGTCGTCGCCGCCAACTACGACGCCGGCGAGACCATCGGCTGGCCCGCCTTCGCCGACTCGCTCGCCGCCGTCCACCGCGCGCTGCCCCCCGACCAGCGGCAACGCGCCGTGATCCTCACCGGCAACTACGGCGAGGCCGGCGCCGTGGCACGGTACGGGCCCGCACGTGGACTGCCGCGCGCGTACTCCGGCCACAACAGCATGGCCGACTTCGGCCGGCCCCCGCAGGACGCCGACGTGGTGATCGCGGTCGGGTTCGCGCGGCCGGACCGGCTACGGGGCTGGTTCACCGAGGTCACCCTCGCCGGGCGGGTGGACCAACGCGTCACCGTCGACAACGACGAGAACGGTGGCCCGATCTGGCTCTGCCGCGGCCTGCGACGTCCGTGGTCCCAGATCTGGGACACCGAGGTACGCCACCGGGGCTGACCGCCCCTCCCGACTGCGTGCACGGACCCGGCCTGCGCACGACGCCACCCGGTACGGCAGAGTGACACCGTCGAGGGCAGGCCGAGGGAGGGCGGTGCGCGTGGAGGGTCCGACCGGGGTGGTGTTCCCCACGACCGGCACGGGACGCAGTACGTCCGCGCTCGGGCGGGCGGTCGTCGCCGACGCCCTGCGCGCCGTCGATCCGGTCGGGGCGCGCTCGGCGGAACACGAGACGAACTGGCGGCACGGATACCTCGGACACTTCCGCCGCCTCGTCGAGGCCGGGCTGCTCTCCCACGACGCCGCGGTGACGATCGCCCGCGACGGGCTCGCCTCGCTGCACCGCCGGATGACCGTGCTCGGCGCGGACGGCACCGAGATCGCGCTCGGCGACGTGTTCGACACGCCCACCGGGACCGAGCCGCTGCACACGGCGACCATCGACGGCACCGGCGAGGTCGACCGCGAGTTCTCCCTGCCGTACCGGGGGCAGCGACTGCGCGGCGACGACCTGCGCCGCCGGCTCGACGCCTGGGTGTCCGCCGGCGTCATCGAGCCGTCCTGCGCCGAGGCGGTAGGCACCGTCCTGGCCAACCCGGACTGGCTCGACCTGCGCGACCAGCGCATCGTGGTGCTCGGCGCGGGCGCGGAGATGGGCCCGCTGCCGTCGGTGCTGCGCTGGGGCGGCGACGTCGTCGCCGTCGACCTGCCCCGCCCGGAGATCTGGCGGCGCCTGCTGCACACCACGCGCCGCCACGGCGGCCGGCTGCACCTGCCCGTCCCCGCCGGCACCCGCCCCGACGACGACGCGTTGGTCGCCCGTGCCGGCGCCGACCTGCTGCACAACCTTCCGCAGGTCGCCGACTGGCTGCTCGGCCTCGACGGCCGGCTCGTGCTCGGCAACTACGTCTACGCCGACGGCGCGACCAACGTCCGGGTCGCCACGGCGGTCGACGCGCTCACCCTCCGGTTGCAGCAGCGCCGCGACGACGTGGCACTCGCGTTCCTGGCCACCCCCACCGACGTGTTCGCCGTACCCGGCGACGCGGTGCGCCACGCCGAGCGGGGCTACGCGGCGCGTGGCGTCGTCCGCCGGTCGCTGCGGGTCGCCTCCGGCGGCAGGCTTCTGCACCGCAACTACCCGCCGGGCGTCGACCCGGGCGTCAACGACAGCCTCGTGCCCCAGCAGGGCCCCAACTACGCGCTGGCGAAACGGCTGCAACGGTGGCGGGCGACCGTGGCCCGCGACGCGGGGGCGACCGTGTCGTTCACCGTCGCCCCGCCCACCCGGACCCGCTCGGTGCTGCGCAACCGGGCACTGGCCGCCGCGTACGCCGGTGCGCACCGCTTCGGCATCGAGGTGTTCGACCCGGCGACCAGCAACACGCTGATGGCCGCGCTGCTGGTGCACCACCTGCGTACGGGCGGCCCGACGCTGGCGCACCCGTGGCAGGACGAGGCGTACGGCGCCGCGCACGGCGGACTGTGGCGGGTGCCGTACGCCCCGCGCAGCGCCCTGGGCCTCGCCGTCCTGCTCGGTCTCGGCGGCGCGCGGAGCTAACCCGCTCCGCGCCCGCGTCCGGCTCCGCGCCCGTCTGGGGACGCTCAGCCCAGCTGGAGCCGGTCGGCCAGGCCGGCTCGGGTGAAGGCGTCGACCACCTCGTCGCGTCCCTCGGTGAAGTGGGACCAACCGTCCACGTGCACCGGCACGACCCGCCGCGCGCCCAGGATGCGGGCCGCCTCGACGGCCTGGGCGCTGTCGAGGGTGAGCAACGCGCCGTCGAACATGGGGGTACGCACGGCCCCGGCGAACAGCACGGCGGTGTCGACCGGTCCGAAGCGCTCGGCGATCTGCCCGACCAGTTCCAGCGAGGCGTTGTCGCCGCTGACGTAGACCGTCGGCAGGTCCCCGGCGGACAGGACGAACCCGACGACCTCGCCGGTGAACGGCTCGCAGCCCTGCGGGCCGTGCCGCGCGGGCACAGCCGTCACCGTGACGGTGCCGCCGCCGGGACGCTCCAGCTCGACGGACTCCCAGGGTGCCAGGCCCTGGGTGCTGCCGCCGAGGCGGCCGGCGCCGCTGGCAGTGGTGACGGTGAGGGGAACCTCGGCGAGCAGGGCTCGGCCGGCGTGGTCGAGATTGTCGGGGTGCTGGTCGTGTGACAGCAGCACCGCGTCGACGGCACCGAGGTCGGCCGGGCTGGCGGCGGCGGGCGCCGTCTTGGTGAGGACCATGCCGGGACCGAGGGGGTAGTCGCCCGGGGCGTCGAAGGTCGGGTCGGTCAGGAACCGGAGGCCGCCGTACTCGATGAGGGCGGTGGGGCCGCCGAAGACGCGGACGGGGACGGTCGTCGAATGGGTGTCGGTCACCGAGGTTCCTCACGATAGATGAACGCCTTTACGTGCGGACGCTATCGCGGCAGACACACTCCGACGCCCATCCCTGCCCCACGGCCAGAGCGTCGTCAGGTCAACCTCGATCACCCTCGGCGCCGGATCACCGAGAAGCGTTGAGAACGGACGGACGAGCCACCCCCCCCTGTCGCGATCGCTGCACGAAGCGCATAACAGTCATTATGGTGTGCGAACGATTCGCACCTTTCGTCCAGGCTGGTAAACGGATTGTCATTACCGGTAATCCGATAATCCGGCGAGAGACGGCTTGGACGCTTGGGCGCTCCGCTGTGACGTGTCGCCCATGCTCGGGGTCAGCGGAATCCGGTAGCCGATACCTGCAGTCGGGTCATGGGTAACGACAACGGCGTGCGGATCTGGCTCCGCAGGCATGGAGCTGGGCAGACCGCTGCATCACGGACTCTCATCCCCGGCGCGCTGCGGGTCCTGCGGCCGTGACACCAGAACCAGTGGCAGAGCCACGGCCGACAGCACGCACCTCCGGTCGCGTACGCGTACGCGCCCTCTACCCCGGCAGCTTCGATCCCTTTACTGCCGGGCACCTGAATGTGGTGAGCCGGGCACGCGACCTCTTCGACGAGGTGATCGTGCTCGTCGCGGTCAACAGCGTCAAGCATCCGGGCGCCGACGCAGAGGAGCGGGCGGCCGCTGTCCGGGCCGTCCTGCCGGTCGAGTGGACCTCCGTCACCGTTGCGGCCTGGAACGGGTTGACCTCTACCTACTGCCGCCGCCACGACGTGGGAGTGATCATTCGCGGCGTGCGTAACGCCACCGACCTTGAGGCCGAGAACCAGCTCGCCGCGATGAACCAGTCGCTGGGTGTCCCCACGGTACTTCTGCCTGCGCAGCCCGAACTGGCCTCGGTGTCGTCGACTGCGGTACGCCTGCTGCGGACGTGACATCCGTGGGATCCGGGGGTTGAGAATCCGTCGGCGGGCAACGATCCTGCCGTCGATGGCGAGCTATCCGGGCCGTTGGCCGGTCCTACGAGGCGCGTGGAACAGGCATGAATCGGGTGCTGGCAGTCTGCGCCGTTGACAACGCCGCCTCAGTGAAGACGATCGGGGGTCACCGCCGCACACCTGTTCATCACCCTGCTGCGACACGACCCAAAAGCGGCTGCGCCGGCCTGACCCTCTACAAGGCCATCCGTGAGCTGCAGCACCTACTCGCGACCTAGCGGCGGCACGACCGCATCCCAGGCGGCGATCGCGGCCTCGGCGATGGCGGTCAGCGTTTCACCGGTCGCGCCGTCGCGGGCCCGCACGGCCATGCCGAGCGACACCGCGTAGACGTACTCGGCGACCGCGGTGGTGTCGGTACCGGGCGGCACGTCGCCGTCACGGACGCCGCGGTCGAGCCGCCGGGCGATGTCGTCCACATCGGAGCGCCGGGTCTCGGCCAGGAACGCGCCGATGTCGTCGTGCCCGGCGCCGAGGGTGGTACCACCGAGCGCCACCATGCATCCGGTCGGCCGGTCGGCATCGACGTAGGCGCGGGCATGGTGCCGCAGCAGCGCCGCCACCCCGGCGCGGGCGGTGGGCGCGTCCCACAACGCGGCCTGCGGGCCGGCGCCCTCGATCTCGTTGTACAGCGCCACGGCTTCCCGGAAAAGCGCCGCCTTGCTGCCGAACGTGGCGTAGAGGCTCGGCGGGCGGATGCCCATCGCGGCGGTGAGGTCGGCCATGCTGGCGCCTTCGTACCCGTGCCGCCAGAAGACCTCCATCGCCCGTCGCAGGGCGGTGGCCCGGTCGAACGCGCGGGGTCTGCCGCGTGGATTGGCCGCCATCCTCACCGTCCGATCGCTTCAGCCTTCGACGGCTTTGAGCCCCGCGATCCCGACGGCGATCAGCGCGATGAACACCAGCCGCGGCGCCGTGAGACTCTCACCGAAGCCGACGATACCGACGCTCGCCACCCCGACCGCGCCGATCCCCACCCAGACGGCGTACGCGGTGCCGACCGGCAGGTCCCGCAACGCGATCGACAGCAGCACGAAGCTCACCAGCGCGGTCGAGCAGGCGAGCAGCGTCGGCCAGAGCCGGGTGAAACCATTGGTGTGCTTGAGCGCTGTCGCCCACACGATCTCGAGTAACCCCGCGATGACGAGCACCACCCAGCTCATGCGATCGCCCCGCTTCGCGGCGCGATGCATTCGCGGGCACTGAGCTGATGATTCACTCGCTGACGCTCGCTCATGCCGCGAACCCGCCGTCGACGGCGAGCGCGGCCCCGGTGATGTAGCTGCCCCCGGGGCCGGCCAGGTGGGTGACGGTGCGGGCGATCTCGTCGGCGTCGGCGTACCGGCCGAGCGCGATGAAGGCCCGCTCGGCGTCGGCGCCGTCGGCGTCCGCCGGATTCATCTCGGTGTCGGTGGACCCGGGATGGACGGTTGTGACGGCGATCCCGCGCGGCCCCAGATCCCGCGCCAGGCCTTTGGTGAGGCCCACAAGCGCGGTCTTGGTCATGCTGTACAGGGTCACGCCCTCGTACGGAACCCGGTCGGCGAAACAGCTTCCGATGTTGATGATGCGTCCACCGTGTCGCATGTGCCGCGCGGCGGACTGGGCGGCCACGAACGGCGCGCGGACGTTCACCGCGAGCGCGTGGTCGAGGTCGGTGCCGGACACGGCGTCGATCGGTCCGCTCGGGAAGACACCGGCGTTGTTCACCAGGATGTCGAGGCCGCCGAGCGTCGCCGCCACGTGATCCACCGCCACACGGACCGCGGCGGCGTCGGCACTGTCGACCGCGAGCGCGAGGCCGCGGCGCCCGAGGCCCGTGATGTGCCGGACCGTCTGCTGCGCGCGGTCCGCCGCGCGCAGATAGGTGACGGCGACGTCGGCACCTTCCGCCGCCAGCCGACGCGCGACCGCCGCCCCGATTCCGCGGCTACCACCGGTGACCAGCGCGACCTTCCCCGCGAGCGGACTCATAACAACTCCAATTTTGTAGCGATCGTTACAATAGTTGGACCGTAGCCGACCACCCGCGACTAAGGCGAGGGTGACGTTCGTCACGGGCGATGACCCGGCGTGCCGCGCGGGCACTACCACCTGCACGCCTCGATCGAGACCGGCGACCGCACCGACCGGGTCACCGCGCCCCGACTCACGGTAACGGGCGACACCGCGGTCACCCTCGTATGACCGAGTTGAGGACGAGGCCGAGCGCGCCGAGCTGGTCTTCGACCGGGTCGACCATGGTCAGCAGGTGCAGGGTCTCGGCGATCCGGCCATACGCGGCCAGGGCTTGGCCGAGCGGGGTGGGATGCCCATCGCGGGCGAGCATCCGCAGCAGGTCGTAGGCGCGGACTCAGGGAGCCGGCCACCCGCAGGATGTCCGGCCAGCGGGTCACGATCCGGTCTAGTGCCGGGTTGTTCAGCACCGCACGGCCGGCCGGGCGCGCGAGGCTCAGGACGCGGCCTGCCGCGACCGGTGGTTGGCGTGCTTGCGGGCGGCCCAGCCCGGGTCGGCCTCCACGGCACGGGCGAAGATCTCGTCGCGTTCGGCGCCGGTCAGCACGACCGCGCGGGCCTGGTAGGTGAAGACCCCGTCCTCGACGGTGACGTGCGGGTCGGCGAGGAGATTGTGGTACCAGTCGGGGTGCTTCGGGCTGCCGCCGGCCGAGGCGATGACGAGGATGCGTTCCTCATCGGGGAGGTAGCCGACGGGGGTGGTGTGCGGGCTGCCGGAGCGGGCCCCGGTGGTGGTCAGCAGGATCAGGCGGGCTCCCGCGAAGGGGCCGCCGACCCGGCCGGAGTTGGCGCGGAACTCGTCGATGATCTGCTGGTTGAAGTCGTTGGGCAATGCTCTGCTCTCTGCTCGGGCAGGAGGGTGCGGCCACAGTGGATCGCCCGCCCGGCGACCGGTGGCGGCGAGGATGCGGATACGCCGGCTGTACGACGCGGCGTGGGCGGCGGAAGAGTGTGCGGCGCGGCGCGCGACGGTGGACGTGGCGGCGGCACCGGTGGGTGGCGGGGATCGGCGGGCCGCGCGCCCGCCCCCGGCTCACCTGACGGCCGGGTGCCCTGTCCGCTCGTGGCCCATGGCCGACCCGGCAGTCACGCGTCCGACCCTAGGGGCGACGACGGTGGCGGGCAAGCGCAATCCGGTTGCGGCAGCCGGGCCGCAGTGACACGGTCGGCAGATGTCCGCGCTGACCGGAGTCGACGTGCACCACGCGGTACGCGAGATGACCGCCGTTCTCGGCCCGCACACGGGGCGGGACTGGAGTGTGCCCGCCGGCGGGTTGGAGTGGAGCTGCTGGGCCACCGCCGCGCACGTCGCGCACGACCTGTTGGCGTACGCCGGCCAGGTCAGCGGGCGGCCCGACGACGGTTACCTGCCGTTCGACCTGGTCGTCTCCCCCGCCGCGGGGCCGGCCGAGGTGCTGCGCGTCGTGGTCGCCTGCGGTGGCCTGCTGCGGGCTGCCGTCGACGCGGCCGCGCCGCAGACGCGGGCGTGGCACTACGGTCCCTGCGACCCGGCGGGCTTCGCGGCGATGGGGGTGGCGGAGGTCCTGCTGCACACCGACGACATCGCCCGTGGTCTCGGGGTGCCCTGGCAGCCGCCGCAGCAGCTCAGCGCGGCCGTGGTGCGCCGGCTCTTCCCGGACGCGCCCGCCGGGCCCGCGCCGCAGGTGCTGCGGTGGCTGACCGGTCGCGGGGAGCTGCCCGGTCGCGCCCGGCGCACGTCCTGGTCGTGGCGGGCGGCGGTGGACTGACCGGGTCTACGCCGCCCGACGGCGCCAGGGCGCTCGCCAGCGCCGCCTGCGTGGTGGGGTCGGCGGTGCGGGGGGTGGGGTCGCGGCTGCCGTGGTCACCGCCCGCTCGGCCCGCCAGCGGCGGATCACGTCGTCGGTGTTGACCGGGCGCACCGCGACCCGGGGGCCGGTGGGCGTACGCAGCCAGGAGAGGATCTGGGCGTTGAGGTCGGCCACGAACGCGCGCACGGCCGCCTCGGTCGGCAGGTCCCGAACCTCGTCGGGCACCTGCTCGACGCGGCGGCGCAGTTGCAGTGGCGTCGGCAGCAGCAGGTCGGTGGGGAGTTTCTCCCGCTCCAGGAAGCTCTTGATCCACCACGACTCGTCGTAGGGCTCCCCTCGGCCGGGGATCGGCTTGCCCGCGCCGGGCAGGTTGTCGAACTCGCCCTGCTCCTGCGCGGCGCGGATGCGCGCCTCGACGGTCGCCTCCCAGCTGTCCACCTGCCGGCACCTCCCCCGACCCCACGGTAACGCGGCCACCGTGTCGGGGCCGACGCATGCGGTCAGCGCCCCCGCCGGGGCGGGCATTCCCGGGCGTGCCGGTGGCCGTCGCGGGGGAACGGCGGCCGGGCGGGCAGCACCTCCTGGAAGCGGTAGCCGGCCTTCTCCGCCACGCGGCAGGATGCCGGGTTGTCGATCTGGTGCAGCAGGTCCAGCCGCCGCAGGCCGGCGAACCGGTCGAACGCCCAGTCGGTGACGGCCGTCAGGGCGTGCGGGGCCACGCCCCTGCCCCGGGCGGGCGCGGCGGTCCAGTAGCCGACCTCGGCGTCCTCGCCCCGCGCGGTGACGTTCTTGAGGATGACCTGCGCCACCAGGATGTCGCCGGCCGGATCCGGCTCCAGCACGGCGAAGCTGAACCGGCGGCCGTCAGCCCAGTCCCGGTGTGCCGACGCGAGGAACCGGCGTGCCTCGGCGGTCGTGGTCACCGGCGCCCGGGTCCAGCGGCGCAGCACCGGGTCGCGGTACGCGGCGATCAGGGCCTCGGCGTCGTCGTCGCGCCAGGGGCGCAGCAGGAGTTCCGGCAGGGTCGCGGTGGCCGGGGCGCGCAGCATCGGCACAGTGTGCCCGTGGCCGCGCCGGCGGTGGGGGGCGGGCGGGCACCGGCGGTGCCGGTCTCGCGCAGCACGGCGGCGCCCCCGGCGGGCAGGTGCACCTGGGTGTCGACCGTCGCGCCGGTGAGCAGGTCGATCCCGGCGGCCGGGACCCGTTGCGGCCGGTCGGTGTGGTTGAGCAGGAACAGCCAGCTCGCCCCGGCGCCGCGCCGGCGGACCGCCTCGATCCCGGCCGGTGCGTCCGGGCAGACGGGTGACGCGCCGGCCGCCCGCGCCGCGTGCGTCATCAGCCGCTGGTAGGTGGTCTCGTCGGGCCGGGTGGACAGGTACCAGGCCGTGCCGGCGCCGTAGCGGTGGCGGGTCACGGCCGGCAGCCCGGCGAGCACGCCGTCGGCGTACGAGGCCGTCGGCTGGGCGCCGGCGAGGCGTACCGTCTCGGTCCACAGGCGGCCCGTGCCGCCGCCCGACAGGGGCACCGTCTGGCCGGCGGCGAGCGGGTGGAACTCCTCGACGCGTACGCCCAGCAGGTCGCGCAGCGCCCCGGGGTGCCCGCCGAGGCGGACGCGGGCGTGTTCGTCGGCGACGCCGCTGAGCCAGGTCACCAGCAGGTGCCCGCCGCCGTGCACGTACGTGCCGACCCAGTCGGCGGTGTCGTCGGAGGCGAGGTAGAGGGCGGGCAGCACCAGCAGCTTGTACGCGTCGATCCGGTCGCCGGGCAGCACCATGTCGCAGCCGTACCCGGCCCGCCACAGCGCCCGGTGCGCCGCGGCCACCTCGTCGCGGTGGCGCGGGTACGGCGACGGCATCCCCGGGTGGCCCAGGGCCCAGCTGCTGGCGGCGTCCCAGGCGATCGCGACGTCGGCGTCGACCGTGCCGGCGTCGACCTCGCGGAGCCGCTGAAGTGTCGCGCCGAGGTCGACGGCCTCCCGGAACACGCGGCTGTCGGGGCCGGCGTGCGGCACCAGGGCGGAGTGGAAGCGTTCCGCCCCGCCCGCCGGGGCCCGCCACTGGAAGAACATGACCCCCCGCGAGCCGCGCGCGACGTGGGAGAGGCTGTGCCGGGCCATCCGGCCGGGTTCCTTGGCGTGCATCCGCCCACCGGCGTGGATCTGGTTGGGGGCGCTCTCCATCAGCAGCCATGGCGCCGGCCGGTCGCCGCCGGCGCCGTGGCGGGCCCAGCCCCGGGCCAGGTCGGCGGCGAGGGCGGTCTGTTCCTCCGCGCCGCCGTCGACCGCGTCCGGGTAGTGGTCGACGGCCACCAGGTCCACCTCGGCGGCCCAGCGGGCGTGGTCGACGGGCACCCAGTCGCCGAGGACGTAGTTGGTGGTGACGGGGATCGCCGGGTTGGCGGCGCGCAGCACGTCGCGCTGCTCGGCGTACGCGGCGAGCAGGGTGTCCGACCAGAAGCGGCGGAAGTCCAGCAGGTGCCCCGGGTTGGCCAGGTACTGCGTGGCGCGAGGCGGGTCGACCTGCGCCCAGTCGGTGTAGTGCTGGCTCCAGAAGCTGGTGGCCCACGCGGCGTTGAGCGCGTCGAGGTCGCCGTGCCGGTCGGCCAGCCAGCGCCGGAACGCCCCTGCGGTGTGCGCGCAGTGGCAGGTGGTGCCGTACTCGTTGTGCACGTGCCACAGCGCGAGGGCCGGGTGGTGGGCGTAGCGCTCGGCGAGGGCGGCGGCGATCCCCCGGGCGGCGGCCCGGTAGGCGGGCGCGGCGGCGCAGTAGGTGTCCCGGCTGCCGTGGTGCAGCCGTACGCCGTCGGCGGTCACGGGCAGCGCGTCCGGGTGTGCCAGGGAGAACCAGGGCGGGGGCGACGCCGTCGGGGTGGCCAGGGCGACGTCGATGCCGTTGTCGTGCAGCAGGTCCAGCACCTGGTCCAGCCAGTCGAAGGTGTGGCGCCCGGGCTCCGGTTCGAGTCGCGACCAGGCGAAGACGCCGACGGTGACGAGGTTGACCCGGGCGCGGCGCATGAGGGCGACGTCCTCGCGCCACACCTCGGCCGGCCACTGCTCGGGGTTGTAGTCGCCGCCGTAGCGCAGTACACCGTCGGCCATCTCAACCACCGCCAGTTCGTTGGGAAGGCGTCCAAAATATGAAGCGCACAGGAGCATGTCAACGGCAGTCGCCACCGAGCAAACGAAGGTTGTCGTTGACAGTTAGTTGGGAAGCCAAAGAAACTGGCGGGACCGTCGGAACCATCCCGGAGGAGACGCCGATGCCCTACCGACCGCCGTTGGTCCCGTACGAGAGCTTCGTGGCCGACCCACCCGACCTGCCGGTGCGGGGCCCCGGCGAGGACGGGGCCGCCGTCGTCGGCCGGGCCGAGGTCGTCGCGACCGACCCGCAGGGGGTGACGTTCAAGGCCACCCTCTCCGACGGCGCGAGCATGGCGCTGCGCGTCGACGCCGCCGGCGAGGGGGTGATCCGCGTACGCCTGGCCGACGACCCGCAGGCCCGCAGCCGCTCCGCCCGGGCGCTGCCGCTGGTGCGCCCCGGCACCCACCCCGCCACCGTCACCGTCGACGACACCCACGTCCGCGTCGGCGCCGGCGCCGTGGTCGCCGAGATCCGGCTCGACCCGTGGCACCTGCGGTTCCTCGGCCCCGACGGGCGGCTGCTGCTCGCGCAGGACCCGGGCACCCGGGACATCAGCGGCCGGCGGCGCACCCTGCCGTTCGGCCGCTCCACCGTCGACGGCGCGCGCGTCGCCTGGCACGAGAGCTTCGTCGCCCCCGGCGACGAGCGCTTCGTCGGCTTCGGCGAGAAGTTCACCCCGCTCGACAAGCGGGGGCAGCGGCCGCTGATGTGGAACTTCGACGCCTTCGGCGGCGAGTCCGACCGTTCTCACAAGAACGTGCCGTTCTACCTGTCGGACCGGGGCTACGGGGTGCTGGTCGACAGCGGGCTGCCGGTGCAGTTCGACGTCTGCCAGTCCACCCACAGCAGCGTGCAGATCCTGGTCCCCGACGACCTGCTCGACTACTACGTGCTGGCCGGTCCGACGCCACCGGAGGTGCTCGACCGGCTGGACCGGCTCACCGGCCGGCCGTACCTGCCGCCGAAGTGGGCGTTCGGCGCCTGGGTCTCCTCCGGTTTCTTCCCCGACTCGCAGGAGCGGGTGCTCGAGCGCGCCCGCCTGCTGCGCGAGCGGGGCATCCCGTGCGACGTGCTGCACCTGGACTGCTACTGGCAGGTCGCCGGCCGCTGGTCGGACCTGCGGTGGGACGACGAGGCGTTCCCCGACCCCACGGCGATGCTGCGGACCCTCGCGGGGCAGGGCTTCCGGGTCTGCCTCTGGATGAACCCTTACCTGATGACCGACAGCCCGCTCTACGCCGCCGCGGCCGAGGCCGGCCACTTCCTGCGTCACGCCGACGGCAGCCCGTACGTCGCCGACGTCTGGCACGGCAGCCACCCGGCCAGCGCCATCGTGGACTTCACCAAGCCGGCCGCCGTCGAGTGGTTCACCGGGCTGCTGCGGCCCCTGCTGGAGCAGGGGGTGGCGGTGTTCAAGACCGACTTCGCCGAGGGGGTGCCCGTCGACGCCGTCGCCCACAACGGGATGACCGGCGTGGAGCTGCACAACGTGTACGCGCTGCTGTTCAACGACGTCGTGGCCCGGGTGACCGAGGAGGTGGCCGGGCACCGTACCGTGTGGGCCCGCTCGTCGTACCTGGGCGGGCAGCGGCACAGCGCGCAGTGGAGCGGCGACGTCAACGCCACCTGGCCGGGGCTGGCCAGCACCCTGCGCGGCGGGCTGTCGCACGGGCTGTCGGGCGTGCCGTTCTGGAGCCACGACACCGGCGGCTTCCACGGCACCCCCACACCGCAGCTCTATGTGCGCTGGACCCAGTTCGGGGCGCTGTCGCCGCTGGTGCGCCTGCACGGCACCACCAGCCGCCTGCCGTGGGACTTCCCCGCCGAGACCGAACGCGACGCGGTGGCGGCCCTGCGGCTGCGCTACCGGCTGATGCCGTACCTGTGGTCGGCGGCGGTGCGCTCGGCCGCCGACGGGACGCCGATGATGCGCGCGCTGCTGGTGGACACCCCCGACGACCCGACGGCCTGGACCACGGACCTGCAGTACCGCCTCGGCACCGACCTGCTGGTCGCGCCCGTGACGGACCCGTCCGGGCGGCGCGACGTCTACCTGCCGGTGGGCGACGACTGGATCGACGCGGCCACCGGCGAGCGGCACCCGGGCGGGCGGCACGTGCGGGTGGCCGTGGCGCCGCACCGGCTGCCGCTCTACGTCCGCCACGGCGCGCTCGTGCCGACGGTCGCGCCGGGCGACACGGTGGGCGACGGGCCGTTCCACGACGTCACCCTGGTCAGCTGGGGTGCCGTCGACGCCCGTACGGTGCTGCACGACGTCGACGGCGACACGGTCGTGACGGCCGTACGCGACGGCGACACCCTGCGGGTGGACACCGACGGGCCGCTGCGGGTGGCGTACGTCAGCGTCGCCGGCGCGCACGCCCCGGCCCGGCTGCTGCTCAACGGCGAGGCGGTGGCCCCGGCGCCGTTCGACGCCTGGCTGCCCGACCCCGCCTGAGGTGCGGCGGCGCCCGACCTGTCGCGGGTCGGGCGCCGCACGGGTCCGCTCAGCCCTTCACCGCGCCGGTGATGACGCCCTTGGTGAAGTGCCGCTGCACGAACGGGTAGACGATCACCGCGGGGATCACGGTCACCACCACCACCGCCATCTTCACCGCCAGCGTCGGCGGGTACGCGGTGACGCCGGGCAGGCTGACCGCCGCCCCGGACACGTTCGGCGACTGCCCGGCGAGGATGTAGCTCTGCAACACCCGCTGGATCGGGAACTTGTCGTTGTCGTCGATGTAGAGCACCGCGTTGAAGTAGGCGTTCCAGTAGCCGACGGCGTAGAAGAGGCCGACCACGGCGATCACCGCCTTGGACAGTGGCAGCACGATGCGTACCAGGATGTGCAGTTCCCCGGCGCCGTCGATGCGGGCGCTGTCGAGCAGTTCACCGGGGACGTTCATGAAGAACGCCCGGATCACCACCAGGTTGAACACGCTGATCGCGCTGGGCAGGATCAGCGACCAGATGCTGTCCTTGAGCCCGAGGCCGGTGACCACGAGGTAGCTGGGCACCAGACCGGGGAAGATCAGGAAGGTCAGCAGGAAGAAGAAGAGCAGTCCCCGGTGCGCCACCGAGCCGGGCCGCGACAGCCCGTACGCGGCCAGCACGGTGAGCACGAGGCTGACGGTGGTGCCGAGCACCGTGACGAGGGTGCTGATCCACACCGCCTGGGTGATCTGCCCGCCGCTGAAGATGGTGACGTACGCCGAGGGGTCGATCTCGCGGGGCACCAGCACCATCCCGCCGGTGGAGTCGATCGTGTCCCGCGAGGCGAGGCTGGTCACCAGCACCGCCCACAAAGGTACGAGCACGGCCGCGACGAGCAGCGTGAGCACGGCGGCCTTGGCCACGGTGCCCGCCGCCGTGGGCGGCTCCTCCCAGGTGGGTCGCCGCGACCGTCGCCGCCGTGCGTCGAGGTGCGGGCCGGTGCCACTGAGCTGCGTGGTCATGACTTCGCGTACACCCCCTGCTCGCCGAGGCGGTGCGCCACCTTGTTGGCGGTGAGGATGAGAACCAGCCCGACCACGGCCTTGAACAGCCCGGCGGCGGCGCCGAGGCCCCACTGCTGGGTGCTGATGGCCTGGTAGTAGACGAACGTGTCCAGCACCTCGGCGGCCTCCCGGCCGACCGCCTCGCGTTGCAGGATGAACTGTTCGAAGCCGACCGACAGCGCGTCGCCGAGGCGCATGATGAGCAGCAGCACGATCACCGGGCGCAGGCCCGGCAGGGTGATGTGCCACAGCCGCCGCCACCGCCCGGCCCCGTCGGCCGCCGCCGCCTCGTACAGGTTGGGGTCGATGGCGGCCAGCGCGGCCAGGAAGACGATGGCGCCCCAGCCGAGGTCCTTCCACACCGCCTCGGCGGTGACCAGCACGATGAAGGTGTCCGGGTCGGTCATGACGTCGAACGGCTGCATGCCGGCCGCGCGCATCTCCTGGGCCAGCAGCCCGGCCCCGCCGAGCATCTGCACGAAGAACGTCACCACGAGCACCCAGCTGAAGAAGTGCGGCAGGTAGACCACGCTCTGCACGAAGCCGCGCAGCCGCGCGGAGACCAGGCTGTTGAGCAGGACGGCCAGCAGGATCGGCAGCGGGAAGAAGAAGACGAGCTGGAACGCGGTGATGGTCAGGGTGTTGCGGACCGCGTCCCAGAACAGCGGGTCGCCGAAGAGTGCCTCGAAGTTGCCGAAGCCGATCCACTCGCTGTGCCAGAACGCCTCGACGGGGTCGTCGCCGACGAACGGGTTGTAGTCCTGGAAGGCGATGACGTTGCCGAGCGTCGGCAGGTAGTGGAAGACCAGCAGCAGCGCCGCGGCCGGCGCCGTCATGGCCAGCAGCGGCCAGTCCCGGCGCAGCCGGTCGCGTAGACGGTGCCGGGGACGCGACCGCCGCGTACGACCGGCGGGTGGGCCCTGGCCGGTGGCCGCCGGCGCGTCGGTGGTGGCCGGGGCGCTCATCGGCCGTTGTCGGCGAGCGCCTTCTCGTGGAACGCGCGCCCCTCCTCACCGCCGGAGGCGAGGAACTCCTTGCGGACCTGCGCCAGGTCGCTGACGGGTCGGCGGCCGCGCAGGATGTCGCGGATCTTGTCCTCGGTCGGCTGGAGGACCTTCGACCAGTTGGCCGGGAGTTCCAGCTTGATGCCGGCGAAGAGGTCCTTCTCCATCTGGGCGATGTTCTTCTGGTAGTAGCCCAGGTAGTCGCGTACGTAGTTGGGGGTGTCGGCGCTGCGTACCTTGACCGGGACCCGGCCACCGATGTGGGTGTACTGCGCCCCCAGTTCCTTGCGGCCCAGCTCGGTCGGGACGGGGCTGCCGTCGGCCGCGCGGGTGAAGTGTTTGCCCTCGACGCCGTACTCGCGCAGCTCGAACTCGCGGCTGCCGAAGGGCGCGGCACACCAGTTCAGTACCCGTAGCAGCTCGTCGACGCGCGCGGCGCCCAGGCCCTTCTTGACGAAGGTGTAGAAGATGGGCTTCTCGCTGCCCCAGATGACCGGCTGTGCCCCGGCCACGCCGAAGACCGGCAGCGGCTGCATGTCGAAGCTCGGCAGCTGCTTGACCCGCTCGCTCTGCATGCCCTGCCAGGCGCCGAGGCCGTCCTGGTACATGAGGATCTTGCCGGCCTTGAACAGCTGCTTCTCGTCGGCGCCCTTGCTGGCCACGGTGTCGGGGTGCACGAGCCCGTCGGCGAACAGCTTGGCGGTGAACTCCAGGGCGGCGGCGAAGGCCGGGTTCTCGAACTTGTGCTCCAGGCCGCCGTCGGGCTTCTTGCGCCAGTACTGCTGGCAGCCGAAGAACTGCTGCACCATGTCGAAGACGCTGCCGAAGGCCCACACCCCCTTGGCGGGGTCGGTGACCTTGCGGCCGAACTCGTGCAGCTCCTCCGGGGACGTCGGCGCCGCCAGGCCGGCCGGGGCGAGCAGGTCGGCGCGGTGGAACAGGGCGTACCCGAACGGCCCGTCGGTGGGAAACGGCACGGCGTGCAGCCGCCCGCCCCAGACCGAGTACTCCCAGGCGCCGGTGGGCAGCGCGGCCAGGTAGGGGTACTTCGCGGCGGCGTCGCCCTTGAGGTGGTCGGTGAGGTCCTCGAACAGTGCCTTGACGGCGTCGGAGAACCGGGCGACCTTGTCGACCTCCCAGTTGGGCACGCTGAGCAGTTCTGGCACGTCGCGGGCGCCGAGCATCGCGTTGAGCTTGTCGGCGTAGGTCATGCCGTCCTGCAGGCTCGGGTGCACCTCGACGCCCAGCCTGGCGTTGACCGCCGCGAGGTAGGAGTTGCGGCCCGCCGTCGGTGGGGCCGGTCCCCACCACGGGCTCATGGTGCCGATCGGCGGGCCGCCCCGGCCGGGTTGCTCGGTGACGGCGTCGACGAGGGTGCGGGGGTAGCTGAGGTAGCCGTCGGGGATCGGCCCCTCACCGGCGATGTCGGGCGGGAGCAGTTCGGCCGGCTTGTGGGTGGGCAGCACCGAGCGGATGGCGTCGGCCCTGGTGGCGCTGCCTCTGCTCCCGGCCTCCTTGCTGCAACCGGCCAGGGTGGCGCCACCCATCGTCGCGGCGGCGCCGAGGCCGAGCAGGCGCAGCAGGGACCGGCGGTCGGTGGATGCGCCCGGCGGGGACGGCTTCACGGCGCACTCCCTTCTTCGGTGGCGGCTTCGCGGAACGTACGCGTTCCGGCTAGAATTAGTTGGGGTTCTAGCCGAATAAACTAATCGACGGTGATCCGTCCCACAAGACAACGACCCCGGCGGCGTACGCGATGATGGGGCGCGCGGCACCACCGGGATCCTGCACCGTCGCCCAGGGAGCGGACAGATCGTGATCAGCAGCCACAACGAAGCGCGGCCGAGCGACCTCGGCGACGTCCGCACCGCCAACCGGGCCCTGGTGCTGCGCCACGTCCGCCGGCACGCCCCCTGCTCCCGGGCCGACATCGCGGCGCACACCGGGCTGAACAAGGCCACCGTGTCCAGCCTGGTCGGCGAGCTGATCGAGCGGCGGCTGCTGCGCGAGACCGGGCTGACTGAGAACCGGGTCGGCCGCCCCGCGACCATGCTCGTCCTCGACGGCACCCCGTACGCGGCCCTGGGCATGCAGATCGGCGCCGACGAGCTGGTGGTGCTCGCCACCGACCTGGCCGGCACCCGACTGCTCACCTGGCGGCGCGCCTTCTCCGCACCGTCGTGCACCCCCGCCGAGACCGTACGCGCGCTGGCGGCCCTGGCCCGCCGCGCGATCACCCGGCTACGGGGGCAGGACCGCCGCGTGCTCGGCCTGAGCGTGGGCGTGCCCGGCCTCGTCGACCCCGACGGCGCCGTTCCCCGGGCCACCGCGCTCGGCTGGCGGGACGTCGCCCTCGCCGCCGACCTGCGCGCGGCGCTGCGCGAGCCCGACCTCACCGTCGACGTCGACACCGACGCCAACCTCGCCGTCCTGGCCGAGCACCGCCACGGCGCGTACGCCGGCGCGGCCCACCTGGTGCACCTCACCGGCGGGGCCTCGGTCGGCGCGGGCATCGTCGCCGGCGGCCGGCTGCTGCGCGGCAACCGGGGATTCGCCGGCGAGGTCGGGCACCTCATGCTCGACCCGGCCGGCCCCGGCTGCGCGTGTGGCCGCCGCGGCTGCCTGGTCGCGTACGCCGGACTGCCGGCGGTGGTGGGTCGCCTCCTGCCCGACACCGCGCAGGACGGGCCGGTCACCGACTTCCTGCCGGAGATCGAACGGATCCAGGCACTGGCCCGCCAGGGCGACCCCACCGTCCTGGCGGGACTCGCCGACGTCGGCTGCCACCTCGGGCACGCCGCGTCCGTCCTGGCCAACCTGCTCAACCCGCAGGCCGTGGTCGTCGGCGGGCACTTCGCCGCCCTGGCTCCCTGGCTGCTGCCGGCGGCGCGCACGGAGTTCGCCGCGCGCACCCACGCCCCGGCCGCCGGCGGCTGCCAGCTCGACGCCTCCACCCTCGACCCGGCGGCCACCGCGCTCGGCGGGGCCACCGCCGCGCTCGCCGCCGTCGAGTCGGGTCGGCTTCCGGCCGCGTGAGCCCGCGCGCCGCCGGGCCTTGACCGGACCGGCGGCAGGTGCCAACCTCGAACCGCCGCCTCGTGGCTGGGCACCCGGGCGGCACGTCTCGCGCAGTCGTCGAAGCGCTTCACCGCTTCCGGGCCGGCGACCGCCACCCTCACACCGCGATGCCGCTCGCGTCACCGTTCGTCGAAGCGCTTCGACACGGCCGCGTGCAGGCCCACGGAAGGCGACCGACCCATGACCCACCACCCCGCCCCCTCCCCGCACGCAATCGTCGACGACCTGCTGGGCCGGCTCACCCTGCCGGAGAAGCTCGGCCTGCTGCACCAGTGGCAGGCGCCCGTGCCCCGCCTCGGCCTGCCCGCGTTCCGCACCGGCACCGAGGCGCTGCACGGGGTGGCGTGGCTCGGCCGGGCCACCGTCTTCCCGCAGGCCGTCGGGCTCGCCGCCAGCTGGAACCCCGAGCTGCTGCGGGCCGTCGGCGCGGCCGTCGGCGACGAGGTCCGCGCCAAGCACCACGCCGACCCCGAGCGGGTCGGCCTCAACGTCTGGGCGCCGGTGGTCAACCCCCTGCGCGACCCTCGCTGGGGACGCAACGAGGAGGGCTGGTCCGAGGACCCGTGGCTCACCGGCCGGCTCGCCACCGCGTACGCCGAGGGGCTGCGCGGCGACCACCCGCAGCGGCTGCGTACCGCCCCGACGGTCAAGCACTTCCTCGGCTACAACAACGAGACCGACCGGGCCACCACGTCCAGCGACCTGCCCCCACGGGTGCTGCACGAGTACGAGCTGCCCGCCTTCCGCGCCCCGCTGGCCGCCGGCGCGGCCGTCGCCGTGATGGCCTCCTACAACCTGGTCAACGGGGTGCCGGCGCACCTGAGCCCGCTCATCGCCGACGAGCTGCGCCGGTGGACGCCCGAGGAGCTGATGGTCGTCGGCGACGCCGGCGCGGTGAGCAACATCGCCGGGGTGCAGGGCCACCTGCCCGACCACGTCGACGGCTACGCCGCCGCCCTGCGCGCCGGCATCGACAGCTTCACCGAGGACGACGCCGACAGCGCCCCCACCGTCGGGCGGCTGACCGAGGCGCTCGACCGGGGGCTGATCACGGCGTCCGACGTGGACCGGGCGGTGCGGCGGATCCTCACCGTCCGCGTCCGCCTCGGCGACCTGGACCCGCCGGGCGTGGACCCCTTCGCCGGCGTCGCGCCGGACGCCGTCGACCGCCCCGCGCACCGGGAACTGGCCCGCGAGGCCGCCCGCCAGTCGATCGTGCTGCTGCGCAACGACGGGCTGCTCCCCCTCGCCGACCCGGGGCTGCGGGTGGCCGTGCTCGGCCCGCTGGCCGACGCCGTGCACACCGACTGGTACAGCGGCACCCCGCCGTACGCGATCACCGCGTACCAGGGGCTCGTCGGCCGGCTGGCCGCCGTCGCCACCCATCCCGGGACCGACCGGATCGCGCTGCGCGTCGGCGCCCGCCACGTCGGCTGCCCCGACACCCCCGACGGCGGGCCGCTGACCCTCGGCGACGCCGCCACGGCGTTCGACGTCTTCGACTGGGGGCGCGACGTGGTGGCGCTGCGCGCCGTCGGCAACGGCCGCCACGTCGGGGCCGACGAGGCCGGCGCGCTCGCCAACGACCGCCCCGGACCCGGCGGCTGGGTCGTCCGGGAGACCTTCCGCTGCCACGAGGGTCCCGGCGGCACGGTCCTGCTGCACCACCTCGCCTCCGGCCGCTACGTCGCCGCCGACGCGCACGGGCGGCTGCACGCCGACGCCCCCACCCCGGCCGAGGCGACCCGGTTCACGGTGGACCTGCTGGCCGACGGGGCCGCCGAGGCCGCCGCCCTGGCCGCCGACGCCGACGTGGCGGTGGTGGCGCTGGGCAACCACCCGATGGTCAACGGCCGCGAGACCGAGGACCGCGTCGACCTGGCCCTGCCCGCCGGGCAGGAGGCGCTGCTGCGGGCCGTGCACGCCGCCAACCCGCGCACCGTGCTGGTGGTGACCAGCAGCTACCCGTACGCGATCGGTCAGGCCGGGACGCCACCGCCGGCGGTGCTCTGGTGCGCGCACGGCGGTCAGGAGCACGGCACCGCGCTGGGCGACGTGCTGGTGGGCGACGCCGAGCCCGGCGGCCGGCTCACCCAGACCTGGTACGCCGACGCCGCCGAGCTGCCCGACCTGCTCGACTACGACGTGATCGGCTCCGACGCCACCTACCTGTACCACCGGGGCGACCCGCTGTACCCGTTCGGCCACGGGCTCAGCTACACCCGCTTCGACTACGCCGGCCTGCGGTTGAGCGCCGCCGAGGCCACCGTGGGCGAGGAGGTCGAGGTGAGCGTCGAGGTCACCAACGTCGGCGAGCGCCCCGGCGAGGAGGTCGTGCAGCTCTACACGCGCCAGCGCCGCTCCCGCGTCAAGCAGCCCCTGCGCCAGCTACGGGACTTCGCCCGGATCAGCCTCGCGCCCGGGCAGCGGCAGGTGGTGCGGCTGCGGCTGCGTACCGCCGAGTTGAGCTGGTGGGACGAGACCCGGGGCCGCCGGGTGGTGGAGGACGCCACCCACACCGTCCTGGTCGGCCGCTCCGCCCGCGACGTGCGGCTGGTCGGCGCCCTTGCCGTACGCGGCGACGAGACGGTCGGCGGGCGGGCGGCCGTACCGGCGTCGGGGCGGGCGCGGTGAGCGGGGCACGGGGACGACCGGCGCAGCCCACCATCGCCGACGTCGCCCGGCACGCCGGGGTCGCGGTGAGCACCGTGTCGTACGTCCTCAGCGGCAAGCGCGCCATCACCGAGGTCACCCGCAACCGGGTGCTGGCCAGCGTCCGGCTGCTCGGCTACCACCCGCACGCCGGCGCGCGGGCCCTGGCCAGCCGGCGGGCCAACGTGATCGCGCTGGTCCTGCCGCTGCGCGCCGGGATGCAGGTGCCCGTGGTGATGCAGTTCGCCATGGCCGTGGTCACCACCGCCCGCCGCTTCGACCACGACGTCCTGCTGGTCACCTCCGACGAGGGGCCCGCGGGGCTGCGGCGTGTCGCCGCCACCGCCCTGGTCGACGGTGTGCTGGTCATGGACGTGGAGCTGGACGATCCCCGGGTGCCGCTGCTGCGGGGGCTGGCCCGGCCCAGCGTGCTCATCGGGCTGCCCGCCGACACCACCGGCCTGACCTGCGTGGACCTGGACTTCCACCGGGCCGGGTGGGCCTGCGTGGCGCACCTGGCCGGGCTGGGGCACCGGCGGGTGGCGTTGCTCGGCGCGCCCGCCGCCGTCTACGACCGGGGCACCGGCTTCGCGCACCGCACCCGCGCCGGCGTACGCGAGGCCGCCGCCGCGCACGGCGTCGACGCGGTGACGCTGCCCTGCGAGGAGGGCGCGGTGGCCGTCCGCCGGGCCCTCACCGACCTGCTGGGACACCACCCCGACGTGTCGGGGCTGATCGTGCAGAACGAGGCCGCCGTCGATCCGGTGCTGGCCACGCTGCCCGCCCTGGGCCGGCGGGTGCCGCGGGACGTGTCGGTGGTCGCCGTCTGCCCGGACCGCTTCGCCGAGCAGGCCCACCCGATGCTGACCGCCGTGCCGGTGCCCGCCGAGGAGATCGGCACGCGGGCCGTGTCGCTGCTGATGGGCAGGCTCGACGGCGAGGCGACGCCGGAGGTCACCCTGCTGCCGCCCCGGTTGACGGTACGCGACAGCACCGCCGCCCCCGCCCCGACGGCGAGGGCCGGCCGGTGACGTCCGCCGCGCACCGCATCGTCGACACCGCCCCCGCCGCGCGCTGGGAGGACGCGTTCCTGTCCGGCAACGGCGAGGCCGGGATCATGGTGTACGGCCGGCCGCACGCCGAACGCATCGTCGTCAACCACCACCGCTTCGTCCTGCCCAACGGCACCCGCGACGCCCGCCCGCCCGAGCTGGCCGCCCTGCTGCCGCGCATCCGCGAGCTGATCCTCGCCGGCCGACGGGCGGAGGCCAGCCGGCTGCTCGCCGGCGACGGGGTGCTGCGCTGGACACAGTCGTTCCACCCCGGCTTCGCCCTCACCATCGACGCCGTCGACCCCGGCCCGGTCGACGGCTACCGGCGGCGTACCGAGTTCGGAACCGGAGAGGTCGTCGTCGAGTGGACGGGCGGACGCCGACGCTCGTTCGTGTCCCGCGCCGACGCGCTGGTGCTCACCCACGTCGACGCGGGCACCTGCGCGGTGGGCGTCACCGGGGACCTGCCGGGCCGGCCGGAGTCGGTGCGCTACACCGTCGCCGCGTACCGCCGGGGTGATCTGGTGTTCCTGCGGGTACGGGGCCGCTACCCCGACGCGGGTGGCGCGTACGGCTTCGAGGGGCTCACCCTGCTGCACGGCGACGTGGCGGTCGTCGGCGACCGGGTGGTGGTACGCGGCCCGGCGCTGCTGGCCACGGTGCTCGACCGGCCCGATGCCCCGCCGTGGCGCACCGGCGAGCTGGAGGATCGGCTGGCCGCCCACGCCGGGGTCGACTACGAGACCCTGCTGGCCCGGCACGTCGTGCCGCACGGGCGCGCCTACGGGCGGGTGAGCCTGGACCTGCGGGTGCCGGACGCGCAGCGGGACCTGCCCGTGGGTGAGCTGCTCGCCGCGCAGGACGCCGACCCGGGCACGCTGCAACCGGCGCTGCTGGAGCGGCTGTTCCACGCCGGGCGGTACCTGCTGCTCAGCTCCAGCGGGGTGCTGCCGCCCCGGCTGACCGGGCTGTGGCTCGGCTCGTGGGACGCCGCCTGGGCGGGCGACTTCACCACCGACGCCAACCTGAACCTGCAACTGGCCGGCGCGAACGTCGGCGCCCTGCCGGAGGTCGTCGCCGCCCACGCCAACCTGGTACGCGGCCAGGTCGACGACTGGCGGCGCAACGCGCGGGCGATCTACGGGGCGCGGGGCCTGCTGGCGCCCAGCCGCACCGACGGCGAACACGGGCACCTGTTCCACCTGCACGAGGACTGGCCGTTCGCGGCGTGGCTGCCCGGCGCGCACTGGCTGCTGCACCCGCTGTACGAGCAGCACCTGGTCACCGGGGAACCGCTGGGCGAGGTGGCCGGCTGGCTGGCGGAGGTGGCGGACTTCTTCGCGGACGTCCTCACCGTCACCGACGACACGGGCCAGGTGGTGGTCGTGCCGTCGTACTCGGCGGAGACCGGCCCGTACGACGAGCGGGGGCGGGCGGTGCACGTGGCCGTGAACGCCACCATGGACATCGCCGCCGCCCGGCACGCCCTGCGGACCGCCGCCGAGGTGACCGGCGTCGACCGGTGGGCGGGGCTGCTCGCGCGGCTGCCCGCGTACCGGGTCGACGGGCGTGGGGCGCTGGCCGAGTGGGCCTGGCCCGGCTACCACGGCGACGACGCGCACCGGCACGTCAGCCACCTCTACCCCGTGTGGCCGCTGGACGAGATCGACCCGGACGACACCCCCGGGCTGGCGCGGGCCGCGCACCGCGCGTTGACGCTGCGCGGCGACGAGAACCTGTCGGCGCACGGCAGCCTGCACCGGGCGCTGGCCGCCGCCCGCCTGCACGACGGCGCGCTGACCGCCGCGAACCTGCGGAAGATCGTCGGCAACGACATGTTCTTCCGGTCCCTGATGAGCGCGCACAACCCGGGCCTGGTGACGTACAACGCCGACGCCGCGCACGCCCTGCCGGCGGTGCTGATCGAGTCGTTGGTGCAGTCGCGCCCCGGGCTGCTGCGGCTGCTCCCGGCCCCGCTGCCCGGCCTGGGCACGGGGGTGCTGCGCGGGGTGGCCTGCCGGGGACGCGTCGGCGTCGAGGAGCTGTCCTGGGCGCCCGGGCGGGTGCGGGCCCGCCTGGTCTCGCCCGTCGCGCAGCGGCTGCGCGTACGCAGCCCGTACGGGCAGCGGGAGGTGGACCTGGCGGCGGCGACGCCGCTCGAGGTGACCTTCGGCGCGGTCGGGTCAGCCGGTGCTGTCGCGGTGCCGGCGCAGCATCCCGGCGGCCAGCGGCGCGGCGTCCAGGTCCCCGGCGGCGACGCGGGTGGCGACGGTACGGCGCACGAACCGGTCGGCCAGCGCCGGCGCGTGCCGGGCGAGGGCCAGCTCGAGGCGGCCCCGCCGGGTCGTGGCGACGTCGCGGGGTGCCCGCCGGGCGGTGGCGGCGCGCAGGATCGCCGCGACGACCCCCTCCACGGGTTCGGGGCGTGACACCCCGCGCAGGGACAGGCCGGCCTCGGCGGTGCTGTCGTGGATCGGGGAGGCGACCATGCTGGGGTAGACGACGCTCACCCCGACGTGGGTGCCCACCTCGTGGCGCAGCGCGTCGGCGTAGGCGACCAGGGCCCGCTTGCTGACGCCGTACGCGGCGGCCAGGGGCAGCGGCAGCAGGGCCATCCGGCTGGCGACGAAGACCACCCGCCCGCGGGTGGCCTCCAGGGCGGGCAGCGCGGCGGCGGTGGTGCGCCAGGCGGCGAGCAGGTTCACCTCCAGCTGCTGGCGCACCACCTCGTCCGGCGCCAGCTCGGCCGGGGCGGGGCCGCCGACGCCGGCGTTGTTGACCAGCAGGTCCAGCCCGCCGAGGCGCTGCACGGCGGCGGCGACGGTGGCCGGTACGGCGGTGGGGTCGGTCAGGTCGCAGCCGAGCACCGGCACGCCCTGCTGGCCCTCGACGTCGACGGTGCCGGCCTGGCGGTCGACGCCGACGACCCGCGCCCCGGCGGCGGTGAACGCGGCGCAGAGCTGTCGTCCGAAGGTGCCGCTGGCCCCGGTGACGAGCACCCGGCGGCCCGTGAGCCCGCTCATGCCGCGGCTCCGGTGGTGCGGGCGCGGCGGGTGCCGGCGGCCAGTTCCCGGCCCAGTTCGGCCAGGTACGCGTCGAAGTCCACCCGCATCGCGGGCCGGCGCTGCCCCCAGCGGGCGGTGGCGGCCCGCAGCTCGGCCCGGCAGGCGGCGCGCTGCGCCTGCGGCGCGGGCAGGGCGTAGCGGCCGGACAGCTGCGCCGCGACCAGCTTGGCCTGCGCCTCGACCAGCGGGAACGCGGCACCGGTGGACTGCATCAGCCCGACGAACGCCAACCCGGGCGCGTCGAGGTGGAACACGTGCCGGTACAGCGGCAGGGTGTCGGCCCCGTCGCCGAGCAGGGCGGGGTCGAGGAAGGGGATCTCCACCCGGTAGCCGGTGCACCAGATGACCAGGTCGACCTCGTCGACGCGGCCGTCGGTGAAGGTGACGCGGTCGCCGTCGAAGGCGGCGATGCCGCCGCGGGGCTCGATCTCGCCGTGGCTCAGCCGCGACAGCAGCCCGTCGGACAGGGTCGGGTGGTCCTGGAGGAAGCCGTGGGCGGGGGCGGGCAGGCCGTAGCGGGTGGGTGGGCCGACGGTCGCGGCGAGCAGCCGCTGGGTGATGCGCTGGCGCAGCCGCCACGGCAGGCGGCGGGCCAGGGCGCCGTTGAGGGTGTCCGACGGGCGGCCCAGCAGGTGCTTCGGCACCACCCAGACGCCCCGGCGCAGCGACAGCAGGGTGCGCTCGGCCGCGTACGAGGCGTCCACGGCGATGTCCATCGCGGAGTTGCCGCCGCCGACGACCAGGACCCGGCGGCCGGCGAGCTGTTCGGGGCCCCGGTAGGCGTGGCTGTGCATCTGCTTGGCGGTGCAGTCGCCCGGGACGGCGGGGCTGGGCGGCTTCGGCACCCGGTTGTGGCCGTTGGCGACGACGACGGCGTCGACGGTGACCTCGACGTCGCCGTCGGGCCCGTCGGCGTGCACCGTCCAGCGGCCGTCGGCTGCGGCGGCGACCCGGTCGACGGTGTGCCGCAGCCGCACCGCGTCGTGCAGGCCGAAGCGGTCGGCGTAGTCGTTCAGCCAGCCGGCGACGCGGGTGTGGTCGGGGTAGTCGGGCCAGTGCGCCGGCATCGGGTGCTCGGCGAACTCGGTGCGCCCCTTGCTGGTGTTCAGGTGCAGGGTCCGGTACGCGGGCGAGCCGGCCGCCCCGTACACCCAGAGGCCGCCGACCCGGTCGGCGGCCTCGAAGCAGACGGCGGGCACGCCGACGTCGGCGAGTGCCTTGAGGGTGGCCAGTCCGGCCGCGCCCGCGCCGATGACCGCCACGGTCGGCTGTGCGCCCATCGCCGACTCCTTCCCACTAAATCCAACGTCTGTTGGATAATGGTCCGGTGTCGGCGGCACGTCAAGACGTCGCCGGCCCGTAGAGCCCGTCGAGGAAGCGGTGCACGAAGGCGCGGAACTCCCGCCGCTGCCGCGCCTGCGACCCGTCGCCGGCGGCCAGCGCCACCACGTGCCCGTGCACCGCCCACACCAGGCTGCGCACCGTCACGTACGGCGCCGGCTCGACCAGCGCCCCGGCCGCCGCGGCGGCACCGAGCAGGTCGGCGACGAGCCGGTACAGCGGGGCCGCGTACCGCTCGTCGAGCTCGGCGTGCCGCTGCGGCTCCAACCAGCGGCGCAGCCACAACGCCGTGGTCTCCGGCCGGTCCTCCAGGAAGTCCACGAACACGTCCACCAGGTCGTGCAGCGCGCGCCGCACCTCGCTCGGCCCGCTGGCCAGGGCCTGCCGGGCCCGCCCGGCCGCCGTCTCGAGCACCTCGCGCTCGGCGTCGAAGACCCGGGCGAAGCAGGCGTCGTAGAGCTGCGCCTTCGTACCCGTGTGGTGCGAGACCGTGGCGACGTCCACGCCGGCGGCCGCCGCGACCTCCCGCAGCCCGACGGCGTCGAAGCCGCGGCGGGCGAACAACGCGGTCGCCGCCGTGAGCACCACCTCCCGCGTGGCGCGGCTCTCCTCGCGGCGGGGCCGCCCGGGTCTGCGACGGGGCATGGTCATGACGGCCATTCTGCCCCTACAATCCAGCATCCGTTGGATTGCGGGCGGCGTGCCCGCCGAGGAGGCCGCCATGACCGGGCTCGACCAGCAGCAGGCCGGTACGGACACCGCCGCGCTGCCCCGTGGACCGTTGCTCGGTTTCGCCACGGGCTCGCTCGGCATGGGCGTCTGGGTGACGGTTCCCGGGCTGTTGCTGCTCTACTTCCTCACCGACGTGCTCGCCGTCGCGCCCTGGCTGGCCGGCCTGGCGCTGCTGCTGCCGAAGGTCGCCGACGTGCTGCTGCATCCGTGGGTCGGGCACCGCTGCGACGTCGAACAGGCACGCCGGGGCGACCGGCGCCGCCTGCTGCTGATCGGCTGCGCCCTGCCGCTCGCCTTCGCCGCCCTGTTCGCCGTGCCCGGCGGACTCACCGGCGCACCGGCCGCCGCGTGGGTGGCGCTCGCCTTCGTCGCCGGCAACCTGCTGTTCGCCGCCTACCAGGTGCCCTACCTGGCCACCCCCGCCGACCTGCGGATCGGCTACCACGAGCGGACCCGCCTGATGGCGTTCCGGATGGTGGTGCTGACCCTCGGCATCCTCGTCTCCGGGCTGCTGGCGCCCCTGCTGGCCGGCGGGCAGGAGGCCACCCGGGGCGGCTACCAGCGCATGGGTGTGCTGCTGGCCGTCGGGATGCTGGCCGCCATGCTGGTCGGGGTGGCCGGTATCACCCGGCTGCGCCGGGCCGCCGCCGCGACGACCGCACCGCACGGCGGCGGCTGGCGGGAACTCGTCGTTGCGCTGCGCGACCGGCAGTTCCGGTGGCTGGTCACCGCGTACCTGGCCATGTCCACCACCACCCACCTGGTCCTGGCCGGTGTGCCCTACTACGCCGAGTACGAGCTGGGCCGCCCCGCCCTGACCACCGTGCTCGTGGCGGCGTTCGTCGCGCCCGCGCTGCTGGTCACCCCGGCCTGGCTGACCCTCGCCCGCCGGGTCGGCAAGCAGCGGGCGCTGCTGGGCGCGCAGGCGGCCTTCGCGGCCGGCTCGCTGGTCCTCGCCGTCGGCCGTCCGGCGGGGCTGCCCGTGCTGGTGGCCGCCGTGGCGGTGCTCGGCGTCGCGTTCGCCGGCATGCAGCTGCTGCCGTTCTCGATGGTGCCCGACGTCATCCGCGCCAGCGGCGGCGCGGCCGGCACGTACACCGGGGTCTGGACGGCCACCGAGGCGACCGGCGCGGCGCTGGGCCCGTGGGCGTACTCGCTGTGCCTGGCGGCGGGCGGGTTCGTCGCCTCCACCGCGGGCGCCAGCGTCGTCCAGCCCGACGGCGCGCTGGACGCGATCCGTTGGGGTTTCGGGCTGCTGCCCGCGGCGGCGATGCTCGTCGCGCTGCTGCTGCAACGCCGCTACACCCTGGACCGTACGGCCCGCACGGCCGACTGAGCCACGGGCCCCGAGGGGCCACGCGCACGTGGCCCCCGCCTGGCGGATGCGCGGCGCGGTGGGAGCGCCGCGAGGGTGATCCGGTCGGGCGCTGCGCCCGGTGACCGCCGGGGCCGGCAGTAGACTGCGCCCTCGATGGACGCCGAGCCCACCCCCGCCGAAACCCGACCCTGCGCCCACTGCGGACGCCAGGTGCCGCAGCGCGTCGGCGCCGGCCGCCCGTTCCGCTACTGCCGCGACAACGACGGCGCCTGCCAGCGGGCCTCACGCAACAGCCGGATGCGCCACCGCAACGCGCCCGGCCTGCCCGGTCAGGTGGCCCGCACCTGGGAGGCGGTGGACCGGCTGGAACAGGTCGCGCAGACCCTCGCCGACGCCCTGCACGCCGAACTGTCCCCGGTCGGCGTGGAACGCCAGCTCGCCCAGGCCCGCGCCGACGCGGCCACGCAGGTCGCGGCGGCACAGACCGAACGTGACGAGGCCCGCCACGACGCCGAGGACGCCGCCGCGACGGCCGTCCGGGCCCGCGAGGAGGCCCGCGCCGCCGCCGCCGAACGCGACGCGGCCCACGACGAGGCCCGGCGCGCCGCCGAGCGGGCCGCCGAGGCGCTCGAACGCGCCGACCGGGCCGAGGCCGCCCGTGACGATGCCCGCCGGCAGGCCAGCGCCGCCGACGCCCTGCGCACCCAGGCCGAACGCGACCGCGACACGGCCCGCCACGAGCTGCGTACGCTGCGTGCCGAGGCGGACGCCGAGCGCCGCCGCGGCACCGAACTCACCGCGGAACGCGACGCCGCCCGCGCCGACGCCGACCGGGCGACCCGCGCCGCCACCGAGGCCCTCGAACGCGCGCAGCGCCTGCACGCCGAAGCCGAACAGGCCCGCGAGCGTGCCGAGCGGGCCCGCGCCGACGCCGACGCCGCCCGCACGGCCGCCGCCGAATCCGACGCGGCCCGGCAACGCGCCGAAGCCGCCCACCGCGACGCCGAGGCCGCCCGACGGCACGCCGAGGCCACCGCCGAGCAGGCCCGCACGGAACTCGTCGCCCTCACCGGCCGGCACGACACGCTGCGCGCCGACCTGGCCACCGCACGCGAGGCCGCGAGCGCCGCCGAGGGCCGCGCCACCGAGCTGACCGTACGGCTGCGCGCCGCCGAAACCGACCGCGACGAGGCGCAACGGCGGGCGGCCCAGCTCGCCGAGCAGGTCAGCAACCTCGCTGCTGCCCTGGCCCACCTGGGCTCCCGCCCGGCCGGCTGAACGGGCCGCCTGACCCGCCCGCGGTGGCGGCGTAGCGGTGGGCCAGTCGCGCGAAGGCGTCCCTGAGCTCGGGTGGGCCGACGACCTCGATGTCGGCGTTGAAGCGGCCGAGGGTGGCGGCCAAACCGATCCACGACCACGAGCCCAGCACGAGCCGGCAGCGGCGCGGGCCGAGTTCCTCGACGAGCGCGTCGTGCAGGTACCCGGACACCACCGCGGCCGGCAGGTCGAGGATCACCTCCCCGCGGCAGGGCCAGTCACCGGAGTCCTGGTAGCCCCGGAACCGGCTGGTCACGAAGGCGGCCACGTCACCCTCGGGCAGCTCACGCGGGGTGAACCGGGGCCCGGTGGGGGTACGCGGACGGATCCGGTCGGCGCGGAAGGTGCGCCAGTCCCCGCGGTCGAGGTCCCACGCCACGAGGTACCAGCGTCCGCCCCACGTGACGAGGTGGTGCGGCTGCACCCGACGCGGCGCGCGCGGCCCACCGTCGTCGTCGACCTGCCGCGGGGTCACGGCCGTGTAGTCGAAGCGCAGCACCTCGCGGGCGTGCACGGCGGCGCCGAGCGCCATGAGCACACCGCTGTCGACCTGCCGGTCCGCCCGCGTCGGGGACCGCTCGACGGCGGTGACCCGCAGGATGTCGATGCGGTGGCGCAGCCGGGCGGGCATGACCTGCCGGACCGTGTGCAGTGCGCGCGCCGCGGCCTCCTCGATGCCGACGCCGGCGGTCGTGGCGCTCTGCAACGCGATGGCCAGGGCGACGGCCTGCTCGTCGTCGAACAGCAGCGGCGGCAACTGCGTGCCGGCGGCGAGGCGGTAGCCACCGTCGGGTCCCTTGAGAGCCGCGATGGGGTAACCGAGCTCGCGCAGCCGCTCGACGTCGCGCCGTACGGTACGCGCGCTCACGTCCAGCCGCGCCGCCAGCAGCGCCCCCGGCCAGTCCCGGCGTGCCTGCAGCAGCGACAGCAACGCCAGCAGGCGCGCGGAGGTTTTCGGCATTCCCCCATGGTGCCCGCAGAAGAGGACACATCCTGTCCGCTTCGGCTGCGAACGTAGCTCCCGTCCGACCGACGACGACAAGAAGGACCCGATGACCGACACCGCCACGCCCCCGACGACCCTCGACCCTGAGCGGGCCGACCTGCTCGCCGCGCTCGCGACCGCCCGAACCACCCTGACCGGCACCGTCCGCGGCCTCACCGACGAGCAGATCGGCCAGCGCCCGACGGTCAGCACGCTGTGCCTGGGCGGGCTGATCAAGCACGTCGCGGCCATGGAGCAGGCGTGGCTGCGCTTCGTGGTCGAGGGCCCCTCGGCCATGTCCTTCGCGCTGCCCGACGGGGTCACCTGGGCCGACATCACGGCCGGCACGGCCCGCGAGGTGCCGCAGTGGCTCGTCGAGCACGAGGCCGGGTTCCGGATGCTGCCCGGCGAGACCCTGTCCGGAATCCTCGCCGACTACGCGCAGGTCGCCACCCGCACCGAGGAGACCGTCGCGGCCGTGGCCGACATGTCGGCGACGCATCCGCTGCCGCCGGCGCCGTGGCACGACGCGACGGCGGTGCTCAGCGTGCGGGGGGTGCTGATGCACGTCATCGCCGAGACCGCCCAGCACGCCGGGCACGCCGACATCCTGCGCGAGAGCCTCGACGGGCAGCGGTCCACCTGAGCGCCCGGGCCCCGGCGTCCCGAACACGCGCCGGGGCCCGTCTCCCGTACCCCGTGCAGCAGGGAAGGCCGTACGCCGATGACCGTCCTCGACACCCGCGCGCTCAACCGCGCCACGCTCGCCCGGCAGTTGCTGCTCGAACGCGCCGACGTGCCGGTCCTCGACGCCGTCGCGCACCTGTGCGGCCTGCAGGCGCAGGAACCGCAGGAGCCGTTCGTCGGCCTCTGGTCCCGGGTGCGCGCGTTCGACCCGGCGGGGCTGTCGGACCTGCTGACCGGCCGCGGCGTGGTGCGGATGCACCTCATGCGCCGCACCGTGCACCTCGTCACCGCCGACGACGCACTGGCCTGGCGGGCCCGCCACGACGGCATGCTGCGCCAGCGGGTACTCGGGGTCTACGGTCGCGAACTCGCCGGCGTGGACCTCGACGAGCTCGCCGCGGCGGGCCGGGAGGTGCTGGCCGACGGCGAGCCCCGCTCGATGACCGGGCTCGCGCGGGCCCTCGCCGGACGGTGGCCGGCGACGGGACCGAGGGCGCTGGGCGAGATGCTGCTCGCCGCCCTCGTCCCGGTGGTGCAGCTGCCGCCGCGCGGGCTGTGGCGCACGACGGCGGGCGTACGCACCACGCTGCTGTCGTCCTGGCTGGGCCGCGAGATCGACCCGCCGGCCCCGCCGGGCCGCGACCCGGTCGGCGAGGCGCTGGTGCGGCGCTACCTTGCCGCGTTCGGTCCGGCCTCGACGGCCGACCTGCGCGCCTGGAGCGGTCTCGCCGGCCTGCCGGCCGCGGTGGCCGCGATCCGCGACGAACTGGTCGTCTTCCGCGACGAACGCGGGCGGCGGCTGTGGGACCTGCCCGACGCACCGCGCCCCGACGCCGACACACCCGCGCCGGTACGGTTCCTGCCGGCGTTCGACAACGCGCTGCTCGGCTACGACGACCGCAGCCGCATCGTCGACGACGCCCACCGGGGCCTGTCGGTCGCCGGGGAACGCGTCGTGCTGGTCGACGGTCGGGTCGCCGCCACGTGGAGCGTCCCGGCCGACACCGTGACCGTCACCCCGCTGCGCCGCCTCTCCCGGGCCGAACGCGTCGCCGTGACCGAGCAGGGGCAGGCGGTGGCGGCCCTGCTCGGCGACGGCGACCGGGTACGCGTCGCCGCGCACTGAGCATCGCGGGACAGCCGGGCGGGCGCCGACGGGTCATGATGCGGGGGTGGGAAAGACATACGAACGCATCGAGGGCAGGCTACGCAGCTTCATCGAGGACCAGCCGATGTTCTTCACCGCCACGGCCCCGCTGTCCGGTGACGGCACCATCAACCTGTCGCCCAAGGGGCTGCGCGGCTCGTGGGCGGTCCTCGACACGCACACCGTGGCCTACCTGGACTTCGCGGGCAGCAACGCCGAGACGATCGCCCACCTGCGGGAGAACGGCCGCATCACGCTCATGTGGTGTGCCTTCGCCGGCCCGCCGAACATCGTGCGGGTGCACGGGCACGGCGAACCCGTCTTCCGCGACGACCCCCGCTGGGCGCAACTGGCGGGCCACTTCCCGGACATCGACACCACCGTGCACGGCCTGCGGGCGATCATCGTCGTACGCGCCGACCTGATCCGCGACACGTGCGGCTACGCGGTGCCGTTCATGACCTACGACACCGACCGTGACCTGCACGCCAGGCGGTTCGCCCGGGAGGACGACGCGTCGCTGAGTGACTACTTCGCCGGCAAGGAGCACGTGGCGCGCAGCATCGACGGGCTGCCGGGCCTGCCGCTGCCGCTGCCGCCGACCCCGGCGCCCTGAGCCGGCCGCGGCAGCTGCGTGGCTCCTTCGTCGCGCGGGAGCCCGCGACCTGTGGGCGGCGCGCCAGCCCGGCCGTCGCGGACGGGGCGGCAGCGGGCGGCTACCATCGCCGGTGGCAGCGCAAACACCGCACCAGCCCCACCCGGCACAGGCCGACCCCGCCGGACGGCTGGCACGGCCGGCTACCCTTGTCCAGGCTCGCCCGGGCATCCGGGTGGGGAATGGCCCGGCGGGAACGGACCGTTACACCGAGTACACCAGCACCACGAACGAGGGGAAGTCGATCATGGGCGAGCGTATGCTGCGCGGAAGCCGTCTGGGCGCGGTCAGCTACGAATCCGACCGCAACACGGAGCTCGCGCCGCGCCAGACCCGCGAGTACCTCTGCGCCAAGGGCCACCAGTTCGAGGTCCCGTTCGCCGTCGACGCCGAGGTCCCCACGACCTGGGAATGCAAGTTCGACGGCAGCGTGGCCCGGCTGGTCGACGGCAACGAGCCGGAGCAGAAGAAGGCCAAGCCGCCGCGCACCCACTGGGACATGCTGCTGGAGCGGCGTTCCATCGCCGAACTGGAGGACATCCTCGCCGAGCGGCTGCAGGAGGTCCGCACCCGCCGCGGCCGCGCCTGAACCACAACGTGAAACGGCGCCCCGGAAGCATCGCTTCCGGGGCGCCGTCGCGTACAGGTCAGTTCCGGCCGGGCTCGACGATCTCACCCTCGATGGCCCGACCCCCGTCGACGACAGTCGGCTCGGCCGGCGGCGACGTGTCAGCCGGCTGCGGCGCACCCCGACGCACCCGCACCCGCCGCGGCCCGAACAGGTCACCGGCCACCATCGACGACACCCGCCGCTCCGCCGCCCGCTGCACCCCGTGACGGGCCAACCGGCGCACCGGCGGCACCAGCAACAACATCCCCACCAGGCCGCTGAGCAGGCCCGGCAACGCCAGCAGCAACGCACCCAGCAGCCCGACGAGACCGTCGGTGACCTGCCGGCCCGGCGGCTGCCCGGCCTGCGCGGAGACCTTGAAGCCACGCCAGGCGCGCATGCCCTCGCGCCGCAGCAGCACCAGCCCCAGCAGCGACAACGCGAACACCACCAGCAGTGCCGAACCGAACCCGATCGCCCGCCCCACCGCGACGAACACCACCAGCTCCAGCAGCACCGCCGCCAACAGGGCCAACGGCACAAACCTCAGTCCTCGGCGCATCTCACCCCACTCACCATCCGCGGCGCCCCGGCACGGGACACCCGCGCGGGCGCCGGCGCCCCGTCCAGCATGACACGCCGCCGCTCAGGGCCACCGGACCTGCCCGCTGGCGGTACCGTGCAGGCCCCGCCGCAACGCCAACCGCCGGTCCTGCACCCCCCACGCGGTGATCCGCCACAGCGCCTCCGCCACGATCAGCGGACTCATCTTGCTGCTGCCGCGCTCCCGCTCGGCGAACGTGATCGGCACCTCGACGATGCGCGCCCCCGACCGGTGCGCCAGCCGGGACAGCTCCACCTGGAACGAGTAGCCCTGCGAACACACCGACTCCAGGTCGATGCAGTCCAGAGCCGCCAGCCGGTACACCCGGTAGCCGCCCGTGGCGTCCGACAGCGGCATACCCAACGCCAGGCGCGTATACAGGTTGCCGCAGCGCGACAGCAGCAGCCGCCGCAGCGGCCAGTTCAGCACCCGCGCCCCGCGGGTCCACCGCGACCCGATCACCACGTCGGCGTCGCGGGCCGCCGACAACAGCGCGGGCAGGTCCTCCGGGGCGTGTGAACCGTCGGCGTCCATCTCCACCACCGCGTCGAAGCCCCGCTCACGTGCCCACGCGAACCCCGCCAGATAGGCGGCGCCGAGGCCCTGCTTGCCCTCACGGTGCAGCACATGCACCCGACCGTCCGCGCCGGCCAGCGCCTCAGCGAGCGCACCGGTGCCGTCGGGGCTGTTGTCGTCGGCGACCAGGATCTCCACCCCGGGCGCCGCCCGCCGCACCCGCGCCACGATCCGCGCCACGTTGTCGGCCTCGTTGTAGGTCGGAATCACCACGAGCACCCGACCCACCCCCGGCGCACCGGTGTCCGCTCGGGTGCCGCTCGCCTCGCCCACCGTCGCCCCCCTCCGCCGGCGTACCCGGCTGGCGTCACCCGGCGCGAAGCCGGCGGCGCAGCACGGCCGCGCCCACCAGGGCCACCACGGCCAGGCCCGCCAGCGCCACCTCCGGCCACAGCCCGACCCGGGTGGCCACGGTACGCCCGTCGTCCAGCCGCAGCTGCCGCACCACGACCGCTCGGGTGTTGAACCCGGTGGCGTCGCTTACCCGCCCGTCCGGGGCAACGAACCCGGACACCCCGACCGTCGAGGCCATCAACGCCGCCCGGCCGTGCTCCACCGCCCGTAGCCGCACCATGGCCAACTGCTGGCGTGCCTCCGCCACGTCGAACGTGGCGTTGTTGGTCTGCACCACCAGCAGCTGCGCCCCGCCCGTGACGGTGTCGCGCACCACCTCGTCGTAGGCGACCTCGAAGCAGATCACGTCGCCCAGCACGAGCGTGCCGGTGTCCAGCACCCCCGGCTCGCTACCCGGCACGAAATCGGCGCGCACCCGGTCGACCTGCTTGCTGACCATCCGGGCCAGATCCCGCATCGGCACGTACTCGGCGAACGGCACCGGATGCCGCTTCGTGTACAGCTGCGCCAGGTCCGGGCCGCTACCGGGCCGCCACAGGATCCCCGCGTTGCGGACCTGCCCGTCGCCCGGGCCCCGCAGCACCGCACCCACCAGGATCGGGGCGCCCACCGCGTCGGCGGCCTGCGAGATGCGCGCCCCGGCGTCGGTGTCGCGCAGCGGATCGATGTCGCTGGAGTTCTCCGGCCACACCACCAGGTCGGGGCGGGCCCGTACGCCCGCCGCCACCTGCCCGGCCAGCTCGATCGTCGCGTCGACGTGGTTGTTCAGCACCGCCTGCCGCTGGGCGTTGAAGTCCAGACCGAGGCGCGGCACGTTGCCCTGCACGATCGCCACCGTGACCGCGTCGCCGCCACCCACACCCGACACCGGCACCAGCAGCCCCACCACCGGCACCGCGACCGCCCCGGCGGTCAACCCGGCCACCGGCGCCCACCAGCGGCGCCGACCACCCCACGGCCGCCACAGCGCCGCCACCAGCAGCCCACCGGTCAACGCCACCGCGAACGTCACCAGCGGCGCCCCACCCCAGGCGGCCAGCCGCAGCAGCGGCGAGTCGTCCTGGCTGAACGCCAGCCGCCCCCACGGGAACCCCCCGAACGGGGTGCGGTCCCGCAGCGCCTCCTGCCCCACCCACAACACCCCGGTCACCGCCGGCCAACTCCACCGCACCCGGTCCACCAGCGGCGACACGTACGCGCCCGCCGCGCCCAGCAGCGCCAGATAGCCGGCCTGCAACAGCGACAGCAACACCCACGGCAGGTAGCCGGTGTGCAGGTTCGTCCAACTCAACAGCGGCGCGAACAACGCCACCCCGGTCAGGAAACCCAACCCGGCGCCGGCGCGTACCCGACGGCGGTGCGTCGCCGCGGCCAGCAACGCCACCCCCACCGGCGCGAGCGGCCACAGCCCGTACGGCGGAAAAGCCGCCAGCAACGCCAGCCCCGCCGCCACCGCCATCGGCGCGGCCACCCGCAACGGCAACGCCCCCGCCCGCCCGGTAGGCAGCCGACTGTCGTCCCCGGTCGGTGCCGGTCGAGTCCCCACGATCACGCGCCGAAGGCTACCCGCCCCCACCGCCGCCGCCCCGCCCGGCGGCACGTCCCGAGATCAGAGGCGCGGCCCGGTTCCCACAGTCGAGGCCGGCAGACGCCCCACCTGGCCGGTTCCGCCACGACGCGAGCCCACTGACGGACACCCGGACACAAATCGGGGCGCGGCTCGCGCCGCGCCCCGATGCTCCCAGGCCCTTCCCGGCCGGTGGGGCGAGAATGAGCTGCGCCGACCTTCGGACCGACCTGACGCGGACTGGCTGCCCCCGCCCGGCCGTTGTCTACTGGCCGTGCACCCCACCCTGCCCGTACACCGGTAACCGCGGCCGGTTCGCGCCGCCCCGCCGACCCCCGCCCGCTGGACCTGGCCGCCGCGACGCACTGCACACATGTCGCTCGGCCAGCGGACGAAGGGACGAAGCGAACAACAGCCGCTTCCCGTAGTAGGACTCAAAGACGGTACGGCGTGCACCCCCGCCGCTGTCAACCCACCCCGGCCTGTCGTGTGATGCACCACGGCGTGTCGCGTCGGCGAGTCTCAATGCGCGGCGAGGTGCCGCAGCAGCAACGCCCCCGCCGCCGCCGGATGCTCGGCCGCCAGCAACCCCCCGGCGGCCAGCACATAGTCGACGTCGACCACCGGCCGGGCCGCGCGCGGCAGCGCCCACCCACCCGCATGATCGGCCAGCACCGCACCCAACACCCCCGCCGCGTCCACCGGCGCCGCATGCCGCAACACCCCACCCGAACCCACCAGCAGCCGGACGTCACGCAGATCCCGGCCGGCCCGCTCACCCGTGGCCGCCCCCCGCGCGTGCCGCCGCAGCGCCACCGTCGCCGCCAACGCCGCGATCCGCGCCTCCACCGCACGGTCGGCGTCACCAGCCGGCAGGAACCCCGGATCGTCGGCCCGCACCGCCGCCGCGGCCGCCAACCCGTCGCACTCCGCGCCGGTCAGCAGCCGCTCCTCGACGGCCGCCCGCACCACCCCCGGCGCGCTCCACCGCATGCCCAGATCCCCCTCGACCGTACGGGCCCGCCACAGCGCCCCCGCCACCTCCCGCCCCGGCCCGGTGGCCCGCTCGTCCGGCGTCAGCACCGAATACACGTCCGTGGTGGCGCCACCCACGTCCACCACCACCAGATCACCACCCAGGGCGTCGGCCAGCACCTCCACCCCGGTCAGCACCGCGTCGGGGGTGGCCGCGCGCACCAGCCGCCCGAACCGCGACCCCCGCGACAGCCGCTTCCCGCCGATCACGTGCCGCAGGAACACCTCCCGGATCGCCGCGCGCGCCGACGCCGGCGCCAGCACCCCGATGCGCGGCAACACGTTGTCGGCCACCGTCACCGGCACCCCCGCCGACGCCAGCAGCGCATGCAGGTCGTCGCGGACGTCGACGTTGCCGGCCAACACCACCGGCACCCGCCAACGGGCCCGCGCCAGCCGCGTCGCGTTGTGCGTCAACGTCTCGGCGTCACCGCCGTCGGTGCCACCCACCAGCAGCACCACGTCCGGCCGCGCCGCCCGCAACGCCGCCAGGTCCGCCGCACCGAGCCGACCCGCCGCCACGTGCACCACGTTCGCGCCCGCCGACAGACCCACCCGCCGGCCCGCCTGCGCCGTCACCAGCCGCTCGTAGCCGATCACGGCCAACCGCAGCCCACCACCGGCCGACGAACACACGTACCACGGGGCGTCGCGCACACCCAGCCCGGCGGTGGCCGCACCGACCGCCGCGTCCAGGCCGTGCAACACGTCCGTACCCACCGTCGTCGGCGCCGCCGACGCCCCCACCAACGCGCCGACGTCGAGGTCCACCACCGCCACCTTCGTGAACGTGGACCCGACGTCGGCGCAGACCGCGTACCTCACGCCACCGGCGGAACGACCACCGTGCCGGTCGCGGTGACCGCCACGATCGGCTCGGCGAGCACCTCCGCCGCAGACTCACCCCGATCCGGACGTCCCCGACACACCACCCGCGCCTCGAAGTCGATGGTGCGGCTGCGCGTACCCACCCGCGTCACCGTCGCCGTCACCTCCAACACGTCGCCCGCCCTCATCGGCGCCCGGAACTGCACCTCCGAGTACGACGCGAACAACCCCTCGTCGCCGTCGGTACGGATACACACCTCCGTGGCCACGTCCCCGAACAACCCCAACGCGTACGCCCCGTCGACCAGATCGCCCGCGTAGTGCGCGTGCGAATACGGCACATACCGCCGGTGCACGACCGTCAGACCCACCCGGGAATCACTCATGCCTTCGCCTTCTTCTCCGTGATCAACGCGTGCACCAGGAAACTCGCCACCTCACCCGGGGTCGTCCCCCGACCGAAGATCCGATCCACGCCCAACTCGCCGGCCATCGTCTCGTCGAAACGCGGCCCACCCACGATCAGCAGCGGCCGACGCCCCGCCGGCATCGCCTCCCGGAACGCCGCCGACATCTCCCGCGTGTTGTGCAGATGCGCGTCCCGCTGCGTCACCACCTGCGACACCAGCACCGCATCCGCCCGCTCCACCCGGGCCGCCTCCACCAACTCCGGCACACTCACCTGCGCACCCAGATTGGTGACCTTCAACTCCCGGTAGTACTCCAGGCCCTTCTCCCCCGCGATGCCCTTGACGTTGAGGATCGCGTCGATGCCGACCGTGTGCGCGTCCGTGCCGATGCACGCCCCCACCACCGACAACTTGCGCCGCAACCGCCGCTTCACCACCGCGTTGACCTCCTTGGCGCTCAACAGCGGGAAGTCACGCTCCACCACCTGCACCGCCGAGGTGTCCACCAGATGGTTCACCCGCCCGTACACCACGAAGAACGTGAACCCGTCGCCCATCGGCTTCGCGTGCACCAGCATCGCCGGGTCGATGCCCATCTTGTTCGCCAGCTGCACCGCCGCGCCCTCGGCCCGCTTGTCGTGCGACAACGGCAACGTGAACGACACCTGCACCATGCCGTCACCCGTCGTGTCCCCGTACGGCCGCACGATCCTCTTCTCGACGGCCCCGCCGCCAGCCTCCACGGCGCTCATGCCACCGGCCCTTCCAGGATCTCCGTAGCCGGATTGAAGTAGTCCGCCTCGTGCCCGGCCACCCCGGACAGGCCCTTGCCCCGGTCCGCCGGCCGCTTCATGATCCCGAACGTGCCCTCGGCGATCGCCGACAACAACGACTGCTCACCGATACGCTCCAACAGGTCGATCGCCTCACCCAGCACCCGGTTGGCCCGCTGCTGGATGAACCCGCCCGGCGCCGGCACGAAATCCTCGTGCAACCCGCCCGCCGCACCCAGCACGTACCGCACGTTCTGCAACGCGATGTCCCGATCCGACAACCACGGCGTCACCACCGCCTCGGTCATCATCCCCACCAGCAGGATCCCCTGACCGGTCATCGTGCCCACCAGGTTGAAGAACCCGTCCAGCAGATTGCCCCGGAACACGTCCCCGGTCATGTGCTTCGTCGGCGGCATCCACTTCAACGGCGCGTCCGGGAACAACTCCCGCGCCAACAACGCGTGCGCCAACTCCAACCGCAACGACTCCGGCACATCCGGGTTGATCTCGAACGCGTGCCCCAACCCCAACTGCCAGTCCGCCAACCCCGCCTCGTGCGCGAAGAACTCGTTGAGCAACTGCGACACCGTCACCGTGTGCGCCTCGTCCACCGCGTCCGCCGTGGTCAGGTAGTTGTCCTCACCGGTGTTGATGATGATCCCCGCCCGCGCGTGCACCTGCCGCGAGAACCGCTGATCCACGAACGTACGGATCGGATTGATGTCCCGGAACAGAATCCCGTACATCGAATCGTTCAACATCATGTCGAGCCGCTCCAGGCCCGCCAGGGTCGCCATCTCCGGCATACACAGACCCGACGCGTAGTTCGTCAACCGCACATAGCGGCCCAACTCCCTCGACGACTCGTCCAAGGCCGCCCGCATCAACCGGAAGTTCTCCTGCGTCGCGTACGTGCCCGCGAAACCCTCCCGCGTCGCACCCTCCGGCACATAGTCCAACAACGACTGCCCCGTCGACCGGATCACCGCGATGACATCCGCACCCGCCCGCGCCGCCGCCTGCGCCTGCGGAATGTCCTCGTAGATGTCCCCCGTCGCCACGATCAGATAGATCCACGGCCGCTGCGCCGGATCCCCGAACCGCTTCACCAACCGGTCCCGCTCCGCCCGCCGCCGGTCGATCGCCCGGATCCCCGCACCGACCGCCCGACGCGCCGCCTTCCGCGCCGCCGTGGCCGCCTTCCCCGAAGGCACCTCGAACCGCACCGACCCCGCCGCCGCCTTCTGCGCCAGCAACGTCACGTCACCCAACTGCTCCCGGGCGAGCGCGTCGAACACCGGCAACGCCACCCCGTGCCCCAACCCCACGTCCGCGACCACCGCGTCCACGAGCCGGTTCACCCACGGAATACCGTCCGGATCGGCACCGGTCACCCCGGCCAGCCGCAACACCGCCCGCTCCACCGACACCGTCGTATGGCTACGCGCCAGATCCACCACCGGCTGACCCGCACGACGCGCCAACTCCCGCGCCCGCGCCACCAGCCGCGGATCCAGATCAAGCTTGCCCGTCACACCGTCACCCGACCCTGACCCGCAACGGCGACACACGCCGTACCGATGGTTCGCTCGCTCACGAAGACCCTTCCTCGAAGATCACGTCACCGCGCAACACCGTGCGCCGACACACCGGAAGCGGCGTCGGATCCTGCGGACCACGCGCCTCCGGATCCGCCGCCAACAACACCGGCAGACCCCGCTCCACCCCCGCCGGCGTCGACCACACCGCGAACGTCGCCGGCGCCCCCAACGCCAACACACCCTCGTTGTCCAGCCGCACCGCCCGCCACCCACCCCGGGTGTGCGCCGCGAACGCCGCCCGCACACTCATCCGCTGCGTCGGACTGTGATGCCACACCGCCGCCCGCACCGAACCCCACGGATCCAGCGGCGTCACCGGCGAATCCGACCCGAACGCCAACGCCACCCCGACCCCGTGCATCGCACCCATCGGATTCGACTCCAACGACCGCGCCAGGCCCAACCGCGACTCGTACATCCGACCCGCGCCACCCCACAACCGGTCGAACGCCGGCTGCATGCTCGCCACGATCCCGTACTCCACGAACCCCGCGATCAACCGCTTGTTCATGATCTCCGCGTGCTCGACGCGGTGCCGCGCCGCCCGCACCCGATCCGTACCCAGCTTCTCCGCCGCCCCCGCGAACCCCTCCAGCACCGTCGAGATCGCCGCGTCACCGATCGCGTGGAAGCCACCCTGCACACCGTGCGCCGCACAGTCCAACAGATGCTCCCGCACCTGCTCCGCACTCAGATAACCGTGCCCGCAACCCCCGTCACCATCCAGGTACTCCCGCGACACATGCGCCGTACGCGACCCCAACGCCCCGTCGGCGAACAAATCACCACCCGCCCCCACCGCACCCAACTCCCGAGCCCGCGCCGCACCCAGCAACTCACCCCAGTACCCGTACACCTCCGCCACACCGTCACCCGACAACGCCAACAACCCCGTGAAGTCCTCCTCGTCCGAAATCTCCGGACCACCACACTCGTGCACCGCCGCGATACCCAGCGACGCCGCATGCGCCAACGCCGCCCGCTGCGCCGCCACCCGCTGCGCCCGCGTCACCGACGCGAACGCCGCCGCCCGCACCACGTGATGCGCGTCGCGCCGCAACCACCCCGACGCGTCGTACCCCGCCGCCGACACCACCTGCGGACACGCCGCCAACAACGCCACCGACACCAACGCCGAATGGATCGACGCCTGCGACAGATAGACCCGCCGCCCACCGGCCGCCCGACCCAGCGCCTCCGCGTCCGGCAACCGCGGCACCGCCCAGCTCGACTCGTCCCAGCCGTGCCCCAACACCACCGCGTCCGACGGCAACCCCGCCGCGAACCCCGCCACCGCCTCCAACAACTCCGCCGCCGAACGCACCCCCGACAGGTCGAGCCCCGACAACGCCAACCCCGTGTCCGTCGCGTGCACGTGCGCGTCCACGAACGCCGGCGTCACCAACGCCCCGCCCAGATCCACCACCCGATCGGCGGCCGGCGCGTCCGCGTCCGCCCCCAACCAGGAGATCCTGCCGTCGGTGACCAGCAGAGCCGTCGCGCTCGGATCGGCCGGGCAGTGCAGCGTCCCGCCGCGGTACAGAGTCGAGGGGTTCGTCATGACCATCAGTCTGCCGCCAGACGCGCCTCGAACAACGCCCGCACCCCCGACTCCGACCGCAGCAGACCCAGCGCGAACTCCGCGTGCCCCGGCACGTACCCGTTACCGACCAGCATCGTCACGTCCGCCGCCAGGCCCTCCGCCCCCAACGCCGCCGCCGCGAAACTCGTCGCCATCGAGAAGAACACCACCGTGCCGCCGTCCGCCGTCGCCAGCACCGCGCCATGCTCACAACCCGGCACGTCCACGCACACCACCGTCACGTCCGCCGGCGCCCCCAACGCCGTCGTCACCGCCGTCGACAGCGCCACCGGATCCCGGGCGTCGGCCAACGCCACCTCGTCCGCCAGACCCACCGCCGCCAGCGCGTCACGCTCCGCCACCACCGGCACCACCCCGACCGTACGGGCGGCACCCGCCCGCCGCGCCGCCGCCAGCGACAACGACCCGCTCTTGCCCGCGCCACCGACCACCGCCACCCGCACCGGCGTCGGATCCCCCGCCCGCTCCCGCTCCGCCACGTACCGCGACACCACCCGCGACGTCAACGCCGGCGCCCCACACACGTCCAGCACCGCCAGGGACAGCTGCGGATCGAGATCCGCCGGCAGCACCGCCGCGATCGACCGGGCGAACAGGATCGCGTACCCGTCACACGGCACCTGCTCGCTGCGCCCGTCCCAACGGGCCAACCCGTCGAGGATCGTCAACGGCGTCAACGTCAGCGACACCAACGTCGCCACCCGCTCCCCCGCCTTCAACCCCAGCGGGGAGCGCCGCCCCGCCTCCTCCACCGTGCCGATCAGCATCCCGCCCGACCCGGTCACCGGGTTCTGCATCTTGCCGCGCGTCGACACGATCTCAAGCACCTCGGCACGCACCGCGTCACCGTCGCCGCCGTGCTTCTCCCACAGCTGCCGGAAGCTCGCCGCGTCCAGGTTCAGCCGCTCCACCCGGATACGCACCTCGTTCGACGCGATCTCGGGCCTCGCGTCCAGCCGCCACGCGGCCTGCGGCAGCACCCCCGCCGGCTCGACAACGCGGTGCAGACCCACCGGTGACGTCACGCGACCTCCCCTGTCATGCCGCTCGAAGCCCCGGCCAGGACTCGCGTAGCGGGAAAACTTACGGCAGACTAATTTCTTCACCGAATATTTTCCAGTAGCCTTCGGGATCGCTGATCAACCGCACCACATCGAGGAGGGGCCGTGACCCAGACCCAACCGGTGGAGACCCTGTCCCCGCCCCGCCCCGCGCCGGTCGCGGTCCCCACCGCCGGACAGCCCTACGAATACCGCCGCGCGCCCCTCGTCGAACCCGACTGGACCCGCTTTCCCGGCTGGCGCCACGTCACCCGCGAGCAGTGGGAGAACGCCCAGTGGCAGCGCGTCAACTGCGTCAAGAACGTCAAGCAGCTGCGCACCGTCCTCGGCGACACGGTCGACGAGACCTTCTACGCCGACCTTGAGGCCGACCAGAAGGCCCTGGCCACCATGTCCATGCTGGTGCCGCCACAGATGATCAACACGATGGTGCCGTTCGCGCCGATGACCACCGAGGCGTTCCTCGCCGACCCCATCCGGCGCTACATGATCCCCGTCGCCTCCGACCGGCGCACCGACTGGCCCTCCCACCCGTACGCCAGCCGCGACTCCCTGCACGAACACGACATGTGGGTCGCCGAGGGCCTCACCCACCGCTACCCCACCAAGGTCCTCGCCGAGCTGCTCTCCACCTGCCCGCAGTACTGCGGGCACTGCACCCGCATGGACCTCGTGGGCAACTCCACCCCCACCGTCGACAAGCTCAAGCTCACCCTCAAGCCCGTCGACCGCTACGACGCCCACATCGGCTACCTCAAGGCCCACCCCGGCGTCCGGGACGTCGTCGTCTCCGGCGGTGACGTGGCCAACGTCCCGTGGAAGAACCTCGAGTCCTACCTGATGCGGCTGCTGGAGATCGAGACCATCCGCGACATCCGGCTCGCCACCAAGGCCCTCATGGGGCTGCCCCAGCACTGGCTGCAGCCCGACGTCGTCGAGGGCCTCGAACGGGTCGCCCGCACCGCCGCCCGCCGGGGCGTCAACCTCGCCATCCACACCCACGTCAACCACGCCCAGTCGCTCACCCCGCTGGTCGCCAGGGCCGCCCAGACCGCCCTCGACGTCGGCGTACGCGACGTCCGCAACCAGGGCGTGCTCATGCGCGGCGTCAACGCCACCGCCCCCGACCTGCTCGACCTCTGCTTCGCCCTCCAGGGCGAGGCGGGCATCCTGCCGTACTACTTCTACATGTGCGACATGATCCCTAACGCCGAGCACTGGCGGGTCCCGGTCTGGCACGCCCAGCAACTCCAGCACGACATCATGGGCTACCTGCCCGGCTACGCCACTCCGCGCATCGTTTGCGACGTGCCGTTCGTCGGCAAGCGCTGGGTGCACATGCTCACCGAGTACGACCGCGACCTCGGCATCTCGTACTGGACGAAGAACTACCGCACCTCCATCGAGTCCGCCGACGCCGAGGCGCTCAACAAGCGCTACGCCTACTACGACCCGATCGACACGCTGCCCGAGACCGGCCAGCAGTGGTGGACCACGCACCGCAACGACTGACCGACCCGCGACACCGTCACCCCCGAGCCGACCACCGGCTTCGGGGGTGACGTGCTTTCTACTGCCGTACCGGAAAGGCAGCCCCTGGCCGCCCTCTCGACCTGACGAGGGGCGGCCAGATTCGTGCTCGCTGCCGACGCGGTCCTCTCCCCTGGCCTCGTGCGGTCCGGGTCCCTGTCGCCAGGGTTCGTCGCGTTGGTGTGCGGCATCGCACACCCGCTAGAGCATCCTAGGACACTAGGTGAAGGGGTGGGACGGGTGTCTGGTTGACTGGGTGGATGGGAGAGCTCCTGCTGATCCGGCACGGCGAGACCACCTGGAGCGCCAGCCGCCGGCACACCTCGTACACCGACCTCCAGCTCACCCCTGACGGCGAGCGGCAGGCCCGCGCCCTCGGCCGCTTCCTCGCCGGCCGGCGACTCGCCGCGGTCCTCGCCAGCCCCCGCGCCCGTGCGCTGCACACGGCGCGGCTCGCCGGCCTCACCGTCACCGGCACGCTCGACGACCTGGCCGAGTGGAACTACGGCGCGTACGAGGGGCGCACCACCGCCGACATCAGCGACGACCACCCGAGCTGGTCCATCTGGACCGACGGCTGCCCCGACGGGGAGTCCCCCAACGAGGTCGGCGAACGCCTCGACCGGGTGCTCGCCCGGGTGCACCCGCTACTCGACCGGGGCACCGTCGCCCTCGTCGGGCACGCCCACAGCCTGCGCGTGCTCGGCGCCCGCTGGGTCGGCCTGCCGCCCTCGGCCGGCGGGCTGCTGCGGCTGGACACCGCCACCGTCAGCGTGCTCGGCCACGAGCACGGCCGACGGGTCATCCTGCGGTGGAACCAGCCGGTTCCCCCGGGGGCCGGGAACGCCCCCGAACGAGGGGCTCGGCACTGATCTTCGGCGGCCGGTTCTCGTACGGCGTCGACAGCACCACGGTCGTGCGGGTGGTCACGTTCGCCGCCGTACGGATCTCCTGGAGCACGCGCTCGAGGTCGGTCGGGCTGGCCACCCGCACCAGCAGGAGGTAGAAGTCCTCCCCCGCCACCGAGTAGCACGAGTCGATCTCGGGCAGGTGCGCCAGCCGTTCGGGGGCGTCGTCGGGCTGGGACGGGTCGAACGGCCGGATCGCCACGAAGGCGGTCAGCGGCAGGTCCAGGGCCTCGAAGGAGACCCGGGCGGCGTACCCCTTGATCACGCCGCGCTGCTCCAGGCGGCGCACCCGCTGGTGCACGGCGGAGACCGAAAGGCCCACCTTCTCCGCCAGATCGGTGTACGACAGCCGACCGTCAGCGGTCAGCGCGGCGATGATGGCGCGGTCGATCTCCTCCACGGCGTGCAACCTACCGGGAAAACCGCTCCACGGCGACGACGTGTCGCGTCGGCGCGACACGTCGTAGGCGTCACGCCGGCGCGACGGCACCCGTCAGCCCTTCGCCAGCGCCCGGGAGATGACCAGCCGCTGGATCTGGTTGGTGCCCTCGACGATCTGGAGCACCTTGGCCTCGCGCATGTAGCGCTCCACCGGGTGGTCGGCCACGTAGCCGGCCCCGCCGAGCACCTGCACCGCGTCGGTGGTCACCCGCATCGCCACGTCGGTGGCGAAGAGCTTGGCCTTCGCCGCCTCGATCGAGTAGGGGCGGCCGGCGTCGCGCAGCCGGGCCGCGGACAGCGTCAACGCCCGGGCCGCGGAGATCTGGGTGGCCAGGTCGGCGAGGGTGAACCCCAGCCCCTGGAAGTCGATGATCGCCTTGCCGAACTGCTGGCGCTCCCGGGCGTAGCCGACCGCGTAGTCCAGCGCCGCCTGGGCCAGCCCGACGGCGCAGGCGGCGATGCCGAGGCGCCCCGAGTCGAGCGCGGACATCGCGATGGTGAATCCCGCCCCCTCCCCGCCGATCAGCCGCTCGGCCGGCACCCGGGCCGAGTCGAAGGCGATCTGCGCCACCGGGGAGGCGCGCAGCCCCATCGTCCGCTCGGCCGCCTGCGGCTCGATGCCGGGCGTGGCACGGTCGGCCAGCAGGCAGGAGATGCCCTTCGGGCCGGGCCCGCCGGTGCGGCAGAAGATGTTGTAGAAGTCCGCCACCTGCGCGTGGGTGATCCACGCCTTCGTGCCGTCGACCACGTAGGCGTCGCCGTCGCGCACGGCTCTCGTGGTCAGCGCGGCGGCGTCCGACCCGCCCTGCGGCTCCGACAGGCAGTATGCCCCGAGCAGCTCCCCGCCGATCATGTCGGGCAGCAGCTTGCGCTGTTCGTCCGTGCCGAACTGGGCCAGGGGGTAGCAGGACAGGGTGTGCACGCTGACCGCCTCGGCGACCGCGAGCCACCGGCTGGCCAGGATCTCCAGCACCTGCAGGTAGACCTCGTAGGGCTGGGCCGCGCCGCCGTGCTCCTCGGCGTACGGCAGGCCGAGCAGGCCGGCCCGCCCGAGGGTGCGCAGCACCTGCCGGGGGAACTCCGCGCGCTCCTCGAACCCGGCGGCCTTCGGCGCGAGCTCCCGGTCGGCGAGTTCGGTGGCGAGGTCGAGCAGGTCGTGGGCCTCGTCGGTGGGCAGGATCCGGTCGACAGTCATAGCGCGATGAGCTCCGTGGGGGTGGTGTTGAGCCGTTGCACGCCGTCCGTGGTGCAGACGACGATGTCCTCGATACGGGCGCCGTGGCGGCCCGCCAGATAGATGCCCGGCTCGACGGAGAACGCCATCCCCGGCTCCAGCCGGCGGGCGTTGCCGGCCACCACGTAGGGCTCCTCGTGACCGTCCAGGCCGATGCCGTGGCCGGTGCGGTGCAGGAACGCCGCGCCGAAGCCGGCCGCGGCGATCGGCTCGCGGGCCGCCGCGTCGACCTCCTCGGCGGTGACTCCGGGGCGGACCGCGGCCACCGCTGCCCGCTGGGCGGCGTGCAGCACCGTGTAGTAGTCGACGAACTCGGCCGGCGCCGGGGCACCCGCGACGTAGGTGCGGGTGCAGTCGGAGCGGTAGCCCGACGGCATCGTTCCGCCGATGTCCACGACGACCGGCTCGCCGGCGCCGATCGGCCGGTCGGAGGTGCCGTGGTGCGGGCTGGCGGCGTTCGGGCCGGCGGCGACGATCACGAAGTCCACGCTCACGTGGCCGGCGGTCCGGATCGCCGCGGCGATGTCCGCGCCCACCTCCGCCTCGGTGCGTCCCGGCCGCAGCCACTCCCCCATCCGCGCGTGCACGGCGTCGATCGCCGCGCCCGCCTCGGCCAGCGCCGCGACCTCGGCCGGGGACTTACGCAGGCGCAACTCGCGCAGCACCTCGCCGGCCAACCGCTGGGCGGTGCCGGGCAGCGCCGCGCGCAGGGCGAGGACCTGCTCGGCCCACATCCGGTCGGCCAGCCCGACCGTCGCCACCGGTCCGCCGAGGGCGGCGACGAGCAGCGGGTACGGGTCGCTGCCGTCGGCGTGGTCGACGATGCGTACGCCGGTGGCCGGCGCCGGGGACGCCTCGGCGGCCGGACGCTCCAGGGTCGGCACGATCAGGGTCGGCTCGCCCTGCGCGGGCAGCACGAGGCAGGTGAGCCGCTCCCCCTCGTGGGCGTCGTAGCCGGTCAGGTAGCGCAGGTCGGAGCCGGGGGTGATCAGCAGCGCGTCCAGGCCGGCGGCGGCGGTGGCGTGCCGGGCGTCGGCCAGCCGTCGGGGCGGATACAACTCGTCGGATCCCACCCGCCCAGCTTAACGGTCGTTCGGGAACGGACGGAGCCCCACCCGCCACCGGGGGGCAATCTCCGGTCCATCGAACGCCACGATCCACGGCATGGCTGGCTCTCCCCGGGGCCGGCCCGCATCGAGGATCTCCGCGCCCCACGTCTGCGGCACTGCGGGCGCCGCCGCGCCCGCCCCTCCGTCCGGCCGCCGGCGGCGTTGCGCCCGCTCCTCGCCTGTGTACATTAGGGCTAATCCTAGGGAGGTTAGGAAGCCTTATGCCGCGCGCGGGGATCACTCCGGACGCCCTGGTGTCCGCCGCCGCCGACCTCGCCGACGAGATCGGCTTCGAGAATCTGACGCTGGCCGCGCTCGCGAAGCGCTTCGGCGTCCGCGACGCCAGCCTCTACACCCACATCCGGGGCCTCGCCCACCTGCGGGAGCGGGTGGCGCTGCTCGCGCTCAACGAATGGGCCGACGCGCTGGGCTCGGCCGTGGCGGGACGGTCCCGCCACGACGCCCTGATCGCCTTCGCCGACACCTACCGCGCGCTGGCGACCGGGCATCCGGGTCGCTACGCGGCCACCCGACATCCGGTGTCGTCAGAGGAGCCCGCCGCGTCGGCGGGTGTGGCTCGCATCGTCGAGGTCTGCTACGCGCTGCTGCGCGGCTACGACCTCTCCGAACCCGACGCCACTGACGCGGTCCGGCTGCTACGCAGCACCCTGCACGGCTTCAGCGACCTGGAGGCCACCGGCGGCTTCACCGCCGACCACAGCGTCGAGGCCTCATGGCGGCGGGCGGTCGACACGCTCCACCACACCCTGGCCAACTGGTCGAAGATCTAGCAACCCGACAGGAGAACGCCATCCACACCGGAACGCTCACCCTCGACGGCACTCCCATCGACTACCGCTACCGCGGTGACGGTCCTCCGCTGCTGCTCCTGCCCGGCGGTGCCGGGCACACCGGCGTCCTCGACGGCCTCGCCGCGCACCTGGCCGACCACTACCGCGTCGTCGCCGTGTCCAGCCGCCTGGTCTCGGCGCCGCCGGGCACCGTGCACGTCGACCAGCACCCGAAGGCCTACGCCGAGGACATCCTCGGCGTGATCGACAGGCTCTTCGACGAGCCGCCGACCGTGTTCGCCCTCAGCGCCAGCGCCATCACCACCCTTGAGCTGCTGACCCGGCACCCCGATTGTCTGCGCCTCGCGGTCGTCCACGAGCCCCCGCTGCTCGGTCTGCTGCCGGACGCCGGACGCCACCGCACCGCGCTCGAAGCGGTCCGCGCCGCCGCGCGCACCGGCGGGATGGACGAAGCGGCTCGGCTCATGACCGAGACCATGACGGCTCCCGCGCCCGGCACGGACATCCCGGACCTGCGCCACGTCGGCGACTGGCTCGACGGCTACGCCGGGACCCTCCCCGAACCGCCCACCCCGGAACTGCTGGAGCTGTTCACTGTGCTCGGCGAGTTCCAACCGCTGTTCCTGGAGCACATCCTGATCCCGTTCGCCACCGGTGAGGTCGACCTGACCGCGCTCGCCGCGGTGAGTTCGCGCCTGGTCCCCATCGCCGGCATCGACTCCCGGGGCCAGCTTCCCTACCGGGCCGCCGCGGCCCTCGCCACCCGGCTCGGACTCCCCCTGACCGAGTTTCCCGGCGGCCATCTCGGGCCCGTCGATCGTCCCGCGCAGTTCGCCGGCGCGTTCAGGGCGCTGATCGAGGAACGCTGACCGCAGAGCGTCGCACCCAGGGAACGTGAGCTGGCGAGGTGGGTTCGCGGCCAACCGGCTGGCCGGTCCGCAACCGCGCCCAGGCTGCGACGCGGGGGCTCAGGAGGCGGCAGTCAGCTCGGACGACGGCCGCCACTCGCGCCTGATCAGCCCGTAGACCCACGAGTCGGATACCTCGCCGTTCACGACGCAGTCTTCCCGCAGCGTCCCTTCACGCATGAACCCGAGCTTCTCCAGCACGCGGGCAGACGCCACGTTGCGTGTATCGGCCTCGGCCTGGACCCGATTCAGGTCCAGCGTGTCGAATGCCCACTGCAGCAAGGCGCGTGCGGCCTCCGTCGCGTAGCCGTGGCCCCACGCTGCATCGTGGAAGCAGTAGCCCAGCGACGCGCTGCGGTAGTCCGGGTTCCACTGGTTCAGGCCGCACCAGCCGATGAACGCCCCGTCTGAGACACGATCCACGGCCAGCCGCGCCCCGGTGCCCTCCTCTGCCATCTGCCGGCAACCCGTAATGAACCGCTCGGCGCGGGCGTGTTCGCTCCACGGCGGCGAATCCCAGTAGCGCAGCACGTAGGCGCTGCTGTGCAACGCGAAGAGATCGTTCGCATCCGCGTCGTCGAAGGGACGCAGTCGCAGGCGAGCGGTGTGCAGCGTGGGGGCGGGCAGCGTCACACGCGTCATGTTCTCTCCCCGTGATTCGTGGCCGATCAACCAGACACCCGATGCCGGCCACTCGCAACGGGTTTCTCGGCGGGCGGCGAAGGCAGTCGCCTCGGTCGCGGGCTGAGTTCGTGATGACTGCGTGGGGGTGCACCGCATCTTCGTCCTGGCCCACCGCCGTGTTCAGAACACCCCTCACCGCGCCGCCGGTCGCGTCCGCAGGCTGTTAGAGAGCCTCGACAGCAACCCGGCCGGCCACGGTGGCAGGACACATCACGTCAAGCCGTGACTCGTATGGGCCGGTATCGCACGGCGGACGCTCCCGACCGGAACTCATGGCGATCCACCAGCTCGAGTTGGATGCGCTCGCGCAGACCGGCGAGCAACGTCGGCCCGTGTCCGGCAAGGACCGGCTGCACAAGGAACGCGTACTCGTCGATCAGCCCCAGATCTGCCAACGCCAGAGGGAGCGTCACGCCACCCACGAACAGGCCTTCGCCTGGCTTCTGCTTGAGCTGCTGAACCGCTTGCTTCAAATCGCCTCGCAGCAGCTCGGCATTCCAGTCGACCCCGCTCAGCATGCTCGACACGACGTACTTCTTCGCCCGGTCGATGGTCTCGGCGAACGGGATCTCCCACTCGCCCATCCAGTCAGGCCACCTGCCCGTGGCCGGCCGCCGCCACGCCGATTCCATCATCTCGTAGGTCACCCGGCCGAATAGCAGGGCATCGGCCCGTTCCATCTCAGCGGTCCAGTGGCGCATCGACTCCTCGTCCGGGGGGAGCCCTGCCTCGTGATGGCAGCAGCCGTCGAGCGTGACGTTGATCGAGTAGCGAAGTGGTCTCATCTCGTTGCTCTCCCTGAGGCGCGCCGCGCAATCACCGGACCGTTGATTGTTCCTGCACCCCGCCGACGTCCGCGGCCTGTTCGGCGATCGGCCCTCACATTACTGGCGGTGTCCGACACTCTCCGTCAAGCGGGCGGGCACGCCGTCTGAGTTCCGCCCGATTCGAGCGCATTGTTCATGGTGCCGTACGCCTCTCCGGGATCAGCCCGGTGGCAAGTAGATGCGCGCTCGCGGCTATCAGCGAAGGCTCGCTGGTGTAGACCCGGGCGAGATTCAGTGCGCCGACGAAGACCACATCGGACAACGGCCCGTTCGCCGCGGCCTCGGCTGCCGCCCAGGCCGGCCCTTCGAGTCCGTGCACCACGACGTCGGTCAGGCCGACGGTCCGGCATTCGTCGACGAGTTCCTCAACCCGGTGGAAGTAGGCCGGGGTGAAGCTGCTACGCGGATCGTTCACCCCGTCAGTGAGCAACGCCCGGGCTTCCTGGACCGCCGTCTCGGTCAGACGCCCCGTAGCCGCGAAGTCGATCGGTCCAGCGAAACGCGAGATCGCCGCGGCGACGACACGGCCTCCCGGGCGCGTGACCCGGGCAGCCTCGCGCAGAGCCTTCAACCGGTCCTCGACGCGCACCAGGTGGTAGAGGGGCCCCAGAAGCAACGTGGCGTCGTAGAGATCGTCGTCCTCGGGCAACTCGCGAGCATCAGCCACCACCGCGTCGAGCGCGGGCTGCCCGCCGGCGGCCTGCGCCACATGGCTCGGCACCAGATCCACGAGACGGACCTGATGCCCGGCGGCGACAAGGGCCCGCGCGTAATGGCCGGTCCCGCCGCCGACATCCAACAGCCGGGCCGGCGGAGGTGGTAACAGGTCCCGCAGGAGCTCCATCGTCCGCGTACGCTCCAGCCGCGCCTGAGGTCGGGCGTCCAGTCGAGCGTCTTCGCTGTACCGGAAGGTGTAGTACTCGACGATGTCGACCGAATGCTGATCCACGCCGGCATCATTGCGATCGACGCAGGGGACCGCTACCAAATTTGCGCCGAACACGACGTACTCGACTCGGCGTGACCGCGCGATCAGCGGCAGATCCGGATGGCCGCCGAGTTGACAATTTCCCGAGTTTCACCCACTGCCCTTCAGAAATCACTTCGACGGAGCCGTCGACGACCTTGATGGCCGTCTGTTCGTCGATGGCGTAGGCCGGCACGCCGATGTCGGCCGCCCACCGCTCGGCGTCGGCCAGGGTGTTCGTGGGGAAGAGGTTCAGGTGCGGAAAGATCGAGAAGTCGACGACTCCCAAAGCTCGGTCGTCCAGCGCCGACGACCATTCGACGAAGTACGACCCGATCCGGGGCGTCATCACCATGCTTCCCGCGCTCACCCCCACCCAGACGGTGTCGGGCAGCGAGGGCAGCAGATCGGCCAGCCCGGACTCTCGCATCCAGTGACACAGGTACGTCGCGTCGCCACCGTCGACCAGCAGCACATCGGTCTCCCGGACCCAGGGAATCCATCGCTCTGCCCCGATGCTGGGCAGCGCCGTGAGCTCGAGGACACCGAGCGAAGCCCAGCCCAGGCCGGACAGGTGCCGCCAACCGGAAGCAGGGTCGGCGGCCACGAAGCCCCGCACCGATGCCGGTCCGCACATCGGGTGACCCCACTGCGCTGTCGGGACGCACAGGGCACGGCACTCGGAGACCGGCTTACCGAGAAGCTGCACGAGCGCCGAGTGGATGCTTGGGTTCGTTACCCCTCCGGACGTAAGCAAGAGCTTCAAGGCACCTCCAAGATCGTGAGTGGAGTTGAACGCGCTCGATGGTCAGGCGGGCCGAGCCGGGACACATCGTAGGCCGACGTCCGCCTCCGGACGTCCGTGAGACGGCTGCGGCACATGGCGCATCAGGCCCCACCTCGCACAGCACCGCGCCTGACCGAGAGGCGTCGGATGGTCCTGTCGTGACGAACGCTCATCGGTAGGGCCGTGAGCGCTGGCTATGTTCCGGAGGCCGTGTACGCGGCGAGGAGGTAGTTCGGGTGCCGGTCGAGGTTCTTGCGGGCTCTGTCGTAACGCATGGTGGTTCTCGGTCCGGCGGGTGGCGGCCTGCCGGTCCATCCGCCGGCCGGATGCCCGGGTCAGGCACACCGGTATTCGTGTGGGCGGCTTGGCTCCCTGAGGTCCCGGATGACGACCTTGCCGGGCCCGGTGGTGTCGGTGCAGTGCGGACCGTGCAGGTCGAGGCTGGCGAGATCGGTGGTGATCGCGGATGAACCGACGTAGGTGGGATCGAGGACGAAGGCCACACGGGTGCCGGCTCCGGCGGGAGCGGAGAACTCCGCAGGTGGCTCGACCGGCCGTAAGCCGATGAGGCTCTGCCGAAAGCCGTGGCCGTGTCGCCAGACTTCGACGGTCGTCTGCGAACTCACAGCCGCCGCCGCAGCGCTCAACCACCGATCGCTGGTGAGCAGCGAGTCGTTGTAGCCGAGCTTCGGCATGCCCCGCCCGGTCAGGATGTCCGCCTGGTCGTCGGTCACCGAGAAGACGAGATCAGCAATGACCTCCGCCACGACGTCAGGCGTGTGACTCGCGGCGACCCTGGTTGCCGGATGAAACGCGTGCCCCACGACCGCGCACAGCACCCGAGTCGCCAGACGAGGGTCATCCCTGCCTACCCCGAAATACATGCCGGGTCGCTTGCGTACAGAGTCGTCGAACTCCAGGACCGTGATCTTCGCGCGGCTGTAGTCGGGCTCCGTCACGTCACCAACGCTATCCCGGCGAGGCACGCGCCCCTCGGCACGAGGGGGATGCGCAGCCCGTCGAGCAAACGGTGAGAGAACCCCGCCTCCGATCGGCGGCAGAAGAGGACGGCTACGTCGATCAGTAAAGCCACCGGTCGAGCACTGCGGGCCAGAAGTGGGTTCCATGGTCACCGTCCCCGAACGCGGGCGGGTCATAGGCCCGGATCCGCTCCAACAGCTCGGCGAGCTCCGCGAGCGCTTCCTCTTCGGCCTGTCCGTCCTCGTCCCAGCGGCCGATGGCGGTCGAGCTGGTCAGCCAGATCCCGACCATGTGCAGTGAACACAGCCAGTGGTTAACGGTCGAGTTGACGAACCAGGTGTCACCGTCCGACGAGCATGCCTGCACCTCCCCGGTCCCCGGCGCGGCACCGTACACCCAGCCCAGGTCGTCGGAGTTCGCCAACCGGTACGTCGTCGCTTCTGCGTGGAACGACACCACACTCACGAGGTCATCGATCAGCGGCACGCCACAGCGGACCAGCGCGGTCTTCTGCGGCTCGGGAAGCCGCCACGTCGCCACGTCCAGCTCGGTGGCACGCACCACCCGCCCAGTACCAGCCCAGGCCGTAACCGCTTCGAACGCGGGAGGCAACGGAAGATCATCGGGGCGCACGCCATGAGGGTAGTCCGGGCAGGGTTCCAGGCACCCGGTGTTTCTGTAGTGGCTAGCACTCCAGCAGAAGATCCGTTCGGGAGAAATTGTCAATACCTGTGGACGGGCGTTGACGTTGTCTCAGCGCATGCGTGCGGTCTCGTGTAGGTGATCGAAGATGATCTGGTCGACTGGGGAGACCCGGTGGCGGTCGGCGTGGGTGAGCCAGACGATCTCCTCGATCTCGCTGTTGGGCTGCAGGACGCCTTGGTAGTCGGCGGTATAGCAGGTCATGCGGACCATCGTCCCGTCGGGGTGGCCATGGGCTTGGGCGTGGAAGGTTCCGACGTGGTCGGCGGTGTCGGGGGCGATGGTCACGCTGAGTTCTTCCTGGATCTCGCGGACGAGGGTGTCGATGTCGCCTTCGCCTGGTTCTCGCTTGCCGCCGGGGATGTAATAGACGTCCTTGCCGCGTGATCGGGAGCTGAGGATCGCGCCGTTCTCAAGGTGGATCCAGGCGATCTTGTCGATGATGGTCATGCTTGGCGCTCCCTGGGGTTTGTCAGTGGTGAGCTATGCGGCCAGGCCGGTCGGGCGCTCGACCAGTTGGCCGTCGATGAAGGTAGCGCCGGCGCGGACGAGGGCGACCAGGTGTGGTGCGTTCACCGCTCGCCACCGGTCCTGCGCGGACTCGATCAGCTTGAACGCCATGGCCAGGCCGGCGGCTCGGCTGCCGGGGCCCTTGGTGACGCGGGTGCGGTGGCGCACCGTCGCGAAGGTCGACTCGATCGGGTTCGAGGTACGTAGGTGGATCCAGTGCTCGGCGGGGAAGTCGTATAACGTCAGCAACTCGTCGAGGTCGTCGATGACCTTGGCGACGGCCTTGGGGAACTTGACCCCGTAGGTGCCAGCGAACCGCTTCGCCGCGGCGTGGGCGTGTCGCTTGTCCTCGGCGTTGTAGACCTCAGCCAGGGCGGCCTTCGCGCCCGGATGGGCGGACTTGGGCAACGCGGCCAGAACGTTCGCCGTCTTGTGCACCCAGTCGCGCTGCTCCCGGGTATCGGGGAAGACCTCCCGCAGCGCAGCCCAGAACCCGAGCGCGCCGTCACCGACCGCGAGGACCGGGGCCCGCATACCCCGACGAGCGCAGTCACGCAGCAGGTCAGCCCACGAACCGGTCGACTCCCGGTAGCCGTCAGCCAGGGCGACCAGCTCCTTCGACCCCGTCGGCGCGGACCCCGACGACCACCAGCAGGCACAGCTTGTCCTCCTGCAGGCGCACATTGACGTGAATACCGTCGGCCCACACGTACACGTAATCGACGCTGGACAAGTCCCGCTTGCAGAAGGCGTGGTAGTCGTCGGTCCACTGCTTGCTCAGCCGTGTGATCGTGGCCGAGGACAGGCCGGCGGCCGAGCCGAGGAACGACTCCAGGGCCGGGACGAAATCACCGGTCGACAAACCATGCAGACAGAGCAGAGGTAGTACCTCGGCTACCTTCGGGCTCTTGCGGCACCACGGCGGCAGGATCGCCGACCGGAACCGCCGACGCTGCCCGGTAGCCGGGTCGACGCGCTTGTCATTGACCCGCGGCGCGACCACCTCGACCGCCCCCGCCCACGTGATCCCCTGCCGCAGCTGGGCGTGGCCGTTACGCACCACCAGGCGCCGGCCCCGCGCGTCACGTTCATGTGCCAGCTCCCCAGATAGGCGTCGACCTCGGCCTCCAGCGCAGGCGGCCACCGTCCGTCGCGTCCCCTCACGGACGGCCTCGTCCAACGGCGAAACGCCATCGCGTCGCTGTCCGTCCTCGGCGACTACAGTCAGCACCGGCGTGCCTTCCCGACCGACGCGCCAACGTCGGCCCTGCTAGAGACCTACACGAATCGATCACCGGGAAGGTACGCCCCTTCCCGGCCGATCCACAGGTCTTGAGCATTGCTCGTCGGCGGGTTGCCCTGCCGGTGGCCATCGCGGCCTGACGTTGATGGTGGTCATTCGCGTGCGCGACGCTGTCGTGCAGGTCCCAGGCGATCCGCAGCCACTCCTCGGTCAACCGACGGCGTTCTTCCCGCTGGCGTGCCTCGGCCCGCAGCAACGCCTGCACCCCTCGGGCAGCCCGCCGCTCCCGCGCAGCACGCACCGCGTCCGCGGCGAAGACGGCCGCCGCCGCCCAGCCCACGGACGCCAGATCGATCACTCCAGGCCCCGATCCACCACGATCCCGACCGTGAGCATCGCGCCCGCCATGCCAACGAGCAAGTGGCTCAGTCTCCAGATCCGTCCGGAGACTGAGCCACGAACAATGATTCCCCTTCAGCCTCCCCGTGCGGCCCATCGCGACCGCCGGCAGTCGGTGGCGGCGCAAGCGCCTTGCGGTTTAGGTGGAGGATCGCGCAGCGATTGGCTGACGGTTCAACAGGTTTGACCCGCGTACCAGGCGTTGGATACGGCGTTGGCGCCGCCGATGTCCCACGTTCCCGGGCCGATGCACCAGGTCCAGTCGTCGCGGGGCCACGTCGCGTCGACGTAGATGATCACGTGGGTGCTTCCGCAGTGGTTGTACCAGGCCGTCACCGCGTCCTCGTAGTAACCGCAAACCTGCGCGGCGACGTCGTCGCTGCCGGGCTTGGCCTGCTCCGGAACCGCGGTGGTTTCGTGTTGGGTCAGGCGGGAGCCGGCGCCCGGACTTGCCTGTGCCACGGTCCCGGACAGGGTGAGTGCGCCGAGGATCGCGGTCACTGCCGAGATCCGGAACGCCGTTCTGTACCACATTTTCACAATGCTCTCCTGTCAGCCGCCGCTGCGGCCTAGATGATGCTGCTGGCTGCATAGAATGATCGACGATGTAATTCCTCGCGCTCCTTCCGTCGCGAAGACACGGATCGATGTGGCACGCTCAAGTGAACCTTGTTCCGTAGGCCGGAATCAGATTCCATCCTGGCTGAGCGGATTTCCTGAGATAAGGATGCAGGCCGCAGCCGGGCCTGTCGTTACTGGTAAGCGCACAAGTGTTTAGTCTGCGCGTACTCTCGCGCACTGCTCGCGGAACTGGCGTGGCGAAAGGCCGTAGGCGTTGCGGAACGCCTGGCTGAAGTGCGCCGGGCTGGCGAACCCCCACTGGGCGGCGATCGCGCGGATCGGGCGCGCTCCTAGTTGGGGGTTGGCGAGGTCGCGTCGACACTGCTCCAGGCGACGCTCGCGGACCCAGCCGGCGACCGTGTGCCCTTCCTCGTGGAACAGCTTGTGCAGGTATCGCAGCGAGATGTGATGCGCTGCGGCGATCGCGTCCGGTGTCAGGTGCGGATCGCCCAGATTTTCTCGGACGAAGGCGTGGATCTGAGCCATCAACGCTCGCCGTCGGGTGTGGGGGGGCACCGCGCTCTGGACGTCCAGCGCGTTGGCCAGTGCCGCGGTCAACACGTCAATGGTGAGGGTGGACAGCCGGGCGGCGTCGAATGGACTGAGTTCGTCCATGTGTCGGGCAAGCTGCTGCATGAATTGTGAAGTTAACGCGCCGATGCCTTGGACGCCAGGGATGCGAACTGCGCTCAGGCGCCGCAACTCCCGAGGAGGAAACGGCAGCAACGAGCGCGGGAAGCGCAGGAGCAGCAGCTGACTCACTGGCACATCCGGTGTGAATTCGGCCAGGTAGGGCCGGGAGGTGTCATACAGTATCAGGTCCCCCACGCCGAAATCTGTGCGCTGGCCGTCTTGCGTGATCATACCGCCACCGCGCACGAGGCAACCCAGCTTGAACACCTCGGGATCGGCCTGCCGAATGAGCTTGGGAGTGCGGTGAACCGCGTGCGGCATCGTGGTCATGAATGTCGCCTGCACGGGACCGAACTCGCTGATTCCGACCTGAGCCCGGAATCCGGGCTCCCACTGCGGTTCACAGCGTAAGTCGTAGGGCACCCAGAGCTTCGAGTTTACTTCGCGCCAGAAGGCGAACCCCTCTTCAACCGGGACCTCGGTGGTGCTGACTACGTCCATGACTCACCTTCGCGCTGTCGCTGCAGGGGTCAGACCACGATAGCTTGGCGTCGATATAGCGGCGTGATGGTGCGGGTCAGGCATCGCTGGCTGGTGAGACCACGAAACGCCTAGCTAGGCATCCATCAGCACGACCGGACGGCGCCACACGCGCGCGATCGGCGGCAGATCCGTACACCGCTATTCCGAGAAGGACCGCTCGGCGAAGCTGATCCCGGCACGCTCGGTGGAGGTGAGGACCTGCCGGTGGACATGCTGCGGCGGTAGCCGGATGTGCTGGGTGTAAGCAGCCGCTCGGAGACGGAGATCGAAGTTCTGACCCTCGATGTGCCACAACGGTTCCGAACTGCTGTCTGGGGAAGGAAGTCGATGAAGGTCGGCGATCTCCATGACTTCGTGGAGCGGGCCGAGGGTGCCCTCGATGTTCCAAGCTCGTTCGAACACGAGCGTCGCGGGGGCGACCCAGAAGGTGAAACGGCCGTCTTGCCCCGTGGGTTGCACCCACCGCACGATGTAGTCGAGGTCCAGCAGCATCCTGGCAGGCGGAAGAGTGTCATCCTCGTACTCGCCGATGCTCACGGCATGGACCCGGCAATCATGCCAGCCCATGCTAGGGAAGTCGGCATCCGTCCAGGTCGCCTTCGACAATCCTGACGGGCCGTGGGGCAGGGTGATCACCGTGCCAGTATCCGCGACTACCCATCCTCGTCGGCTACGAGCGGGTGCCTGGCCTGGCGGAGATACCGGCCGGTGGCCCGGCACCGCCGCGATCGGGGCGGTGATGCATCTGCTGGCCACCGCCATCGAGGAGAGCTGGGGCGTGTCCTCGATGGCGGTGTGCCGGCCGACGCCGCCTATCGCCTGCGGCTGGCCTGGCGGCGGGGCCCCTGGCCTGCGGCTAGCGCAGATGCCGAGCGAAGAACCGGGCCGCGTCCTCCCCTGCGAACTGCGGGACACCGGTGTGTCCGCCCATGTTGGCGTGCAGCGTCTTCTCCGTGGAACCGAAGGCGTCGAACAGGTCCAGGGCCGCCTGCCGGTCGTTGCCTTCGTCATCCCACTGCAGCAGGACATGCAGCGGAATGGTGACCTGTCGGGCCTCCTCGAACATGACACGAGGCACGAAACTTCCGGCGAAGAACCCGGCGGCCACGATGCGCGGCTCGACCACCGCGAGCCGGATGCCGACAGAGATCACTCCCCCCGAGTACCCGACCGGACCGCCGATCTCGGGCAGCGACAGGAGGGCATCCAGGGTGGCCTGCAATTCCGGGACCGCTTTGTCGACGAGCGGGAGGACGAGGGCGTCGATGATCTCGTCGCTGACCGGCTCGCCGGCCTCCATGGCCCGGCGCAGGTCGGCGCGGGCCGCCTCGGCGGCGGCCCAGCGGGGCCGGTCACCGCTGCCGGGCAGTTCGATGGTGGCCGCGGCGAAGCCCTCCGCCGCAACGCGCCGGGCCCGCGCCACCAGGCGGGGGTACATCGTGCGCAGTCCGAGCGGGGGGTGGCCGAGCAGGATCAGCGGGACCGGCGCCGATGCGGATGCGGGCGTCCACAGGATGCCGGGGATCTCACCGAGGGTGAATTCGCGTTCGAGGACGTCGTCATCGAGGCGCTGCTCAGTAGTGAATCGCATGGTCGTGCCTTTCGGGAGTGCTCGTGGACGGCGCTCCCGGACGACCTATCGCCCGACCGTGACCCCAGAGGGGAGCACCCATGTCGAAACGTTCACGGGTACCACCTCCTCGGTCTCTCGCACGGCTCGGGAAAAACTAGCAGCGGGCCACCATGGTCCGCCAACGTGTTTTCGGTGGGCAGGCTTCGTGGCCGGATGCCGCGGGCAGGCGGGATGCGGCCAGGTGCGATGTGAGCCCACCGCTACGGGCCGCGCACGTCCTGCAATCCGGCCAGGGCGCCCTCGTAGGCCGGTTGTTCGACTGACCAGCATCCAACAGTGGCAACCAGGGGAACCAATGCGGGAAGACGAACTGCGGGGCCTCGTCCAGCACAGCCCGTGGCTGTGTCGGGCGCTGGGAGTCGTCCGGGACTCCGGCCTGCCGGACGCCTGGATCGGCGCCGGCGCCATCCGCGACCTCGTATGGGCCCAACGGTACGGCGACGGCTTCGACCCGTCATCGGTGCGTGACGTCGATGTCGTCTTCCTCGACCCGACAGACCTGAGCCGCGACAACGACGACCGGGCCACCCGGCGGCTGGCGGCGGCCTGGCCAGATCTGCCGTGGGAGGCGAAGAACCAGGCCGCCGTGCACACCTGGTACCCAACCAAGTTCGGCGGCGGTCCGGTGGTCCCGCTGCGCACCATCGCCGACGCGGTCGCCACCTGGCCTGAGTACGCCACCGCAGTGGCCATACGCCTCGACGCGTACGACCGGATGGCGGTGTGCGCACCGCACGGCCTCGACGACCTGCTCGACGGCGTGTGGCGGCGCAACCCGGCCAGGGTCAGCCCGGAGATCTCCCGGCAGCGACTCGCCCGCCACCGCCCCGCCGAACGCTGGCCCGGTGTCCGCGTCGTGACGTGAGCCGGCCTCCGAAGCCCCGCTGCTCCGGGTCGACCTGCCGCACGCAGGATGCCATCGTCGCGGCTACTTGTTTCATCGACCTGCGACGTGGCCCGGCCAACCGGCCCGGCACACCGGCACCGGCGAGCCCCGGCCCACGCGCGGAGCCACCTCAGTCCGGCGTGTCCAGCGCGGCGGCGAGCCGGCGGACCCGGCGGGCGTGGGTCAGTACGTCGACGTTGTCGACGTACTGGTCGACCGCGCCGAGCGGCGGGCGCCCGCGCAGCACCGGGTCGGTGATGGCGGCGCGCAGCGCGGCGGCGAGGCGACCGGCGTCCAGGACCAGGAACGGCCGCGCGTGGAAGGGCCTGGGCCGGGCGCGTACGGGGTCCGCCAGGCCGGTGCCGTCGGTCCAGGCGGCGACCGTCTCCAGCGCCCGGACCAGCCCGGCCTCCCGGCTCGCCCAGTCCCCCGGGCCCACCGCCCCGGTCAGGGCCGCGACCACGGGCGCCGCGTCGGGCAGCCGGGCGAACACCGTGCCCAGCCACTTGTCGTACGGGGGCCAGCGGCGGTGCAGGAGCAGGCCGAGGCGCATCAGGTCCCGGGCCAGCCCGGCGGTTACCATCCGGCTGCCGAGGTCGTCGCCGGCCTCGGCGCAGCGCCCCGGAAGGTGCTCGGCCTGGGCGACCCGGGTCCACGCGGCGGCGAGCACGTGCCGCCACACGTCGTCCGGATACCACGCCAGCGCCGCCCTGGCCCCGCGCAGCGCGCCGTCGAGGCCGTCGTGGAAGACCGCGCCGCCGGTCACCTCGGCCAGCCGCTGCGTCGGTGTGGCCAGCCAGTCGGCCGCGCTGACGCCGGCGGCGGGGTCGAAGCCCAGCCGATCGTGCCACCAGCCGCCCAGCTCGTGGATCGTGACGCCGTGTCGGCTGCCCGCCCGGTCGGCGACCCCAAGCCTGCCGTGCCCGGTGAACCGGGTCGGCCAGCCGAGGAACTCCGCGGGCAGGTCGGCGTCCAGCGTCGCGCGCAGCCGCGGGATCAGGGCCGCGTCTGACGCGGCGACGAAGAGCTGCCCGCGCGGCCCCCAGTCGTGGTCGGTGGAGCGTGGGGTGTCCAGGCCGAGCAGTTCCGAGCCGCCGTCGAGCAGGCCGGCCGCGTAGCGCAGCCCGGGCAGACGGCGGCGCAGGATCGGAGCCAGCACCTCGTCGTGGAACCGGCGGCCCAGCGTCAGGCCGGCAACGAACGTCACACCGGCAAGTCTCGCCCGCGGGCGGCGGCCTCGCAGCCCGGTTTCCGCCGCCGGCGGCCGTACCCGTCGATAGGCTGGGCGCGGACAGGTCGCCGACGGAGAGGAGCGACCGCCGTGGCAGCGACGGACCGGGAGCGTGCCGCGACCCGACGCCGCAGGCTGCTCTGGTCGGGCGTCGCCGCGGTGGCCGGCCTGGTGCTGCTGGTCGTCGGCCTGACCATCGCCGACGGTACGGCGGCCTGGCTCGAGGTCGCGGTCGCCATCGCGCTGCTGCTCACCAGCTACGGCCTGCAGTACGTGGCCCGCCGGGAGACGCTGTACCGCGACGACGAACGTCGCTGACGGGCCGCGCCGTACCCCCCTGATGTCGGTGGGATGTGCCAGGCTGTCGGGCGTGGCACAGCGACCCCCGATCCTGCTCATCGACGCGCCCAGTCTCTACTTCCGGGCCTACTTCGGCATTCCCGAGTCGGCGGCCCGGGCCGCCGACGGCAGCCCCGTCAACGCCGTGCGCGGCTTCCTCGACATACTGGCGAGCCTGATCCGCACCCGCCGGCCCGACCGGATGGTCTGCGCGATGGACCACGACTGGCGGCCCGACTGGCGGGTGGCGCTGCTGCCCTCGTACAAGGCGCACCGGGTGGCCCCCGAGGGCGGCGAGGTGGTGCCCGACACGCTCAGCCCGCAGGTCCCGCTGATCCTGGAGGTGCTCGACGCCGTCGGGATCACCCACGTCGGCGCGGCCGGCTACGAGGCCGACGACGTGCTCGGCACTCTCTCGGTGACCCAGCCGGCGCCGGTCGAGGTGGTCTCCGGCGACCGGGACCTGTTCCAACTCGTCGACGACACGCGTCCCGTGCGGCTGCTCTACGTCGGGCGTGGCGTGGCCAAGCTCGACGACTGCGACGACGCGGCGGTGCGCACCCGCTACGGGGTGCCGGCGGACCGGTACGCCGAGTTCGCCGCGTTGCGGGGCGACCCCAGCGACGGACTGCCCGGAGTCGCGGGCGTAGGCGAGAAGACGGCCGCCCGGCTGATCGAGCGCTACGGCGACATCGCGGGCATCCTGGCCGCCCTGGACGAGCCGGGTTCCGGCTTCGCCCCGGGGCTGCGCACGAAGCTCACCGCCGCGCGTGATTATCTGGCCGTCGCGCCGAAGGTGGTCCGGGTCGCCCTCGACGTGCCGCTGCCCGAGCTGCCCACCGCGCTGCCGGCCGCCCCGGTCGACCCCGAGCGGCTGCTGGAGCTGGCCGGCGAGTGGAACCTGGCCGGCTCGACGCGCCGCCTGGTCGACGCCCTCGCCGAGCGGGCCTGACCGACCCGCGACCGGCCGCCGGGCCGAAGCCGCCGGCCCCCGGACCGGCCCGACGGCCGGACCGGCCCGACGCCGGACCGAGGCTTGCGGCCCGGCCGCCTACCACGGCTCCGGGCCCGCGGTCACAGGCGGCCGCGGGCGGAGCGGGTGCGGTGGGCCGTTACCGCAGCTGTGGATTCTTCGGCGCATGCTACCGAGGCCCGTGGTTGTCCCGGCGGGTCGGAAACGGGGTGCCCGGCCGGCCGAGGGTGGAGCGGGCCCGCAGTCCCACCGGGTCCGGCGCCGCCGCCAGCGGCGCCTCGACGGGCTCCCGGTCGCGCAGCGTGCCGACGTACTCGGCGGCGGCCCGGTCCTCGGCGGTGGGTGCGGCGAGCAGCGCGTAGACCAGTCCGACCACGCCGAACACCACCGCGAGGATGATCGGCACGAGCAGGGTGCTGACGCCGGCGCCGGAAACCTCGCCCTGCCGGGCGTGCGGGTGCACCGACATGGCGCTCATCCCGGTGAAGTGCATGCCGTTGACCGCGATGCCCATCAGCAGCGCCGAGCCGGCGACCGCCAACCCACGGCGGACGGTCATGGCCAGCCAGAGCGCCACGGTGGCCGCGACCACCGCGATCACGACCGACAGCACGACCCGGGTGGTGTCGTAGTCGATCCGGCCGTTGAGCCGCATGGCCGCCATGCCGGTGTAGTGCATCGCGGCGACCCCCGCGCCGGTGAACAGGCCCCCGGTGAGCAGCCGTACGGCGGAGAACCGTCCGGTGCCGACGATTGCCAGGCCGATCCCGACCGCGAGCACCGCGATCAGCGCGCTGGTTACGGTGATCGGCACGTCGTACCGGATTCGGGTGCCCTGGACGGCGAAGCCGAGCATCGCCATGAAGTGCATGGTCCAGATGGCGGTGCCGCCGATGGCCCAGGCGGCCAGCGTTCCCCACCAGGCGCGCTGGCCCGCGCTGCCGGCGGTGCGGATCCGGCTCGCACAGATGAGGCCCAGGGCGGAGCCCAGCACCGACAGCGCGTAGCTCAGCGCGGGGGTGATCCACCCGTACTCAAAGTGATTGATTTCCGCCATGGCGGGCCTTTCCCAAGATCGATTACTGGCGCGTAGCAGCGCGCCGCAGCAATGATCAGGGATGCCACGAGCAGGCACAACAGCACCCCCGGAACAATTCAGGGGGTGCTGTTGTCGCGACGGTGCGATGCGTCGGTTTCCGACGCCCAGTCACCAACAGTGACGATCAGGCCGGGGTGTGGTAGGCCAGCACGCCCCGGTTCACGGCGCCGATCGCCTGCCGGGCGGTGGACCGGAGTTCCGCCGAGGCCCCGCCCGAGTCGGCCAGCTGACCGAGCAGGTCGACCACCTGCCGCGCCCACCGGACGAAGTCGCCGGCCGGCATCTCGCCGTCGATCTCGTGGCCGCTCGCCAACACCTTCGCCAGCGCCTCGCCCCGCGCCCAGCGGTAGACCGGCCAGGCGAACCCGAGGTCGGGCTCGCGGGTGACGGTGAGGCCGCGGGCCGCCTCGTCGGCCTCGATCTCGCTCCACAGCTTGAGCGTCTCGTCGACCGCGTCGGCCACGGGACCGCGCGGCAGCGACGCCCGCTCGTCGACGTCGCGGCGGGCCTCGAAGACCACCACGGAGACCGCCGCCGCCAGTTCGGCCGGCGAGAGCCCGTCCCACACGCCGCGGCGCAGGCACTCGGCGACCAGCAGGTCCGCTTCGGTCCAGATCCGCCCCAGCATCCGGCCGGCGTCGGTCACCGCGCCGTCGGACGCCAGGTAGCCCCGGGCCGTGAGCAGCGCCACGATCCGGTCGAACGTACGGGCCAACGAGCCGGTCCGGCCCGCCACCCGCTGCCGCAGTTCCTCGGTGTCCTTCTCCAGGCGGCGGCGCCGCTCCGCCCAGCGGGCGTGCTCCTCGCGGTCAGGGCAGGCGTGGCAGGGGTGCCGGCGCAGCTCCGTACGGAGCTGGCTGAGCCGGTGGTCGTCGCCGGCCGCCTGCCGGGAGCGGCCCCCACGACGGCCGCCGTGCCGGTCCAGCCCCGTGCCGCTGACCTCGGCCGCCAGGTCGCGCCGGGCCGCCGGCGACCGGTGGTTGAAGTGCTTCGGCACCCGGATGCGCGCCAGCACCTCCGCCGGGGTGGTGAAGTCGCCGGGGCTGACCCGGCCCGCCCAGCGGTCCTGGGTGAGCACCAGCGGCCGGGGCTCGCCGAAGCCGCCGGTGGCGGGGTCGAGCACGACGGCCAGGCCGGCCCGCCGGCCCGACGGCACCCGGATGACGTCGCCGACCCGCAGCCGCTCCAGGGAGGCCACCGCGGCGGCCTTGCGCTGACTCTGCCCCTGCCGGGCGATGGCGCGCTCCCGGTCGGCGATCGCCACCCGCAGCGCGAAATACTCGTCGAAGTCGCCGTGGTGGCAGGCCGCCTCCGCGCCGTACGCCTCGATGGTCTCGGTGTTGCGCTGCACCTGGCGGGCCAGGCCGACCACCGAGCGGTCCGCCTGGAACTGGGCGAACGAGGACTCCAGCAGCGCGCGGGCCGGCTCGGCGCCGACGGTGCCGACCAGGTTGACCGCCATGTTGTAGGAGGGCCGGAAGCTGGAGCGCAGCGGGTAGGTGCGGGTGGAGGCGAGACCGGCCACGTGCCGGGGGTCGGTCTCCGGGGACCAGACGACGACGGCGTGCCCCTCGACGTCGATGCCGCGTCGGCCGGCCCGGCCGGTGAGCTGGGTGTATTCCCCCGGCGTCAGGTCGACGTGCGCCTCGCCGTTGTACTTGACGAGGCGTTCCAGCACGACGCAGCGGGCCGGCATGTTGATGCCCAGGGCGAGCGTCTCGGTGGCGAAGACCGCCTTGACCAGGCCGCGGACGAAGAGCTCCTCGACGACCTCCTTGAACACCGGCAGCATGCCGGCGTGGTGGGCGGCCAGGCCGCGTTCGAGGCCGTCGAGCCACTCCCAGTAGCCGAGGACGGTCAGGTCCTCGCCGGGGATGGCGGTGACCCGCGACTCGACGACGCGGCGGATCTCGGCCCGCTCCTCGGGGGAGGTCAGCCGCAGGCCGGCGGCGAGGCACTGCTGCACGGCGGCGGCGCAGCCGGCGCGGCTGAAGATGAACAGGATCGCCGGCAGCAGGCCCTCGCGGTCGAGCCGGTCGACGATGTCGGGGCGCATCGGGCCGCGCCAGCGGGGACCGCGCCGACCGCTGCCCGGGCCCGCGCTGCGGCCCTCGCCGAGTTCCAGCCGGCGCATGGTGTCGCGGGTGTAGCGCAGCAGCTCGGGGTGCACGTCGTGTTTACGGGCGGCGTCGGCGTCGTGGAACAGGTCGAACATCCGCTTGCCGACCAGCATGTGCTGCCACAGCGGCACCGGGCGGTGCTCGCTGACCACCACGGCCGTCTCGCCGCGCACCGTGACCAGCCAGTCGGCGAACTCCTCGGCGTTGGACACCGTGGCCGACAGGGAGACCAGGGTGACCGAGGCGGGCAGGTGGATGATCACCTCTTCCCACACCCCGCCGCGGAAGCGGTCGGCGAGGTAGTGCACCTCGTCCATCACCACGTACGCCAGGCCGTCGAGGGTGGCCGAGCCGGCGTAGAGCATGTTGCGCAGCACCTCGGTGGTCATCACCACCACCGGGGCGTCGCCGTTGATGGCGTTGTCGCCGGTGAGCAGCCCGACCTGCTCGGCGCCGTAGCGGTCGACGAGGTCGTGGTACTTCTGGTTCGACAGGGCCTTGATCGGGGTGGTGTAGAAGCACTTGCGCCGCCGGGGCGGCGCGGCCTCGGCGGCGGTCGCCGGCGCGTCGCCGTCGGCGGGCGTCGGCGTGCCGCGCAGCGCCAGGTGTACGGCGAACTCGCCGACCACGGTCTTGCCGGCGCCGGTCGGGGCGCAGACCAGCACGCCGCTGCCCCGCTCCAGCGCCTGGCAGGCCTCCCGCTGGAAGTCGTCGAGATCGAACCCCAACTCGAGGGCGAATTCGTTGAGCGCCGGGAACTGTGCGGCCTGCGTGGCCCGGCGGCGCGCCGCGGCGTACCGCTCGGCGGGACTCGACATGCTCCCAAGATTAGTGCGTGCCGCCGACAGCCACCGGGCAAGGCCGACCGGCAACGGCGTCGGGGACGGTCGGTAGGGTGCACGACGTGCCGGATCATGCCGAACCGCCCAGCGCCTCGCACGACGCCGTCCCCCCGGGCCCGTCCCGCCGGCCGGTGGAGGCGGTCCTGTTCGACTTCCACGGCACCCTGGCCCAGGTGGAGGAGCCTCGGGAGTGGGTGCTCGCCGCCGCGAGCGCCTGCGGGGTCTCCCTGGAGCGGATGCGGGCCACCGCGCTGGCCGACCGGCTGTTGACCGCCGGCCGGGCGGGCGGGCCGCTGCCGGCCCGGGTGCCGCCCCGGCTGACCGAGCTCTGGGCCGACCGGGATCTCTACCCGCACGCCCACCGGGGCGCCTACACCGGGCTCGCCGAGACCGTCGACGCCGGCATCGAGGGCTTCGCCGACGCGCTCTACGAGCGGGTGCTGGTCCCCGATGGCTGGGTGCCCTACCCGGACACCGCCCCGACCCTGGCCGCCCTGCGCGCCGCGGGCGTCCGGGTGGCCGTGGTCAGCAACATCGGCTTCGACATCCGGCCGCACTTCGAGGCGTGGGGGCTGGCCGGGTTCGTCGACGCGTTCGTGCTGTCGTACGAGGTGGGGCGCTGCAAGCCCGACCCGGGGATCTTCCTGCGCGGCTGCGGGATGCTCGGCGTCGACCCGGAGCGGACGCTGATGGTGGGCGACACCCCGGCCGACGCGGGGGCCGTGGCGGCCGGGTGCGCGGTGCTGGTGCTGCCGGCCGCCGAGGCGGGCCGGACCAACGGCCTGGGCGCGGTGCTGGACCTGGCCGGCGTCGCGAAACAGAGCTGACGGCGGGTGCCGTGCTGGACGTGGCCGGCATCGCGAAGCAGAGCTAACGGCGAATCGACAGCACCGTTAACACGCGACGCTAACATGAGTTCGTTATCGTCGCTTCCATGATCACCGAGACGTCGCCCCGGGACCGGATCGTCCGGGCTGCCGCCGCGCTGCTCGCCGAGGGCGGCCGGGAGGCGGTCTCCACCCGCGCGGTCAGCCGGGCAGCGGGCGTGCAGGCGCCGACGATCTACCGCCAGTTCGGCGACATGCGCGGACTGCTGGACGCGGCGGCCAGCTACGGGTTCGCCGCGTACCTGCACGCCCAGGCGGCCGCCGACCTCGCCGGCGACCCGGTCGACGACCTGCGCCGGGGCTGGGACCTGCACGTCGGCTTCGGGGTGACCAACCCGGCGTTCCACGCCCTCATGTACGCCGACCCGCGCCCCGGCGAGACCCCGACCGCGACCCGGGTCGCCGCCGACATCCTGCGCCAGCTCGTGCACCGGGTGGCCGAGGCCGGCCGGCTGCGTACGGGCGTCGACGAGGCGACCGAGATGCTGCACGCCACCGCCTGCGGGGTCACCCTCGCCCTGATCCGGACCCCGCCCCCGCAGCGCGACCCGGCCCTGTCGACCCGCAGCCGGGAGGCGATGCTGGCCACGCTGGTCACCGACTCCGCCGCCGCCCGGGCCACCTCGCGGGCCGACCGCCCGGTCCGGCACGCCGTGGCGCTGCGCGCCGCCCTCGACACCCTCACCACCGACCTCACCACCGCCGAACGCACCCTGCTCGCCGAATGGCTCGACCGCATAACCCACACCACCCCCTGACCACGCCGCCCACGCGGTCCGCCTTCGCCGTCCACGCCGTCGATCATGCACTTCTGGTGCCGGGTTTGGTCGCATACGCGGCTTGCGCGGGGCACCACAACTGCATGATCGGCGCCGGGAGGAGGAGACGGGACCGGGGAGGGACGGCGGGGCGGGGCAGGGGAAGGGGAAGGGGCGGGCGTCAGCGGAGGAGGTGGAGGGCCGCGGGGGTGGCCGTGACGGTCAGCGGGAGGGGCAGGGCGCGCTCGCCGTCGGCGTACGTGGTGATGCCCTCGGCGCTCAACTCGACGGTACGGGCGCGGAAGGTGCGCGCCAGCGGGTGCGTCACGTGGGTGCCGCGGTAGATGCGCGGCTTGACCCGGATCAGGGTGCGCCGGTCGAACCGGCCGCCCACCACCACGTCGAGCAGGCCGTCGGTCGGGTCCGCGTCCGGGCAGATCCGCATGCCGCCGCCGTAGCTGGCGCAGTTGCCGACCGCCACCAGCACGGCGTCCATCTCGTGTGCCACCCCGTCGAGGCGCAGCGTGTAGCGGCGCGGGCGCAGCCGGGCCAGTTCCACCAGGATCGCCAGGTCGTAGCGACGCCGACCCCTCGGCCAGCGCATCCGGTTGGCGCGTTCGTTGACGATCGCGTCGAAGCCGGCGGCGAGCACCGCCCCGTACCACCGGTGCGTACCGTCGGCCCCCGTCATCCGGGCCAGGTCCACCGGGCGGGTGCGGCCGTCGCGCAACGCCGCCGCGATGACGTCGACGGCGGCGAGCGGGTCGGCCGGGAAGCCCGTGTCGGCGGCGAAGTCGTTGCCGGTGCCGGCGGGCACCGGACCGAACGGGACAGCCGTGCCGGCGACCGCCTGCAACGCGCGGTGCACCGTCCCGTCGCCGCCCACCACGACCAGGGCCGACGCGCCGTCGGCCACCGCCGCGCGGCAGGCCGCCTCGGCCTCGTCGGCGGTGTGCGCGCGCAGCGGGCGTACGGGCCGACCGGCGACCGCGAGCCGGTGCAGGACCTGCGGCAGCAACCCGCGGTGCCGGCCCCGGCCCGCAGTCGGGTTGGCCAGCACGGCGACAGGCCCGTCGCCGGCGACAGAGGGGTGCTCGTCTGCGATCACGGCCAGCACCGTACCGCCACCGGGCGGGCTTCACGTACCGCCCGGCGGCCCGTCGGGCGGGACACCGCCCGTCGCGGGCGCAACTGACTTTTGTCATGGCCGACCGTGCGGCACACATTCGCCGTCATGACTGAACGCACTGGAAGCACCATGGTCCGAACGGACAAACTCGTATCCGTCAGCAGGACGAAGGCATCGGCCGAACGACAGCGGCACCGGCCGAACAGCGGAGGGAGTGGTCACGGTGGACGAGCGCTACGACAGTTACTGCGCCGCCGACCGGCTCTTCTACGACTCCCTCGGCAGCGCCGTCGAACAGCCCACCTTCGCGGCGGCGGGGCGACCCGTGCCCGAGGGCTGGCGCTCCGAGCCGCTCGACGACTGGCTGATCTACGCCCCGGAGGGCGGCACGCTGCCGCAGCAGGGCTGGAAGATCCACGTGTCGGCGACGCTGGCGAACGCGGAGCGGGTGCTGGACCTCGTCTGGGACTACTGCGTCCCGCGTGGACTGTCCTTCAAGTTCCTCCGGGGCCCCCGCACCCTGCTGCTGCGCAACTCCAAGTACGCCTCCCGGGCGGCCAGCGGCAAGTTCGTCACCGTCTACCCCCGTGACGACGCGGAACTGGAGCTGGTCTGCAAGGAGCTCGACGAGCTGCTCACCGGCGAGCCCGGCCCGTACATCCTCAGCGACCTGCGCCACGGCGCCGGGCCGGTGCACGTACGCTACGGCGGCTTCGCCGCCCGCTACTGCCACTCCCCCGACGGCCAGGTCGTCCCGGCCATCGAGGACGACACGGGCACGCTGGTGCCCGACCGGCGCGATCCCGTGTTCCACGTGCCGTCCTGGGTCACGCTGCCCGACTTCCTCGGCCCCCACCTGGCCGCCCGCAACGCCACCAGCACCGACGAGGTGCCGTACCGGATCGAGAAGGTCATCCACTTCTCCAACGGCGGCGGCCTCTACGTCGGCCGGGACGTGCGCACCGACACGCAGGTGGTGCTCAAGGAGGCCCGCCCGCACGCCGGCCTCGACGCCGACGGCACCGACGCCGTGGCCCGCCTGGCCCGCGAGGCAGACGCGCTGCGCCGGCTCGCCGACCTGCCCCAGGTGCCCCGGGTGCACGACGAGTTCACCCTCGGCGAGCACCGCTTCCTCGCGCTGGAGTTCATCGAGGGCCGCGCGCTCAACAAGGTGCTGGTGGACAGGTACCCGCTGATCGACGCCGACGCCACGGACGCCGACCGCGCCGACTACACCCGCTGGGCGCTGAACGTGCACCGGCAGGTCGAGCAGGTCGTCACGGCGATCCACGAACGCGGCCTGGTCTACGGCGACCTGCACCTGTTCAACGTCATGGTCCGCCCCGACGACCGGATCGCGCTGGTGGACTTCGAGGTCGCCGCCCCGATCGACGGGCACCGCCGGCCGGGCCTGCGCAACCAGGGCTTCGCCGCGCCCCGGGACCGCACCGGCCCCGCCGTCGACCGGTACGCCCTGGCCTGCCTGCGGCTGGCGCTGTTCCTGCCGCTGACCCAGCTCGTCCGGCTCGGGCCGGACAAGGCCGCGCACCTCGCCGACGTGATCGCCGAACACTTCCCGGTGCCGAGGGAACTGCTCGACGACGCCGTACGGGAGATCACCGGCACCGACCCGGCGGACGCCGGGCCGGCCCCCGACCTGACCGTCGGCGTCGGACCGGCGCACCGCGACCGGCTCGCCCGGGCGATCCTCGCCAGCGCGACACCCGAACGCGACGACCGGCTCTTCCCCGGCGACATCGAACAGTTCCGCAGCGGCGGGCTCAACCTCGCCCACGGCGCGGCCGGCGTCCTCTACGCCCTGCACGTCAGCGGCGCGGGACGGTGGCCGGAACACGAGCAGTGGTTGGTCCGCCACGCCACGACGCCCCCCTCCGGCACCCGGTGCGGCTTCTACGACGGCCTGCACGGCGTCGCGTACGCCCTCGATGCGCTCGGCCGCCGGCAGGACGCCCTCGACGTGCTCGACATCTGCCTTCGTCAGCCGCTGGACGGCCTCGACCACAGCCTGTCGGGCGGCCTCTCCGGCATCGCGCTCAACCTGGCGGAGCTGGCCGGGCGCACCGGCGAGACGGCCCTGCGCGACGAGGCCTGGCGGGTCGCCGAGCGGGTGATCGACCAGCTCGCCGACGACCCGGGGCCGGACGTCAGCGGCGGGCGCAACCCGTACGCCGGGCTGCTGCGCGGCCGGACCGGGCCGGCGCTGCTGCTGGTGCGGCTGCACGAGCTGACCGGCGAGCAGGCGCTGCTGGAGCACGCCGCCACGGCGCTGCGCCAGGACCTGCGCCGCTGCGTGGTACGCCCCGACGGCGCGCTCGAGGTCAACGAGGGCTGGCGCACCATGCCCTACCTCGGGCAGGGCAGCGTCGGCATCGGCCTGGTGCTCGACCAGTACCTGCGCCACCGTGCCGACGAGCGCTTCGCCGAGGCCAGCGCGGGTGTACGCCGCGCCGCCCGGTCCCCGTTCTACGCGCAGTCCGGCCTCTTCGCCGGGCGGGCCGGGATCGTGGCCTACCTGGCGGCGTACCCCGACGATCCGCAGCTGTGCCGCGAACGCGACGCCCAGGTGGCCCGGCTGGCCTGGCACGCCCTGCCCTACCGCGACGGCACCGCCTTCCCGGGCGAGCAGTTGCTGCGGCTGTCCATGGACCTCGGCACCGGCACCGCCGGCGTGCTGCTGGCGCTGGCCGCCGCGCGGCCCGACGCCCCGGTGCGCCTGCCGTTCCTCGCGCCCCTGGCGGGCGCCCCCGACACCCTCGCCGACGCGAGGGCGACCGACCCGACCGACCAGCACGGAAGGAGGTGACACGACATGGCGCTTCTGGACCTCCAGGGCCTCGAGATGGCCCCCGCCGACCGCACCGGCGGTGGCAGCCGGGCGAGCCTGCTGCTCTGCGGCGACAGCTCGCTGTCCGTCACGACCTGCAACTGAGCCGAACGCCGTCACCGGCGGCATCGAGCGCAAGATCCCCAGACCGACCGGCACAGAAGGAGATGACTCGACATGGCGCTTCTCGACCTCCAGGGCATGGAGATGGCCCCCGCCGACCGCACCGGCGGTGGCAGCCGGGCGAGCCTGCTGCTCTGCGGCGACAGCTCGCTGTCCGTCACGACCTGCAACTGATCAGGTCATCACGCGAGGCCCTGGGCGGACCGACGTGTCCGCCCAGGGCCGCACGTCTTTCGTGGGAGAAGCCATGGGCGCGCCGACCGGGTCCGACCGCCTGCTGCGGCGGGTGGTCCGCGACGGCGGCGCATGGACGGTCCTGCTCGGCGCGGTCGCGCTCACCGGCGCCGCCGCCGAACTTGCCCTGCCCGCCGCGCTCGGGCTCGCGGTCGACGCCGCCGTCGGTGGCGACGGGGGCGCCTGGTGGCCGGCCGCCGCCTGCGGCCTGATCGCCGTACTCATGCTCACCGACATCCTCGCCGACGTGGCCAGCGGCTACGGTGCCGCGCGGGCCACCGCGCGGCTGCGCCGGCGCCTGCTGCGGCACCTGTTCGCCTGCGACGTCCGCACCGTCCGCCGTCACCCGGTGGGTGACCTGGTGGGTCGGCTCGTCGGGCAGGCCGCCGACGCCGGGCAGGCCGGCACCGCCGTGGTGCTGGGCGTCGTCGCGCTGCTCCCCCCGGTCGGCAGCGTCGTGGCGCTCACCCTGCTCGAACCGCTGCTCGGCGTCACCCTCCTCGGCGGGTTGGTCCTGCTCACCCTGCTCATGCGGGCCTTCGTCACCGACGCCTCCGCCGCCGTCACCGGCTACCAGCGGGTGCTGGGAGAGATCGCCGGCCGGCTGCTGGAGGCGCTCGGCGGCGCCCGCACCATCGCCGCCGCCGCGACCGTCGACCGGGAACGCGCCCGGGTGCTGGCGGCCCTGCCGGAACTGCGCGGGTACGGCCTGCTCAGCTGGCGGCTGCTGGCCAGGGCGAGCGCCCGCACCGCCGCCGTGGGGCCGCTGCTCCAGGTGGCCGTCGTGGCCGTCGGCGGGTACGCGCTGACCGTGGGCTGGCTCACCCCCGGTCAACTCGTCGCCGCCGTGCAGTACGCGGCCCTCGGCGCCGGGCTCGGGGCGGTGCTGGCCACGCTGAACCGTCTCGTCCGCAGCCGCGCGGCAGCCAGCCGCATCGCCGAACCGCTGGCCCACCCGGTACGCCCCGACGGCTGCGAGCCGCTGCCGCCCGGGCGGGGGGAACTGCGGCTGCGTGGTGTCGGCGTACGGGCCGAGGACGGGCGGGCGGTCCTCGACGGGATCGACCTGACCGTCCCGGCGGGCGCCACGGTGGCCGTCGTCGGGCGCTCCGGCGCCGGCAAGTCGACCCTCGCCGCGGTCGCCGGTCGGCTGCACGACCCGGACACCGGCGAGGTGCTGCTGGACGGGGTGCCGCTGCACCGGCTCGCCCCGCCCGCGCTGCGCCGGGCCGTCGGCCACGCCTTCGACCGGCCCGTCCTGGTCGGCGAGACGGTGCACGACGCGATCGGGCTCGCACTGCCCGCCCGGTCGGCGCGACCGCCCGCCGACTCGGCCCCGGCCACCCCCGCCGTGCTGACCGCGGCCCGGGCGGCGCAGGTCGCCGACGTCGTCGCCCGGCTGCCCGAGGGCTTCCGCACCCGGCTGACGGACGCGCCGTTCTCCGGCGGCGAGACGCAGCGCCTCGGGCTGGCCCGCGCGTTCCCCGCCGAGCGACTGCTCGTCCTCGACGACGCCACGTCCAGCCTCGACACCGCCACCGAGCACCGCATCGCCCGGGCGGTAGCGACCGGCGCCGGTGGGCGTACCCGCCTCGTGGTGACCCACCGGGCCACGACGGCGGCGGCAGCCGACCTGGTGGCGTGGCTCGACGGTGGCCGGCTGCGGGCCGTGGCGCCACACCGGCAGCTCTGGGCCGATCCGGCCTACCGGGCGGTCTTCGCACCCGCCGGGGACGCGCGGTGAGCGGCCGCGGCACGCGGAACGTGGACGGGTCGCACACCGCCGCGGGCGTACGCCGGACCACCTGGGGGGCGCTGCGCGCCCGCCGCCGGGCGCTGGGCCGGCTGGCCGCCTGGTCGGCGGTCGAGGCCCTGCCGGCGCTGCTCGGCGGGGTGCTCGTGGCCCGCGCCGTCGACGGAGGGTTCCTGGCCGGGCGGTTCGGCACCGGCCTGGCCTGGCTGGCGGGACTCGGCGCGGCCGTGCTGGTGGGCGCAGCAGCCACCGGACAGGTGTACCGCAGCCTCGGGGCCGTGGTGGAGCCGTTCCGCGACGAGCTGGCCGACCGGGTGGTGCGGGCGGCGCTGCACGAGGCGACCCGGTCGGGTGGCCGGGCGGACAGCGCCACCGTGGCCCGGCTGACCCACCAGGTCGAGGTGGTCCGGGACACCTTCGGCGGGCTGGTGCTGGTGGTCCGCGGGTTCCTGTTCACCGCCGGCGCGGCGCTGCTCGGCCTGCTCACCCTGGCCCCGCCGCTGGCGGCTGCGGTGGCCGCCCCGCTGCTGGTGGGCCTCGTCGTGTTCGCCGCGTCGCTGCCGGCCATGGCGGCGCACCAACGGGCGCAGGTGACCGCCGGCGAGCGGCTCGGCCGGGCCGCGGCGTCGGCGCTGGCCGGGCACCGTGACGTCGTCGCCTGCGGCGCGCAGGAGCGCGTGGTGTCCGACGTGGACCGGCGGGTCACCGCGCAGGCCGACGCGGAGCGGACCCTGGCCCGGATGGCGGCGCTGCGCAGCCTCAGCCTGGGGGTGGGCGGCTGGCTGCCCGTGGTGGTGCTCGTGCTGGCCGCGCCGTGGCTGGTCCGGCAGGGGCTGAGCGCCGGAGCGGTGCTGGGCGCGCTGGTCTACGTCACCACCGGCCTGCAACCCGCCCTGCACGCGGTGGTGCAGGGCGTCGGCGGTGGCGGGCTGCGCTACGCCGTCACGCTGGGCCGGATCCTGCGCACCAGCGCGTCCCCCGGGCCGGAGCCGGGCGGCGCAAGCTCAGACACCGCCGACGTCGAGGGCAGGCCGCCCCGGCCGCCGGACGCGCCGGCCGGCGTCGCGGCGTCCCCCGTCGCCGCCGTGCCGGCGCACCGCGCCGCTGCCCGGGCAGACGGCGCACAGGCCGCCACGGACCTGGCGGACCGCACGCGGGCCGCCACGGGCCCGACGCTGGCGGCCGCCGGCGGTGACGGCGATCTGCCGGCGGTCGCGCTGCGCGGGCTGACCTTCCGGTACGGCACGCACGCCCGCCCCGTGCTGGCGGACCTCAGCCTGACCGTGGCGGCCGGCGAGCACCTGGCCGTGGTGGGGCCGAGCGGCGCCGGCAAGTCCACCCTGGCCGCGCTGATCGCCGGCCTGGTGCCGCCGGAGTCCGGCACGGTGCACCTGGCCGGCGTGCCGGTCGCCGGCACACCGCCGGACGCGCTGGCCCGGCTGCGGGTGCTGGTGCCGCAGGAGGCGTACGTGCGCAGCGGCTCCGTCGGCGACAACCTGCGCTACCTGCACCCCGGCGCGGACGACGCGACGGTCCTGGCCGCCGTGCACGCCCTCGGCGCCGGTGCCCTGGTGGCCCGCCTCGGGGGCCTCGACGCCGACGTCGATCCCGCCGCCCTCTCCGCCGGGGAGCGCCAGCTCGTCGCCGCCGTCCGGGCCTACCTGGCCCCCGCGCCGCTGGTGATCCTCGACGAGGCGACCTGTCACCTGGACCCGACCATGGAGGCGACCGTCGAGCGCGCCTTCGCCCGTCGTCCCGGCACCCTGGTGGTGATCGCGCACCGGATCAGCTCGGCGACCCGGGCGGGACGGGTGCTGGTGTTCGACGGCGATCGTCCGCTGGTCGGTACCCACGACGACCTGCTGACCCGCTCGTGCACCTATCGTGAGCTCGTCGGGCACTGGGCCGAGGCGCCGCCGGCCCGCGTGCCGATCGGTCGGCCCTGACCACCCGCCGTCGGCGGATGCTGTCGTCAGAGCCAGCGCCGGCGGTGCTGTCGTCAGATCCAGCCGGCCTCGCGGGCGAGGCGTACCGCCTCCACCCTCGTACGCGCGCCCGCCTTGCGGGCGATCCGGCCGAGGTGGTTGCGCACCGTTCCCGGGGCGAGCCCGAGTGCCCGGGCGACCTCCGCCACCGGGGCCCCGGCCGCCGTCAGGTCGAGGATCTCCGCCTCCCGTGAGCTGAGCGGGCTGTCCCGGCGCAACACCGCCATCACCAGGTCGGCGTCGACCACCGACTCGTGTCGGGCCAGCCGCCGGATGCCGTCCACCACCCGCTGCGGGGAGACGTCGTTGCCGAGGATCCCGACCGTACGCCCCGGCACGAGGACCCGGTGCAGGCTGCGCGCCCGACGCCGGTCGGCGAGCACCAGCAACGGGCACTGCCCCGCCAGGCCCGCCTCGTCGACGAGGTCGAGGTCCACGACCGCGACGTCGGGGCGCCGCGTGCGTACCGCGGGCGGCAGGGCCTCGCCCCGGTCCAGCTCCGCCACCACGCTGATGTCCTCCTCGGCGGCGAGGACGAGCGACAGGGCACCCCGGACCAGGGCACCGTCGAGAGCGAGCAGCGTACGGATCACCGTTGACCCTCCGGAACGTCATCAGGTAGATCACGGAACGTCAAAATTCAATCACGCCCCGACAGGTTCCGCTCGGCGAGCGCGCGTGGCGTCGAGAGCGCGGGCGGCGATGGCGGTGAGGTCGACCGCACCGTCCAGGCGGGACGGTGCGGCGGGCACGAGCCGGCGGACGCGTGCCCGCTACATCCAGCCGTCGCGGCGGGCACGCCACACCGCCTCCATCCGGTTGCGGGCGCCGGTCTTACGCATGATCGCCGAGAGGTGGTTGCGTACCGTCCCGTGCGCCAGGTAGAGCCGGCGGGCGATCTCCTTGATCGGCAGGCCCTCCGCGGCCACCCGCAGCACCTCCACCTCCCGGCGCGTCAACGGGCTCGACTCGGGGCGTAGCGCCGTCACGGCGGCCTCGGCGTCGATGACCTTCCCTCCGGCGGCGAGTTCACGCACGGCGTCGACCAGCGCCTCCAGCGAGGCGTCCTTGCCGACCAGGCCGCGTACGCCGGCGGCCAGCAGGTCCCCCACGATGCGCTGGCTCCACCGGCGGCCCATGGCCAGCACGGCGGTGTCGGGCATCGCCTCGGTGATCTCGGCGACCGCCTCGACGGGGTGCGGGGCGTCCGGCGCCAGATCCACCAGCACGACGTCCGGCCGGTGCCGGCGCACCAGGGTGGGCAGGTCCGCCACCCCGGTCACCTCGGCGACGACCTGGATGTCCTCCTCGCTCGACAGTGCCGCGCACAGGGCGGTACGCAACAGTCCCATCTCCTCGACAACGACGACGCGGATCAAGGCGTGGCTCCGATCTGGGGGTGGTGGTGGGGTGGCGGTCGGGTCCCGTTGACGGGACTCGGCCGGCCGGCCGAGTGGACGGACGGAAACGACTGGATGCTGGCGCGCGACAGGTGCAGCGAGCCGACGGTCAGGGGCAGGGGCGACCGGGCGGCCGGGCGCCTGGCGGCGCGGCCGGACGACCGTGCGGGCCCCGGCCAGGGTGGGCACTCACCCCGGAACGCGGGTCACCCAGGGCGGCCGACACGGGTGGCGGCCCTCCGCCGGCGTCCGTCGAAGGGTTCGCGTCGGCGCGCCGCCCGCCGGATGCCGGGGCGCCCACACCCGTGGTCGCCGCCACGGTGTCCCCGCTCCGTGCGGCGACGGGTGGGCGGCGGAACGCCGGGCGACGCATTGGACAGCGACCTCCCTCGTCGAACACGTCGACACATCGTAAAGATCTGCTTACCCGATCGCAGCCAGTGGATGCTTCGTGACGGATTGCCGACTGGGTGTCGACGGCTGACGCGCCGTGCGTTAGGGAACCCGCCCGCGGTGGTCGCGATGCCGCGCCGGAGCACAACGCGAACGAGCCCCCCGGTGACGGAGGGCTCGTTCGCGGCGCTGCCTGCGGTGCGCGGACGCCCGGCAGGTGCGGGACGTCGGCGACCGGCGGTCAGGTCATGTCGTCGTAGCGGCGTTCGATCGGTGCCGGCGCGGCGATCGGCTCCGGGGCGGTGATCGGCGCGCTGGCGTCCACCCGTTGCCCGGCCTCCACCGGCTCGGGGTCGAACTCCAACGGTGACACCTCGTCGTCGTCGATGCCCGCGTAGACCTCCTTGCCGCGGCCCTTGCGCTTGTCGTTGATGAAGGCCACCCCGACAGCGACGAAGTAGAGCAGCGACAGGCAGAGCGCCAGCAGGGTCATGCCGAACGGCCCGGGGTCGGGGGTCGCCACCGCCGCGAAGGCGAAGCAGACGAAGACCACGGCCCGCCACCAACTGAGCAGCCTGCGGGCGCTCACCACCCCGGTGAAGTTGAGCATCAGCAGGGTGAGGGGGAACTCGAACGCCACCCCGAAGAGCAGGATCATGTTGGTGACGAACGAGATGTAGCGGGTCACCTCCAACTGGGAGTCGGTGCCGGTGACACCGGCTTCCAGCAGGAAGGCCAGGCCCTTGTCCACCACGAAGAAGGCCAGTACCGCGCCGGCGGCGAACAGGGGCGCCGCGATCGCCACGAAGACGTACGCCCACTTGCGCTCGCTGCGGTGCAGGCCGGGCGCGATGAACGCCCAGAGTTGGTAGAGCCAGACCGGCGCGGCGATGATCAAGCCGATCCAGAGCGCCAGTTTCAGCTTGAGGACGAAGCCGTCGGTCGGCGCGAGCTGCAGGAAGTTCTGGCACTCACCATCGACCACCATGCCCGGAAGCCGGCAGTAGGGCTGCTTGAGCAGATCGAACGCCGGCTGCGCGAGCACGAAGCCGATGATCAGCCCGATCACGATGGCCACGGAGGCGCGGAACAGCCGGTCACGCAGCTCGCGGATGTGCTCGATGAGCGTCATCGAACCGTCGGCGGCCCGCTCGAAGTTGCTCGGGCCGCGCTTCTTGAGGGAGAAGGCCACGGGTCTCGGGCCCTTCGGTCAGTTGTCGCGGACGCGCTGCACCGGGTCGTTGACCGGGGGTGCGTACGGCTGCTGCTGCGGGGCGACGTGCGGCTGCTGCCCGGCGGGCGGTGGCGCGTACGGCTGACCCTGGACGGTCTGCGGTGGGAGCGGCTGGTAGCCGGCCTGCGCGTCGGCCTTCTCGGCGAGGTCGCGGTCGTCGTCGTGCAGGCTCTTGGTCTCGGCCTTGATGATCCGCAGCGACCGGCCCAGCGAACGGGCCGCGTCGGGGAGCCGCTTCGCACCGAAGAGCAGGATCAGCACGACCACGAGTACGGCGATGTGCCACGGCTTGAGGGCACCCATGGGAAGCTCCAGTCGCTCTGTGTCGTCGTGGGGGTGTACCGCAGTCCATCGTACGTCCGCTGACGGCCGCTGCCACCCGCCGGGTGATGGTGGTTTCGCCCCGGTCGGTGAAGTCTGACCAACGCGGGACGTCCCGTCAACCGTCTGCCGCAGAGATCATTCCTGCGCGCAACCGGAGCGGTTCGCGCACCGACCGATCAACGGCCGCGTTTTGCCCTGATCACGGCCAGCCGCCGCTGGGTGGTGTCGAGCTGCCCCTGGAGGGCCTCAGCCCGCGCCTGGAGAGTCTCGGCGGTCTCCCGCAGCGCCTCCGCCTCGGTGGCCCGACGTTGCAGGGCCACGGCCGCGCGCCGCAGCCGTGGCAGGCGCGCCAGCACCAGCCGCAGGGCCAGAGCGAACACGACGAGCGCGAACAGCACCACCGCGAGCACGATCCACTTCACCACGGCGGCCAGCCTACTGGGTGCCGGCGGCCAGCGCCGGATCGGCCGGAGTCGGGTCCGGCCCGCCCGGCGCGGCCGGCACCGGTGAGGCGTACGCGTCGAGGGCGGCGACCGCCGCGGCCCGCACCTGGTCCGCGAGCTCGGCCGGGGCGACCACGGTCACGTCCGGGCCCAGGCCCAGCACGAACCGGCGGGCCCAGGCCAGGTCCGTGACCCGCAGCGAGACCATCCAGTGGTCGCCGTCGCCGGCCTCGACCCGCTCGCACGGGTAGTACTCGGTGAGCCACCGCTCGCCCCGGCCGATCCGCAGGGTGATCAGCGGCAGGTCCGGCGACGGCCGGAACACCCCGTCGGTGAGGTCGTGCGGGCGGGCCTGCGGCGGCACCACGGCCCGCTCCTCCAGCTCGGCGACCGCGTCGATCCGGTCGGCCCGGAACAGCCGCACCCCCTCCGCACGGCGGCACCACGCCTCCACGTACGCCCGCCCGCCGACCATCAGCATCCGCAGCGGGTCGACGACGCGGTCGGTGGTCTCGTCCCGGGCGGCCGTGTAGTAGGTGATGCGCAACGCCCGGCCGCTGTCGACGGCCGCCCGCAGCTCCTCCACCCGCCGCGTGTCGGCGGGCAGCCGGACCTCGACGGGCGCCGCGACGAGGTCGCCGGCCGCGTGCTCGATCTTCGCGAGGGCCCGCTCGACGGCCTCCCGGTTGGTCACCCCGGGCGTCTCGGCGAGCATCCGCAGCGCCACCACCAACGCGAGGGCCTCGTCCGGGGTGAGCCGCAGGGGCCGGTCGATGCCGGCGTCGTAGGTGATCGTGACCCGGTCGCCGTCGAAGGCCATGTCGATCAGGTCACCCGGCCCGTAACCGGGCAGCCCGCACACCCACAGCAGCTCCAGGTCCTCGCGCAGCTGCCGTTCGGTGACGCCCAGGTCTCCGGCCGCCTCGGCGATCTCGATGCCGGGCCGGGCCAGCAGGTAGGGCACCAGGTTCAGCAGCCGGGCCAGCCGGTCGGCCGACGCGCGGGAGCCGCCCCGGGCGGCCGGGCGGGTCACCGGACACCCCCGGTGACCGCGAGGTCGTCGTGCCGGGCGGCGATCTCCTTGAGCCGCTGGATCACCGCGTCGCGCACCTCTGGCGGATCGAGCACCCGCACGTCGGGGCCGTAGCCGACGAGCTGGCCGGCGAGCACGTCCGCGTCGGCGTAGGGCAGGACGAGCCGGTCACCGTCGGGCCCGGCGGTGACGCCGACCGCCCAGCGGCGCAGGCCGGCGGCGCGCCCGGCGGCGACCACCACCGTGGCCCGCCCGGTGCGCTCCGTCGGCCCCGACCAGCGCGCCACGTGGCTGATCAGGTCGACCCCCGTCGGGGGCTCGTAGCCGCCCGACGCGCCGGTCACCCGGACCGCGCCGACCACCCGGGACAGCCGGAAACAGCGGGTCGCCGCGCGGTCGAGGTCGTGCCCGACCACGTACCAGCGGCCCCGCCAGCAGACCACGCCCCACGGTTGCAGGCGCCGGCGGGTGGAGTCGTCGCGGTCGGGCACCCGGTAGTCGAAGGTGACCTCCCGCCGGTCGCGGGCGGCCGCGGTGAGCGGGGCGAACGCCGGATCCACCGTCACCATCGGCTCCAGGCCCAGCGTGGCCTGCGGGTCCACGTCGACGCCGGCGGCACGCAGCTTCGCCAGCCCGGAGGAGGCGGCGGCGGCCAGGCCGGCGTGCTGCCAGAGCCGGGCGGCGATGCCGACCGCGGCGGCCTCGTCGGGCTCCAGGGGAATCTCGGGCAGCGCGTACTCCCGGTGGGCGATCCGGTAGCCCGGCTCCGCGTCGAAGACGCTCGCCGTCCCCGTCTCCAGCGGCACACCCAGCTCACGCAGCTCGGCCTTGTCCCGCTCGAACTTGCGTTGGAAGGCCTCGTGGTCACGCGCGTCGTCCGGATCGTGCTCGTAGCCGGGCACGGTCGCGGCGATCTGCGCGGCGGTCAGGAACCGTCGCGTGGACAGCAGGCAGATAACCAGGTTGACCAGGCGTTCGGTGCGGGTCCGCGACACGCGGTAGACGCTAGCAGCCCACCCGGCGCACCCGTGCACCCACGCGGGCAGGACGTGCCGCGCGTCGCGAACGGTCGGTTCACCGGTCGGCGGGCGCCGCCGACTCTACAGTGGCGTGGTGACCCAGCCGGAGGTCAGGAGCGAAAGCGTCGGCACCGTCGTCGTGGCGGGGGCCGCCAACCTCGCCATCGCGGTGGCCAAGCTGATCGCCGGGTTGCTCTCCGGGTCGGCGGCGATGCTCTCCGAGGCCGTGCACTCCGTCGCCGACACCACCACCGAGGTGCTGCTCTACCTCGCGCTGCGCCGCGGGGCACGGCCCGCCGACGACCGGCACCCGTTCGGGTACGGCAAGGAGAGCTACGTCTGGGCGTTCCTGGCGGCCCTGTTCACGTTCGTCGCCGGCGCCGGCTTCGCCGTCACCCACGGCATCACCACCATCCTGGTGCACGAGCACAGCGGCGACTACCTGGTCACCTACGTCGTGCTGGCCGTGTCGTTCGCCATCGAGTCGGTCTCGCTGGCGCGCGCCGTGCGCCAGGTGCGCCGCGAGTCGCGGCACTGGCGTACCACCCCGCGCCGGTTCCTGCAACTGACCTCGGACACCCCGTTGAAGGCCGTGTTCCTGGAGGACAGCGCCGCCCTGATCGGGCTGGTGCTGGCCGCCGTCGGGGTCGGCCTGTCCCAGCTCACCGGCGACGAGCTGTGGGACGGCATCGCCTCCGTGCTGATCGGCGTGCTGCTGCTCGTGGTGGCCGCCGTCCTGGCCGGCAGCAACCTCTCGCTGCTGGTCGGGCGGGCGGTGCCCGAGCGGCTGCGCGGTGAGATCGCGGAGGAGATCGCCGGCCTGCCCGCCGTACGCGGCATCGAGACGCTGCTCACCATGCAGCTCGGGCCGAGTGAGGTCCTGGTCGCCGCGAAGGTGGACTTCGACGACGACGTCAGCGGCGCGACCATCGAGGCCGCCGCCGAGCAGGCCGAGCGGCGCCTCGCCGCCCGTCACCCGTACGTCCGGCACGTCTTCCTCGACCCGACGCGCGCCGCCGGGCGCGACGACCCGGAGCCGGACGGTTCCGGCGGTTGACCGCCCCGGGCGCGCCCGTCCGGGGCGGCGACGCTAGCGTGCCGGGCATGGTGCGATGGCGGTCGGGAACGGTGACGGCGCTGCGGCGGCAGTGGACCGGGGCGGTGGAACTGGACGTCGACCTGTCCGACGGCGGCAGCGTACGCGCCCTCGCCTACCCCGCCCTCGTCGGCCGGCCCGAGCCCGGCGACCGGGTGCTGCTCAACGCCGGCGCACTGCTGATGGGCCTCGGCACCGGCGGGTACGCCCTGGTCGTGGCGTTGCCCGACCGGCTGCCGCCGGACCCGCCGCAGGCCCTCGACAACCGCGACGCCGGCCACCTGGTCAAGGCCCGCTACACCCCGCTGCAGCCGATCCTGCTCGGCGTCGACGAGGAGGCGTCCCCGCACCGGGAGGTGATGGCAGCCGCCGACGACCTGGCCGGCCTGCCCGTGGTCACCGCCGACCTGCACTCCGCGCTGCCGGCGATCCTGGCCGGCATCCACGCCGACGCGCCCGCCGCCCGGGTGGCGTACCTGCTGACCGACGGCGGGGCGCTGCCGGCCTGGTTCTCCCGTACCCTCGCCGGGCTGCGCGAGCACCTCGTCGGCACGGTCACCGTCGGCCAGGCGTTCGGCGGGGACCTGGAGGCGGGCACCGTGCACAGCGGGCTGCTGGCCGCCCGGCACGTACTGCGCGCCGACGTGGTGATCGTCGCCCAGGGGCCGGGCAACCTGGGCACCGGCACCCGGTGGGGCTTCTCGGGGGTGGCCGTCGGCGAGGCCGTCAACGCCGTCGCCACGCTGGGCGGGCGCCCGGTCGGGTCGCTGCGGATCTCCGACGCCGACCCACGGCCCCGCCACCGGGGCGTGTCGCACCACAGCCTCACCGCGTACGGCCGGGTGGCCCTCGCCTCCGCCGAGCTGGTCGTGCCCGACGGCCTGGCCCCGGCGCTGGCCGGCGAGGTGGACGCGGCGCTGGCGCCCCTCGCGGCGCGGCACAGCCTCGTGCGGGTCCCGACCGACGGCCTCGACGCCGCGCTGCGGGCCGCGCCCGTGCCGCTGTCCACCATGGGCCGGGGCCTCGACGCCGACCACGCCTACTTCCTGGCCGCCGCCGCGGCCGGCCGGCACGCCGCCCGCCTGCTGAGCTGACCGCCCGCTGAGTCGACCGCCCGCCGGGTGTCGGCGCGGCGCTGCGGCGGCACCCGGGCGGCGGCACGGCGCTCCGCCCGGGCGGCGGTCAGCTCAGCGCCTGCTCAGCTCGCGCCGTAGCCGTGCCGCACGATGTGCTCGGCGGAGCGCTCGTACACCACCGGGTCCTCCGGGGCGAGCGTGCCCAGCCCGTCCACGTAGCGGTTGAACATGCAGAACGCGGCCGCGATCAGGACCGTGTCGTGGATCTCCAGGTCCGTCGCGCCGGCTGCCCGCGCGGCCTTGACCAGTTCCGTCGTCACGTCGCGGCCGGTGCGCTGCACGGCGGCGGCGATCTCCAGCAGCGTACGCAGCTTGTCGCTGACCTCGGCGGTCGCCGGATCGGCTCGGACCTGGTCGACCAGCCGCATCCCCGCGGGCAGCTGCGCGGCGGCGAAGGCCGAGTGCGACGCACAGCAGAACCGGCACTCGTTCAGCCCCGACACGTACGCCGCGATCAGCTCCCGCTCGCCGGGGGTCAGCGTCGGGTGCGGGGCGCGCAGCAGCGTCTCCGCCAGTTCGTTGAGCGGCTTGGCCGTCTCGGGGCGGAAGATCATCGGGCCGTTGATGCCCGGGTGTGCCCGCTCGTCGAGACCGAGGTCGATGTGTGCCATGCCGCCACCTTCCTGCCACGACCACGCAGCGCGCGCAGCCGGTCACCGGAAACGCCGAACGCGATGACGGTTCCAGGTACGCCGCCGCCGGCGCAACTTCGCGATTGCTCAGCAGGGGCGGCAGGCGGGGCGGGAGGCGGGGCGGGAGGAGGAAGGTGCCGCGACGGGCCGGCAGGCGCTCGACCGGGCGCCGGCCGTCGGGCTCGGGGCAGGCGGCTCAGACCAGGAAGATCAGGGCCAGCCAGGCGCCCACGATCAGCACCAGCGCGAGCGCCAGCACCCAGGTGGGCACCGTGTACTCGCCGCGCCGGTTGCGCGCGATCTCGTCACGGATCTTCTCGCGGCGGCGCTCGGCCCAGTTCTGACGCTGGCGGCCGCTCTCGGGAGGTTCGGATGTCGTCATGGCGCGGCCAGCCTACCGGCTCCGCCGGCCCGGACGGCGGCCAGCACCGCACCGGGCCGGTTTCCCCCGTCACATGCTGGCGATCAGCCGCTCCACCCGCTCGTCGTACGCCCGGAACGGGTCCTTGCAGAGCACCGTGCGCTGTGCCTGGTCGTTGAGCTTCAGGTGCACCCAGTCGACGGTGAAGTCCCGCCGCTTCTCCTGGGCGTGCCGGATGAACTCCCCACGCAACCGGGCCCGGGTCGTCTGCGGCGGGGTCTCCTTGGCCTCGAAGATCTCCGGGTCGGTCGTCACCCGGTCCACCTCGCCGCGCCGCTCCAGCAGCCCGTAGAGGCCGCGCCCCCGGCGCAGGTCGTGGTAGGCCAGGTCCATCTGGGCCACCCTCGGGTGCGACAGCGGCAGGTCGTGCTTGCGCTGGTAGCGCTCGATCAGCCGTAGCTTCGTCACCCAGTCGATCTCCCGTGCCACCGGCTCCAGGTCACCGGTCTCCACCGCGCGCAGCACCCGGCCCCACAGCTCCACCACCCGCTTCGCGGTCTGGTCGCCGCCGCGCCGCTCCACGAACTCGGTCGCCTTGGCGAGGTATTCCTGCTGGATCTCCAGCGCGCTGACCTCCTTGCCCGAGGAGAGCCGCACCTTGCGGCGCCCGGTGATGTCGTGCGACACCTCGCGGATCGCCCGGATCGGGTTCTCCAGCGTCAGGTCCCGCATCACCACCCCGGCCTCGATCATCCGCAGCACGATGTCGGCGGTGCCGACCTTGAGCAGCGTGGTGACCTCGTTCATGTTGGAGTCGCCGACGATGACGTGCAGTCGGCGGTAGCGCTCCGCGTCGGCGTGCGGCTCGTCGCGGGTGTTGATGATCGGCCGGCTCCGGGTCGTCGCCGACGACACGCCCTCCCAGATGTGCTCGGCCCGCTGCGAGAGGCAGTAGACCGCCCCACGCGGCGTCTGCAACACCTTGCCCGCCCCGCAGATCAACTGCCGGGTGACCAGGAACGGAATCAGCACGTCAGCCAGCCGGCCGAACTCCCCGTGTCGCGACACCAGGTAGTTCTCGTGGCAGCCGTACGAGTTGCCGGCCGAGTCGGTGTTGTTCTTGAACAGGTAGATGTCGCCCGCGATGCCCTCGTCGTGCAGCCGCTTCTCCGCGTCGACGAGCAGACCCTCCAGGATCCGCTCCCCGGCCCGGTCGTGCGCGACCAGGTCCACCACCGAGTCGCACTCCGGAGTGGCGTACTCCGGGTGCGAGCCGACATCCAGGTAGAGCCGGGCGCCGTTGCGCAGGAACACGTTGCTCGACCGGCCCCACGACACGACACGGCGGAAGAGGTACCGGGCGACCTCGTCAGGGGACAGCCGCCGCTGCCCACGGTAGGTGCAGGTGACGCCGTACTCGGTCTCGAGGCCGAAGATTCGCCGCTCCATGATGAGACATTAGCCGCCCGAGGCCCCAGATGGGCAGCGCACGCCGCGCCCGTCTCGCGCCGGCCACCGCGTCGACAGGGCGGGCGCGCCCACGCGCACCGTTCGCGGGGATCCCGGGTGGACGCTCGGCGCCCAGGTGAACGCCCGGGCCGGAGACGAGGTGACGCGGAAACGGGCGGTCGGTCAGGCGCGTTCGCGCCCGAGACCGCCCGCCCGGGTGTTGTGTCCGCTACGCCTCGGGGCTCTCCTGGCCCTCCAGGTCCGCCGATCCGGCCGACGTGGTGGGCTTCTTCGCCTCCTCGCTCGGGGAGGTCGGCGTCTCCGGACGGGCCGGCACCGCCTCCTCGGCCTTGTCGCCGTCGAGCAGCGCGGTCAACGCGGCCCCGGTGATGCGACGGAACGTCCGCCCCACCCGGCGCCGGTCCAGCACCGCCACCTCCAACTGGTTGGCGGCGATGGTACGGGCGGAACCGCCCTCTCCCCCGACGCTGCCGAGCGCCTGCACCGCGACCTTGACCGCCTCGCCCAGCGACATGTCCGGGCGGTGGTGCGACTTCAGCACGCCGGTGATCGCCTCGGCCTGCCCGCCCATCGCCATCCGGCCCGGCTCGTCGTTGACGGAGCCGTCGTAGGTGAGCCGGTAGAGCTCGTCGTCCTCGGCGGTGGCGCCGACCTCGGCCACGCAGATCTCCACCTCGAACGGCTTCGACTGCTCGGTGAAGATGGCACCCAGGGTCTGCGCGAACGCGTTCGCCAGGGCCCGGCCGGTGACGTCCCGCCGGTCGTAGCTCAGGCCGTTCAGGTCGGCCATCCGCACTCCCGCGCGGCGCAGGTTCTCGAACTCGTTGTAGCGGCCGACGGCGGCGAAGCCGATCCGGTCGTAGATCTCACTGACCTTGTGCAGGGCGCTGGAGAGGTTCTCGGCGACGAAGAGCACCCCGCCGGAGTAGCTCAGGACGACCGCGCTGCGGCCCCGGGCGATGCCCTTGCGGGCCAACTCGGAGCGGTCGCGCATGATCTGCTCGGGCGAGGCGTAGAACTGCATGGCCACGGCGGCGGTTCTCCTTAGGGCGCTGTGCTGACGGCTGCTGACTGGTGCGGGCGGGAGCGGATCAACCGCCCGGGTTCTCCATCCGGCCGGAGACCACGCTCTCGGCGATCGCCGACATCTCCTCGTCGGTGAGCCGGTGGGTGCCCTCCGCCGTCGCCGTCATCACCACCGGGTAGATCCGCCGGATCAGGTCCGGGCCGCCGGTCGCGGTGTCGTCGTCGGCGGCGTCGTAGAGCGCCTCGACCGAGAGCCGGACCGCCTCGTCAACCGAGAGACCCGGCTGGAAGCGCTTCTTGAGCGCGGACTTGGCGAAGAGCGAGCCGGAGCCGATCGCGTCGTAGCCGGTCTCCTCGTAGGGGCCGCCGGTGACGTCGAAGCTGAAGATGCGCCCGGCCCGCGCCGGGTCCTTCGCGGCCAGGTCGAACCCGGCGAAGAGCGGGATCACCGCGAGACCCTGCATCGCGGCGCCCAGGTTGCCGCGGATCATCGAGGCGAGGCGGTTGGCCTTGCCGTCGAGCGAGAGCATCGCGCCCTCGATCTTCTCGTAGTGCTCCAGCTCCACCTGGAACAGTCGCATCAGCTCGATGCCGATGCCCGCCGTGCCGGCGATGCCGACCAGCGAGTACGCGTCGGCCGGATGCACCTTCTCGATGTCGCGCTGGGCGATCAGGTTGCCCATGGTGGCCCGCCGGTCGCCGGCCATCACGACGCCGCCGGCGGCCGAGATCGCCACGATGGTCGTCGCGTGGGGCGCCATGTCGGCGGCCATACCCGGCGGCAGGGGCCGGCGGCCGGGCAGCATCTCGGGGGCCACCTTGCTCAGGAACGAGGTGAAGGAGGACGTCCCCGCGTTGGTGAACACATCTGGTAGACGCCCGGATGGATCAAAACCCGCTGCCACGTGGTTCCTCTCAGATATGTGATCGCCTCCGCCAGCCGCGACTGATCGTCACGGAACTGGCCGAGACCACCGTTGCAGTTGAAGCACAATATCCCGCGCACCCACCCGGTGCGATGATCGTGGTCCAGATGTTGGGGGTCCGGCGTGCCGCAGATCGCGCACACCCCGCCCCGCTCGGCCGGGAGCTCCTGGAACTCCCTGTCCCGACGCCGTAGCGCCGCCGCAGGTGGTACTCACGCGTCCCGCCGTACAGGTGTTGCCGGGACTCCCCGCCCTTGGCGTCGTGGCACGGCTCGCGGTACCGACCACGGCCGTCCCGCGCCCCGAGCGGTTCCGGGGAAGTCCTCCAGCGACTTCACCTCGGCGCACGACGGACACCGGCGGCGCCCGTCCGGCACCACGGGCAGTTGGCGCACCTCGTGTCCGTGCTGCCGTGGCGGTCGTCCCACCGCTGAGGCATACCTGAATGCCTGATTTACCCTATTCGCCCCCCTTCTGTACATAGCCGCGCACGAACTCCTCGGCGTTCTCCTCCAGGACGGAGTCGATCTCGTCGAGCAGGTCGTCGACGTCCTCGGTGATCTCGGCGTGCCGCTCGGCGACCTCCGGATTCGCCTCGGTGGTGACGTCCTCGATCTCCTCGCCCTGACGCGACTTGCCCGACTGCGACTGCCCGCCGCTGTCACGAGTGGCCATTGCTGCCTCCTCCACGATCGCCCTGCGATCAACTTACCTCGCGGAGGCGACGAAAAGCCCGTCGCGCGCCGCCTTCGGCACACGACGGGCATCCGTCGACGACGACGCCTCAGCCGCCGGTGAGGGTCTCCAGGAGGTCCTTCGCGCTGGGGCACCGATCGAAGAGCGCCCCCACGTGCTTGCGGGTGCCCCGCTCGGGCTCCATCATCGGCACCCGCACCAGCGACTCCCGGCCGACGTCGAAGATCACCGAGTCCCAGCTCGCCGCGACGACCTCCGAGGCGTACTGGGCCAGGCAGCGGCCACGGAAGTAGGCCCGGGTGTCCTCCGGCGGCTCGGTCATCGCGGTGCGGGTCTGCTCGTCGTCCAGCAGCGTCTTCATCGCGCCCCGGGAGACCAGCCGGTGGTAGAGGCCCTTCTCCGGGCGGACGTCGGAGTACTGCAGGTCGACCAGTTGGAGCTTGTGCGAACCCCAGCCGAGCTGCTCCCGCTCCCGGTAGCCCTCCAGCAGCCGCAGCTTGGCCACCCAGTCCAGCTCGTCGGCGCAGAGCATGACGTCGCGGCCCAGCCTGTCCAGCACCCGCTCCCAGCGGTCGAGCACGTCGAGGGTCTGCTCGTCGGCGTCGCTGCCGTAGCGGTCGTCCACGAAGGACCGGACCCGCTCGTAGTAGGCCCACTGCAGGTCCAGGGCGGTCAGCCGCCGCCCGTCGCGCAGCCGCATCCGGTGGGTCAGGCTCGGGTCGTGGCTGACGGCGCGCAGCTCGCTGACGGGGTCGGCGATGCCGAGGTCGGGGCCGAGCGCCTTCTCCTCGATCATCGTGAGGATCAGCGCCGTGGTGCCGACCTTGAGGTACGTGGAGATCTCCGACAGGTTGGCGTCGCCGATGATGACGTGCAGCCGGCGGTACTTGTCGGCGTCGGCGTGCGGCTCGTCGCGGGTGTTGATGATCGGCCGCTTGAGCGTGGTCTCCAGGCCGACCTCGACCTCGAAGAAGTCCGCACGTTGGGAGATCTGGAAGCCGCTCTGCCCGCCGTCCTGGCCGATGCCGACCCGGCCCGCGCCGCAGACGATCTGCCGGGTCACGAAGAACGGCGTCAGGTACGCGACGATGTCGGCGAACGGGGTCTGGCGGCGCATCAGGTAGTTCTCGTGGGCGCCGTAGCTGGCGCCCTTGTTGTCGGTGTTGTTCTTGTAGAGGTGGATCGGCTGGGTGCCGGGGATGGTGGCGGCGCGGCGGGCCGCCTCGGCCATCACCCGCTCCCCCGCCTTGTCCCAGCGCACCACGTCCAGCGGGTTGGTCACCTCCGGCGTGGAGTACTCCGGGTGGGCGTGGTCGACGTAGAGCCGCGCCCCGTTGGTGAGTATCACGTTGGCCAGCCCGAGGTCCTCGTCCGCGAGCGCCTCGGCCGGGTCGTACGCCGCGCCGGAGTAGGTGAAGCCACGCGCGTCCCGCAGCGGCGACTCCTCCTCGTAGTCCCAGCGGGCGCGGCCGCCCCGGTTGAGTTCCGGACGCGCCCCGTAGGCGTTGACCACCTGGGAGGAGGTGACCATGGGGTTGGCTCCGGCCTGTCCGGGAACGGAGATGCCGTACTCGACCTCGGTGCCCATGATCCGTCTTACGCTCATCGACCTACCCGCTTCGCTCGCCCGACCCGGTCCCCCGTCACGTCGAGCGTAGTCGGCCGTACGGCGGAAGGGGGCGCGGCGGACCGGGGCGGCGGAGCGCGGGCGGGTTCGGGCGGGACGGGACGGGGCCCGCGACGCGTCGCGTCGCGGGCCCCGTGCGGGTGTCCGTCAGAGGTACTGGCCGGTGTTGCTGGCGGTCTCGATGGACCGGCCGGCCTCCGCGCCCTTGCCGCCGGAGACGAGCGTGCGGATGTAGACGATCCGCTCGCCCTTCTTGCCGGAGATGCGGGCCCAGTCGTCGGGGTTGGTGGTGTTGGGCAGGTCCTCGTTCTCCCGGAACTCGTCGACGCAGGCGTCGAGGAGGTGCTGCAGGCGCAGGCCCTTGCGTCCGGAGGTGAGGAACTCCTTGATGGCCATCTTCTTGCCCCGGTCGACGATGTTCTGGATCATCGCGCCGGAGTTGAAGTCCTTGAAGTAGAGGACTTCCTTGTCGCCGTTGGCGTAGGTGACCTCGAGGAAGCGGTTCTCCTCGGTCTCCGAGTACATCCGCAGCACGACCGCGTCGATCATCGCCGCGACGGTGGCCTGGGGGTCGCCGCCGTGCTCCGCGAGGTCGTCCGGGTGCAGCGGCAGCCCGGAGAGGATGTACTTGGAGAAGATGTCCTTGGCCGCCTCGGCGTCCGGCCGCTCGATCTTGATCTTCACGTCGAGCCGGCCGGGGCGCAGGATCGCCGGGTCGATCATGTCTTCCCGGTTGGAGGCGCCGATGACGATGACGTTCTCCAGCCCCTCGACGCCGTCGATCTCGCTGAGCAGCTGCGGGACGATCGTGTTCTCCACGTCGGAGGAGACGCCGGAGCCGCGGGTCCGGAAGATCGAGTCCATCTCGTCGAAGAACACGATCACCGGGGTGCCCTCGCCGGCCTTCTCGCGGGCCCGCTGGAAGATCAGCCGGATGTGCCGCTCGGTCTCGCCGACGTACTTGTTGAGCAGCTCCGGGCCCTTGATGTTGAGGAAGAAGCTGGTGTGCTTCTCCTTGCCCTCCCGCTCGGCGATCTTCTTCGCCAGCGAGTTGGCCACCGCCTTGGCGATCAGCGTCTTGCCGCAGCCGGGCGGGCCGTAGAGCAGGATGCCCTTCGGCGGGCGGAGCTGGTGCTCGCGGAACAGGTCGGCGTGCAGGAAGGGCAGTTCCACCGCGTCGCGGATCTGCTCGATCTGCGAGTGGAGGCCACCGATGTCGGTGTAGTCGACGTCGGGCACCTCCTCCAGGACCAGTTCCTCGACCTCGCTCTTCGGGATCCGCTCGTACGCGTACGCCGAGCGGGGCTCGATCATGAGCGAGTCGCCGGCCCGGATCGGCGAACCGATCAGGGTGTCGGCGAGGTGCACGATGCGCTCCTCGTCGGAGTGCGAGACCACCAGGGCCCGGTCGCCCGGGCTGCCGTCGGGACCCGCGAGGATCTCCTTGAGCATCGCCACCTCGCCGACCCGCTCGAAGCCGAACGCGTCGACGATGTTGAGCGCGTCGTTGAGCAGGACCTCCTGGCCGCGCCGTAGCTCGGCGACGTCCAGCGAGGGCGAGACGGCGACGCGGAGCTTGCGTCCGCCGGTGAAGACGTCCACCGTGCCGTCGTCGTGCCGCGCGAGGAAGACTCCGTAACCACTCGGCGGTTGCGCGAGGCGGTCGATCTCCTCCTTGAGCGTCACGATCTGCGCGCGAGCCTCCTTGAGGGTGCTCACGAGCCGGTCGTTGTTCTCGGTCAGCCGCGCCAACTGTGCCTGGGTGGCCGCCAGCCGCTCTTCGAGCTGCCGGACGTGTCGGGGGCTTTCGGTCAACTTGCGCCGCACCAGAGCGAGTTCCTCTTGAAGGAACGCGACCTGCGTGGAGAGATCGTGGGCCTCCTTCTCCCACCGTGCGGCGCGCGAGTCCGCGTCGTCGCTGCGTGCCACGTCCCACCTCCCCGGGGGGCTTGAACGTTCTGCCCTAACACTAGCCGCTATGAGGCCGATTCGGTCCCACGCAACGCCCTCGTCACCGAACCTTGATCGCGAAGGGTGGCCCCGGGGGCCGGTCCGGGCGTTCGGGTACCGTCGGTGCGTGGGACGGGAGAACATGGGGGGTGCGCCGTGGCAGAGGTCGTGACGGATCAGCTACAGGTCTGGGTTGACCAGGATCTCTGCACGGGCGACGGGCTCTGCGTGCAGTACGCGCCCGAGGTCTTCGAGTTCGACGTCGACGGGCTCGCCTACGTCAAGGGCCCCGACGGCGACCTGCGGATGGCGCCGGGCAGCCGGGTGGACGTGCCGGAGCACCTGCGCCTCGAGGTGATCGACTCGGCGAAGGAGTGCCCGGGCGAGTGCATCCACGTGGTGCGCGGCAGCGACGGCGTCGAGGTGGCCGGCCCGGAGGCCGAGGAGGACTGAGCGCCGCTCGTCCTCCCGCGCCTGCGGGCACGGGAGGACACCGCGGGCCGGCGCACCGACCGGCCCGCGCTTCAGCGGCCGGGCGTCCGGCTCAGAGCAGCGGGCGGCCGACCACCGAGGCGACCAGGCGGGCGAACTCCTCCAGCCGGGCGATCTGCCCGGCGCCGCCGTCGTCGAGGGTCTTGCCGAAGCGCAGCGCGTCGTGCCGGGGCGCGCCCACGGCCTCGTCGCTGGGCGGCGCCTCGTCCAGCGAGGTGAGCAGCAGGTAGACGTCGATGCTGTCGACCCGGATCCCGCCGTCGTCGGTACGGGTCAACCGGCGCCGGCAGCCGACCTCGGTCACCGTGGAGACCGGCACCACCCGCAGCGACGAGGTCATCGAGCCCGGTGGCCCCTCCTCCGGCGGCACGTCCTCGCCGTGCCAGAGGACGAGACGGCTGCCGTCGCAGACCACGACCTCCTGCCACACCCCGTTGACCTCGTTGACGAAGCGTTCCAGGGTGAAGCCGAGCACCGACGCGCCGCGCAGCACCCCGCCGAGCGCCTCCAACGCGACGTCGGGGTCGCGCAGGTACGCCCGGGCCGCCGATTCGAGGTCGGTGTAGGGCGACCAGTCCGGGAACACCGCCGGCAGGTCGCCCCCACCGAAGCCGGGCCGGCTCATTGCACCTCCCCGTGCCCGGCCCGCCGGCGCGCGCCGACGGGCAGGATCCGTCCGTTCACTCCTCGCCGCCCCGCTGCGCCGTCACGGCCGTTCCGCGTCCTCGGCCGCCGACTGCGCCGCCGCGGCGGCAGCCGCCTGCCTGGCGGCCTCGGCCTCGCGCAGCGCCTGGCGGCGTTCGGCGTACGCCTCGGCGCCCTTGCTGGGTTTGCGCCGCCGTGGCGGTGCGGTGACGCCGGGGGCGAGCTTACGCGCGGACACGAGGAACGCGGTGTGCGCGATCATGCGGTGGTCGGGTCGCACGGCCAGGCCCTCGGCGTGCCAGTCGCGCACCAGCGACTCCCAGGCCCGCGGCTCGGTCCAGCCGCCGCGCTCGCGCAGCGCCTCGACCAGCTCGGACAGCTGCGGGGTGGTGGCCACGTAACCGATGAACACGCCGCCGGGCACCAGGGCCCGCTCGACCATGTCGAGGGTCTCCCACGGCGTGAGCATGTCGAGGATGATCCGGTCGAAGCCGGTCTCGGTGCAGCCGGCGACGTCGCCGACGTGCAGGTGCCACGCGGGGTGCGGACCGTTGAAGAACGCCTCGACGTTGCGCCGGGCGATCTGGGCGAAGTCGTCGCGGACCTCGAACGAGTGCAGTTCGCCGCCCGTGCCGACCGCGCGCAGCAGCGAGCAGGACAGCGCGCCGGAGCCGGCGCCGGCCTCCAGGACCTTGGCGCCGGGGAAGATGTCGCCCATGGCGACGATCTGGGCGGAGTCCTTCGGGTAGATCACCTGGGCGCCGCGCGGCATGGAGAGCACGTAGTCCGACAGCAGCGGCCGCAGCGCCAGGAACGCGGTGCCGCCGCCGGTGGTGGTGACCACGCTGCCGTCCGGCAGGCCGATCAGCGCGTCGTGCTCCAGGATGCCGCGGTGGGTGTGGAACGCCTTGCCCGGCTCCAGGGTGACCGTGTGCATCCGCCCCTTGGGGTCGGTCAGCTGCACCCGGTCGCCGGGCCGGAACGGGCCGCGGTGGACGGGGGGCAGCGCCGGGGTGTCGGCGGGCACGCCGATGCCCGGTTCGGCCGGGGCGGCGGGGGGAGTTGCGGTCACGTGTTCATCTTCCGTTGAGGTTCGAGGAGCTGAGCCAGATCCGCGATGTGCAGAATGCCGACGACATCTTCGCCTGAGGTAACTACGTACTGCGCGCCCGGGTGGGTCTGCACGGTCTCCATCACGCGTTCCCCGTCGAGCCCCACCGGCATCGTGGGCAGGTCGGGCAGGGACCGGGCCACCGTGTCGACGGCCAGCCACGGGCGGCGTTCCGCGGGCACGGCCTCCGCCGCGGCCGGGTCGACCAGGGCGACCGGCCGTCCGGCGGTGTCGGTGACGACGAGGGCGGCGCCGGGGGCGTTCCCGTCGGCGCGCCGGCGGTACGCCTCGGCCAGCGGGGTGCCGGTGGGCACGGCGAACACGGGCCGGGCCAGCCGGGACAGGTCGATCAGCGGGAAGCGACGGCTGATCCGGGCCATCCGGATCGACTGCCCGGCGCCGCGCCACAGGGTGAACGCGACGAGCAGCATCAGCGGCAGCGCCAGCGGCGCCAGGTCGCGGGTGAACGTGAGCAGGGCGACCAGCGAGGCGGTGCCGACGGCGACGGCGCGTCCCACCCAGCCGGCGACCTCGGTGCCGCGGTGACGGTCACGGGTCACCGCCCAGACCGCCGCCCGCAGCGCCCGGCCGCCGTCGAGCGGCAGGCCGGGCAGGATGTTGAACAGCGCGACGATGACGTTGCTCACCGCCAGCTGGAACGCGAGCTGGTTGGCCAGGGTGCGGTCGGGCAGGGCGAGGGTGGCGGCCACCGCGAGCGCACCGAGCACGGCGGAGACGGCCGGGCCGGCGAGCGACACCAGCAGGTCGATGCGGGGCGTCGGGGCGTCGCGGTCCATCTCGGTGTAGCCGCCGAGCAGTTCCAGGGTGATCCCGCGCACACCGATGCCGTAGCGGCGGGCGGTGAGGGCGTGGCCGAGCTCGTGCAGGAGTACGGAGCCGAGCAGGGAGACCACGAAGCCGAACCCGATCAGGTAGCCGGCGAGCTGGGACAGGTCGAGCTGGCGGCGGGCGAACTCGGCGTACAGCACGGTCACCAGCAGGGTGAGCAGCACCATCGAGCCGTTGAGGTGCAGCGGCACCCCGAACACCCGGCCCACGGTGAGGCCGGCCCGCGCGTCGGGCCGGCGGCGCGGTCGACTCGTCTGCTCCATCGGATCGATGCTACGCGGCGGAGATCATGCGTCGACGCGGCGACGGGATCATGACACCGACGCGGCGCGCGGATCTTGCGCCGGTGCGGCGGCGGGGTGCTGTCACACCGGTGCCCTAACCTTCCGGGCATGACGGCGCAACCGGTTACCACGCAGCAGTCCTCGACCCCGGCCGGGATCCCGGCGACGGTGCGGGCCTCGCTGTCGCCGTCGCGGGCGGCGGATTTCAAGACCTGCCCGTTGCTCTACCGGTTCCGCAGCATCGACCGGCTGCCGGAGCGGCCGACCGTCGAGCAGGCCCGGGGCACGCTGGTGCACGCGGTGCTGGAACGGCTGTTCGACCTGCCGGCCACCGGGCGCACCCCGACGGCGGCGGGCGATCTGGTGGCCCCGCAGTGGGACCGGCTGGTCACCGAGCAGCCGGAGCTGGCGGCGCTGTTCGCCGACGGCGACGCCGCGGCGGCGGCGGAGTTCCTGCGTTCCGCCGCCGGGCTGTTGGAGGGCTACTTCGCCGTGGAGGACCCGCGCCGGCTGGAGCCGGCCGAGCGGGAGAGCCTGATCTCGGCGGTGGTCGACGAGGAGCTGCTGATCCGGGGCTACGTCGACCGGCTCGACGTGGCGCCCGACGGGGCGCTGCGGGTGGTCGACTACAAGACCGGCGGCGCACCGCGGGAGGCGTTCGAGGCCCGGGCGCTGTTCCAGCTGAAGTTCTACGCGCTGGTGCTCTGGCGCACCCGGGGCGTGGTGCCCCGGGTGCTGCGGCTGCTCTACCTCAAGGACGCGGAGGTCTGCGACTACGCGCCGGACGCCGACGAGTTGCTGCGCTTCGAGCGCACCGTGGTGGCCCTGTGGCGGGCGATCGAGCAGGCGACCGCCCGGCAGGACTTCCGCCCCCGGCCGAGCCGGCTCTGCGACTGGTGCAGCCACCAGGCGCTCTGCCCGACCTTCGGGGGCACGCCGCCGCCGTTTCCGACCCTGGCGGCGCCGGATCCGCTGCATGACGCCCGGTCCCGCCCGACTCCCCCGGGCGCCGACGAGTGACCGGATGGCCGGCATCTGGGCGGTCAGCGCGCTGACCGAGCGGGAACCGGACGTGCTCGCGCGAGTGGCCCGGGGCGTGCGACGCCGGGACCGTCCGGGCGCCGTGGGCCAGCGAGGCCATCGTCAGGGCCCGCCTCGGGCGCGTGCTGACGAGGCCGGGCTGCGCGACCGGGTGCGGGCCGTGGCGCTGGCGTACGAGTCGGGACCGCTCCGCCCAGAGGCATAGCGCCTCGTCGCCGCCGGCGTACGCGGGGATGCGCGTGGCACGGCGGCGCGTTGTCGCCGTCACCTACCGTGACCAGAGGGGTCGTCGCGTGGTTGACCCTGACGCGGCGTCACTGTGCAGGATCGGTCCGGGCCGACGGGCATGCTCCCGGGCGACGCCTCCTCAGGGGCAACCCTGAGCCGGCATTGGGGGGCACCCGCAGCGCGAAATCCGCCATGGCTCCGACCGGAGTCGGACGGATCGTGGCCGGCAGGCACAGATGATGGTTCTGCCGCGCCGACCAGCGGGGGCGGTGCGGACGAAGACAGACGGAAGAGGTAGATGACGTGACCGCGACGGTAGGCCGGCAGGCGCAGGCCGCGGCCCGGGCAAACGACGTGTGGAAGGTGTACGGCAGCGGCGAGGCGCAGGTCGTCGCGCTGCGGGGGGTCAGCGCCGAGTTCGAGCGGGGCCGGTTCACGGCGATCATGGGGCCGTCGGGCTCGGGCAAGTCGACGTTGATGCACTGCCTCGCGGGCCTGGACTCGGTGACCCGCGGCACGGTCTCGATCGGCGACACGGACGTCACCGGCCTCGGCGACTCGGGCCTGACGAAGCTGCGCCGCGACAAGGTCGGCTTCATCTTCCAGCAGTTCAACCTGCTGCCGACGCTGACGGCCAAGGAGAACATCCTGCTGCCGCTGTCGATCGCCGGGCGCAAGCCGGATCCGGACTGGTACGACACGGTGATCGCCACGGTCGGGCTGCGCGACCGGCTGGACCACCGCCCGGCGCAGCTCTCCGGGGGCCAGCAGCAGCGGGTGGCCTGCGCCCGCGCGCTGGTCGCCCGGCCCGAGGTGATCTTCGCCGACGAGCCGACCGGCAACCTGGACTCGCGCGCCGGTGCGGAGGTGCTGAACTTCCTGCGCGACTCGGTACGCGAGCACGGGCAGACCATCGTGATGGTCACCCACGACCCGACCGCCGCCGCGTACGCCGACCGGGTGGTCTTCCTCGCCGACGGGGAGATCGTCTCCGAGCTGATCGAGCCGACCGCCGACACGGTGCTGGACACCATGAAGAAGCTGGACACTCCGGCCGAGGCGGGGCGCTGATGTTCCGCGCGACCCTCAAGAGCCTGCTCGCGCGCAAGGTCCGGCTGATCCTCTCCGGCCTGGCCGTGGTGCTGGGTGTCATGTTCGTCTCCGGCGCGTTCGTGCTCACCGACACCCTCGGCCGCTCGTTCGACGCGATCTTCGCCGACGCGTACGAGGGGGTGGACGTCAACGTCGCCGGCACGCCGAAGATCGACGTCGGCGAGGCGGAGGGCATGCAGGTGGCCACGCCGGTGCCGGCGACCGTCCTCGACAAGGTCCGGACGGTGCCCGGCGTGGCCGAGGCCACCGGTGTGGTCGGCGTCGACGGGGCGCGGCTGATCGGCGCCAACGGCAAGGCGGTCGCCTCGTTCGGGCCGCCCCAGCTGGGCGAGAACTGGACCGGCGAGAGCGACCTGGTCCGGTTGCGCGAGGGGCGGGCCCCGCAGGCCGACGACGAGATCGTCATCAACAGGGCGCTCGCGGCGGCCGGCAAGGTGAAGGTCGGCGACCGGGTCGGCGTGCTGACCCTCCAGCCGAAGCAGGAGTTCACCATCGTCGGCGTGTTCGGCTACAGCGGTGGGCGGGACTCCATCGGTGGCGCCAACGAGATCATGTTCACGACGCCGGTCGCGCAGCGGCTGATGCTCGGCGCGCCGGACACCTTCAGCAACATCTCGGTCACCGCCGCCGACGGGGTGTCGGACGAGGCGCTGCGCGATGCGGTGGCCGCCGCCGTGGGCAGCGGCTTCGAGGTCAAGACCGGTACGCAGCTGTCGGAGGAGGCGGCGGCCAGCCTGAAGGAGGGCCTGTCCTTCTTCAACCGGATCCTGCTCGGCTTCGCGGCGGTGGCGCTGCTGGTGGGCACCTTCCTGATCCTCAACACCTTCTCGATCATCGTGGCGCAGCGCACCCGGGAACTGGCGCTGATGCGCGCCGTGGGGGCCAGCGGCCGGCAGATCATCGGCTCGGTGGTGCTGGAGGCCGTCGCGGTGGGGCTGGTCGCCTCGGTGCTGGGTCTCGGTGCGGGCGTCGGCATCGGCGCGCTGCTGGCGTACCTGTTCAGCACGTTCGCCGGCGGGCTGACCCTGGCCGGGATCGGCGTGCCGCTGTCCGCCGTGGTCGGCGCGTTCTCCGTCGGCCTCGTGATCACGGTGGTGGCGGCGCTGCTGCCGGCGCTGCGGGCCTCGCGGATCCCGCCGATCGCGGCGATGCAGGACGTGGCGACGCCCGACCGCCCGCTGACCAGGGTCACCGTGGCCGGTTCGATCGTCACCGCCGTGGGCGGCGGGCTGCTGGCGCTGGGGCTCACCGGCAACGCCGGGGGCAACACCCTGGCCACCATCCTCGGCGGGGTGCTGTTCGCCTTCATCGGCGTGGCCCTGCTGACGCCGCTGATCAGCCGGCCGGTGGTGGGTCTGCTCGGTGCGGTCTTCGCCTGGTCGGTGCCGGGCAAGCTGGGCCGGCTCAACTCCGGGCGCAACCCGCGCCGCACCGCCATCACGGCCGCCGCGCTGATGGTCGGCATCGCCCTGGTCACCGGGGTGACGGTGATCCTGGACTCGGCGAAGAGCAGCATCAGCGGCCTCGCCCAGGACAGCGTGAAGGCGGAGCTGGTGATCGCCGGGGCGCAGAGCGGCCCCCGGCCGCCGAGCTTCGACCCGGCGGTGCTGGAGAAGGCCGCCGCGATCCCCGGGGTACGCATGGTCGACGGCGAGTACGGCGACCTGGCGATGGTCGGTGGCCAGCGCACGTGGGTGGCGGCGAGCAGTGACGTCGCCGCGCTGCGGCAGATCTTCGGGGCCGAGCGCACCGCAGGCGACATCGACCGGCTGGCGCCGGACGGGATGCTGGTCAGCTCGGACACCGCGACGGCCCGTGGCCTCTCCGTGGGTTCCAAGGTGCCGGTGCAGACGTCCCGGGGCGAGGCGCGGACCTACACCGTGACCGGCATCTACGCCAGCTCCCAGCTGACCAACCCGGTGGTGCTGCCGGCGGAGGCGGCGCGCGGCTTCACCATCCCGCAGCCGATCCAGGGCTTCATCCAGCTGGCGCCGGGCACGCCGGTGGCCGACGTGCAGCCGCAGATCGAGGCGCTGCTGGCCGACTCCCCCGAGGTGTCGGTGGCCGACCTGGGGACGTTCATCGAGCAGCAGACCGGTCAGCTGGACGGGCTGCTCAGGATGATCCAGATCCTGCTGGCGCTGGCCATCGTGATCGCCGTACTCGGCATCGTCAACACCCTCGCGCTGTCGGTGCTGGAGCGCACCCGGGAGCTGGGGCTGCTGCGGGCCATCGGTCTGCGCCGGGCGCAGACCATGCGGATGATCACCGTGGAGGCGGTGGTGATCTCGGTGTTCGGCGCGCTGCTCGGTGTCGTCGTCGGCGCCGGTCTCGGTGCGGCCGTGGTCGAGGCGCTGCGGGACGAGGGCATCACCGACCTGGTGCTGCCCTGGACCCAAATGGGGATCTTCCTCGGCCTCGCCGCGATCATCGGAGTGGTCGCGGCGGCGCTGCCGGCGGTGCGGGCCGCCCGGATCAACGTGCTCGGCGCCATCGCCCACGACTGATCCCGCCGCACGACGAGGGGCCCGCCGGTCGGCGGGCCCCTCGTCGCCTCAGGCGTCCGGCGGCGGGGCGCCGAGCAGGGCCGCCAGCAGTTCCAGGTCCGCGCCGGTCAGGCTCTCCAGCTGGTGTACGCCGTCGAGTGGCCCGATGGGCACCTCCGCCGGTACGGCCAGCACCGCCGCGCCGGCGGCGAGCGCGCTGGCAACCCCCGTCGGCGAGTCCTCGATCGCCACACAGCGGGCGATCGGCACGCCGAGCAGCCGGGCGGCGGTCAGGTAGGGCTCCGGGTGCGGCTTGGCCGCCTCGACCTCGTCGCCGCAGACGATCGCGTCGAAGCTGTCGCGTCCGAGGGTGTCCAGCGCCACCTCCACCAGTGGCCGGCCGCTGGAGGTCACCAGCGCGGTCGGGATGCCCGCCGTGCGGACCGCGCGTAGCAGGTTCAGCGCGCCGGGGCGCCAGCGCAGCCCGGTGCGGAACAGCTCCAGGATCCGGGCGTCGATCCACGCCGCGCTGGCCCGGGGGTCGCGCCCCGGCTGGCCCAGGTCGTCGTGCAGGATGCGCATCGACGCGGCCATGCTGGAGCCGACCATCGCCCGGCGGGCGGTAGCGGAGAGGGTGCCGCCGTACTCCGCCGCCAGCTCGTGCAGCGCGACGTCCCACAGCTTCTCACTGTCGACCAGGGTGCCGTCCATGTCGAAGAGCACGGCGGCGGGATGGTGACTGCTCAGGAGATCCTCCTCAGGTGGCGTACCCCGAGATCCTCTCAGCCGCGACACCGCCGCGGGGGTGCAGGTGCCGCCGGGGTGACCTGGCCGACGGGTTGCGGGCGGCGGCGAGACTGGGGAACCGCCCGGCCGCCGACCCGGCGGCCCGCCACCCGGAGGTCGCCATGCGCGCCCGATCCCTGCTCGCCCGGTCCACCGTGGTCCTGCTCGCCGCGACCGTCGCGCTCTGGCCGGCGGCCCCGGCCGCCGCGGCGAGCCTGCCGCTGGAGCGGTGCTACGACCAGGAGACTCCCCAGTACGCCGACGCCCAGTCGTGGTCCGCGCCGGGCAACAGGCACACCGTGTGGCCGGACCCGGAGGGCATCCTCGACCGGGACGTGTTCCAGGTGAGCGCCCACGGCCGGATCCGGATCGACCACTGGGGCACGCAGAAGTCGATCGCCGGGGAACTGCCGCCCGCCGGCAGCGACTGGCCGGCGCCGGGCGCCCCCCGCTACGCGCTGATCGCCAAGGTCACCGCGGGGACCATGCTGATGCTGGACAGCGGCCTGTCCTACGGGCCGGGCCGCTGGTTCCCGGTCGGCGCGGACAGCGGCTGCATGCTCTACTTCCACGCCGGCCTGGCCCCACAGCTGATCTTCTCGTTCAACGACCCGAACCTCGGCGACAACGGCGGCGGCGCGTCGGTGCTGGTCAGGCAGTGGTGGGACTAGCTCCGGGCCCGACGGTCGGCGCCTGGGCCTACGGTCAGCGCAGGCCGCAGGCGCCCAGAGACCGTTCGTAGCCACGGAAGAACGACTCCGTACGCTGCTCGGCGGTGCCGTGCGAGCCTTCGGCGAACCACGGCTGGCCGGGGTCGTCACCCACGGCGAGCAGCCCCTCGCGGAACTCCTCCAGGTCGCCGTCGTCGAGCCGGAGTGCCTTCGACCGCACCGAGTCGCCGAGGTACGCACCGGCCATGCAGTCGGCCTGCAGTTCCTGCTCGATGGTGTAGGAGTAGCGGATGCCGAGGCGGGCCTGGATGCCGTGCGCGTACTCGTGGCCGAGCAGGTAGAACACGAAAGCGTCGCCGACCTGGCGGAACGCGCGCACCGACCAGTTCACGTCGTAGGCGATGAAGTCGCCGGCCGAGCAGTAGACGGCGTTGTTGCGCGGCAGCGCCTGCCCGCCGCAGGACACCTCGCCGGCGCGCTGGTACGGGATGATCCGCCGGATCGGCTGGAACCGCTGTCCGGAGGCCTGGAACTGGGCGGCCCAGTACCGCTCGGCGATGGCCTGCGCGTCGGTGACGTCCTGCTGGAACTCCTCGACGCTGGTGGTGCCGTCGGCCCGGGTCTGCGCGGCGTCGGGCGAGGACGGGGCGTCGGAGCGCTGCGGGGCGGGCTCGCGTCCCTCGGGTCCGGACGTCCCGCCGACCACGCACCCGGCCGCCACGACGAGGGCCACCAGCAGGCCGGCCAGGGGGCTTCTCGACCGGTGTCCCACGCGCGTCGTCACAGTGCCCTCCCCGGCGTCGGCGTTGCCGTCCAGTACCCCGACGCCGGATCGGTCATGCCCGGCACGACCGCCGGCGCCCGGCCCCCGGCGGGCGCGGCCCGCCGGCGGTCATCGTCCGGTGGGTACGGCGTCGACGCGGTGACCGGTCAGGGGCTGGCGGCGAGGAAGACGAAGGCGGCGAGCAGCACCAGGTGCACGCCACCCTGGAGCACGGTGGCCCGCCCCGGCACCACGGTCAGCACGCCGGTGACGACCGTGAGCGCGAGCAGGGTCACCTGGGTGCCGCCCAGGCCGAGCAGCAGCGGGCCCTCCAGCCAGATCGAGGCGACCGTGATCGCCGGGATGGTCAGCCCGATGCTGGCCATCGCCGAGCCCAGGGCCAGGTTCAGGCTGATCTGCACCCGGTCCCGGAGGGCGGCCCGGGCGGCGGCGATCGTCTCGGGCAGCAGCACCAGCAGCGCGATGACCACCCCGACGAACGACGGGGGCAGGTTGGCCACGGCGACGGCGGACTCGATCGCCGGGGACACCGACTTGGCGTCGCCGACCACGGCGACCAGCGCCACCAGCAGCAGGCCGAGGCTGAGCAGGGCGGCCCGGTTCGACGGCGGTTCGGCGTGCTCCTGCGTGTCGAGCGCCCGCCCGTGGCTGTTGACGGGCAGGAAGTAGTCGCGGTGGCGGCCGGTCTGCACCATGACGAACAGGCCGTAGAGGGCCAGCGAGACCACGGCGGCGAAGGCGAGCTGTGCCGGGGTGAACTGCGGGCCCGGTCGGCTGGTGGTGAAGGTCGGCACCACGAGGCTCAGTGCGGCGAGGGTGGTCACGGTGGCCAGCGCCCCGCCGGTGCCCTCGGAGTTGAACACCGCCACGCGGCGGCGCAGCGCTCCGAGCAGCAACGACAACCCGAGGATGCCGTTGCACGTGATCATGGCGGCGGCGAAGACGGTGTCGCGAGCGAGGGACTGCGTCTTCTCCCCGCCGCTGATCATGAGCGTGACGATCAGGGCGACCTCGATGACGGTGACCGCCACGGCGAGCACGAGCGAGCCGTACGGCTCCCCCACCTTGTGGGCCACCACCTCGGCGTGGTGCACGGCGGCCAGCACCGCGCCCGCCAGCAGCAGTGCCACCACCACGACGACGGCGCCGGACAGGTCGCGGTCCCACGTCATGACCAGCACCAGGACCGCCAGCAGCGGGACGAGAACGGTCCAGTCGGTCAGACGTGAGCGGAACAGCGCGGTCATGCCCCAACCATCCCAGAACGGACGATCTACCGAGTGCAGACGGGCGGGACCGGGTACGGGCCGGGGCGCCGCCACGGCGTGCGCCTGCGCGCCGACCGGACTTCCGGGCGTGGCCGGCGCCGACCCCCTCGCCGGCGGGCGACGCCGGCCCCGGCGGAGTCAGACCGGCGCGGGTTCAGCGCGCCGACTGGGCGCCGAGTTCGACGAGGAGGACGCCGCCGGCGATGAGGCCGATGCCGAGCATCATGACCTTGGTGAGGGGGTCGTCGAAGGCGAGCCGCGCGACGATCGCGGTCAGCGCGATGCCGGCCGCGGCCCACACGCCGTAGGCGACGCCGACGGCCATCCCGTTGCGCAGGGCCAGGCTGAGGAAGACGAAGCAGGTCACGTAGCCGCCGACGACGACGGGTGCCCACGCCTTCCGGCGCAGGCCCTCGGAGGCGCGCAGCGCCATGGTGGCCGTGACCTCGAACGCGATCGCGGCGGCGAGGAAGACCCAGCTCATCGGGCCCCCTCCGGCTCGTGGCGCACGTCGTGCGGGACGGCGGGGGCCGGTTCGGCCCGGTGGGAGCCGAGTTCGACGAGCAGGACGCCGGCGACGATGACGGCGAAGCCGAGGCCCATCACCCACGTGAGCGCGTCGCCGAACAGCAGCGCGGCCAGCAACGCGGTGAGGACGACGCCGCTGGCGGCCCAGATGCCGTAGGCCACGCCGATCGGCATGCCCGCACGCAGGACCAGCGAGATGAAGACGAACGAGAGGGTGTAGCCGACGACGACCAGCGCGATCCACGCGGCATGGTCGTTGGCCGCGCGCAACGCCAGGGTTCCGCTCACCTCCAGGCTGATGGCGCCGGCAAGGTACAGCCACTGCTTCACAGGTCATCGCCTTCCGCGATCAGGTCTCCGGTGGGTGCGCCGAGCGTGTCACGGTCTCGGGGGTCGGTGGTTGCCCCGACCGTGTCGAATGCGCCGAAACGTCGCCCGGCGCGCGGCCCCTGTCTCCACGATGGGGACAAAGGTCGGCTCGGAACTGAGAGGGTGGTGCGGCATGAGGCGTCGACGGAGCAGGAGGGTGCCGCTGTTGCAGGCGGCAGCGATCTCCCTGGCAGCGGCACTGGCGGCGGCGGCCGTCGTACGGGCGCGGCGGCGCGGCGCCGGGCGGGACGCGGCGAGCGGTGACCTTCCCGCCCTGCGCAACGGCGCCTTCGCCGCCCCGGGCACGGGCGGGATGCCGGCCCCCGGCGGTGCGCCCGGCCGGGCCGAGCAGACGGCGTCACCGGCGGCCGCGGCGCGGTGAGGACGGGCTGCGCCGCCGGGCGCGCGGGCAGGCACGGCGCCGGCCCGACGTGACCAGGCGGCGCCCGCCCGGCCCGCGCACCGCCACCGGCCACGACACCCGCGCCGGCTGCCGTCGCTGAACGGGAACGACCACCGCTGATCCGTACCCGGCCGGACAGGCACGGCGCGCACGCGCTCTTCCCGGGCCGGGCGTGCCGTTTCGGGACGCGCCCCGCCCTCGTCGACGGGCGCGGGATGCGCCGGCGCCCGCGCGGTGCGTACAGTTTCGGGTCGGACCTGGCGTGGGCCGGGAGGATCCGGCACGGAAACGGGACGAGACAGCGACGGCATGGCGGCGGACAACATCACGGAAACCAGGCACGACGGCATCGACCAGGGCCAGCTGGAGATCTGTCTCCGCGTCTTCGAGGCGCTGGAGGACCTGCCTTCCGATCACCCCGACGTGGTGCGCGTGCAGCGGGCCACGGCGAGGCTCTACAAGGTGATCAAACAGCGGCGGCGCGAGGAGCGGCGCGACGCCATCGCGGCGGCCGACCGTGCGGTGACGGCGGCCACCGCCACCGGCGCCCCGGGCCGCATCGACGACGAGACCCAGGGGATCCCGCTCGCCTCCCCCACCGAGGGCTCCACGGCCGGCTTCCTGCACAACCCGCGCGGCTGCTACGTCTGCAAGCAGCGCTACCGGGAGGTGGACGCCTTCTACCACCAGCTCTGCCCGCCCTGCGCCGCGCTCAACCGGGAGCGCCGCGACGCCCGTACCGACCTGACCGGGCGGCGGGCGCTGCTCACCGGCGGCCGGGCGAAGATCGGCATGTACATCGCGCTGCGGCTGCTGCGCGACGGCGCGCACACCACGGTGACCACGCGTTTCCCGCACGACGCGGTACGCCGGTTCGCGGCGATGCCCGACAGCGCGGACTGGCTGCACCGCCTGCGGGTCGTCGGGATCGACCTGCGCGACCCCGCCCAGGTGATCGCGCTCGCCGACTCGGTCAGCGCCCAGGGGCCCCTCGACATCCTGATCAACAACGCGGCGCAGACCGTGCGGCGCAGCCCCGGGGCGTACGCGCAGCTCGTCGCCGCCGAGGCGGCGGCGCTGCCGGACGGCCCCCTGCCGGAGATCGTCACGTTCGCCAAGCCGGCCGGCGGCGACCCGGCGGCCAGCCTGACCGCCTCGCCGCAGTCGACCCCGCTCACCCCGCACGCACTCACCGCGCTCGCGCTGACCAGCGGATCCGCCTCGCCGGAGCGGATCGCGGCGGCCACCGCCATCGACGCCGGCGGTCTGGTGCCGGACCTCGACCCGGTCAACAGCTGGGTGCAGCGGGTGCACGAGGTCGACCCGGTGGAGCTGCTGGAAGTGCAGCTGTGCAATGTGACGGCGCCGTTCGTCCTGGTCAGCCGGCTGCGACCGGCGATGGCCGCGGCGCCGGCCCGCCGCAAGTACGTGGTGAACGTGTCGGCGATGGAGGGCCAGTTCGGCCGCGGCTACAAGGGGCCGGGGCACCCGCACACCAACATGGCCAAGGCCGCGCTGAACATGCTGACGCGTACCAGCGCCCAGGAGATGCTGACCGACGGCATCCTGATGACCAGCGTCGACACCGGTTGGATCACCGACGAGCGCCCCCACCCGACGAAGATGCGGCTGGCGGACGCGGGCTTCCACGCCCCGCTGGACCTGGTCGACGGCGCGGCCCGGGTGTACGACCCGATCGTCCGTGGTGAGCAGGGCGAGGACCTGTACGGCTGTTTCCTGAAGGACTACGCGCCCTGCGCCTGGTGACCGGCGCGTTCACCAATCCTTCACTATTGCCAACCTTCGATGCGTATGTAAAAGTTCTTCACTGACTTCAGCCTCGTGCAAGAAATCCTTCGAGGGAGCCAGGATGAGAACGACCACCGCATGGCTGATGGGCCTCGCGACCACAGTGGGGCTCACCATCACGTTCGGATCGGCGGCCGTCGCCGAGCCGACGACGGACACCCAGCCACAGTCCGTGGCGGTGTCGGCCGTCGGTCCGCAGCCCGGCACCTTTGTCGGCAAGGGCTTCGACACCTGCACGGCCCCGTCGCAGTCGGCGATGAACGCGTGGCGCGCCAGCTCGCCGTACCGCGCGGTGGGCATCTACATCAGCGGCGCGAGCCGGACCTGCGCGCAGCCCAACCTGACGGCGACCTGGGTCACCAACCAGGTCGCCAACGGCTGGCGGCTCATCCCCATCGAACTCGGCTACCAGGCGCCCTGCGGCAGCCGCGCGCCGAAGATGTCCGCCGACCCCGCCACCGCGCGGTCGCAGGGACGCACCGCCGCCGACAGCGCCGCCAGCGCCGCGCAGGCGCTGGGCATCGGTGCCGGCAGCACCATCTACAACGACATCGAGCACTACCCGACGACGGCGGCGTGCCGCGCCGCGGTGCTGTCGTTCCTGTCCGGGTGGGTCGAGCGGTTGCACACCAAGGGCTACCTGGCCGGCATGTACTCCAGCGGGTCCTCGGGCATCAGGGACGTCTGCCTGGAGTACAACAACGCGAGCTACACCAGGCTGGACCAGATCTGGATCGCCTGGTGGAACGGCGTGGCCGACACCGACGCCGGTGACTACTGCTCCGACGCCTACTACGCGAACCACCAGCGGCTGCACCAGTACGCCGGGGACGTGACGGAGACCTGGGGCGGCGTGACGATGAAGATCGACCGCAACTACCTGGACGTGAGCACCTCCCAGCAGCCGCCGCCGGCGCAGTGGAGCACCATCGTCGACAACACCACGTCGGGCCGGTTCACGGCGAGCACCAACTGGAGCACGTCGGCGTACTCCAGCCAGCGCTACGGCACGGACTACCGGTACGCGAACCCGACCTCGGCCAGCGACGTCGCCTGGTACAAGGCGGCCGTCCCGGAGACCGGAACCTACGAGGTCTCGGTCTGGTACCCCGCCGACGCCGGATACAACGACCGGACGCCCTTCATCGTCGCCACCACCTCGGGCAACCAGTCGGTGACGGTCGACCAGCGCGCCAACGGCGGGCGGTGGGTGTCGATCGGTGTGTTCACCCTCGCGGCCGGCGACGGCAACAAGGTCGGGGTGAGCCGCTGGACCAGCGGCAGCGGCTACGTGGTCGCCGACGCGGTACGGATCACCCGCGCCTGACGGTCAACGCGGCCGGTCCGGGTAGTTCCCGCCCAGCTCGATCTCGGCCCGTACGGCGAACTCGCGCAGCGTGGCGATCGCCTCGCCGGGCCCGCCGGTGGCCTGCACCATCGCCGACTGGGCCAGGATGATCAGCGCCTCGACCGCCTCCTGCGGACGGGGGTTGACCAGGGCCGCCACCTGGACCATGTCGTCGTCGAAGTAGGCCAGCAGGATCCGGCTCGCCAGCCCGATGGTCCGGGCGGTGTCCGCCGACAGGTCGCCCGTGTCGCCTGGCGTCACGTACCGTTCCTTCCCGCAGGATCCCGCTCTCCCGGCGGGACACGGCCAGCCGCTGCGAGACGGCCACGCCCGTGCGGCGTCCTCCACTCTGCACGGGCCGCGCCACCCGCCCGGCGGCCCCCACCCGTTCGGGCGGGTGGGGGCCGCCGCACCGCGCGGCGGAGGCACGGCTGTCGGGACGGGACGGACCGCCCGGTCGACCGCCGGGGCGAGCTGAACCGGACGGCGGAGAAGAAATCGATTCCCCGGCATATAGGATCTCAGGGCCAACCACTCTCGGATGGCGGGCCGCGACGGACGGTGTGCTCGGGCGGCCGGCTCCGGGGGTCCGCCGCGGAACCGGGCGCACGACACCGACAGGGGACGCCACATGACGACCATCTACGACGTGGCGCGGATGGCCGAGGTGTCGGCGTCGACGGTGTCCCGGGTGCTCAACGGGCACGCGTCGGTGGATCCGGACCTGGCGGCGCGGGTGCGCCAGGCGATGCTCGACCTGGACTACCGGCCCAACGCGGTGGCCCGCAGCCTGCGTCGGCAGCGCACCAGCCTCTGGGCGGTGATCATCTCCGATATCGGCAACCCGTTCTTCACCGCACTGGTGCGTGGCATCGAGGACGTGGCGCAGGAGGCCGGCTTCTCGGTGGTCCTCTGCAACGGCGACGAGGATCCGGACAAGGAGACCCGCTACGTGACGGCGGCCCTGGCCGAACGGATGGCGGGCGTGATCATCTCGACGTCGGGGCGACCCGCTCTGATCAACCGGCTCACGGAGGCGGGCATGCCGGTCGTGGCCATCGACCGGCAGCCCCACGGGGTGACCGTGGACACGGTGCTCGTGGACAACGTCCACGGCGCCGAGACGGCCACCGCCCACCTCGTCGAGGGCGGCTACCGCCGGATCGCCTGCATCACGGGACCGCGTCGGATCTCCACGGCCGTGCAGCGGCTACGCGGCTACCAGCAGGCGCTGCGCGCGGCCGGCCGGAGCGTGCCGGAGGAGATGGTCCGGTACGCCGACTTCCGGGAGGACGGCGGTTACCGGGCCATGGCGTCCCTGCTGAGCGCGGCCGAGCCGCCGGACGCCGTCTTCGTCACCAACAACCTGATGACGGTGGGCGCGGTGGAGTGCCTCGTCGACAGGGGTGTCGCCGTGCCCGACCAGTGCGGCGTGGTGGGCTTCGACGACATCCCCTGGGCTCACCTGGTACGGCCCTCGCTGAGCACCGTCGCGCAGCCCACGTACGACCTGGGGCGGGCCGCGGCGTCGCTGCTCACCGAGCGGATCGCCAACCCGGCGCGGGCCTCCTCGACCGTCACCCTGCGCACGGCCCTGCGGGTACGCGAGAGTTCGGTGCGGCCCCTGCCCCGCCCCGCCGGCCAACCGACCGACGGCCGGGGCCGGCCGGCGCGGGCCCGGTGAACCGGAGCCCGCGCTCAGGTCAGAGGTTCACGTCACCGCACAGGTGCACCCGCAGCCCCAGGGCGTCGAGCATCGCGGCCTTGACCCGCAGGGCCCGGTCGGCGGCGTCGGCGTCGTCGGCGTAGACCACGTTGACGTGGTTGGCCTTGTGCCGGGCCATCAACTGGTCGCGGCCCACGCCGTGCAGGACGGCGTGCATGATCGGCCACTGCGGGGTGGTGGCCCGCAGCCGGCGCTGCGTCTCGGCGTCGGGCAGCTCCACCACCGTGCCCCGGCCCAGGTCGGCGTGCAGCACCCCGTCCATGACGAAGATCCGCGACCAGACGATCTCGCCCGGCCGGGAGACGCCGCTCAGGGTGCCCCCGCCCAGGGGGAAGTACATCGGCGGCTGCCGCATGCTGTACGACCGGTCGTAGCCGCCGTTGTGGGACGCGGGGACCGAGCCGGAGATCTCGAACACCCAGACGAAGTCCGGGCCGTACTGCTCCCCCCAACGGATGTCGTGCAGGGTCGTGGCCGGGTCCATCCCCATCGCCGTCCAGATCCGGTTGGTGACCAGCGAGTCCACCGCGACGCCCTCGTCGACCTCGTTGAAGTGCGGCAGGGCCCGTCCCGCGTACAGCTCGCGCGAGCCGTCCCGGCTGGTCACCGGCGGCCGCGTCACGTCGTTCAGCAGGCCCTCGGCCAGGTCGCTCGCCGGCACGGTGTCCTTGAGGCCCTGCTGGTACTGGATGCCGACCGCGTCCAGGCCGAAGTCGTCGGCGATGCGCAACGCGGCGATGTACATCTTGAACTGGCTGAGCAGTTGGGCCTCGGTCAGTTCGGTGGCCTCGTCCGTGCCGGTGTGGAAGGTCATCCCGGCCGCGTCGAGCCACGCCCGCACGGCGTGCGCCTCCTCGTCGGGCACCCGCGCCATCTCCGCGACCAGCGCGCTCTGCGACAGCCGCTCCTTGTAGACGCCGAGCGGGTTGAGCAGCTCGTCGTCGATGATCGCGTTGTACATGCCCATGCAGCCCTCGTCGAAGACGCCGATGACGGCCGGCCGGCGCCGGAGCTGGCGGGCCAGCGCCACGCCGAGCGCGACCTCGGGATCGGACGGCAACGGCGGCAGGTCCCGCACGTGGCTCTCGTCGTGCACCACCTCGCCGGTCTCCAGCCAGGCCTTCAGCCCGTCACGCGCCCACTCGTCGGTGAAGTCCTCGCTCCACAGCGCCGAGTAGCGCACGCCCGCCTTGGTGAGGCTGCCGGCGAGGTTCAGCAGGCCCACCAGGCCGGGGAACTCGCCGCTCCAGTTCGCCACGAGCAGGATCGGGCCACGGTGGGCGCGCAGCCCGGCCAGCACGTGGTGGCTGTACTGCCACACCGCCTCCACGACGACGAGCGGGGCGTCCACGGGAACGCCCTGGAAGACCTCGATGCCGGCGTGCTGGCTGTCGATGAAGCCGTGACCCGCGTGCTCGTCCACCGGATGGGCCCGCCGGGTCTGCCAGCCGAGGGCGGCCACCGCGCTGGCGAAGTCGGCCTCCAGGCGCTGCTGGGTGGGCCAACCGGTGACGTTCGCGGCCGGCCGCAGGTCGCCGCTGGCGACCGTGTAGACCGTGTACGGGGCGGCAGCCGGCGGATCGACCAGCACCGGCATGGTGTAGTTGCTCACGGGTTGACTTCCTCCACTGGCTCGTCGGTGCCTGGCTGGGGTGGGGTCGCGAGGCGCGCCTGGCGGGCGGCCAGCGCGTGGGCGACGGATCTCGAGCCGGCGTACAGCTCCCGGTAGAGCCGGTACAGCTCGGCGTAGTCGGCGGCGAGCGCCGGGCGCGGCTCGCGGACCTCCCGGATCGGGTTCCACCGGTGGATGTCGACCGGCTGCACCGTCCCGGCGGCGAGGAACGCGGCGCCGTAGCTGGCGCCGATGGTGACCGACGGGATGTGCTGTGCGCGGCCAGTGACGTCCGAGACGATCTGCGTCCAGAGGTCGCCGCGGGTGCCGCCGCCCACCGCCACGACGCGGCGGATGTCGCCGCCGGCCTCCTCGATCGTCTCGATGTTGTGGCGCACCGCCAGCCCGGTCGCCTCCAGCGCGGCGCGGTAGATGTCGCCGCGCCCGTGGGACAGCGTCAGGCCGGCGAGCACGCCGCGGGCGTCGGGATCGAGGATCGGGGTGCGCTCCCCGGCGAAGAACGGCAGCATGAGCAGTCCCCGCGCGCCCGGCCCGGACCGCTCGGCCAGGCGGAGGAGTTCGGGGTAGTCGGCCGCGTCGAACAGCTCCCGCAGCCATCCGGTGATCGCCCCCGAGGTCGCCATGCCGCCGGCCAGGTTGCGGGTGCCGGGGAACGCGCCCACCGTGCCCCACAGCGACGGGCTGGTCAGCGGGCGCGGCACCGTGTGCACCAGGAACATCGTCGTGCCGTACATGAGCATCAGGTCGCCGACGCCCTGGGCGCCCACGCTGACCGCCTCCGACCAGGCGTCGATCGTGCCGGTCACGACCGGGGTGCCCGGCGTCAGCCCGGTCACCTCGGCGGCCCCGGCGGTGACGACCCCGGCCGCCTCGCCGGGCCAGCGCAGCTCGGGCAGCTCCAACCCGGGGGCGATCTCGTCGGCCCACGGCCGGTACCAGCTCTGGGCCAGGCTGTCGTACAGCGGGGTGCACTGGCTGGCCGAATGCTGGTCGAGCAGGTACCGGCCGGTCAGCTGGTGGACCAGCCAGGAGCTCGGCATGAACAGCCGCCGGGCGCGGGAGAACAGCTCCGGCTCGGCGTCGGCGACCCAGGCGACCTTCGCCCCCGCCGCCTGGGTCGACAGCGTCGAGCCGCACCGGCGCAGGATCTCGTCGGCGCCGAAGCGCGCGGTGAGCCGGGCGATCTGCGGCGTGCAGCGGGTGTCCACGCCGTAGAGGATGGCCGGGCGCAGGGGCGTGCCGTCGGCGTCGGTGAGCAGCACGCACGGCCCCATCCCGCTGACCCCGACCGACACCACGTGGGCGTCGCGCGGGGCCAGCAGTTCCCGGGCCAGGGCGACGAACTCGTCCCACCAGACGCGGCCGTCCATCTGCACCCAGCCGGGTCGCGGCCGGTCGACCCGGTGCTCGCGCACCCGGGAGCGCAGCACGCGCCCGGACAGGTCGACGAGGACGCCCTTGCTGCTGGAGGTGCCGATGTCGACCCCGAGCACCACGGCCACCGTCATGCCAGCCATCCCCCGATCTCCAGGTCCGGTCCCGGCCCGTCGGGCCGGGATCCGTCGACGCTCAGGCGACGCCGCCGAGCTTCGCGTACGTCTCGGCGGCGTTGTCCTTGGTGATCCGCATCGTGTCGAGCGTGGTGGTACGCGGGACGTCCGTGCTGCAGTCGACGAGGATCCGGCGGGCCAGGTCGACGGCCTCCCGGCCGCCGGTGGCGTACTGGAAGGTCGCCGCGAGCCGGCCCTGTTCGACGGCCTTGATGCCGCCCGACGGCACCGGCAGCGCGTCGATGCCGGTGAACTTCACCTTCGTGTGCAGCCCCGCGGCCTTCGCGGCCAGGTACGCGCCCTCGGCCATCGGGTCGTTGTGGGCGTAGACGGCGGCGGCGTCGGGGTGGGCCTTGAGCAGCGCGTCGGCCACCGACTGGCCCTTCTCCCGCAGCCAGTCCCCCGGCTGGGAGGCGACGACCTCGATCTTCGGGTTGGCCGCGATGCCCTCCCGGAAGCCCTGGGCGCGTTCGGCCGCCGGTGTGGAGCCGGGAAGCCCGGCGATCTCGATGACCTTGCCGCCGTCGGGCAGCAGCGTCTTGGCGTAGAACTCGCCGGCGGCCCTGCCGATCGCGACGTTGTCCCCGCCGATGAAGGCGGTGTACGCCTCGCCCTCCACCTTGCGGTCGAGCACGATGACCGGGACCCCCCGCTCGTACGCCTTGCGCACCACCGCGGTCAGCGGCTTGGCCTCGTTCGGCGAGATGATCAGCAGGTCGATCTTCTGGGTGAGGAAGTTCTCCACGTCGGCGACCTGCTTGCTGTTGTCCTGCGCCGCGTCGGAGACGACCACGCTGAACCCGGCGACGGACTTCGCCGCCGTCTGCACGTCGTTGTTCATGACCTGCCGGTAGGGCTCGGCGTTGTTGGCCTGCGACATGCCGATCAGGAAGTCCTTGCCGGCGCCGCAGTTCGCGGCCGTGGCGTCGCGGCCGTCGGACGGTTTCTCCACGCTGCACGCGGTGGAGGTGACGAGCGCGCCGGTGCACAGCAGGGCGAGCAGGACGGTACGGGTGCGCATGATGAGGCTCCTTGTTCGGTGGCGGTTCAGACGATGCTGCGGCGGAGCTTCTGCAGCCCGGCGGCGGCCACGATCACCAGGCCCTTGATCAGTAGCTGCACGTTGGCGTCGATGTTGTTGAGCGCGAGGATGTTGTTGAGGATGCCGAGCAGCAGCGCTCCGGCGAGGGTGCCGCCCATCGACCCGGTGCCCCCGGCGAGGCTGGTGCCGCCGATGACCACGGCGGCGATGGCGTCGAGTTCGTAGCCGGCGCCGTCGTTGGGGCTGCCCTGGTTGAGCTGTCCCGCGTGGATGATGCCGGCCACCGCGGCGAGCAGGCCCGCGATGGCGAAGACCGCGACCTTGACCCGCAGCACCGGCACGCCCGAGAGCCGGGCGGCCTTCTCGTTGCCGCCGATGGCGTAGACGTGGCGGGCGAAGGCGGTCTTGCGCAGCACGATGATCGCGGCCACCCCGATGCCGATGAACAGCACCGCGGGGACGGGCACCACCCCGTTGATGGTGCCGTTGAGGATCTCGAACGCCGGGGGCGCCTCCTGCGGGCCGTCGCCGTAGGCGATGGGGATGCCGAGCCCGCCCGACCAGATCCGGGCGAGGCCGCGCGCGACCTGGAGTCCGGCGAGGGTGACGATGAACGACTGGATGCCGAGCCGGGCCGTCGCGTAGCCCTGCAACGCGCCGAAGAGGGCGCCGATCAGCAGGACGACGGTGACGGCGGGCAGGATGCCCAGCCCGGAGTCGACCATCAGCGTCGCGGTGCCGACGGCGGAGAGCCCGAGGATGGCGCCGACGGAGAGGTCGATGCCGCCGAGCAGGACGACGAACGTCATGCCGACCGCGATGATCCCGATCTCCGACACCGCGCGGACGATGTTGCCGAGGTTCTCCGTGGACAGGAACAGGATCTCGCCGTCGCGGCGGGGCGAGACGGCGATGGCCAGCACGAAGACCACCAGCAGCGCGAAGAGGCTCTGCACGGCGAAGAGCCGCTCGACGAGCTCGCCCCGGCCGCCCGGTACGCGCCACCGCCGGTCGCCGCCGGGGGCGTTCGCCGTGCCTCCGCCGGCCGGGGCCGGCGTGCCCGGCCCCTTCTCCGGTGTGCGCAGGTGAGTCATCGGTCGTCTCCTCCGGCGGACGCGCCGCCCATCGCCGCGGTCAGGATGTCCTCGCCGGTGCACCCGTCGGCCGGTAGTTCCGCGACGGCCCGTCCGCGGCGCAGGACCACGACCCGGTCGCAGACGCCGGTCAGCTCGGGCAGCTCCGACGAGGCGAGCAGGATGCCCATGCCGTCGTCGGCGAGCCGGCGCAGCAGCCGGTAGATCTCCGCCTTGGCGCCGACGTCGACGCCCCGGGTCGGCTCGTCGAGCAGCAGCAGGCGGGGGCGGCTGAGCAGGTGCCGGGCGAAGACGACCTTCTGCTGGTTGCCGCCGGAGAGGGAGCCGACCGGCGCGGTGGCCGACGAGGTCTTGATCGCCAGGGCGGCGACCTGCTGGCGTACCGCGTCCCGCTCGCGCGCGCCACGGACGAATCCGGCGGTGGTGAGCCGGCGCAGCGCGGCCAGCACGATGCTGCGGCCCACGGGGTGTTCGAGGACCAGGGCGGAGCGGCGGCGGTCCTCCGGCACGAAGCCGACGCCGGCGCGCAGCGCGGAGCGGGGGCCGCGCGGGGCGTACGGGCGGCCGGCCAGCCGGATCAGGCCGCTGCGGCGACCGGGCGGGCCGGCGCCGTACAGGGTCTCGAGCAGTTCGGTGCGGCCCGCCCCCATCAGGCCGGCCAGGCCGACGATCTCCCCGGCGCGGACGCTCAGGCTGACGCCGGCCGGCTCGCAGCGCCCGGGGCGGCTGCCCCGGGGCCGTACGGCGAGGTCGTCGACCTCCAGCACCGGGGGCCCGGTCGGGCGCGCGGGTCCGGCGGATCCCGCGCTGAACAGCGCCTCCGCCGGGCGGCCGACCATCAGCGTGATGATCCGCTGCCGGTCGGCCGGGTCCGGGCGCAGCGTGCCGGCCACCTCGCCGTTGCGCAGGACGGTGGCCCGGTCGGCGATGTGCTCGATCTCCTCGAGCCGGTGGGAGATGTAGACGACGGCCACGCCGCGCTCGCGCAACGCCCGGATGGTGGACATCAGCCGCCGCACCTCGGCATCGGCGAGCGCGGCGGTCGGTTCGTCCATGATGAGCACGCGGGCGTCGAGGGAGAGCGCCTTGGCGATCTCGACGAGCTGCTGCTCGCCGACGCGCAGCGACCCGACGGGCCGGCGCGGGTCGATCCGCGCGCCGAGCGGGCCCAGCCAGTCGTGGGCGGTGCGGGTCATCGCCCGCCGGTCGAGCGTCCGCAGCCGGGTGCGCGGTTCGCGGCCGAGCACGAGGTTCTCGGCCACGGACAGCGCCGGCACCAGGTCGAGTTCCTGGTGGATGGTGGCGATGCCGGCGGCCTGGGCGGCGGCCGGGCCGGTGAAGCGTACGGGCTCGCCGCCGACCGAGATCTGTCCCTCGTAGTCGGTGACGACGCCGGACAGGATGTTGATCAGGGTCGACTTCCCGGCCCCGTTCTCCCCCAGCAGGGCGTGGACCTCGCCGGCGCGCAGGGTGAGGTCCACGCCACGCAGGGCGTGGACGCCGCCGAAGCGCTTCGCGATGCCGGACATGGCGACGGTCACCTGGTCGCTCATGCGGGCCTCCGGAGAGAGATCGGAAATCGATTTCTGGCAACATAGAGGACCGTCGAAGTGGTGTCAACGGCCCCCGGTACGGGCCGGGCTGCCGCCCCGCTGCCCGACCCGCACCGGCGGCCCCCCTCAGGGCACCGCGTTGACCGCCGCGTGCACGGTCTCGGCGAACGCGGTGTCCCGCCCCACACCACTGGCGGCGAACCGCCAGGTGCCCCCCGCGTACGACCCCGGCGGCCACGCCATCCCCCCGTTGCGCCACAACGGCTGCCAGGCCGCCATCGCGTGGCCGGCGTCGTACCAGGTGTTGTCGCCTCGCCACGCCGAGGCCCAGCGGTGCGCCGCCACCAGGGACAGGTTCGCGCCGGAGGTCATCGTCCAGGTCGGCATCCCCGTGACGTCACCGGTCGGCCGGGCCGCGACGGCGGGGTCGCCGACCGACGGCAGGGCGCCGTCGACGTTGAACGCCACCTCCCACACCGGCGCCGTCGTCGGACCGGTCACCCACCAGGTGACGTCGCTCTGCAGACCCGGACCGGTCCAGCGGGGCGCCACCGTGAGCAGCCAGTCGGCGACGACCGGCTCGTCGCCCATCCGCATGCCGACCAGGTTGATCCGGGAACCGTCGGCGGAGACGTCCACCCGGGCCGGCGGGCCCGCCCGGTCGGTCACGTCGAAGCGGCCGACCGCCAGGTAGGGACCAGTCCCCCGGTGCGACGAGTCCAACGCCGGCCGGTACGCCCCCGCGCCGGCGGGATCGACCGCCAGGGACGCGATGCGCGTGTACGGCCAGGTGCGCACGTCGGCGCGCAGGAATCCGGTGCTCACCTGGTAGCCCCGCGCGACGACCCCCGAGGACCAGGTCAGCGGGGCGAGCCACAGCCCGCCCTGGCCCCAGCCGGCGTGACTCAGGTACCAGTTGTCGCCGTCCACCACGACCTCGGCGGCGTGCGCGTCGAGCACGGTCACCTTCTCCGCCCCCTCGAAGCGCAGGGGGTCCCGGCTGCGGTAGACCGCGGTGCGCCGGTACGCCGCGCCGTAGTCCGTGCCGTCGCAGCAGACGAAGAGGTACCACCAGTCCCCCCGGCGCACCACGAACGGCGACTCCGTCTGCCCGGCGGCCCGGCCGGTGTGCGGCGACGCGTACGCCACGCCGCGCCCGCTCCACGTCCGCAGGTCGGTGCTGGTGCGGTACGCGACCACGTGGTTGCCGCCCTGCGGGTTCGAGGTCGCCGTGTAGTACATGACCCAGCGGTCACCGACCCGGGTCACCATCGGGTCGCGAGCCTCCCAACCGTCGGTGAACAGCGGGTTGGCGGGGCTGCGGGTCCAGGTGAACAGGTCGGTCGAGGTGGCCAGGTGCATCCGGTAGTTCGCGTAGTCGGGGCTGCCGGCCGCGTAGAACATGTGGTAAACGCCCTGGTCGTAGACGACGTGCGGGGCCCAGATCCACTGTTCGCCCCGCGCCGGGTCGGCGGTCAGCGCCGGTGGTTGCTTCGTCCACGGCCCGGTGGGCGTGGGCGCCGTGGCGTGGCCGAAGCTCTTCTCGTCCTGGGGCGCGCCGGGCTCGGCGTGGGCGATGGCGAAGGCGTGCCACACCCCGGTCCGCTGGTCACGCACGATCGTGTGGTCGTTGTAGTACCACGCCGTCGGCTCCCCCACGCCCGGGTCGTAGACCCGGGTCAGCGGCCCGCGCGTGGGCGTCTCGCCCACCGTCTCGTACGCCGTCGTGGTGACCGCCGCCAGCGGGCCGACGCGGCGCAGGGTGAGCGTGTCCAGGCCGGCGAAGAACCCGGTCGAGGACGCGGACCGGCCGGTGACCGTCACCGTCAGCCGGTGGCTGCCGGCGGTGAGCGAGGCCGATCCCAGCGGCACCGCCTCGACGCGCCGCACGGTGGGGGCGTAGCCGTCGAAGAGCTGACCGACGGCCACCCCGTCGACGGCGAAGCGCAGGGTGCCGTAGTCGGCGGCGCGGGTGAGCACGGCGCCGATGTCGTACTGCCCGGCCGGCACCGACGGCAGCGACACGGTGACCGAGTCCCCCGCCCGGGCGCCCCGCAGCCACAGCTGGCGGCCCGCCGACCAGGCGACCCCGCAGCAGTTCGACTGCGCCTCGACCGGGGCGGTGGACGAGACCACCGCCAGCGACTCCGCCTCCGCCCGTACGACGTCCTCGGCGGCGGCCGGCGCGGCCGGGACGGTCAGCAGAGCGGCGCCGAGCAGGAGCACCGCGAGCATCCGGGGCGCGCGCATCACGACACGCTCGGCCGGGGCAGGTCGGTGCCGGGCGCGAACTGGTCGTGCCACCTGACGCCGGCGCCGAAGCCACCGCCGGTCGACAGCGCCACGTACGCGTCCGCTCCGGTCCCTCGGGTGTACGTCACCAGGTCCGCCTTTCCGTCGCCGTTGAAGTCGCCGATGCCGGGCAGTTCGTCGGCCACCGAGAACCAGTCGTGCCACTTGGCCACCTGCGGGGCGAACCGCGTGCCGTCGGACAGCGCCACGAACACGTCGCCGATGGCGCCCCGGGTGAACGTCACCACGTCGTCGCGCCCGTCGCCGTTGACGTCGCCCAGCGCCGGCAGTTGATCGCCGAGCGCGACCGAGTCGTGCCACTTCCAGCCGTCCTCGACGAACCGGGTCCCGTCGGAGAGGGAGACGAACGCGTCGGCGCTGGTGCCCCGCGTGAACGTGACGATGTCGTCGCGCCCGTCGCCGTTGACGTCGCCCACCGCCGGCAGCTCGTCGCCGAGGGCGAAGTGGTCGTGCCACTTGACGCCGGGACCGAAGCCGCTGCCGGTCGACAGCGCCACGTACACGTCGGCGGTGGCGCCCCGGGTGAACGTGATGATGTCCGCGCGCCCGTCGCCGTTGACGTCGCCGACCGCGGGGATCTCCGTACCGGTGGCGAAGAAGTCGTGCCACTTGACCCCGGCGGCGTACGTCGTGCCGGTGGACAGCCCCACGTAGACGTCGGCGTTGTCGCCACGGGTGAAGGTGACGATGTCGGCCCGCCCGTCGCCGTCGACGTCGCCGGTGAGCGGGATCTCCTCGCCGACGGCGAAGAAGTCGTTCCAGACGCGGCTGTCCGGCACGAACCTGGCGCCGTCCGACAGGGACGTGGTCACGTCGGCGGTGTCGCCCCGGGTGAACGCGACGGCGTCGTCGCGGCGGTCGCCGTTGGCGTCGCTGGTGTTGCGGGTGCGGGTAGTGGCCGACACCTCGGCCGAGGGCGCGGAGATGTTGCCGGCGCCGTCGACCGCGACGACCCGGTAGTGGCGGGTCTGCCCAGCCGGCAACGGGCCGTGCCGGAAGGCGGTCGTACGGGTCGTGCCGACCAGGTTGGCCGGGGTGATCGCGACGCCGGGGTTGCGCGAGGCGTAGACCCGGTAGGCGGCGACTCCCACGTCGTCGGGCGACGCCGTCCAGGACAGGCCGATGGCGTGCACCCGCCCGCCCGCCAGGCCGACACCGGCGACCGCGCCCGGCGCGGTGGTGTCGAGGAACGGGGTGACCATGCTGTCGGCCTCGTAGCGGGCCGCCGTCCACGCTGGGGCACCGGCGGCCGGGGTCAGGGTGACGGTGACCGTCGACCGGCCGGCGGTCAGCGCGGCCGGCAGGACGAACTCGTCGGCCAGCCAGCGCTGCCGGTCGTTGCCCAGCGGTTGCAGCCACACCCCGGCCGGCCTGCCGTCGACCGACACGGCGACCTGCTGGTACGCGGCGGCCTGGTCGCCGTGCCGGCGCAGCCGTACGCCCTGGTTGCCGGGGTCGACGGCGAGCCGGAAGCTGACGGCGCCACCGCTGGCGCGTACCTGGCCGGTGACGGGGGCGTTGTCGTCGTCGCCCTCGTACGGCCCGGTCAACGGGTACTGGCTCCCGGAGTCGGTGTACGCGTGCCCGGCGCGGCTGGTGGCGTCGCCGGTGACCAGCGTGTCGGTGCGGCGCAGGGCGACGGTCGGCTGGGTGTAGAGGAAGGCGGTCGAGGCGTAGTCGGCCGGCATGTCGTTGGTCGGGCCGTGCTCGATGCCGAACCGCAGCCCCGTGGCGTACGGGACCGCGTCGCCGATCATCAGCCGGTACATGGCGTCGCACTCGTCGACGCAACCGCCGGAGCGGAACAGGTGGGCGGTGTTGCCGGTGAAGGCGCCGCTGTACTCGCCCCGGTTGAAGTACCACCCGGACTCGTAGAAGTCCTCGGTGCCGGTGCCGTAGATCTGCGGTGTGGGCGAGCCGTCGACGTGGACGCGCTCGTCGCCCTCCAGGTAGTTGCGGGTGTTGCCGCCGATGATGTGCCCGCGGGCGGTCTGCGACACCCCGACGAAGCGTCCCCGGCCCGGCTGGTCGGCGATGATCCAGTCGCTGCCCCCCACGGTCTCGGCGCGGCGCGACTGGGTGGTGAAGTAGCCGGCGGCGCCGGCGGCGGCGAGCGCGCCGGTCCAGGCGGTGCCCGGCGCGCTGGTCACCTCCGCCTGGACGCCGGTGACGGCGGCGCCGGTGGTGTTGGCGACCGAGACCGTCGCGGTGGAGCGGAACGGCATCGGCCACCAGGCGCTGTACCAGCCGCCCGGCGCGGAGTCCATGGCGAACATCAGCGAGCGGACGGAGCGCTCGCCGAGGCCGGCGCCGAAGAACTCGCCCACCGGGCTGTCGACGGTGGTGCGCCCGTCGAAGGTGATCCGCAGCCGCAGGCCCGTCAGTGTCGACGTGGTGGCCGCGGCGTCGGGCAGCCGCAGCCGCAGCGCCGTGACGGCGGCGGGACCGGTGAGCGTGGCGAGCGTCGACTGCCCGCCCGCGGGGACGTCGACCCGGGCGGTCCTGGTGCTCGCGCCGGGCTGGCTCGGCTTCGGGTCGCGCTGGCCGGCGGCGCGCAGCCTGTCGACCACGTCGACGGCCGGGTCGGTGGGGTCGAACCTGGTCACCCCGACCGCGTCGGCGAACGTGCGGTAGGTGACGTGGTGGAACAGCGGGTTGAACTGGGTGGTGATCCGCATCGACTCGCGGTAGGGCATGGGCACCTTGATCGTGACCCCGCCGGAGGTCTGGTCGGCGTTGGTCACCAGCGGCCACACGAACGGGTGGCCGAGGCCGCCGTCGACGAGGCGCTGGAGGTTGGTGTCGACGACCGTCACGCCGTCGAGTTCGACGCGGATCCAGCCGGTGGCGCTGACGTTGCCGTCATCGCGGGTGAACCAGATCGACTGCACCTCACCCGGTCCGCGGTCCTCGGCGATGACGCAGCCGCCGGACTGGCGCAGGCACGAGTAGGTGCCGACGAAGCCGTCGTCGTTGGAGCCGTCGCGGGCGAAGCTGGAGAACTGCCGGGTACGGCTGCCGGCCGCCAGCTCGGGGAGCCGGTCGAGGCGGCGGTACACGTCCCAGCCGACCGGACCCTTGTCGTCGGCGACGGCGAGGGCCCCGGTGCCGTGCGGCGCGGGGGCGGGCTCGGCGGCCTGCGCCGCCGTCGGGAGGATCATGGTCGCCGCCGCCGTGGCGAGTGCCAGCCAGCGGCGTACGTGGGGCTTCATGGATATCCCTCCAGGGGACCGGCGGAGCCGCAGGAAATCGATTGCTCGGGAGTTAACTGGCGGCATCGCGAGATGTCAATACTTTACCGCCAGGGCGCTGCCAGCCGGAGGAAGATTCCAGGGCTCATTGACAGTCGTTGACGTCCTGGCGATACTCCTCGGCAATCGATTTCCGACGCCGGCACGGCGGCGCGGCAGCGAACCCGGGCAGCCTCCCGGCAGCCCACCGGCAGCAACGCGCCCGCGCGGCGGCACCGCTCGCCGCACCCCGCTGACACCCCCAGAGGAGCATCGTGAGACGTACTCCCCTCGCCCTGCTGGTCGGGCTCTGCACCGCGCTGGCGTCGGTCGTGGCGACCGCGCCGGCGCAGGCCGACACCCCGATCGGCACGCTGGCCTGTTCCTCCATCCCCGCCAACCACGACCCCGCGATCAGCGTGATCGTCTACCGGGTCGCCCGTGCCCACAACGTCAACGACAAGGTCATGCTCTCCGCGTTCGAGGCCGGCTGGGTCGAGTCACACATGAACAACCTGCCGTGCGGCGACAAGTCCTCGCTCGGGGTCTTCCAACAGCGGTGGGACTACGGCTGGGGAACGCCGGAGCAGATCATGGACCCGGTCTACGCCAGCACGCAGTACATCACCCGCGCGGTCGTCTGCGACCAGAACAACCCCCGCTACACCGCCGGTCAGGTGGCCCAGTGTGTGCAGCGCTCCGGCTTCCCCGACCGCTACGACCAGGTGGCGGCCAAGGCGCGGAGCCTGCTCAACGAGGCGGCGCGTACCCACGCCATCGCCGGCGGTTCCGCCACCGACGTCAGCGGCGACGGACGCGACGACATCATCACCTTCACCCAGAACGCCCTCGCCGACGTCTACGTGAGCACCTCCACGGGCGCCGGGTTCGCCGGGACGTCGGTGAAGTGGAACGACTTCTTCTCCATCGGCGGCGAGACGGCCTCGACCGGCGACGTCAACGGCGACGGCAAGGACGACATCGTCACCTTCGCGCACAGCAACACCGGGGACGTCTACGTGGCCCTGTCGAACGGCACCAGCTTCGGCGCCGGCCAGAAGTGGCACGAGTGGTTCGCCCCCGGCGCGGAGATCGGCGCGGTCGGCGACGTCAACGGGGACGGCCGCGACGACATCGTCGCCTTCACCCACAACGCGGCCGGCGACGTCTACGTGGCGCTCTCCACCGGGTCGTCGTTCGCCGGGACGGCCGTGAAGTGGCACGAGTACTTCTCGATCACCGGCGAGTATCCCGCCCTGGGCGACGTCAACGGCGACGGCAAGGACGACATCATCACCTTCACCCAGGGCCCCAACACCGCCGCCGACGTCATCGTCGCCCTCTCCACCGGCACCAACTTCGGCCCGCCGCAGAAGTGGCACGACCTGTTCGCCGTGGGCGCCGAACTGCCCCGCGTCGGCGACATCAACGGCGACGGCAGGGACGACATCGTCACCTTCACCTGCGACGCCAACGCCGACGTCTACGCCGCCACCTCGACCGGCACGTCGTTCGCCGGCACCACCGTCAAATGGAACGACTTCTTCTGCCTCGGCGGCGAGTTCCCCTACCTCGCCGACGTCAACGGCGACGGCAAGGACGACATCGTCGTCTTCACCAAGGGCGCCACCAACGACGTCTACGTCGGGCTCTCCACCGGCACCACCTTCAGCGCCAGCGCCAAATGGCACGACTACTTCGGCCTCAACGGCGAGACGACCCTGTGACCCGCGAACGGGAGACCACCATGAGACCCAGCAGACTCTCCTGGCGCGCGGGCGCCGCCGCCGTCCTCGCGGCCGCGCTCCTGGGCCCCGTCGCGCCGGCCGCCGCCGCACCGACCCGCTCCGCCGACCCGCTCGACACGGCCTTCACCCGGGCCGCCGGCGAGTTCGACGTACCCAGGGACCTGCTGGTCGCCGTCGGCTACGGCGAGACCCGGCTGGACGGGCACGCCGGCCAGCCCAGCCAGGCCAACGGCTACGGCGTCATGCACCTGGTCAGCAACCCCCGCCAGCGCACCCTGGAGCGGGCGGCCGAGCTGACCGGGCAGCCGGTGGCCGCCCTGAAGTCGGTGACCTCGGCCAACATCAGGGGTGGCGCGGCCCTCCTGCGCGACATCGCCGACGCCGAGCGGCTCACGGCCGCGGACCGGGACCGCGTCTCGGCCTGGTACCCGGTGGTCGCCCGGTACGCGCACGCCGCCGACGACGCCACGGCACGCCTGTACGCCGACCACGTCTACGACCTGCTGCGCGCCGGCATCACCACCGCCTCCGTACGGGTCGCGCCCCAGCGGGTGCAACCGGAACTCGGCCGGTACGCCGGCGTCGCCCCCGCCGGGGCGACGGCACCGGCGGCCCTCGCCGCGGCCGTTCCCGAGTACGGGCCGGCCCGGTGGATCTCGGCGCACGGCGGCAACTACGCGGCGGGCCGCTCCTCGCGGATCACGACCGTGGTGGTGCACGTGACCCAGGGCTCGTACGCCGGCACGATCAGCTGGTTCCAGAACCCGTCGGCGGGGGTGAGCGCGCACTACGTCGTGAAGTCGAGCAACGGCGAGATCACCCAGATGGTGCGCGAGGGCGACACGGCCTACCACGCGCGGTCGGCCAACCCGTACTCGGTGGGCATCGAGCACGAGGGCTACGTCGACAACCCGAGCTGGTTCACCGAGAGCATGTACCGCTCGTCGGCGGCGCTCACCCGCTACCTGTGCGACAAGTACGGCCTGCCTAAGAACCGTACCGCCATCAAGGGTCACCACGAGATGCCGGGCAACGACCACACGGACCCCGGTCCCCACTGGAACTGGAACTACTACGTCTCCCTGGTCAACGCCGGTGGCGGATCCGGTGGCCGGTACCTGGCGGGTTCGCCGACGGACTTCACCGGCGACGGCAAGGACGACATCGTCGCCTTCACCCAGGGCACCCTCAACGACGTCTACGTCTCCACCTCCACCGGCAACACCTTCGCCGGCACCTCCGTCAAATGGAACGACTTCTTCGGCCTCAACGGAGAAACCCTCCTCACCGGAGACTTCAACGGCGACGGACGCGACGACATCATCACCTTCACCCACGGCACCCTCGCCGACGTCTACGTCTCCCTCTCCACCGGCACCACCTTCACCAACTCCACCAAATGGCACGACTGGTTCGCCCCACACAACGAAGTCGCCGCAGTCGGCGACGTCAACGGCGACGGCAAAGACGACATCATCACCTTCACCCACGACAACGCCGCCGACGTCTACGTCGCCCTCTCCACCGGCACCTCCTTCGCGGGGACCGCGGTGAAGTGGCACGAATACTTCTCCATCACCGGCGAATACCCCGCCATCGGCGACGTCAACGGCGACGGCAAAGACGACATCATCACCTTCACCCAAGGCCCCAACACCGCCGCCGACGTCATCGTCGCCCTCTCCACCGGCACCACCTTCGGCCCACCACAAAAGTGGCACGACCTCTTCGCCGTCGGCAACGAACAACCCCGCGTCGGCGACATCAACGGCGACGGCAAAGACGACATCGTCACCTTCACCTGCGACACCAACGCCGACGTCTACGCCGCCACCTCCACCGGCACATCATTCGCCGGCACCACCATCAAATGGAACGACTTCTTCTGCCTCAACGGCGAATTCCCCTACCTCGCCGACGCCAACGGCGACGGCAAAGACGACATCATCGTCTTCACCAAAGGCAACACCAACGACGTCTACGTAGGACTCTCCACCGGCACCACCTTCAACCCCAGCACCAAATGGCACGACTACTTCGGCCTCAACGGCGAAACCACCCTCTAAGCCGTCCCGCGTAGACGAAGGAAAGCTCCGCGCCGCCACCCGGCGCGGTCCCATCCCCGATGGAGGATCCATGGACAACATCCCTGCCGTCCGCCAGTCCGTCAGCCGCCGACGGCTGCTGACCGGTGCTGCGGGCGTCGCCGCCGCGGGCGCGCTCGGCGGCGCCCTCGCCGCCCCCGGGCCGGCTGCCGCCGCCGGTGACGGCCACGGTCTGCGCATCGTGGCCCGCAACGAGAACGGTGGCCGCCTGCAGTACTACCGGTTCGCCACCGACGCCATCGAGTGGGACCCGGGGGTCAACGTCCTGCTGCCCGACGGCTACCACACCAGCGGCAAGCGCTACCCGGTGCTGTACCTGCTGCATGGCGGGAATTCCGACTTCCGGGACTTCCACATGAACCACAACATCATCAACCTGACCGCCGGCAGGGAACTCATCGTCGTCATGCCGGACGCCTCCACCGGGTGGTACTCGAACCCGGTCAGCAGCAACACCGGGCCCCGCAACTGGGAGACGTTCCACATGGCACAGCTGCTGCCGTGGATCGAGTCGAACTTCCGCACCTTCCCCGAGTACAACGGCCGCGCCGTGGCTGGCTTCTCCATGGGCGGGTTCGGCGCCCTCAAGTACACCGCGAAGTACTACGGGCACTTCTGCTCGGTCAGCTCCCACTCCGGCCCGGCCAGCCTGCGTCGGGACTTCGGGCTCGTCGTGCACTGGGCCAACGCGACCTCCGCCGCGCTGGATCTCGGCGGCGGCACGGTCTACGGCGCGCCGCTGTGGAACGAGGCCCGGGTCAGCGCCGACAACCCGGTGCAGCGCATCGAGAGCTACCGCAACAAGCGCATCTTCCTGGTCGCCGGCACCTCTCCGGACCCGATCAACTGGTTCGACACCGTGAACGAGAACCAGGTGCTCGCCGGCCAGCGGGAGTTCCGGGCGGCCCTGGGGAACGCCGGCATCCCGCACGAGTGGCGGGAGGAACCGGGCGGCCACTTCTTCCGGCAGCACATCTTCGCCCAGGACCTCAACGGGATGCTCGCGCGCCTGCGCCGCGCCGGCTGATTCCCCGGCTGACGACGCGCCGCCAACGCACCCACGGCGGCGCGTCGTCAGCCGTACCGGCACACCGCTGCCGGATCGGTGCCTTCCGGCCCGGCAGCCGGTCCTTTCCGCGCGCGACGAGCCCCGCCCGGGCCCTGACGGTGCGCGACCCACCCGTCCGACTCTTCCCTGACCGGAGTCACCCATGTCACGGCATTCGAGGAGCAGGGTGCGTCGCATCCTGGTCTCCCTACTCACCCTGGCGGTCGGCGTACTGACCGGGGCGGTGGCGACCTCTTCTCCCGCGCTCGCCGCACCGAACTTCAAGGCCCCGTTCCCGTGCGGGCAGCGGTGGACGTACGGACACCACAGCGCCGAGGTCCGACTGGCCCTGGACTTCGTGCGGGCCGACGGAGGATCCACCGCCGGTACGCCACAGCTCGCCTCCGCCGCCGGCGTGGCCCGGCGGTACTCGCAGCCGAGCGGCGCCGGCAACTACATCGTCATCGACCACGGCGGCGGATGGACCACGTACTACTTCCACCTCAGCTCCTACTCCGTGCCCGACGGGGCGTACGTGCAGCAGGGCCAGCAGATCGGCACCACGGGCAGCACCGGCAACTCGTCCGGGGCACACATCCACTACGAGCAGCTCTACAACGGCGTCGGGCAGACGATCGTGATCAACGGGATGTCGCTGGCGCCGTATCCCGGCCAGTACAACCAGAAGTACCTGGTCAGCGACAACTGCGGATCGTCACCGTCGGGTGGTCGGTATCTGGCGGGTTCGCCGACGGACTTCACCGGCGACGGCAAGGACGACATCGTCGCCTTCACCCAGGGCACCCTCAACGACGTCTACGTCTCCACCTCCACCGGCAACACCTTCGCCGGCACCTCCGTCAAATGGAACGACTTCTTCGGCCTCAACGGAGAAACCCTCCTCACCGGAGACTTCAACGGCGACGGACGCGACGACATCATCACCTTCACCCACGGCACCCTCGCCGACGTCTACGTCTCCCTCTCCACCGGCACCACCTTCACCAACTCCACCAAATGGCACGACTGGTTCGCCCCACACAACGAAGTCGCCGCAGTCGGCGACGTCAACGGCGACGGCAAAGACGACATCATCACCTTCACCCACGACAACGCCGCCGACGTCTACGTCGCCCTCTCCACCGGCACCTCCTTCGCGGGGACCGCGGTGAAGTGGCACGAATACTTCTCCATCACCGGCGAATACCCCGCCATCGGCGACGTCAACGGCGACGGCAAAGACGACATCATCACCTTCACCCAAGGCCCCAACACCGCCGCCGACGTCATCGTCGCCCTCTCCACCGGCACCACCTTCGGCCCACCACAAAAGTGGCACGACCTCTTCGCCGTCGGCAACGAACAACCCCGCGTCGGCGACATCAACGGCGACGGCAAAGACGACATCGTCACCTTCACCTGCGACACCAACGCCGACGTCTACGCCGCCACCTCCACCGGCACATCATTCGCCGGCACCACCATCAAATGGAACGACTTCTTCTGCCTCAACGGCGAATTCCCCTACCTCGCCGACGCCAACGGCGACGGCAAAGACGACATCATCGTCTTCACCAAAGGCAACACCAACGACGTCTACGTAGGACTCTCCACCGGCACCACCTTCAACCCCAGCACCAAATGGCACGACTACTTCGGCCTCAACGGCGAAACCACCCTCTGACACGTCGGGCATCGGTGAGCTGAGCAACGCTCTGGTCGGCGCCGGTCCGTGGGCCGCGTCCAGGCGTCGGTCGCCGGACGTCCCCGCCGCCGCACCGGAACGGGCCGTGGCGGCGGGGACGTCCGGCGCGGGGCAATCGGCCGGGTCAGCGGGCGCGCAGGTTGGCGCGCAGGGCGCCCAGGAGCACGGCGGGCGTGGCCAGCGACCTCGGGTGTACGCGCAGGGAGACGACGTCGTTGAAGCGCCGCGCCGTCGGCACGTCCGTGACGGTCGCCTCCACGATCTGCCTGCTGAACCAGCTGGAGAGCCGGTAGCCGCGCGGGTAGGGCCCGTCGACGTGGGGCTGCGCCAGGTCGGCGGAGGTCGACATCGACCAGGCGACGTCCACCACGACCTTCTGCAGGTCGAAGAAGCGACGTGCGGGAAGGCTCGGATCCGGGCCTTCCCGCAGGTACGTCGACAGGCAGGCCGCGTGCAGGGCCGCCGCGGTGATCCCCTGCCCGTACACCGGGTTGAACGACGCGACCGCGTCACCGACGCTGACGAGCCCGGCCGGAAACCGCCGCAGCGCGTGGAAGTCCCGCCGCCGGCTGTCGGCGTGGCGGTAGGTCCGGACATCGCCGAGCATCTCGTGCCCGGCGATCTCGCCGAACTCCGGCGGGAACTGCTCGCGCAGCCGGCGTCGGAAGTCGTCGGCCGTGCGCCCCGGACGGTTGTCTTCGTAGCCGGCCATCATGGCCATCCACCGGCCGTCCTCGACGGCGAAGAACGCGGCGCCGGCCACGTCCGACCGGGTCTCGGGGGTGTGCAACGCCATGACCACCGTGGCCTCCGGGTCCGTCTCCGGGCGGCGGAACAGCGCGGTCGCGTAGTTGAGGTTGACGGTCATCCGCCGCAGGGCGGGCCGCTCCCAGCCGGCCTGCTCCAACCAGTCGGAGAGCCGGCTCGATCGCCCCATGGCGTCCACCACGAGGTCGCTCGACTCGACGCCGGTCATCCCGCCGACGTCGCAGCGGATCCCGGTGACCACGGCGCCGTCGCACACGAGACCCGTGGCGCGGGCGGTGACCGTCTTGACGTTGGGCAGCCGCAGGACCCGCTGACGGATCAGCCCCTCCAGCAGGGGCCGGGTGCCCGCGAGGCTGTCGGCGTCGTCCGGTACGACGATCTTGCGGCGGCCGTCGAGGTAGCTGCGCCGCGCCGCCGGTGGCGCCTCGATCGCGCCCTGGGCCACGGCCTGCTCGCGGAAACCGGGGAACAGGTGCTCGAGTTGGAGGAAGCCGCCGGGCAGCAGTGCGTGCAGTTGGGTGCCCTGGGGCACGCCCGGCCGCTCGCCATTCACCTGCAGGTCGTCCCGGTCGACGACGAGGACGCTCTCCGCGTAGTCGGACAGCACGCGAGCCGCCAGCATCCCCGCGACGCTGCCGCCGACCACGACGGCCCTTCCGATGACCGGGGACGTCCGGTCGGGGGGTCGCACCGCGTTCAGCGCGGCGAGGACCCGGGCCGGGGAAAGGGGCATCATGTTCTCCAAGGGGTACGAGGTGTGAGGCTTCCGCGTTCCTGCCAGAGATCGGTGCGAGGGCGGGCCGGACCGGTCGACGCGCAGGACGATCGTCGCACAGGCACCCGCCTGAGCAGAGGTTCTCCGGATACGGCGTGGCTGGCCGCCGGGCGGGTGTCCCGGCGCGCGGCCGGGGCGGGCGGCCGGGTGCGCGGCCGAAGCCGGCGGCCCCGGTGCGCGACCGAAGCGGGCGGTCTGGTGCGCGACCGACCCGGGCGGGCCGCCAGGATCCGGGGATCCATGTCAGAATCGGCGCCATGGCCGATGCCGCCTGCGCCGCTTGTGGACACTCACAGCACGGCGACAGTTCATACTGCATGAATCCCGCGTGCGGCGCGTTGCTGACCACAGTGGAACGGAAGGCCCCTGCCCCGGCCGGGCAGACCCGACGCGAGGGCGACGCTCCGACCGCCGACACAGCGCGCCCGCCCGACCAGCCGGCCGCCGAACCCGTCCCGGCGGCGGTGACCGTGCCGCCGGTCGGGCAGCGGTCCGGTCGACGGCAGTTCGTGCTCGCCGCCGCGCTGGTGACCGTCGCGGCGCTGACCGTCAGCGTCGTCGCGCTGCTGCAGGACGATGACGGTGTCACGGAAGTCCCCCGGGCCACCAGCGCGTCGATGAACCCCGAGCTGGTGGCTCAGGTGCTGGAACAGACCCGGCCCACCGGGCTCGAGGTCCGCGACGAGCGGACCGCGGCCGTCCTGCACTGGGCCAATTCGGGCAAGGGGGACGAACAACGTCTCGTCCAGGTCCTCGCCACCGGCGGCGGGATGCGCTCCCGGGTCGAACCGGTGACCGTTCAGCGGGGCGAGGTCCGCGTCGACGGTCTCGACCCGGACACCGGCTACTGCTTCCGGGCCGGTCTCGTGATCTTCTGGGACGACCCGGCCGTGGTCACCTGGTCCGACTACCGCTGCATCCGAGGTGCCACCGTCCGTGGCCCGCTCAATTGAGCACCAGGGTCGACGCGCTGATGCGCCCACAACCGCAGTATCGAGCCTCGGGAGAGTCGTGCAGTCGCGAACGGTGACGGTCCTTGCCGGACTCAGCGCAGGTGTGGCCGTACTCGTCGCCGCGGTGGTGGTGCTGTGGCCGGCGCCTGCGCGTGAGCCGGCCGCCCCGGTGCTGCCCGACCTTCCCGACATGGTGCAGCTCGCGGTCGACGAGCGCGCAGTCGCCGTCGCGGAGTGCCAGAACGGCATGGACTGGCGCACAGATCCGGTCCGCGGCTCGGTGGTCACCCTCAACGGCAGCAACGAGTACTGCGCGACGGCCGGTGCCATGGTCGACACGACGGCCAGCTACTCGGTGTCGGCGTGGGTCAAGCTCGCCGCCCACCCTGGCAAGCTGGCCATGGCGGCGGTCGGGCAGGACGGCACCAACGCCAGCGGCTTCTACCTGCAATACAGCTGGTACCACCGCAAGTGGGCCTTCAACTGGATGGCGGCCGACGTCATCGATCCGGTCGACAACGCCACGGCCACGTCGGACGAGCCGGTGACCACGCAGTGGACGCATCTGGTGGGGACCTACGACGCGAAGACGAAGCGGATCCAGGTCTACGTCAACGGTGTGGCGGGCACCACCCGGACCATCGGCAAGCCGTGGCGGGCGGCCGGTCCGCTCACGATCGGGCGGGCCAAGTGGAACGGCGAGCCGGGCAACTACCTGCGCGGCGACATCGACGGTGTCCGGCTGTGGACGCGGGCCCTGCGGCCCGACGAGGTCGTGGAACTCTTCAAGGCCCCACCGAACCCGTGACGGCTGTCGTAAGTGGACGATTGTGGCCTCCAGCCGGTCCGTGGCAACGGCTCGCGTGATCCCTTCCGATGGTCCTCCGTGCCACAATCATCGGCATGCGGAAGGTGACCTGCCGTCAGTGCGGGCATGACGAGCACGGGGACAGTTCGTACTGCATGAACCCGAGCTGCGGGCAGCTGCTGCCGGTGTCGGCCCGGCTCACGACCTCGCGGTCACCTGATGCCGCCGCCCCGGAGCAGCCCGCCCGGACGCCGGCCACGCCGGCGACGTCAACCGTGTCGGCGACCGGTTCCCCCGACAAGCAGGCGCCCGGCGGACCGGCGCGGGCGGAGTCACCCGCGGTCGAGAGCCCGGCGGCACCGGCGGACCCACCAACGGAGTCCTCGCCAGCCGCGCCAGCCGGCCGCGGCGCGGCGGCGTCGGTGTCGCACATCCGGCGCTGGCTACTCGTCGGCGCGGTGGTGGTCGCGCTGCTCGTGGCTGGTGTGGCCCTCAGCCGGGGTGTCGTGGGGACCGGATCCGGCTCGCCGGGCCCGTCGTCGCTGCCGGACGCCGCCCAACTGGCCGAATCCGCGCCGGTGGTCACCAACATGCAGGACGAACGGGTGACCGTCACCCTCACCTTCGCCGACCGCAGCGCCGGCAAGGCGCCCTTCTACGTCATCGGCGGCCCGGTCGGCCTGCCACCGACGACCCTGGCCGAGGCACCCAAGGGCGCGACGTCGGTACGCATCAACGCGGTCAATCCTGAGGTGGACTACTGTTTCGTCGTGGTGGCTGTGCTCTCGGTTGACCAGGTTGCTTCTTCGGTGCAGGTCTGCACCACTCGATTCGGGACGGCGAAACCATGACGACCTTGTTCGTGTCGACCAGCCACGCGGGCGCGTACCCCCGGATCAGCGACGCGGTGGCGGCGGCCGGCCCGGGCGACCAGGTCGTGGTCGGGCCTGGCGAATACCGCGAGAACCTGATGCTCACCGACAGGTCGTTGAGCATCGTGGCGGCCGAGGCCGACAGCGTTACCCTGCTCGCGCCCGACACCCAGCGCCCGGCGGTGCACTGCGAGCGGGGCACGGTCGAACTGCGCCACCTGCGCATCACCAGTGTGGACGCCCCGGCCGTCAGCGCGACCGGCACGAAGTTGACGATGGTCGGCTGCGAATGCTCGGCGGCGTCCGCCGCGGGCATCCAGCTCGGTGCCCGCACCGAGTTCGACCTGGACGGCTGCCGCGTGGTCGGCGCGCGGCTGGGCATCCAGATCGACGACTGCGCCGGCTCGATCTCGAACTGCACCGTGTCGGAGATCGTCTCCGACGGCATCCTGATCCGCTCGGCGGACCCGGTCCTGCGCAACTGCCTGGTCACCGATGCCGGCTACCGGGGCATCTACGTGTACGACTACTCCCGCCCGACCCTGGAGAACTGCACGGTCTCCCGCACCGGGGACATCGGCGTGTCCGTGGTCCAGGCCAGCAGCGTGGCGCTCCGCCGGTGCCGGATCTCCGAGACGGTCGGGGTGGGCGTCAGCGTCGGGCCGGACTGCGGCGGGCAGATCACCGGCTGTACCACCGAGCAGACGGCCGCCCCCGGAATCCTGCTGGCCCCGGGCAGCAACGTCGAGATGCTGGAAGCCGGTCGCCCGGCCGCCCGGGTGGAGCCGGTGGCGATGCGCGCCCAGGACCCCAAGCGTTCCGAGGAACTGCTCGCCGAGCTCGACGCGCTGGTCGGTCTGCCCGGCGTCAAGGCCGAGGTGCTCGGGATCATCGACGAGCTGCAGGTCAACGAGTGGCGGCGCCGTGGCGGGCTGACGGTCGCCCCGTCCACGAACCATCTGATCTTCGCGGGCTCCCCGGGCACCGGCAAGACCACGGTGGCCCGCATCTACGGCCAACTGCTCGCCTCCCTGGGCGTCCTGCCACGCGGCGAGTTCGTCGAGGTGGCCCGCCGGGACCTCGTCGGGCAGTATCTCGGGCACACGGCGGAGAAGACGGCGGCGGCGTTCGAGAAGGCCATCGGCGGCGTGCTTTTCATCGACGAGGCGTACACGCTGTCGCGGTCGTTCGGATCCGGTGGCGACTTCGGCCAGGAGGCGATCGACACGCTGGTCAAGCTGATGGAGGATCACCGGCACGAGATCGCCGTGATCGCCGCCGGCTACACCGGTGAGATGGTGGAGTTCCTCGACGCCAACCCCGGCCTGGCGTCCCGGTTCAACAAGACGATCGTCTTCGAGGACTACTCGCCGCACGAGCTGGTCAGCATCCTCGCCACCATGGCCGAGTCCCACGAGTACCGGCTGTCGGACGAGTTGCACGCGTCGATCGGCGGCTACTTCGCCGCGATGGGCAAGGACCGCAACTTCGGCAACGCCCGGGAGGCGCGCAAGCTCTTCGACGGGATCCGCAAGGCGCAGGCGCAACGGCTGCGGCAGCTACGCCGGGTCCCCAGCGCCGACGAACTGCAGTTGCTGCTGCTCGACGACCTGGCCGCCGCCATCGCGTAGGACACGACGCGCCGGCCGCCCGCTGTCCAGGACGGCGCGGCGGCCGGGTCGTGCTTTGCCACCGTGCCGCGTAGAGGAACGGCAGGTCGGACCGGCCGGCGCTCAGCCGACGCCCGGCATGGGGCGGGCCTGCGGCTTACTCGGCGCCTGCACCGGCTCCTGGTCGACGGTCCAGCTCTCGGTGTCCACCGAAACGACCTTCGGCTGGTCGCGGCGCTGATCCCGGCTACGGCCACTGAGCGCGGCGGGGCCACTGCCCGCGCCCGGGTCGACGAGCCGTGGGCCACCCCGGCGTACGGGCCGAGGGCCGCCACCCTGACCACCGCCGCCCCCGGCGCCCGGCGGCATGCCACCCATCATCGGCGGCATCATCGGCACCCCGTTGCTCCCCTCGCCGCCACCGCCGCCACCGGGGCCGATGCTGGCGGCGGAGACGGGGGTGACGGCTGCGGGGGGCAACGGGGTGACGTTCGCGGCGGGCAGGCTGGTCACCGGGTCACCGCCGATCCCGCCGCCGAGCCGCCCTCCACCGGTACGGCCGGGAAGTGAGACCCCGTTGCCGGGCAGCGGGGTGGCCGAAGGGGTGTCCACCGGCGACACACCAGGAAGAGTGGGCCGAGCACCGGGCAGGGTGGGTACTCCCGGTGTGATGCCGGGGAGGACGGGGAGGGTCGGAAGCCCCGGGGTGAGTCCCGGGTCGGCTCCCAACCCTGGCGCGTTTCCGAGTCCCGGCAGGTTGTCCAAGCCTGGCAGGTCGTTCAGCCCCGGCAGCCCACCGGGCCCCGCCGCGTTGCCAGGCCCCGGCAGGCTCGGGGTCGGCACGTCAGGACGGTTGTTGGGGTTCGCGCCGTCCGGCCTCTTGTTCGGGTCGTCCTGGTTGGTCGGCTTCTTGTCGTCCTTCGGCGGATCCTGGTCCGGCAGGATGAGCGGCCCGAGCCCCGTGTCGGGTCCCTTCGGGGTCGCGTTCGGCCCGGGGCCCGGGCCGCCTCCCGGACCGCCACCGGGCCCACCTCCCGGCCCGCCGACAGGCCCCGGACCCGGCCCGGGAGCCGCCAGGTCCGTCGTGCCCGGCATCCACAGCCCTGCGTACGGTCCCGGCAGGTGCCACGACGACCTCGCCTCGAACGTGTCGGTCAGATCCGTAGCGACCGTCCGCATGGTCTTGGTGTAGTTATCCCTCACCTGCGCTACATATGCGTTGTAATCATTAATGTTGCTGAAGTACTTATCGTAGTTTCTTGTCGCCAAGTCGACGTAGCCTCGATATTCGCCATAGACCGTCTGCGCGTTCTGTTTGGCCTCCGCGAGCTTGTCGGCGCTGTACACCACGGTCAGCGCCAGCCTGACCAGGTTCTCCGACCAGGAATTCAACGACCGGTACGTCTCGGTAGCGAGCGTGGCGTAGCGTTTGGCGGCCTTGCCGTCCCACCTGTCGGGGCTCACCACGTCGTCGACCCTCTGGTCGAGGATGCCGGAGTGGGTTCTGAGCGTCGTGGCGAGTTCGGCAATTCCGCTCGCCACCCGCCGCAGCGGCTCCGGTTGGGGAGAGGTGAGCATCAGATACATGGATTCGATGTCGACCCCCATCCAGTTTGATCTGACGAGTTTCCCCCGGGGCTCGAAGGAGCTGTTTTTCGCCAACGCTTGGACGCCGCTGCTGGAGAGCCCCTCTTTCGTGTAGTCCGGATCCTTCTCGTCCATCGAGATGTCGGTGATGCCCATTTTGCTCAGCAGGTCGACGTCGAGCTTCCTGAGCTGGTTCTGGGACCATCCGTCCTGGGAAGCATAGGAGTCCGCCGCGAAATCGACAGCTCGGCGGTAGGCTTCGAGGGCAGACCGCACGACAAACAAATATCCAACGATTCCATTTTCCGGCCCGCCCAGCCAGGTCTTCAGCGAGTCGACGAAGTGACCCACTTCGGAAATCGGGTGTGCTCCCGTCACCGTGTTCAAGACGGTGAACTTTGCACCGCCCATGGAACCGAGTATGTCGTCCGTTTCCTCGATGAACTCGGTAGCTGCCCGGCCGATGGTGGCGGCGACATGACGCATGTCCGCTATCTGCGCCTTCAACGAGACGGGGTCAGCCATGGGTGCCGCCTTCCTGGGGTGCGGGGTTGGCAGGCCGACTGTCTTCCACCACGCGAGCAAGGGCCGGCACGGTCGGGGCGGGAAGCGCAGGGGGTGCCGCCTTCGCATCCTCACGCCGGCTGGGACGTGACCGCAGCACGCCGGGTCGATCGTCCGGACGGCTAGCCACCGAGGTCTGCGCACTGGCCGCGCGCCCGGAGAGGTTGCCCTCGGCGGAAGTCGCGGTGCGGTTCCGGTATGCCGATGGGCGTTGTGGTCCCGCCGGCTCCGGCACCGGCCTGCCCAGGAGGCCGGGCATCATCGGCATGAACGCCTCGTTCTCCCGTGCCGTGGGTAGTTGCGGCGTCCGCGCGCCGAGGGTGGGCTCCCGGACGTCGGGGCTGTCCGGGGCGAGGTGGTGTACCGGCGGGTTCCGATCGGGTGAACGGCCGAGCGCCGGCACCCCCCGCCCGGATCCGGGACCGCCGATGCCTCCCGGTCCCACGCCGCTCAGGCCGGGCCGCAGCACGCCGCCCGGCCCGAGCAGGCCGCCGGGCGTCGTGCCGGCGGGAAGACCGCTTGGCATCGGCGGCACCCGGGGAGCGCGGAGCGCGGGCGGCAGGACGGTCTGACCGGGCGTGCCCGGCCCGGTGAACGCGCCCGGCGGAAGCATGCCCGGCGGCTGCCCGCCGGGAACGCTGCCCGGCCCGGCGGACCCGGCGGGACCCGGACCGGGCTGGGGACCGGGCTGGGGACCGGCTTCCGTCGGCCCCGGGTCGGGCCCGAAGCCGGGGGGTAGCGCCGGCCCGGCTGCGGGCGACATCAGCGTGGCGGGACCGTCCACCAGCGGTGCGCCAGCGGCACCCGGGGCGAGACCGAGCAATCCACGGTACGGGGCGGCCGGCCGCCATCCGTCCACGATGGCGGCCAGCGTCGTGCTGAGCCGCGTGGCGACGGCTCTGGCCGCCTCGGTCGCGGCCCGCTCGGCGCCGGCGATCTGTGCCTGGACACCCGCCTGCCCGAGCGGGGAGATGGCGACCGCCAGATCGAGCCGCAGGTTGCCCAGTTGACCCTCACGTTGCGACACGATCGCGCGTAGCTCGCGCTGGGCGTCGAGGATCACCCGCCGGGCGTCGTCGTAGTCGGCGGCCCGGTTGGCGGCGCTGTCGCGCCAGGCTCTGGCCGAGGCGACCGTCAGGTTGACGTTGCGGCGGAACTCCCGCCCGCCCTGGCCGTACCAGTGCAGGGGGTCGGCCTGGGCCTTCAGCGTCACCCCGGCCGCTCCGATCGACTCGGCGATGACCTGCCACTGCGTCGCGAGCGCGTCGGCGACCTCCGGTCGCACCCCGAGCACCAGGGTGGCGATCTGGTCGGCGTCGAGCGCCGCCCAGTTGGTGCGCTGCACGCCGGGCAGGTCGTAGCCGTATGCGACCGGCCCGGTGACCGGGCCGGCGGGTGCTGAGGTGCCATCGTCGTAGGACGGGCCGGGAAGGTCGCCCGTAGCCAGGGCGTCCTCGATCCGGTCGAGCTGCTGGGTGGAGCGCCCCTCCATCCTCGTGTACCACCGGTGGGCGAGGTCCGCGCCGCGGGCGGTGCTGGCGAGACCGTCGGCGAACTCTTCCGCGAACGCGCGCAGCGCGTCGAGATCGGTGTCGGCCACGCGGGCGAACCAGCGCATCTCGCGGAAGCCCGCCGGCTGCCCGAGCAGCGCGGTGGTGTCGGCGATGCCACCGAGCTGTCGTCGCGCGTCGTCGGCGAAGGCCGCACCGGTGCCGGCGGCGGTGTCGGCGAACGTCCGCAGCCCGGCGAGCTCGGCCTGGAGCAGATCACCATCGCCCACGACTCATGAGCGTACTGATGGCCACCCTGCCCCGGCTACCCCGCGCCGTCACACCTGACTGTCCAACCAGGCCAGTTGGACCAGCCGGACGCCCTCCTTGCGCGTCACCAGCCAGCCCCGTCCCGGCGGCAGGGCGCTCGGGCGTACGTTGCCGAGCAGCGGTCCCTCGTTGCGGTCGCCCGACATGACCAGCCCTGGCGCGTTGAGGTCGCGCAGCCGACTGAGGATCGGGTCGTACATGGCCCGGGAGGCGCCACCGCTGCGGCGGGCGATCACGAGGTGCAGCCCCACCTCGCGGGACTGCGGTATCAGGCTGTGCAGCGCCATCAGCGGGTTGCCGTCCCCGGCGACCAGGTCGTAGTCGTCGACGAGGACGTACAGCTCGGCACCCGTCCACCAGCTGCGCGCGCGCAGCTGGTCGGGGCGTACGTCCGAGTCGGGCAGCCGTTCGCGCAGGGCGACGGCCGCCTCCTTGAGCAGCGCCAGTCCCTGTTCGGCGGTGGTGGCGTAGTCGATGAGGTGCTGCTCGGGCAGCGCGCCGAGCAGGCTGCGCCGGTAGTCGATGGCGATGATGCGGGCCTGTTCGGGTGTGTGCCGGTCCGCGACGCTGGCCGCCAGCATGCGCAGGAACGACGACTTGCCGCACTCGGTGTCGCCGAAGACGACGACGTGCGGGTCCGCGTCGGGGTCGAGGTGGACGGGGCCGAGATCGGCCTCGGCGAGACCGATCGGCAGACCTGGCCGGTCGCTCATGCCGGCCACCGCGGCGTAGGTGACCTCTGTGGGCAGCAGGCGCACCGGCGGCGCCGTCCGGCCCGGCCAGGCGGCGCGTACGGCCGCGGCCGCCTCGCTGACGGCGTTGTCGGCGGAGGCGGTCGAGTTGAGCTGCGGCCGGCTGGACAGGAACTGGTACGCGTCGGGGGTGATGCCCCGCCCCGGGGCCTGGACGGGCACGTTCGCCGCCGCCCGCCGTCCGATGGTGGAGTCGGACGGATCGCCCAGGCGCAGCTCCAGCCGGCTGCCGAAGGCGTCCCGGATGGCGGGTCGCAGGTCGAACCACCGGCTGCCGGCGACCACGAGGTGGACTCCGTAGGCGAGGCCCCGGTTGGCCACGTCGATGACGCTCGCCTCCAGGTCCTCGAACTCGTTGCGCAGCGTCAGCATGCCGTCGATCACCAGCATGACGTCGGCGCGCCAGGCCGGTCCGAACTCGCCTTCCGCCGCCCGCCGGCGGAAGGCGGCGATCGAGTCGACGCGGTGGTCGAGGAAGAGCTGCTCCCGTTCGGCGATCAGGTGGGTCACCTCCGCGACGACGCGCCGCACCAGGTCGGACTCGCGGCGGGTCGCGACGGCCGACACGTGTGGCAGCTCGGTGAGGGCGGTGAGGCCACCGCCGCCGAAGTCGAGGCAGGCGAACTGCACCTGCTCCGGGGTGTGGGTGAGCGCGAGACCCAGCACCAGGGTGCGCAGCAGGGTGCTCTTCCCGGACTGCGGCGCGCCGATGACGGCGACGTGCCCGGCCGAGCCTGCCAGCGGCAGCCGCAGCGGGTCCCGCCGCTGGTCGAAGGGGCGGTCGACGACACCGACCACCGCGTCGAGCGTGCCCCGCAGTGCGGCGTCCGCCGTGGTCAGGCCCAGCTCGGGGTCGGTGACCAGGCCGCCGAGCGTGTCCTCGATGGTGTCCGACTCGCTGAGCGGGGGCAGCCACACCTGGTGGGCGGGCACCCCCTGACCGACGAGGCGTTCGGTGATGAGGTCGAGCAGCGTATCGCCGGTCGCCTCGTCGGCGGGTTCCTCGGCCTCCTCCCCCAGTTCCGCGTCGGTGACGGCCTGGGCGACCGGGCCGGCCACGTAGCCGGACGTGAACACGGAGACGGGGAAGTCCTCCACCTGCGTGGGGGCGGCGGTCGCCCGCCGGTACACGCCGGAGACGTACGCGGCGCGGAAGCGCTGCAACGACTCGCTGCCGTACTTGAGGAAGCCGTGTCCCGGGGCACGTGGAAGCTCGTAGGCGTCGGTGACGCCGAGCACCGCCCGGCTCTCCATCGGGGAGAACGTGCGCAGACCGATGCGGTACGACAGGTGGGTGTCCAGGCCGCGCAGCCGGCCCTCCTCCAGGCGCTGGCTGGCCAGCAGCAGGTGCACCCCGAGTGAACGGCCGACCCGCCCGATCTGCACGAACATGTCGATGAAGTCGGGCTTGACGGAGAGCAGTTCGCTGAACTCGTCGCAGATGATCAGCAGGCTGGGCACCGGGTCGAGTGGCGCACCGGCGGCGCGCGCCCGCTCGTAGTCCCGCAGCGACGCGTAGTTGCCGGCGCGGCGCAGCAGCTCCTGGCGGCGTACCAGCTCGCCGTTGATCGCGTCCGCCATCCGGTCGACCAGTGGCAGCTCGTCGGCGAGGTTGGTGATGACCGCGCTGGTGTGGGGCAGCCTGTCCAGCTTGGTGAAGGTCGCGCCGCCCTTGAAGTCGACCAGGACGAAGTTGAGCGCCTCCGGCGAGTGGGTCACGGAGAGCGCCAGGACGAGGGTGCGCAGCAGCTCCGACTTGCCCGAGCCGGTCGCGCCCACGAGCAGGCCGTGCGGGCCCATGCCGTCCTGGGCCGCTTCCTTCAGGTCCAGCTCGAGGCGCTCCCCGTCCGGCATGACACCGATGGGTACGCGGAGCCGCTGCCGGTTCGGTCGCGGCTGCCAGGTGCGCGACAGGTCGATCTGCTCCGGCTCGTCGAGCTCCAGCAGGTCGGTGAGTTCGTGGGTGTAGTTCATGGCCTGCTCGCCCGTCCCGGCCTGGGCGAGCCGCAGCGGGGCTAGCTGCTGGGCCAGACTCTCCGCCAGCACCAGCGGCATCTCGTCTCCCCGGCCCAGCACCTGGCTGCTGCCGTGGGTGGTCGCGGTCATGGTGCCGTCCTCGCCCATGTCGAGCACGAGGCAGGTGCGGTCCGGGTGGCGTGGCGGTTCACCACAGACGTGTACGACCGTGACGCCCTCGAGGCCCGTGTCGGTGGCGAGGTGGTCGGAGCCGGCGGTCTCCGCTCCGTCGATGACGGCGAGCAGATGCGGCCCCTCGAAGCTGACCTCGCTGGCCGACGGGTTGAACCGCGGCCGGGCCACCAGCAGTTCCTCGACCATCGCCTCGAGGCCCACCACCGAGGTGTTGATCAGGCGCAGCGGGCCCAGCGCGTCGGTCTGCGACGGGTGGGCCGCGTGCGGGAGCCACTTGCACCACTCCCACAGGTAGCGCCGGTCCTCGGCCGAGCAGACCGCGACCATCATGTCGTTCGGGGCGTGACCGAAGGCCGCCTGCGCCATCATGGCCCGGGCCACCGAGCGGGCCCTGTCCGGGTCGCCGCAGAGGTGGATGGTGGCGAACCCGTCGAGCGCCACCACCACCGGCAGGTCCTCCACCTGCCGGTAGGTCGTCAGGAACCGACGTAGCGCGCCCGCGCTGACCGGCTCGGCCTTCTCGACCGGCACGAACGGCGGCGCCACCAGCGGCGCGGTCAACTCGCGCGGGCCCAACCCGATGCGGATCTGACCGAAGTCCGAGTCGGCGGGGAGCCGCTCCCACAGCCGGCTGGTGTCCACCATCGACCAGAGCATGCCCGGGGCGACGTGCCGGTAGTACTCGGCCGTGCGTTGGACCCGGACGGCGTTGCGGACGGTACGTCGTACCCCGGCCAGTTCGAACAGGTAGCTGCGGCGCAGCTGGTTCATCTGCGCCTTGCCGCCGCCGGACGACCGGGTCAGCTGGGTGCCGACCATGCCGAGCATCGCGATCCCGAGCAGCCCTCCGGTGATGATGCGCAGCAGTCCGCCCGAGTTTCCGGCGAAGAGGAGCATCATCGCGGCGGCTCCGGCCACCATCGGCAGGATCATGATCAGACGCCCGGCGAGGCCGCCCTCGGGATCGGGAATCTCCGCGGGCGGCTCCAGCACGATGTCGCCGGCCGGGAAGGGCGGAGCTGCACGTCGGGCCCGTCGTCTGCGGATGATCGTCGCCACCGACACATAGTAGTGACGGCGATCACGATCTTGTCTACTGTGGATCCGACAAGGGAGGCTGACGAGTGCAGCAGCAGACGGGACTGGCGCGAATCGTCGTCATCGCACCGAACCGCCGCATGGAAGTAACCGTTCCGGAGCACGTCGCGCTCGCCAGGATCATGCCCACCTTGCTGCGGCACGCCGGGCCGGCACTCGGTGAGGACGGTGTCGAGCGGGGCGGCTGGGTCCTCCGTCGGATCGACGGCCAGCGGCTGGACAACGCCCATTCGTTGGCCATGCAGAACGTACTTGACGGCGAGACGCTCGTCCTCTCCCCCCATGACGCGACCTGGCCCGAACCGGCGTTCGACGACGTCGCGGAGGCCATCGCGGACGAGGCCACCGGCCTCGGGGCGCAGTGGAGCGCGCAGTCGACCCGGTGGGCGGGGCGCGCGGTCGCCACGGCGGTGCTCGCGGCGGGCGCCGTGCTGCTGCTCACCGGCCCGGCCTCGTGGCAGGCCGGCGCGCTGACCCTCGCCGGGGCGGCGACGCTGCTGCTCACGGCGATCTTCGCCGACCGCGTCGCGCGCGACCACGCCACCGCCCAGCTCACCGGGGCCGCCGCCCTGCTCTACGCGGCGGTCGGGGCCCTGCTGACGGGCACGGAGGGCGAGGCCGTCCAGCTGCGCCCGTGGCCGGTCGCCGGTGCCGCCGCCGCCCTGCTGCTCGTCTCACTCGCCGGTCAACTGCTGCTCCCGTCAGTGCCGTTCGTGACCGGAGCCGCCCTCGCGAGCGGCCTGGGCGGGATCGCCGTGCTGGCGGCGACCGGGCTCACCACCGTGGAGGGCGCCGCCGCGGTCGTCGGCGGGCTGGTCGTGATCGGGCTCTTCGCGCTGCCGCGCCTGGCCATGTCGATCGGGGGCGTTCCGGCGCCGGCGGTCCCCTCCATCACCGGTGCGGCCGAGGGCCCGCCTCCTGCGGCCGGTGAGCTGAAGGCGGCGGTGCGCCGGGCCGACAGCCTCCTGACCGGCCTGCTGTTCGGCACCATGGTGGCCACGGGCGTCAGCCTCGTACTCCTGACCCGCGCGCACACCGTCGGCGGCCTGCTGCTGGTGGGCGCGATGACGGTGGCCTGCGCGCTGCGGGCGCGCGCGTTCGCGGCCGTGCGGCACCGCGCCCCGCTGATCGGCGTCGCGATCGTCGGGGCGCTCGGCCTGGCCTGGTACGCGTGGACCGGCCCGACGCGTACGCCGATGGCGGCGGCCGCGCTCGTGGCCGGACTGATCGGGGTCGCGCTGGTGTCGCTGGCGCTCGGGCTGCGGTTGTCCCGGCGACCGGCGCCGCCCCGGCTGGGTCGACTCGCCGACATCATGTCGATGGTGCTCACCGCAGCGGTGCCCGTGCTGGTGGCGCTCGTGCTCGGGCTGTTCGGCTACTTCCGCGGCCTGGGAGGCTGACGGGGATGCTCAGCCGTCGAGATCTCATCCAGTCGCAGCAGTACCTGATGCTGCGGCAGGTACGGGCGTTGCTCGCCCACAAACCGGATCCGCTGGACTGGGCCGGGCGGCACGGCGGGGCGACCGCCTTCGCCGGCATCATGATCCTGGTCATCGCGTTGGCCGGCACGGCGGTGGTCGGCCTCATCTTCCCGGGTGGCAAGACCACCTGGCAGCGTTGCGACACCGTCATCGTCGAACGCGACACCGGCGCGACGTACGTGTGCGATGCGACCTCGAAGACGCTCTATCCGGTGGCGAACTTCAGCTCCGCCGCACTGATCATGGGTGGCAACAGGTCGGCCCGGGTCGCCGGCGCGTCGCTGACCTGGTCCAGGGGGGCTTTGCTCGGCCTCCCCGGCGCGCCGGACGAGCTCGTACCGGCCAAGAAGTACCTGACCGGGGCGTGGAACCTGTGTTCCATGCCGCGTACGGACGCCGCCGGCCAGAGCGGCCCGGCCACCGTCATCCTGGCCGGAGCGCAGCCCGTCGCCGCCACACCGGTCGGTGAGCAGGCGGTGCTGCTCGCCGGCCCCGACGGCACCCGTTACCTGCTGTGGTCGGGCCACCGGTTCCCGATAACCGAGCCCGGGTACGTTCTGCCGGCCCTGGGCTTGTCGGCGCAGGACGGGGTGCCGGTCAACGACGCGTGGCTGGCGCCGATTCCGCTGGGAGCGCGGCTCGGTCCCGTCGACGTTCCCGGGCGGGGCTCCCGACTGGCCAGGTTCCCGCACGCCAGGGTCGGTCAGCTGGTCCGCCTGTCCGGCGCGGAACGCGCGGAGCGGATCTACCTCGTACGCCGCGAGGGCCTGCAGGAGCTGACCGCGTTGCAGCAGGCCCTGGTGCGGGGCGCCGCCGGTGCGCAGTCGGTGACGGTGACGCCCGCCGAACTCGCCGGTGCGCCCATCGTGTCGCGGATGACGCTGCCCGGCTTCGCCCCGCCGGAGCAGGTTCCCGCCTTCGTCCGACCGCGGGCGGGCCTGCTGTGCGCCGGGATGCTCGGCGACGCGATCACCGTCACCGTCGACGGAGAGCTGCCGACGAAGGCGGCCGGTGCCGTCGCTCGACGTGCCGCCGGTGACGGCGCTCCGCTTGCTGACGCCGTGCTCGTGGCACCGGGCCACGCGGTGCTCGCCCGCAGCATGGCGAGTCCCGGTGCGTCTGGCGGGCCGCTGGTGCTCGTCACCGATCTCGGCGTGCGGCACGCGTGCGCCAGCGGGGACGTGCCGGCCATGCTGGGCTTTTCCGGCACACCGGTGCCGCTGCCGGCGGCCCTGCTCGCCCGGGTGCAGGAGGGCGTGGCGCTCGACCCCGCCCGGGCCCGGTTGGCCACGCCGCTGCGGCCCCGCTGATCAGCCGTCGCCTTTCGGCAGGGCCACGTTTCGTGGTCGTGAATGGATACTGTCGGAATGCCGATCGGCCCGCTATTGTCCTCTGTGGTAAGACGCTCGGGCGACGGCAGCACAGTTTCTCCACCGCGATAATGGAATCCGGCCGTGATGGCACCAGAGTTCGCGCGTGTGGCATCCGCCACCGCTGTGGTCGCCTCAGGCCTATCAGACGGAGGATTGGGATGGCCCCATCTCAGCACGAGACCGCCGGCCTCGATGAGGCGGCGCGTGATATCGGGTCGACCACGGCCAACTTGGTCGCTATTCAGGCGCAGCTCAAGAACTCCCTGGCCCCCATCCTGGACGGGTCTGGGTGGAAGGGCTCCGCGCAGCAGGTGTTCGGCCAGCTCTACCCGCAGTACGAGGCGCAGCTGATGAAGCTCTACGAGTCGCTGGAGGACCTCGGTAAGCGGGTTCAGGGCTCCAGCGGCACCTACCAGGAGGCGGAGGACAGCGCCGCCCAACACGTGGCAGCGGTGGATCTCGGCGCCGGCAAGGTCGGCGCCGCTCTGACGACGACGAGGCAGGTCTGACATGGCGGGGATCGTCCGGTACGAGTTCGACACGATCGACGACTGCGCCCGAGCGATGATCAACGCTATCGGTCAGGTGCGCAACGAGCTCGACGGGTTGCGGAGAAGGCTCGACGGCAGTCTCGCCGACTGGGACGGTACCGGTCTCGCCGCCTACCAGGAGACCAAGACCATCTGGGACGGCGCCGAGGTGAAGATGAGCGAGATCGCCCAGGAGATCGCGATCAGGGTTCAGCGGGCCAACGCCAACATGCGGGAAACCGAGGACGGCGTCTCGAAGAACTTCCAGAACGCTTCGATCCGGGCATAGGCGAAACCTGGTTCGTCAAACGGACCTTGTCGCGTTCGCGCCGGCTGAAGCCGGCGCGAACGCGAATCCGGCCAGAGCGGGTCGCCTTGATCAGGGCGGCCAGGAGACGCTCTCCGTCCGCCAGTTTCAGATGGCCAGGCCAAGGAGCTGGGGAAGCGCGGTATCGAAGCTGTCGGCGACCGTGCGGGGCGCGCCGCCATCCCCCAGCCAGACGCGGCCGTCCTCGTCGATCGCCACCGACTCGCGTCGTCGTGCACCGATGACGACGGCGTCTACCCCACCCGCGTGCAGCATCTCGACCTCACCCGCTCCGTGCCTGGGCACGAACGACAGGCCAGCGGGTAGCAGGTGCAAGCCACCGAACTCCGCCACCACCGTGCGGACGGCCGCCGGCATCGCCCTGCTGGCCGGAGCGCCTCGTGACCACCACTCGTCCATGGCCAGGCCGATGTCTCGTGCGGGTCGCCAGCCGCTGAGGCTGAGCAGTCCCCGTAGCGGGGCGGAGAAACGCTTCTCCGCCGCGCGCTTGGCGCGATAGAGCCGCACGACGGCGGCGACGGGCAGCGCCGCGAACGGGGTGATCTCCCGGGTGTCGTCATCGATCACGATAGTGACCTGGGCATCGAGGATCTGTTCCGCGTGCTCTGGTGCGGTCCGGTAGGCCACGTATCCCAGCTCGAACGGCTCCAGCCGAACGCCCGCATCAGGGTGGAAGCCGCGCGCCCACCGCCGCGCGATCTCGTGCGCCTCGGCTGGCTGGATCATGTGTTTCCCCTGGGCTGCTCGAGGCGTCGGCGGGCCCGGCGGAGCACACCGAGCCCGGTGACCACCAGCGCGGCGACGGCACAGACGACGCCGACCACGGCACCGTGCGCCGGACCCTGCTCTTTCGTGCCTGCGGTCGCGGGCATGAACCCGGTCGGCACCCGGGGCTCGCCGCTCGCGATCGGCTCGCTGAGGGCACGGACCGGGTTGACGATGCCGGCTCCGTAGGAGGGGCTGCCGGCTCCGCCCGGTGACGGATCCGCCGTCGCGGCCAAGCGCCTGGCCACCGTTCCGGCAGCGGCGTCAGGGTCGCTGGCCCACACCAGCGCGGCCACCCCCGAGGTCACGGCCGCGGCCATGTCCGGGCCTGAGTAGTTGGTGTGGCCGCGCGCCGGCGCTCCGGCCGTGATGTCCACTCCCGGCCCGGCGATGTCGACGTGGGAGCCGGGATACGCACCTGACTGGACCGCACCGGTGCCATCGACCGCGCTCACGCCCAGCACCCCGGGGTAGCCGGCCGGCACGGGAACGGACTTCGCGCCGCCTGTGACGGTGCCGGCCGATGCGATCACCAGCACGTCGTGGGCTACCGCCCGTGCCACGGCGGCGCGGACGGCGGCGTGGTCGGTCGGCAGCGTGTACGCCATCACCAGGATGCGGGCTCCCCGGGCCACAGCCCAGTCCACTCCCCTGGCGACCACTCCCACACTCATGTCGTCGTCGATGCGTTCGGCCACCCGGACCGGAAGGATCCTGGCATGCGGCGAGACCCCCGCGAACGGGGTATTCGGGTCTTCTCTGGCGCCGATGAGCGAAGCCACCGCCGTGCCGTGGCCCGTGCAGTCGACACGACCGTCGCCGCCATCGACGAAGTCCACTCCCGGCAGCACCGCGCGCGTCAGTTGTGGATGCCGCACGTCCACCCCGGTGTCGATGACGGCGACCGTGACGGCGGCTGACGCACCAGCTATCGTCCAGGCACGGTCGAGGTCGAGCCACTGCCGTTCCCAGGGAATGTTCGTGGTGGCCTGGGTGCCCTCCGCCCGGCCACGCGAACACGCCTGTGCGGCTGTCGCCGGAGTCGGGAGGGCCATCGGCCACAGCGCGGCGAGCGCTGCGACGGTGCATGTCAAAGCGCGTCGCACAAGCGCATCCTAGCTGTCCGAGGGCTGTCCACAGTGGCGTCTTCCACGGTGCCGTGAGCTGACGTACGGTGAAGCCATGCCCCCCACCCGCGATGAAGTCGAGGCGCTCCGCGAGCGCGCCGAGTCGCTGCGCGGCCAGGTGGAACGCGCCACTGGCGCCTTCCACAAGATCACCGAGGAGTTCGGCCGGCTGGAGGCGACCGCCGTATCGGCCGATCGTCTGATCACAGCGATCGTGGGCGCCGACGGCCGGCTGCGCCGACTCGTGATCGACCCGGGCATCTACCGTCAGCCCGACGCCGACCACCTTGCCCGCACCATCGAGGAGACGATCGAAGTCGCCGCGCGGGGAGTGCAGGAGCGGGTCAAGGAGATCCTCCAACAGTACGTGCCGGAGGAACTGGTGGACGCCCACATGAACCGCGACGCCGACAGCATCATCACCGGCTTCGCCGATCTGATCCGGGAGCGCTGAGCAGCATGGCCCAGTACGCGGACATCAAGGACGTCAGCGGCGCGATCACCGCGGCGTCGCGACTTGCCACCCACACGGCCGACACCCATTCCGTGAGCGTGGACGGGCTGGGTCTCGTCGCCCGGACGGCGGCGCTGGCGCCCCTCTTCGGCGATGACGACGCCGGCCGCAGATATCGACACAACTACGGCGAGCTCGCTCCGGAGCTGGAGCGGATGATCCAGTTGTTCGGCGAGGGTGTGGCGGAGGTCGGAGGGGCAGCCGGCAAGCTGCTCGGCCAACTCGTGGAGAGCGACGACCCGCGCATCATGGGCGGCTGATCACCACCCTGCCACGTGGCCCCGACGCATACGCCTGCCCGATGCCCCCACATCGCTCTCGCGTCACGAGTCCCTCCGGAGCGGAAGCATCGCGTGCCGGCCCCGCTGACGTGTCGTGCCCGCCGCACGGACACGCCGGGCGAGTCCTGTCCGGACGGTGCCTGTGATTGAGCTGTGGGATTTCGGCGATCCTTGGAACATCATCCGGGACAGCGTCCTGTGGCTCGGTTCGGGCGGCGGTTCATGGCCGACCGGCAACGAGGACCAGATTCGCCAGTTGGCCGCGGACTGGCGGACGCTGGCGGGCCAGATCAGCACCTCCGTGGGGGCGGCGCAGGGCTCGGCCGAAACGTTGAGCGAGTTGTGGGGCGGCGACGCGGGGGCCTGGTTCGCACAGATGTGGGGGCAGGTCGGGGTCGAACTGCCGGACGTACTGGTGGAGGTGATCGGCGAGGTCGCCGATTCGCTGGATGCGGCGGCGCTCGACATCGAGCACAGCAAGCTGACCATGCTGCTCGAGGTCGGCATCGTGATCACGGAGATCTTCGTCTTCGCGGTGATGGCGTGGCTGTCGTTCGGCGCGGCGATGGCGGCGGCAGGGGTGCGGATCGCGCTGACCCGGGCGGCGGTCCGACAGATCTTCGAGTTGCTGATGAGCCGAGCGGCTGCCTCGTTCACCCAGCGGGCCGGCTACGCGGGCCTGCGGCAGATGCTGGACGCGTGGCGGGCGCGCGGGATCAAGCGTGTCGTGCTGATGTCGGGCAACGAGGCGGAACGAGAGACGATCACCGAGGGGCTGCCCCAGTGGTGGCAGAAGGAGGTGCTGGGCACCCGGGACAAGTGGGACTGGCAGGGCCTTCGTGCGGCGGCGGCCGGCGGCGGGCTCGGAGCGCTGGGATCCAACGTCGGTGATGTCGGTCGGACGTTGGCGCGCAAGATCGACAACGGGGCCGTCCGAGGATTGGCGAACATCGGTGCGGAGGCCGCCTCGGAGTGGACCGAGGAACTCCTGGGCAACCTGGGCGGATCGCTGGGGGCGGATGGCACGGTCGACCTGAACGCGCCGGGGCTGGGGCAGACGGTCGCCGGTATGGGACGCAACTACATCAGCAACGGCGCCCGGATCGGGGAACGGGTCGGTGATGTCGCTCGCGGCATGGTCGGGTTGGAGACGGCGCAACAGCGCCTCGAACGGCAGACCCGTGAGCTGCGAGAGAATGCGGCCCAATACCAGCGCGACGCTGAACGGGCTGCGACTCAGGCTCGTGCGGCTGCCGATACGGCCGAGACGCGTGCCCAGCAAGCCGCAGCAGCGCGTGATGCCACACGGCTGGCTGCCAATGAACGGTCCGCCGACCTGCCTCCCTCAACGCAAGGGCCTACGGCCCAGGCGCCTGGTACGCAGAACTCCGACACACAAGACTCCGACACGCAGGCGCCCGCCCCGACGACATCTGGTTCTTCCACGCCGTCTCCAGCCGGGCCAGGCGTACCGGCATCCGGCGCGCCGAGCACCGGTGCGCCCGGCGCAGCACCGCAGCCTACCCACCACCAGTCCCAGCAACAGCAGAGCGACCGGGTGCGGCTCACCGAGGAGGCGGCCGACCGGGCCAGGGTGAGCGCCGACACCGCAGCTCGGCAGGCACAGATCGCCGAGCAGGCCGCCCAGACAGCCAAGGAGGCGGCCGAGCAGGCCGCTCAAGCCGAAGACCCGGAGGAGATCCAGGAAGCAGCCAGGGCAGCGCACGCCGCGCGCACCGACGCCGTCGACGCCATGTCGATGGCCGCTGCGCACGCCGGCTTCGACATCGAGCCTGCCGCCAGCCCCGATGCGACAACGACCACCAACCCCACCGGCACGCCGCAAGGGCCGCAGGCCGCGCCGGAGCCCACGTCGGGCACCGCGCGGGGGCCCGCGCCAGCCAGCACGCCGCAGGCCACCTCAGCCGTGCCAGGCAGCACGCCGCACGCCGCACCGACTGCTCCGGGCGACGCGCCGCGGGCCAGACCCGCTCGCCGCGACAACGCGGCGAATGCGCCTGCCGCGAACACCCTCCCACCCGCATCAGCGCCCGCGGACACCGATGGCGAACAGACCCCGGCCACCCGTGGGGAGGCCGACGCGTCGAGCCCACCGCCGCCGAAGTCAACGCCGACGGGCACCGCCCCGGCACCGCTGTCGGAGCCGACCCCGACGCCGTACGACGGCGGTCGTCCGCCGGTGGGTCGGGACCGACCAGTCGCCCCGGCGTCAACGACGCGCCGCTCACGATCCGCCCGTGAGCTGCTGCTGGCCGGTGGCGTCGCGGCCCAGAGTGTGCGACCGGCGCACTACGATCCACCCACCCCCGCCCAGGAGCGCGCCCTCGACGACGCCATTCCCCGGGACTCCGACGGGCTCCCCCTGGTCCACCCACCGTTGGCAGGCGGTTGGACGTTGTTGGTCAACGGGGGTGGCCCGTTCCAGGCGGGCCGACACAACAACGCAACCGAGGTCGCCCGGGCATTGGCGTCGACGTGGTTCGGACGACCCATGGTCGCCGGCAGCAATCGGGGCGGTTCGGCCACGCCCCGGTCCACTGAGGAATGGATCGGCAGTCCATACGTCGCTCAGCCCGGCGGGGTCGCGGGACTCGATCAGATCCACGCGGCGGTGCGGGCGGCTGGTCCCGGCGCGTTGGCTTTCGTCGTCGTGCGTTTCCCGGGCGTCGAGGCGGCACACGAGCTCGTCGTGGTCAACGACGCCGGCATCGTCAAGTGGGCCGACCCGGTGGGCAGCGTCGCGGAGGCGCTCGCTCCGCCGTACACCGATGTCGAATCCTCCCAGGCGTTGCTTCTCGACGCTGCTGGCGTCCCGGTCTCCACTCCGGACGCGCGCCGCGCAAACGACCTGCGGGCGACGTCGACACCGACGGCCGGGTCGCCGACCGCGATCGACGAGGCCAACGTCGCGCGCGCGGTCGAGGAGGCGGCGGCCGTCGGGGGCGGCAGGCGGCTGTTGCGGGCCCGCGCGAACGAGGACCCGGCGGTACGGCGAAGCGCCGCCGACGAGGCAGTCGAGTCGCGGCCGGGCCGAGCCGGGAGGCAGGTACGCCCTCGGCTGCGGTACACGATCGAGTTGCCGTCGGCCGGCTATGCCGACGCCGTCCGGCGCACCGTTGCCGACCTGGCCGCGCGGGGCTACCAGCCGGTCCGCCTGGTCAATGGATGGGTGACGGGCGAGGTGGGCGGTGTCGTCAGCCAGTGGCATGATCCGCGCACCGGGCTGGATCTCCACCTTAGGCTGGATACCGCGCAGAGCAGGGCGGCGTACGACGCCGTACGGGAATTGCAGGACGCCCGCCGCTCCGATGCCGACCCGGGGTGGCTGCGCACCCTGTCGCGGCAGCGGCAGGAGGCGCTTTCGCAGGTCCGTCCGCCCGAGGGCGCCGACGGGATCCGGCTGCCCGAGGTCGACACATCGGCTGACTCCGGTCCGGCGGACGCGGGCCGCACTGACGACCCACCGGTTGCGGAACGCCCGCAAGCGGCTCCGCCGTCTCCCGCCGTGCTCGCATCCTGGAATGATGAACAGTTCGCACGGTTGCCGCTGCTGACCGGTCCCCGGGCGCTCCAGGCGGTTCGTGACTTCGTGACGGCGGCTCCCTCCGGGCTCGAGTTCACCGGCGACCCGGAGATGAGGCGGCACGCCCAGGCTCTGCGGCCCGAGGACGGGGTACTCAAGATCGCCCTGCACGGGTTGCGTAACGGCGAGGTGGTGGTCGGTCCCTACCGGATGTCGCCCAGGGCTTTCGCCGAAGCGCTCGCGGACCTGGACCGGTCCGGCCGGATCACGCTTGGTGATCGACGGATCAAGCTGGTTTCCTGCTATTCCGCAGCGGGCGGTCGACCCCCCGCGAAGGTGCTGGCCCGGGTCCTGCGCCGGGAGGTCACCGGGGTCACCGAGAAGATGTGGACCTATCTCGACGGCACGGAGGTGACGGCCAGCGCCGACGTGCTCAACGGACGGCTGCCGACGGTCCCGACCGACGGGGTGGAGCGGACGTTCGGTACGGACGGCCTGGAGATTCTTCCGACGCCTAATGACGCTTCGGAGACGGAGGTCTCGCCGACACCTCCGGTCGAGTCGGGCGGGGGAAGCCGAGCGGGTCCGTTGTTCTCGCGCGACAGCGACAGCGACAGCGGGTGGCGGGTCAGCGGCGACCGGTGGGACAGTTACCGGACGCCGGACGACCGGCTGCACGTCATCGGAGACCGGCCGGGAACGTTCCGCGAGCCGGGCACCTACCGACTGCATCACGAGTTGGACGAGCCGGGCACCTACCGCAGCGAGGACTTCACGTTGCGGTCCTCGGAAACGGGCAAACCGATACGCGACCCGCTGCTCGACAGGCGCCGTCCGACACGCAGAGCAATCGAGGGGCCATCCGAGACGTACGAGTTCCAGCAGCCACCGGATCGGGTGGCGCGGGCAGTCCAGTCGGCTGCGGACGCCCGGATGGCGCTCGTCGACTTCCAGGAGACGACGCTTCGGCCACTGATGGAGACGCTGGGGATCTCCGACTTGGAGGCGGTGACCCGGTCGAACCTGGGCCGAACGCTCGATCAGCTTTCGGAGCACGCCTACGACCCGGACATGCCCGCGCGCCTGAGGGAACTGGAAACTGTGGCACAGGAGCACTCCCGCCTGGCGGATATCGCCCGCTCCGCAGAGGCCGCAGTGCCGCACGCCGCAGTGATGCACCTGTTGACCGATCCGTCCGGCGTCACCGGAGTGGATCTCTCCGTCGACATGACGGCGCAGGGAGCACAGCCGGGCCGCGAGTTCCTGGTGGCGCGTTTCGACGGGCCCGCCCTGGTGTTGATGCTCCTGGACACGCGCCTGGTCCGTCGCTCCCGGCATCTGCTACAGGACGGCAGCCTCACCGAACGTGGCACCCCGCAGTATGTGCGCGACGTGTTGGAGACCAGCCCTCAGCTGCGCGAGCAACTGCGGCAGAACCCGGACGTTCTCGACGAGTTGCACCGGGCGTTGACTCGGGGAGATCTCAGGATCGAGTTCCGCCGCGTCGAAGTCGATGTCGCCGGCGACCGGCAGATGTCGATCACAACGCGACGGACCGACCTGAGCGGGCTGGACCTCGACGGCCTGGCCGACCGGCTGCCGCCTCCCTCCGGAGCGCCCGATCCGGCGCTCGAACGGCGACTGCGTGACTCGGCCGAGCGGTTGGCGGTGTTCAACAGCCACCCCGGGTCGCACGGCGGTAGGCAGATCACAGTGCGGGACGGGAACATCATCGAGGTCCGACCGCACCGTGGCCGACCGTTCCAGATCGCCCTCGTAGCGGTCCCCGCGAACGACGAGCCAGCCACTTGCGATCTCCGCGACGACGGCGTGTACGAGGTCAGCTTCGCCGCGAACCATCTGGACAATCTGAACGCGACAACCCTCGACCGATACGTGGCAAGGGCGATCGGACACGTCCAGGGTGAGGCGCGGGCAACCGCCGGCAACCGGCTCGGCCGGCTACTCGGGATGCACGGTGGCCGACTCAACAGTCACGACGCGCTGGTCAACGACCCGACCCCGGGCCGCCGGCTTCAACCCAGTCGCGCGGATCTGGCGGCGCTCGCCGAGATCGACGCACTGGTCCGGTTGCACGCCGCGATGGGTCCGCTGCCCGCGGCAGTCGAGTCCGCGCTGCAGACGTTCATCGAGACCCGGGCTCTGCGCGAGGGTGTACCCGGCGCGGACGCGCGCATCGAACTGGCTCGACGGCATCTGTCCGAGCCGACGGCCCAGCTGATCGAGCAACGCCGGCGGTGGTGGCTCGACTCCGACCCGGTGGTCGCCGGGACCCGATACCACTTGAATGAGATCAGTCGAACGACGTCTGAACCGGTCCTGGTCTTCCCCGGGGTGTTGACGATCGAGCCCGTGCCGGCACCGGGCCGCACCTGTTACCGGGTCACCCCGAACGACTGGATTGGCGAGGGCCGGCTGTCGTTCACCTTCGAGGTGGCTTCCGGACCGGTGCCGGACGGAGAGGTTGCCGAGTTCCGAGGCGGCGGCCGGGAGCGGCACTTCGTCCTCGTGATCGACCCCGACAGGTTCGAGCTCGGCGATCCAGGATCGATCCGGGATCCGCAGGCGGCCGAAGCGAAGTTCCAGCGCGATCTCCGCGAGGCGCTGAAGCAGATGGTGGCGTCGCAGTACGCGCGGCCGGGCGAGGTGCCGTACCGGGGGATCGATCGGCTGGCCGCCAATCTCCCGAACATCGCAGGCATCACCGTTTCGGCCGTGCTGGCGGCGGTCCTCGGCACACCGCTACTCGTGCTCAGGCGGGCTGTCGTCACCGGGGTTGATCTGTTGACGGGCAATCAGATCACCCGGTACGACAGCGCAGCGAAACTCGAGCGCAAGCTCGATCGCGCGTTGGCCCAACTGCCGGACCGCAGCGGCATCGCCGACGGAGAACTCCAGCGCCGGGTCGACAACAGCTACGACCGCGCCGGGGACCTGGCCACGAGCGTTCAGGGCCAGCCAACGGCCGCCGAGCGTACCGTCCGCCCGGAGGAGGAGACGAAACCAACTACCGAGGCGATCCCCGAGCAGGCGGCCCGACAGGTCCGGGAACGTGTCGGTGAGGAAGTCGAGCAGATCATGGCGACGTTCGCCGAGACGCCGATCGAGTTCCTCGACAATGTCTCGCCCCTGCACGGACGCACGGATCCCCGCACCCGCGGGTTGTCCAGGAGGCTTCGGTCTCTCGGGGAGATCGGACTGCGGCATCGCCGCAATGTCGCTGCGCCCGTCGGCGGTGACGCCTACGAACTTGAGGTGGCGGGTGGCGTAGGGGTCGTGGTGCACGTCGAGGTGGCGCACACCAAGGATCCGAACAAGATCGAGATCGACTACACCGAAAAACAGATCACCTTCCGGGTCTCCCCGGATCTGGCCGCCGCCACGGAGCAGGCCACAGAAAGAAGCGCGGAGAATTCCATGCGCGCCGCGTTGCGGGAGGCGTTGACCGCCGTCGCGAGTCGGCAGCATGAACTCACCCAGCGTGTGCCCAGCGGTAGGACGTACCTTGCGCGGAGGGCCGCGGAGGAAATGCCGTTGGCAGTGCCGACCTGGTGGCTGGGCAACCAGGCGATCAGTAGCTACGGCAGCATGCAGGTGGCGGCCAGCATGACCAAGGCACTGGTGCAGGCGCTGGTCGACCGCTTCACCGGACGCCGTGACCGTGAACTCGCCGATCTCCTCGAGCGTCACGATCTCGCGCAGTCGGGCCGGTTGAGTGCGGCGCAACGTCGCAACGTCGGTGCGCAGATCCAGGAGTTGGCGAGAATCGGTGGCGACCTGACCCGTACGGCGCTGAACCGTCTGGAGGCCGGACCGCACGCCATCTCCGCCCCGACCTCACCCGTGGAGGCAAGCAAAGACGACGACAAGGACGGCGACAACAAGGAGGTCACCGAGAGCCACGATTCGATCGACAACCCTAGAAATCAGAAGCTCAGGGAATCGATTGCGTCAGGCATAGCCGAATTGAACACGGAGCGCGACGTCACCTTCTCCTTGCGGGACATGGTCGACCCGGAAGGCCGCCTCGTCGGGGTGACCTACCGGGAGGAGGGACCGGGGCGTTCGCACGATCGGGGTCGCTCGCTCCGTGAAAGGGTTTCGGCTGTCTACACCCGTGCCGGTGTTGACGTGATGTTCCAGTTCGGTGCGGTGGAGGATGGCCGTCCGGTGGCCCCCGGCTCGGAGCGCATGCAGCGAAACAGCTTCCAATTCACGGTGAACGTCGATGCCGACCCGAAGCAGGTCGCCGACGCCGTCAGGCACATCATGGATAATATACTGGCCGACCGGAGAAGCCCGTTTTCATCCGTTCGGCGATTTTACGAGGACATCCTTCCGGCGCTGGCCCAAGGGGTCGGCGGTGGAGCGATCACCTTCGCCGCCAGCGGTTCCATCCGCCTCGGACTGCTCACCGGACTCAGCGCCATCACTTTCGTGATCGGCCGCGCTACCAACCGGATGAAGCAACTTCACGACAACGATATGGCACTGATTCGGACCCTGTCCGAGACAAAAGTTGACTCAACCTCTCCGCAGCACCTGCGGACGAGAATCGAGGAACAGCGGGCACCCGTCGAGCAGCTCGAACAACGAGCCAGGGAGATCGAGGCACAACTGGCCGCCGATCCCCGCACCACCGACAGCGTGGCGCGGCTGCGAAAGCGGTACGGAGCCCTGCCGCCCGCCGATCGAGACGTGCTCCCGGCAATCGATACGCTGCTGAGCAGCCAGGAACGGCCGACTGCCGAGGACGACCCTGACGGGGAACTGCCTCGGGCCGGTGCGATCGCCCGCGTCCAGGATGCCGACCACACGTTCCGGATCGCCTTCAAGGGCGCGGGAAACCGTCCCGAACACCTGACTTTCGAGATCCGCACCGGCTCCACCGACGGCGGTGCCACGGTCGCGGCGTACCGCGTCGACTCCGATGTGACCTACGTGCTGCGGGTAGACCCCACCCAGAGCCCGGAGCGGATAGCCGACGCGGTCCGTGCCTGGGCGAGGCAGGAGATTCTCCGTATCTCCCAGCAACCGACCGGGCTGCCCAGCCCGAAGGCTCGCTGGATCAGGTTCGCCCGAGACACGGTGGGCCAGGCGTTGGCCTCCGGGGTCCGGCTCGTCGAGGCCAAGATTCGTCACAAGCCATTCGACAAGGCCGTCAGGACACAGGCCGCATACAGCAGCAGCGCGATCATCACCACCGGCTCCACCGAACTGGCAAACATCTCCTACGAGGGAAACGAGGCGGTTTCGACCCAGAACCGCGGCGAGCTGCTCAAGCGGCACATCAACACCGCCGGCGAGGAACACCTGGTCCTCTTCCACGCGGAAACCGACGCGTTGTTGGCCCGTACCCAACGGGCGTTCGAACAACTGCAGCACCTGGAGCAGATCGCCGCAGACCTACCGCGCAGCGAACGACCCGCGCCGTTCCGGCAGGGTCCGCGTACCGTGCCGGGCGCCCCGGTGGCCTGGGGAGACGCAGGACCTCCGAACACCGCAACGAGTCAGCACGACGATGCGACGCCTCCCGACGTACGGGTCGAGGACCTGCCCGGTCTCCTCGCCGCGATCGAGCCGTCAGTGGATGTCCCGGGTGGGCTGACCGACCAGGACGCCGGCCGGAACTGGTGGGGCGATGCCGGGACGACACTGCGCGGCGGCCACTACTACACGCCGAGAACCCCGGGATTGCTCAACCTGATCAATCCCTTCGGTGGTGATGACAACTGCCGGGCTTGTGCGCTGGCGGTGGACACCACCCTGAGCGGAGCCCCGATGACGGCGATTCGGGATATTCCCGTGGGCCCGGTCGGACCCCTGGAGCAGCACTTCGACGCGAGGTTCAGGCATGTCACGCTGAGCGACATCATCGACGAGATGACGCGGGCGGGACACGGGGCTCGCGGTCTGGTGCTCGGCTTCGGCCGGGGTCCGACGGGCCACGTCTTCAACGTCGTGAATGACCGAGGCAGGACCGTCTTCCTCGACGGGCAGACTGGGATAGCTGACGTAGTGAAATGGCCCGACTACATGTTCCTGAGGACGAACTGATGATGACCGACCAACAGGCGATCGACCGTGCCCTCGCCTACCTCGCCGACAACCACGTCGTCGATGACGATGTTCGACTCGTCGTGCGGCCCGAGTGGATCAGGCGGATGCCGGGGGTCGTGGTGGTCGGATACAACTCCGCGGAGTTCGTTGAGACCGGGGATCCGGCGGCGCGCCTGGTCGGCAATATGCCGATCCGGGTGGAGGAGTCTACCGGCGACTGCCGCGCACTGAGCATGAACGAGTACTTCGAGCTCTATGAGGCGACGTGAGACGGCTGACCCGCTGGCTCAGTGAGGAGCTACCTCATGGCTGAGGCTCGGACGGTCGCCGAGGCGTACGCCTTCCTGGAGCTGAATCTGCCGGATGGCGAGGGATGGGTCGACTACCTGCGCCACACCGCGCTGGACGACCTCGATGAGGAGCACCTGCTGCTTCGTTTCGACGGCCCCTACGAGGCAGAGTGGTACGTCGCGCAGGTGCCGGTGTCGAAGGCGGGCATGCGGGCCGCGCAGGAGGCGGGCGAGTTGTACGGCGTGGGCCGGTCGACCCTGCTCGACGCCGGCCAGTGGTATGTCATCGAGTCGGCCAACGCGGGCATGGCCGAGGTCGGACTCGACCAGTTGGGTGACGAGGTGCCCGACGAGGAGACGTACTGGGCGGTCCTGAACGCCTGGGACAGCGCCGCAGCAGCAGCGACCGAGATCGGGAAGTTCCTGCCGCCCGACGTCGAGATGCTGCCGGACAGTGCCTTCTGGACCGAGCGCGGTCAGTGGGTCCACGAGCAGCGGCGGGACGTGTTCCGGCGCAGTCGGGTGGTCCGCGACGCGGCCTTCTACCTTGGTCGCCGGGACGACTTCCGGCGCCGGTTCGAGGCGATGTTCTCCGCTGCGGCCGGCGAGCCGGATGTCGTGCCGGCCAGCGTCCCGGTTGATGCCCCGACCGACATCTCGGACGACGGCTCGGTCGCTGCGCCGTCCGGACAGGAGAGCCCGCCTGCTGCCAACTCCTCGCCGCTACCGGCGCGGACCTACGCCGAGATCCACACCTACCTGGACACGCATCCGTGTCAGTGCGGGTCGGTGGAGTTTCCGCGCGGCCAGATGGCGGTCCTGTCCAGCGACGAAAGCGGCGTGGTCGTCGGCTACGACGGCCCGTGCGATGACTGTGGCCGGTCCCGTGACCATGTCTTCCGACTCCCCCGGCGCCCGGGATCGCCACCCGGGGATCCGTACCGGTTCAGCCACCCCGAGGACGGCCCGTCGGAACTGCTCGATCCGGGCGAGTGGGTGGCCGTGAGCCAGGCGTACGGCGTGGTGGCGGACACCGTGCTGGCGGCGATGACCACAGCGGCGGTTGACGAGGGCGGGGACAGCGGGGAGGTCGTCGAGCCGGATCCCGCGGATCTGGAGGCGGTCGTCACGATGCTGACGATGTCGATCGACGCGTTGGACGAGGTCGCAAGGTTCTTCCCACCCGGTGTCGAGGAGCTGCCTAGCGGCATGTTGTGGACGGCCAACGGGCACGAGGTGCGCAGTACGAGCCCCGAATGGTTCCGGCGGGCCTACCTCGCCGAGCAGCGGTCCCGGCGGCACCAGCAACTCACTTCGTTCACCGAGCGCTATGGTCGCTGACATGGCACCGCCCCTGGCCCGTACGCACGAGGAGACATATCTCTACTTCGAGCTGCATCCGTGTCCCTGCGGGGAGGTCGACTTCGGCTCGACCAGCTCGCTGGAGCTGGTGGACGACGAGTGGATCGTGCGCTACACCGGTCAGTGTGTGGCGTGCGGCCGGCCGCGGGGTTTCGAGTTCCGGCAGCCCGACGAACCGACCGCTCCGGACGACGGCGAATGGGCGCCCGGCCGGGAGCCGTCGCAGCTGCTCGACGCGGGTGAGTGGCTCTGGGTCGCGGACGTCTACGGCAGCGTCCCGGCGGAGCTGGACGGCCTGTCCGACGCCGAGCGGGAGCAGGCGCGCACCGACCTCCTCGCGGCTCGGGCGGCGATCGACGAGGTGCTCAAGTTCCTGCCGGCCCGGGCGGCGGAGGTGCCGCAGGACGCGTTCTGGTCGTATCGGGGCCGCGTGGTGCGGACGGCCGAGCCGGGCCGGTTCGGCCGGGTACGGCTGGAGGCGGCTCGGGCCGCCTACGACCGGGCCCTGGCGGAGTTCGACCGGTAGTTCTGGCCCGAGCACGGGCCAGCCTGGACGAGTGGGCGGCCCAGCCGTCGGCAGACGAGGAGGAATGGTGAGCGCGGAGCCCGGCTGGGGTGAGGTGACGGCCCGCCTCAGCGACCTGCTGGGACGCTTGGAGGACGGCACGGTGCTGCAACTGCACGAGGTGGCGCGTCCGGTCGACGGTTGCTTCGCCCAGTTGTGGCAGCACCCGGACCGGCTGGTCGTCGAGGTCTGCGGTGCCCAGGCCAGCGACGGGGAACGCCGGCTCCCCGCCGAGCAGGAGAACGCCCTGCGCGAGTCGGGCTGGTCCCCGCCCACCCCGGAGCATCCCGGGCACTGGTGGCGTGAGCTGACCTGGCCGGCGCCCGCCGCCGACTACGCCGACACGGCGGCCCAGCTGACGCGGGTCGTACGGGAGGTCTTCGGGCTGACCAGCCCCGAGGAGCTCGCCTACCAGGCGTGGAGCTTGCCCGACGGTCGGCGCGTCGTGCTCGACCTGGGGCTGGAGCAGATCGAGATCCGGTACTACGCCAGGGTGGCCGCCGGTGACACACCGGAACGCCCGAGCGGCCTGCTGCGACGGGTCCGGATCGGCACCGTCGACCAGGACAGCGCACTCGGCCGGGACGGAAACTGGCGCCCGACGGAGTCTCTGGAACTGGCCGAACTGGGCGAACTCGACGACGACGTCGTGCCGATCGGAGCCGCGACGGCGGACCGGATTACGAGCTGGTGGCGGGGGCTGGCCGGCCGGGAGTCCGGGGCTCTGGCCGGTGGAGCGGAGCCTGACCCGCCCAGGCCGAGGGTGGCGGCCGCCGTCGACACCGAGCGTGACGAGCAGGGCCGGCCGATCGTACGGGGACCACGGCTCTCCGAGCAGGATCGTGTGGCGGTCGCGGCATATCTGCGCGCGGCCCCGCTGGTGGCGGTCGCGTACGGCTTCGAGGCGGACCCGTTCGACCCGGAGCACCCGGAGGTGGTGCCGCTGCACCTGCGCACCGACGGTGAGTGGGTGTGGTCCGAGTCGCTGGCCTACTTCGCGCAGCGCTACGGCATCGGCCCCGAGGCGGACTTCCTGGCCTATCTGGCCCGCCGGCGATACCAACTGCCCGAGGTCGACGAGGCGGCGCTCCGCCGGGCGGCCGGCGCGCTCAGGGGCGACTGACCCGCCCCGCGCACCGGAGGATCACCACCACAGTGGTCGGGGGTCGAGCCACCAGACGAGGCGACGCAGCCGGCTCGCGTTGCGGCGGACGCCGTGTGCGAGCGCCGTGGCCTGGGCGACGGCCGGCCCCGCGCCGTCGGCGTCCGGCCTGGCCGCGTACCAGGTGCGGTTGACCGCCGTCACCAGGTGCGGTTCGGGGACGGTCGCCACGGCCGTGCTCACCGCGGCGACCGTCGCGCCGACCGTCCAGTGCGGCTCGACGCGGATCCCGGCGAGGCGCGCGGCGTCGAGTAGTTCCGCCCACGCTCCCCGCAGCCGGCTCAGCTCGTCCGTGCCGGCGCGTCGCCGGCGACTGAGACGCAGGCGCAGCGCCACGATCAGCCCGGGTAGGCCGGCCGCCAGCGCCGGCAGCAGGGCGAGGTACCGCCAGGTGACGCCGGAGCCGCCGCCGTCCGGCGTCTCCGCGTCCGGGATCTCCGGTACCGCTGCCTGCGGCAACGCCGTCGCGGCGGCGGACGGGGCGGGCGGGGGCGCCGTGTGCGTCAAGGGATCGCCGGTCGCTCGGGGGGCCGTGACGTCCATCGGGATCCAACCGACCGGTTCCAGGTAGATCTCGGGCCACGCCCGCGCGTCACCGGCGGTGACGACGGTTATGGCCGAGCCCTGCCTGGCGGCCTTCGCCCCGAATCCGACGACGACCCGCGCCGGGATGCCGAGCGCGCGGGCCAGGACGGCGTACGCGGCGGCGAACTGTTCCGACGTGCCTCGTCCACCGCCGAGCTGCGGGGTGGCGGTGAGGAAGCGGACGATGCTCGGGTAGCCGCTGCCTCCCGGGGCCGACGGATCGTAGCGGAAGTTCCGCTTCAGCCACCCGGCCAGCGCGGTCGCCTGCTGGAACGGCAGGCCGTCACCGGCGGCGTCGAGGGCCAGCGAGAAGATCGGGCCGGTGTTGCCGGGCGGAAGTGCCCGGTAGTCGTCCAGGGCGGCCGATACCGGCAGCTGCGCGGTGACCAGCTGCTCCGTCGTCGGCGTGGGCACCGCGGCCTCGACCTCGTACGACTGTCCGGGGCGCAGTCCGTCCGGGACGACGACGCCGCCGGATTCCTCGTCGATGGCTATCGACACCCCGCTGACCCGGTCCAGTCCGTCGGGTACCGGCAACCAGCCACCCGTCAGGCCCATGACGGCGACCTTCGCGCGTACGGGTTCGGCGGCGACCGCCGGCCGGCGTGGTGCCCGGTCGCCGCCCGCGGCGAGGTAGGACGGGGCTGGCTGCCAGCTCGTGCCGTCGAAGTCGGGAAGTACGGCCCACCGCAGCACGACCGGGCGGTTCGAGTCGATGGCGAGCAGCGGCTGCTCCGGGTGGGCCTGCCAGCGGCCCAGCAGGCTCAGCGGGTGCACCTGATCCTCTGCCTGCACCGGGGGCAGCACCATTGTGCGCAGGTCCGGCGGCGTCGACGTGGTGTTGCGCAACAGCACCGGTGTCAGCAGCCCCGCTCCTGCGGCCAGGACCGTGGCGAGAACGATCGTCGTGCCCGGTCGGGCCGCGCGCGGTCGCCGGTGGACCGTTCGCGGTGCCCGGGTCAGGGCGAGCAGCAGGACGAGCGCCGCGACCAGGATCGCGGTGAGCAGGTAGCCGGGGTGCCGACGCGGGCCGGCCAGGGCGAGCATCGCGGCGGCGAGCATGACGGGCGCGAGCGCGGCGGTGCCGGGGCGACGTCCCCGGGCCAGGGCGCCGCTCACCGCGACCGCGATCCAGGTGGCCGCCACGGGCAGGGCCAGGGTGTCCACCCGGGGTGGGATGGGGGTGGCGCTGGTCAGCAGGCGGGCACCGGTATGCAGGAGCGCGTCGAGCAGCCCGTCCGGGACCGGCATGAGCCGGTGCAGGGTGAACAGCAGCGCGAGGAGGCCCAGCGCGTTGGCAGGCAGGGTCAGGGACCGGTGTCTGGCGGTCAGTTGCCCGACGGCGGCGGCGCCGACGGCGGCGGCGGCGATCGCCCAGAGGGCCGCGCCGCCGGCGTAGCCGTCCGCGATCTGGCCGCCGCCGGCGAACCCGGCGACAGCGACGGCGAGGACGAGGAGCAGGTGGTTCATCGTTGCTCCCGCAGCCGCTCGACGATGCCGACGGCGGTGGGTGCGGCGGTCACCCCGGCGGCGGCATCGGAAGGGGCTTCCGGCCCGAGCACCAGGGTCCGCACCGAGTGGTACCTCGATGCGAGTGGGCCGGCCAGCGCCACCGCGCCGCCGGTCACGACGAGCAGGGCGTCGCCCATCGGGTGTAGCCGGAGCTGGGCCTGGATCCGCTCGTCGGACGCGCCCGCACCGGTCAGCCGGGCTGCGGCGAGCAGATCGAGCCCGGCGCTGACCGAGGTCGCCGGGTCGCGGGTCGGGTCCGCGGCGCTCACCACCGCCAGCCGGCGTCCGGCGTCCGTCATCGACACCAGCACCGAGGCGGCGACCTCGACGGCCTCCTCGAAGCTGTCCGGGTCGGCGTACGACGCCGCGCGGTCGTCGATCAGCAGCACCAGTCGTGCCAGGGACGAACCCTCGTGCCGACGGACCATCAGGGTGCCCGTCCGGGCCGAGGTACGCCAGTGGACGTGGCGCAGGTCGTCGCCCGGGACGTACTCGCGGAGCGTGTGGAAGGTGGTGCTCTCCGTGTGTCGGGCGTCCCGGGTCGCGTCGACCTGTGCGGTGCGCCCGATCGCCGATGCGGGCACGGCGTGCCAGTTCGGCCAGACGATGAGCTGTTGCGCTCGACCGACGGGCCGTAGTGCCGACCACAGGCCCAGCGGGTCGGTGCGGCCGACCCGCAACGGCCCGACCTGGAAGACGCCCCGACGGGCCGTGGGCAACTCCAGCCGTACCCGGACCGCCAGGGAGGGACGGGCGACCACGTCGGTGGTGACGGGCTCCGACACCGGCTTGCCGTCCGCGTCCCAGACGCCGTCGTGCAGCGAGAGGAGCCCGCCGACGCGGCCTCGGGCCGTGACGTCGACGACGGACTCGGCGGGTTCGTCGCGCCGGACCCGACCCGGTACGACGGCGCGGTCGACCAGCAGCGAGGGCGTGACCAGGCCCCAGGCGGCGCACAGCGTCACCGCGCTCAGGCCGGCCGCGCCCAGCATGAACAGTTCGCGGTACCCGAGCAGCAGGCCGGCCAGGAGCAGGAGGCCGCCGCCCAGTGCCGTGCCCGTCCCCCGTGTGGTGGGTCTGATCAACAGTTCTGGATCGCTTCCACGTTGTCGCCGTTGTCGAACCGCAGCCACACCCACGACATCCAACCACCGTCGGTCAGGCGCACCCAGTGGTCGCCCTCCTTGTCGTGGTTGTACGGCCCGGCCTGCTGGTTTTCGCCGTGGACCTTGCAGGTGACGACGATGCGCGCGCCGTTGGCGACGCGTCGCCGCACCGCGCCGTCGTCGTTGCTGGCGGAGTAGACCGGCAGGCCGTTCGCGCAGAAGTCCGGCTGCGGGTTGCTCGGCGCGTCGGTGCAGGTGACCTGTGCCCCGTAGGTCACCTGCTTGGTGCGCTGGTCGGCCCGGGCCCTGCCGGTGCCGGCGAAGTTCGTCGCCTCGACGGTCACCGGGTAGGCCGTGTCCGCGTTCAGCCCGCGTACCGTCACCGGCGACGTGCAGGAGTCGACCCGTTGCTGGCCGACGCTGACCGTGCACCGGGGGGAGCCGCCCCCGTCCACGGTGAACCTGACCGTGATCGAGTTCTGGGTGGCGCTCGTCGACGTGATCGTGACCCGTGGTGCGGTGGCGGCCTGGACCCGGCCGGAGCCGGGCGGGCCGTCGCCGTCGGCGCTGCCGGCGGTCACCGTCACCGACGTCAGGCCGCTCGCGGTGACGGTGGCGGTGAGCGTGGAGCCGTTGACCCGGGCCAGCACCGTGCCCCGGCTGTCGCGTACGACGTAGGACGTGACCGGGACGCCGTGGGCGCGCGCGGCGGTCCACCGGATGAGGTACGTGTCCGGGCCGCTCTGCTGGCCGGACACGCCACCCGGCGCGCCGGGGGCGTAGTGGACCCGCACCGGTGCGCTCGGCGGGCTGGCGGCCGAGGCCCGACCGGCCGCGTTGCGTGCCGTGAGGGTGAACGTGTAGGTCCGCCCGGCGGTGAGGCCCGGGAACCTCGCGCTCGTGCCGGAGACCGTTTGCGGCGGGTGGGCGCCGGCCTCGCCGTCCAGGATCGGCGTCACCACGTAGTCGGCGGCCTGCGGCACCGCCGCCCAGTCGACCTCGACCGCGCCGGTGGGGTTACCGGCGCTGCCGACTTCCAGGGCGGCCCTGGGGGCGGCGGGTGTCGCCGGTGGAGTGGTGGCCTGCGGCCGCACCGACTGGGACAGCGCCGGCGGTCCGGCGCCGACCGCGTTCGTGGCGACGACCCGGAACCGGTACGTGGTGCCGTTGGTCAAGCCGCTGATCGTCCTGCGCAGCACGTCGCCGCCGACCCGGACCTGGCCGCCGCCACCCTCGTCCCAGGTGATCGTGTAGCTGCGCACGGGTGCCGACCCGCGCGTCGCACGGCCCCAGGAGAGTCGCACCTCCCCGTCTCCGGCCAGCGCGGTGACCGGGACCGGTGGCCCGGGGCGCTGGGGCTGCACCGGTACCCGGGTCCGGGTCGGCGCCGGATCGGTCGGCGGCTCGGCCGGGGAGGTCGGCTGCGGCGGGTCGACGGGTCGCGTGGACGGCGGCGCGACGGTGGGCGGCGTGCCCAGCGACGGGGTGGCGTCCGGCGTCGGGGTGGCTGCCGGGTTCGGGTCGTACTTCTGCACCCGGGAGGACTTGCCCTCGCTGTTGATCATCACTGCGCTGTCCGCCTCGGGAGCGTTGATGAAGAGGTGGTCCTCCCGGACCTCCAGCTCCACCGACGTCTGCGGCGCACCGACGTCTATCTTTCCGGCGGGGTCGCCGTCGGCTTCGAAGACCTTGACGACGCCGGCTGACTGATCGGGCACGTACACCCGGCCGGCGAAGCTGACCGCGGGCTGCGTCGCCTCGCCCTTGCTGGGCAGCGGCAGGACGCCCACCTTCGCGCCGTCCGTCACGTCGCCGATCGTGACGACCTTCCGTTCGGCCGGCACGGTGATCACCGCGGTGGTACCGACCGTGCGGGCCGGCACGATCGCGCTGGCGAGCGGCACCGGCGACGTGATCTTCCGGGCGCCCTGCGGGCCGACGACCGTGATCGTGTCGGCGCCGCTGCGGTCGGCGACGAGCGCGCCGTCGTCGAGCACCGAGAGCGCCTGGGGGCGGCCGGGGGCCGTGACCGCCTCGGTCCGCTCGACCTTCAGCTGGCCGGCGTGGAGCGTGAGCGCGATCGCCGTGCCCTGGCTCGGCACGCTCAGCCACAGTCGTCCGGATTTGTCGAATGCGCCGCCGACCAGCGGGGCGGGCAGGCGCATCGGCTCGCCGGCGGCCTGCAGGGTCGCGGGGTCGACCGGGCGCACGATGCCTCTGGTGCGGTCGACCAGGACCGCCATCGCCTTGTCGAGCAGCAGCGCGGTCTCCTCCTTGAGGCCCAGCTCCAGCGAGCCCGAGAAGCCCAGTCGGGCCAGGTCGATGGAGGTGGCCCGGCCCGTGTCCAGGTCGTGCAGGATCACGTACTGCTCGCTCTGGCTGATCCGGACCCGGTGGCCCTGCGCGTCGATCATCGGCTGACGCAGCGCGACGATGCCCGACACGGCGTTGACCTGGGTGGCCTCGCCGGTGTTCCGGCTCCACAGCCACGAGGCGCCGTCGACGACCGATGGCTGCTGCGCGGTGGTACCGATGGCGAAGACGGTGCCCGCCAGGGCCAGGATCGCTGCCCCGGCTCCCGCCGCGTAGGCCTTCGTCAGCCATTGCAGCTTCATGGTCGCCTCCGCAGCATGTGCATTGTGGCCGGGCGGATCCTATCGCGCACCCACAGATCCCGGAAGGCGCCGTCCGTCCAGTGTGGTGACGGGTGTCCGACCGTGCCGGGGCTGCGTGGGCAGCCCCGTGCAGTCCATCATGGTCGGTGCGGTTGTCGCCGTCCGGTGACAGCGGAGCCAGCCGGCGGATCAGCGAACCGCAGGACACGAGGGAGGATGCCGTGCGCTATGTCGACGGCCCGGCGGTCGAATGCGACCTCCACCTGGCGGCGGATCCCGCCCGGGTGTGGGAACTGGTCACGGACATCGAGCTGCCCGCGCGGTTCAGTCCGGAGCTGCGCCGGGTGCGCTGGCTGGACGGCAGCGGTGGGCCGGCCCTCGGCGCCCGGTTCGAGGGCTACAACCACCATCCGCTGCTGGGCGAGTGGCGTACCGTCTCGCACGTCGTGCTCTACGACGAGCCGCGGGTCTTCGGTTGGGTGGTGACCGACCCGGACGACCGCTTCGGCGGCGGGCCTCCCGACCCCGGGTACCCGGGCGCCTCCTGGCAGTACCGTCTCGTCGCCGAGGACGACGGCTGCCGGCTGTCGCACTCCGTGCGGATCGGCCCCAGCCGCACGGGGCTCAGCCTCATCATCGACCAGGCACCGGAGAACGAGGAGGAGATCATCGAACGCCGGTTGGGTGCCCTGCGGGAGGCCATGGCCGGCACGCTGCGGGGCATCCGGGACCTCGCCCAGCAGCCGCGCTGAGCCCGGCGTCGGCGGCTGGGCTCCTCCCGCCGGCAGCGGCGTCGCGCCGCAGCTCGGCCGGTACGGCGGTCAGCGCGACGTGGCGGTCCGCTCAGCCGTCACCCGCCGGCCCCGGCCCTCCGCCGCCGAAACGCCGCGTGAACGCGTGGTACACGGGTGTGCCCGACAGGTTGTCGCGGATGGCGAAGACCACCCGGTCGAACCGGTCGACCGCCCGCAGCGCGTCGGCGAAGGCCTCCGCCACCGTGGCGGGATCGTTGCGGAACACCCCGCACCCCCAGGCGCCCAACACGATCGTCCGATGCCCGTGCGCGGCGGCCACCTCGAGCACCCGACGCGCCCGGCGGCGCAGCACCCCCGGCACGTCGGCGGTGTACTCGGGCTGGTTGCGGACGATCGCGCCGAGGTTCGGCGCCGCGGCCGTCAGGAACGACGCGGTGTACGGCAGGTCGAGCAGAGTGCCCTTGTCGTCACGGAACACCGGAACCCGCGGGGAGTAGATGACCCGGTCGCTGTACCGCAGGTCGTGCTGGCCGCGGTGGAACGCGTAGAAGTCAGGCGCGGCGAGCAGGCACGGGTACAGGGCGGACGATCGGGCGATGCTCTCCTCTTGCGCCTTGGCTCCGCCGAGGAATCCGCCGCCGGGATTCTTGGCCGACGCGAACACCAGGCACGCCGCGTCTGGCCCCACCCGGCGGGCCGCCTGCAACGTCGACTCGTACGTCACCTCGACGTCGCCGGCTCCGGCCCGCGTGTCCGCCACCGGGAGCGCCTCGTCCGGAAGGTGGTGCCGGGTGCCGGCGACCGCGGCCCGCACCTGCGCGCCGATGACGACCTCGGCGCCGCCGCCGTCGCGGTACCGGCCGGACTCGGCGATCGCCACCGTCTGCCGGGCGATCTCACGAAGGCGACCGCTCACCGGGACACCCGGCGCGTCCGCAGGCAGGAGGCATACACAGCCAGCAGGCTAGGTGTCCCAGGTCTCCGCCGACAACTGCTTTCCCCCGGCACGGCGCACCGACGCGAACCGCCAATGGATGCCGTCGATGAGCTGCCGTTTGTTCCACTGCGACGGCCGACCTGGCCGCTTACCCGCAGGCAGCAGCGGTGCCAGCACCGCCCACTGGCGTCGGTCAGGTCGTGCCGCCTCGTCACCGCCAAGGTGGCCACGAGGTCTCCGGTGTCAGGTTCTTCTTGGTCGAAGAACCTCTACCGGAGACCCCACTGTCTGCAGCGCTTGATGAGTCGCCGCCGTCCCTCGATGCTCAGCGGAGCGTTCGCGTGGGTCATCGGATCGCCTGACCGACGCGGGGTGTAATGAACCGCCGGAGCGGCAGGGCGATGACCAGTGCAATCGCAACCATGACGCCGCTGACCCATACCGGGCCGAGGTTGCCAATATTGGTCCCCAGGGTCATTGCTGCAACGACGGGGCCGCCGGCAGCACCGATGTTGAGCGCCGCGGTCGCGTACGACCCTCCCATGGTGGGGGCGCTTGCTGCCGCATAGAGCACCCTGGCGATCAGGGTGCTGCCCAACGCGAAGGAAAGCGCGCCCTGCACGAACACGAGGAGCAGAAGCGCCACCGGCTGGGCGGCCAGGGCCGCCAACGCGACCCAGCCGAGCAGCAGCAACGGGCCACCGACTGCGATCACGATGCGGGGATGCTGATCGGAGAGCCGTCCCGCGAGGGTGACGCCGGTGAAGGACCCGATCCCAAAGAGCACCAGCACGACCGAGACCCACAAGTCACCCAAGCCGGCGGTGTCAGTCACGATCGGTGCCAGGAAGGTGAACGTGGCGAAGGTGGCGGCGTTGACGAGGGCACCGAGCAGCATGACCAGCACCAGCCGGGGTATCGCGAGCTGGGCGATCTCGTGCCGAAGAGACGAGCCGGCCGCAGTGCCCTGAGGGGTCTGTCCGGCACGGGCCGGGATGCCCTTCACGACGCCGTAGGCAGCGGGAAGGCACAGCAGTGCGATCGCCCAGAAGGTTGCCCGCCAGCCGAGCAGCGTGCCGAGCACCGCACCGCCGGGAACTCCGGCGATGGTGGCCACCGTCGTACCCGAAAGCAGCACCGCCAGCGCGCGCCCTTTCTGATCAGATGCGACGAGCGTGGCCGCCGTACTCAGTGCCACCGCCAGGAAGCCCGCGTTGGCCAGGGCGGCGAGCACGCGGGTGACGAGCAGAACCGCGAAACTCGTCGTGAGGGCGCCCACGACGTGGGCCACGGCGAAGACCAGCACAAGGCTCAACAGGCTGGCCCGGGCAGGCCAACGGCGCGCAAGCGCCGCCATCAGCGGCGCGCCGACAATCATCCCGACAGCGAACGCCGAGGTCAGAAGCCCGGCGGCCCCGACCGACACGTCAAGGCTTGTGGCGATGTCCGGCACCAGGCCGGCAAGCATGAACTCCGAGGTGCCCATGGCGAAGACCGCCACGGCAAGCAGGTAGAGCGGGAGAGGCATCAAGAGCTCCGAGGTGAGCGAGAAGGAGAAGGAGACGTCTCGTCACCGCGGCCAGCGCCCCAGGGCCGCGCGCAAATGTCCCAGGCAGCAAAGGCTGCTGGGGGAAGCGGGCTAAGAACTCAGCGGTTCAGGGAGCTGACGGCGTGACCGAAAGCCCCCACCTTGGATGCCTCAGGGCTCGACATGGTGCAAAGACTATTCACACCCACCGGTCAGCATGCAACCGGGTTGCGGGAGCGAGCGTCGTCACCCTCGCGCCCCGCAACACCTGGTCTTTTCGACCGACGTGGGAGCGACCGCCCTGGTCTCCGCACGCGCGGGGGGTGTTCCTGAAACGCGCCCCCGCCAGTGCCTCAGTGCGTCGCCAGGACCACCGCGTCCGGCTCGATGCCGGCGAGCCGGGCCGGCCGCACCACGACGAGCAGGACCGCCATGGCCGCCAGCATGCCCCCCGCGACGACGACGGCCATGGCGACCGCGCCGGTGCCGAGCACGCCCACCAGGGGCGCGGCCAGCGCACCGACGCCGAACTGCACGGCGCCGAGCAGGGCGGAGGCCGTACCGGCCGTCTCCCCGTGCCGGGACAGGGCCAGGGCGGGCGCGTTGGGCATCGCGAGGCCCGCCGCCGCGAGCACCACCCACAGCGACGCCAGCAGGCTCGGCAGCCCGCCGACTCCGGTGACGGCGAAGGCGAGCAGCGCGAGTCCGGCCACGGTCCCCACGCCCAGGGCGACGACGAGGATCCGTTGCGGTGAGTGGCGGCGCAGCAGCCGTACGTTGAACTGGGTCGCCGCGATCAGCCCGACCGCGCCCGCGCCGAAGGCGAATCCGAACTCCTGCTCGTCGAGGCCGTACTGCTCCTGCAGGACGAACGACGAGCCGGCCACGTACGCGAACAACGCCGCCATGGCCAGCCCCGCGACCAGGACCAGGCCGACGAATGTGCGGTCGCGCAGCAGTGCGCCGTAGACGCCCACCGTCGCGACCACGCCGCCGCGCCGGCGCCGGTCGGGTGGCAGCGTCTCGGGCAGGCCGAGGGCGGCGACCACGGCGAGCAGCACGCCGAAGGCGGCCAGTGCCACGAACACGCCGCGCCAGTCCGTCCAGCGCAGCAGCCCACCCCCGAGGGTCGGCGCGAGGATCGGCGCGGCCCCCATGACCAGCAGCAGCCGGGAGAGCAGCTTGGCGAAGGCCGTGCCGTCGAACAGGTCACGGACCACGGCCATCGCGACCACCGAGGCCGCGGCGACGCCGAGGCCCTGCACCACCCGCAGCGCGCCGAGAACCGCGATGTTCGGCGCGACGACGCAGAGTAGCGACGCCACGACGTGCAGCGCGACGCCGGCGATCAGCGGTACGCGTCGGCCGACGGCGTCGGACAGCGGGCCGATCAACAACTGGCCGAGGGCGAGGCCTGCCAGCGTGCCGGTGAGGGTCAGTTGGACCGCCGCCGACGTGGTCTGGAATTCGGCGACGAGCGCGGGCAGCGCGGGCAGGTACATGTCGATGGTCAGCGGGCCCACGGCGGTCAGCGAGCCGAGGACGAGGACGAGCCGCAGGCGTTGCCGGGGGCTCATCAGGTCACCCCGCGTCAGTGGGGCTGCCGTCCTGTCAGGGGCGTCGACGGCGGCCGTCATCGGCTCGCCGCCGACCGGTCGGTGCGCAGCCGGGCCGGGAAGGGTGAGGAAGTCACATCTGGCTCCAAATCCGGATCCGGCGATCTCATTCCCGCCGGGCGGTGAGGTAACCGAGCTCACAGCCGATCGGTGTCGGAGGTGGCCGTTAGTCTGCGCGCATGCGGGAGAACATGGTCCGGAGCGATCTCGATGGCTGACGCCGACGACGTCCGTCGCCTGGCAGGGGCGCTGCCGCACGTGGTCGAGATCGACAGCGAGGGCTTCGACTTCCGGGTCGCCGACAAGGGGTTCGTCTGGTCCTACCCGGAGCGTCGGCCCGGCCGGCCGCGCCTCATCCGGACCGACGTCGCGGTGCTGTATGTCGGCGACGAGGCGGAGAAGCAGGCGTTGCTCCTCGGCGAGCCCGAGCTCTTCTTCACCACGCCCGCGTACGACGGGCTGCCTCTGGTCATGCTGCGGCTGGCGCAGGTGGACGCCGAGCGCCTGGGTGAACTCGTCACCGACGCGTGGCGCATGCGCGTCCCGGAGTCGCTCGTCGTTGACCTCGACGGCGGCAGCGCCCCCTGACCCGTCAGTAACATCTGCGCCCGGCGCGGACATCACTTTCCCACCATGTGGATACCCCCTAACACATACCGGGAAACGATCAAGAAGGTGGCCAGCGTTTTGCCTGGTCAGAGCCACAATCCTCCACGTTGGCCGCGTCGATTCGGATCCCTGGCCTTTTGATCCACAGGCGGGAGGGTGGACACTGCCGAAGGTGCCGCGACGTCGCGGCCCGCGCATCATTGGGCTACAGGAGGGCTGGTCGGTGTTCAGTCGTGTCGCCATCGTCAACCGCGGTGAGGCCGCCATGCGGCTCATCCACGCTGTCCGGGACATCGCCGCGCAGACCGGGACACGGATCGAGACCGTCGCCCTGCACACCGACGTCGACCGCACGGCCACCTTCGTCCGCGAGGCGGACCTGTCCTACGATCTCGGTCCCGCCTCCGCGCGCCCGTACCTCGATCTGAAGGTGCTGGAGCGCGCGCTGGTGGAGACCGGCGCCGACGCCGCCTGGGTCGGCTGGGGCTTCGTCGCCGAGGACCCGGCGTTCGCGGAGCTGTGCGAGCGGGTCGGCGTCACCTTCGTCGGGCCGAGCCCGGACGCCATGCGCAAGCTCGGCGACAAGATCGGCGCGAAGCTGATCGCCGAGGAGGTCGGCGTGCCCGTCGCGCCGTGGAGCCGCGGCGCGGTCGAGACCCTGGACGCCGCCCTGGCGGCGGCGGCCGAGATCGGCTACCCGCTGATGCTGAAGGCGACTGCGGGTGGCGGCGGGCGCGGCATCCGCGTGATCACCAACGAGGCGGAACTCGCCGACGCCTACGAGCGCACCAGCCAGGAGGCCGCGCGGGCGTTCGGCAGCGGCGTCGTGTTCCTGGAGCGCCTGGTCACCGGTGCCCGGCACGTGGAGGTCCAGGTCATCGCCGACGGCCAGGGCACCGCGTGGGCGCTCGGGGTCCGCGACTGCTCGGTGCAGCGGCGCAACCAGAAGGTCATCGAGGAGTCGGCGTCGCCGGTGCTCGGCCCCGAGCAGGCGGCCGAGCTCAAGGCGTCGGCCGAGCGGCTGGCCGTCGCGGTCGGCTACCGCGGCGCGGCGACCGTCGAGTTCCTCTACCACCCCGGCGACCGGCTGTTCGCGTTCCTCGAGGTCAACACCCGGTTGCAGGTCGAGCACCCGATCACGGAGTCCACCACCGGCTTCGACCTGGTCAAAGCGCAGCTGCACGTGGCCGCGGGCGGGCGTCTGGAAGGCGAGCCGCCCGTGGAGCGCGGCCACGCCATCGAGGCCCGGCTCAACGCCGAGGACCCCGACCGCGACTTCGCGCCCTCCCCCGGCCGCATCGCGCGGCTGGACCTGCCCGCCGGGCCCGGCATCCGCGTGGACACCGGCGTCAGCGAGGGCGACACCATCCCCGCCGACTTCGACTCCATGATCGCGAAGATCATCGCGTACGGCCGCGACCGCGACGAGGCGCTCGGCAGGCTGCGTCGGGCGATGGCCCAGACGACGGTGATCATCGATGGTGGCGCGACGAACAAGAGCTTCGTGCTCGACCTGCTCGACCAGCCGGAGGTGATCGACGCCAGCGCGGACACCGGCTGGATCGACCGCGTCCGGGGCGAGGGCAGGCTCGTCTCGCACCGGCACTCCGCTGTCGCGCTGGCGGCCGCCGCCATCGAGGCGTACGAGGAGGAGGAACGCGTCGAGCGGCAGCGGCTGCTGTCGACGGCGTTCGGCGGGCGCCCGCAGGTGCAGCACGAGAGCGGCCGGCCGCTGGACCTCAAGCTGCGTGGCGTCGGCTACCGGGTACGCGTCGCGCGGGTCGGCGCGCACCGCTTCCGGGTCGGCATCGAAGCGGGTGGGGCCGTCCGCACCGCCGACGTCGAACTGGAGCGCTTCGACCGGCACACCGGCCAGATCCTCGTCAACGGCGCCCGCTACCGCCTGCTCATCGGCACGCACGGACCGATCCACCTGGTCGAGGTCGACGGCGTGGCGCACCGGGTCACCCGCGACGAGGGCGGCGTCCTGCGCTCGCCCATGCCCGCGCTGGTCGTCGCCACGCCGTTGCGGGTCGGCGCCGAGGTCGAGGCGGGCGCGCCCGTGCTGGTGCTGGAGAGCATGAAGATGGAGACGGTGCTACGGGCACCGTTCAAGGCGCGGCTGAAGGAATGCGTCGTCGCCGTGGGTTCCCAGGTGGAGACGGGTGCGCCGCTGCTGCGGCTGGAGCCGCTCGCCGACGACGCCGAGGCCGGGGAGACCTCGGCCGACGAGTCCGTCGAGCTGGACCTGCCCGCCGCGTCCGGCACCGTCCCGGCCCGCGAGCGCGCCGCGCGCGGCCAGGAGGACCTGCGCAGCCTGCTGCTCGGCTTCGACGTCGACCCGCACGACGAGCGCCGGCTGCTCGACGACTACCTCGCCGCACGCCGGGCGGCCACCGAGGACGGCCACCGGACGCTGGCCGAGGAACTCGACCTCATCGACGTGTTCGCCGACCTCACCGAGCTGAGCCGTAACCGGCCGACGGGCGAGGACGGCGGCGGCGCCGGCCACGTGCCCAGCGCCCGCGAGTACTTCCACACCTACCTCCAGTGCCTCGACGTGGAGCGGGCCGGGCTGCCGGAGGCGTTCCAGGCCAAGCTCGCCAAGGCGCTCGGGCACTACGGCGTCACCGACCTGGAGCGCTCCCCCGAGCTCGAAGCCGCCGTGTTCCGGATCTTCCTCGCCCTGCAACGCGCGTCGGCCGACGCCACGGTCGTCGCGACGTTGCTGCGCGCCTGGCTGCGCGAGCCGCCGCCGGACGAGTCGCTGCGCGAGCCCGCCGGTCTCGCGCTGGAGCGGCTCGTGGCCGCGACGCAGGTTCGCTTCCCGGTGGTCTCCGACCTCGCGCGGGGTGTGGTGTTCGCCTGGTTCGCCCAGCCGCTGCTGCGCCGCAACCGCGCCCGCGTCTACGCCGACGTCCGCAAGCACCTGCGGCACCTCGACGCGCACCCGGAGGCACCGGACCGCGCCGAGCGCATCGCCGAGATGGTGCGCTCCACCGAGCCGCTCGTGCGGCTGCTCGGTCAGCGGCTCGTCCGCGACGATCTGGACAACGCGGTGATGCTGGAGGTGCTGACCCGGCGCTACTACGGCAACAAGGGCCTCACCGGCGTACGCACCAGTGTGGCCGAGGGCTGCACGTTCGTGGTCGCCGAGCGGCCCGGGCTGTGCGTGGTCTCCTCCGCCGTCAGCTTCGAGGCGCTGGGCGACGCGCTGCGCGGCCTCGCGGAGCTGGCGAGCAGCCGCGACGCCATCGACGTCGACATCTACTTGGCTTGGGAGGGGCAGCCGGAGGACTTCGACGCGATGGCCGCGGCGCTGCACGAGGTCGTCAACGCGCACCCCCTGCCGAACCAGGTCCGCAGGTTGACCACCACCGTCGCGGGTCGCAGCGGCGCCGTCATGCACCACCACTTCACCTTCCGGCCGTCGACGGTCGGGATGGTCGAGGAGCGGCTGATCCGGGGCCTGCACCCGTACATCGCGCAGCGCATGCAGATGGAGCGGCTGAGCAGGTTCGACCTCACCCGCCTGCCGTCGTCGGACGAGGAGGTCTACCTCTTCCAGTGCGTCGCGCGGGAGAACCCGTCGGACGACCGGCTCGTCGCGTTCGCCCAGGTACGCGACCTGGCCGAGCTGCGCGAGCACGACGGGCGGCTGGTGGCGCTGCCCACGGCCGAGGACGTCCTCGCCACCTGCCTCGACTCGATCCGCCGCGCGCAGTCGCTGCGGCCGTCGAAAAAGCGCTTCAGCACCAACCGGATCGTGATCTACGTCTGGCCGCCGAGCGAGCTGACCCGCGCCGAACTGAAGATGATCGCCCGGCGGGTGCTGCCGACGACGGCGGGCGCCGGGCTGGAGGAGATCCTGTTCATCGCGCGGCAGCGCGACGCCAGGACCGGCGAGCTGGCCAAGATCGCTGTGCGGATCTCCTTCGACGCCACCGGCGGTACGGAGCTGACCGTCGGCGAGCCGTCGGAGGAGCCGGTCGAGCCGCTCGACGACTACCGGCAGAAGGTACTGCGCGCGAGCAGCCGTAACGCGGTGTACCCGTACGAGCTGACCGGCCTGCTCGGCACCTTCGTCGAGCACGACCTCGACGACGACCACGCGCTCGTGCCGGTCGACCGGCCGAAGGGGCGCAACAAGGCGGCGATCGTGGCGGGCGTGGTGACCACGCCGACCCGACGGCACCCGCAGGGCGTCACCCGGGTCGTGCTGCTCGGCGATCCGACGAAGGCGCTCGGCGCGCTGTCGGAGGCGGAGTGCCGCCGGGTCATCGCCGCGCTGGACCTGGCCGAGCGGATGCGGGTACCGCTGGAGTGGTACGCGCTGTCCGCGGGCGCCCGGATCTCCATGGAGTCGGGCACGGAGAACATGGACTGGGTGGCGGCGGCGCTCAAGCGCATCGTCGAGTTCACCCAGGACGGCGGCGAGATCAACATCGTGGTCGCGGGCATCACCGTCGGCGCGCAGCCGTACTGGAACGCCGAGGCGACGATGCTCATGCACACCAGGGGCATCCTGGTGATGACGCCGGACTCGGCGATGGTCCTCACCGGCAAGCAGTCGCTCGACTTCTCCGGCGGGGTGTCGGCCGAGGACAACTTCGGCATCGGCGGCTACGACCGGGTGATGGGCCCCAACGGGCAGGCGCAGTACTGGGCGCCGAACCTGACCGCCGCGCGGGACGTGCTGATGGCGCACTACGAGCACACGTACGTCGCGCCCGGCGAGCAGGGGCCGCGGCGGACGCGGACGAGCGACCCCATCGACCGGGACATCTCCACCTTCCCGCACGTCGTGGTGGGCAGCGACTTCACCACCGTCGGTGAGATCTTCTCCGCCGAGGCCAACCCGGACCGCAAGAAGCCGTTCGACATCCGCACCGTCATGCGGGCGCTCTCCGACCAGGACCACCCGGTGCTGGAACGGTGGGCGGGCATGGCCGACGCGGAGACCGTGGCGGTGCAGGACGTCCACCTCGGGGGCATGCCGGTGTGTCTGCTCGGCATCGAGTCGCGGGCGGTGCCGCGGCGCGGCTTCCCGCCCACCGACGGCCCGGACACCTACACCGCTGGCACGCTGTTCCCGCGGTCGTCGAAGAAGGCCGCGCGGGCGATCAACGCGGCCAGCGGCAACCGGCCGCTGGTGGTGCTGGCGAACCTGTCGGGCTTCGACGGCTCGCCGGAGTCGATGCGCAACCTGCAGCTGGAGTACGGCGCCGAGATCGGCCGGGCGATCGTGAACTTCCGCGGGCCCATCGTGTTCTGCGTGATCTCGCGCTACCACGGGGGCGCGTTCGTGGTCTTCTCCAAGGCGCTGAACCCGAACATGACAGTGCTCGCGCTGGAGGGCTCGTTCGCCTCGGTGCTCGGCGGCGCCCCCGCCGCCGCCGTGGTGTTCTCCGGTGACGTCAACGCCCGTACCGCCGCCGACCCGCGCGTGCGGGAGCTGGAGGCCCGCGTCGCGGCGGCCTCCGGCACCGACCGTGCGGCGCTGACGGCGGAACTCGACGAACTGCGCTCGACGGTACGGGTGGAGAAGCTGGGCGAGGTGGCCGCCGAGTTCGACCGGGTGCACAACATCCAGCGCGCCGTCGAGGTCGGCTCCGTCGACGCCGTCATCCGCGCGGCGGAGCTGCGCCCGCGCGTCATCGAGGCCATCGAGGCCCGTCTGCGCTGAGGGCGGCGCGCCGGAGCGACCGGCGTCCGCTGATGGTCCCCGGCCCGGGCGGGCCGGGGACCGTCTTCTCCGCGTCGCGCGGGCGGCACTGCTTGGCCAGCCGGACGACGCTGCTCGGTCGGGCGGCGCTGCTCGGTCGGGCGGCACGGATCGGTCAGCCGGGTGGCCGCTGCTCCGTCGAGTGGGAGCGGCGGCTGGCCGGCCGCCGCTCCCGTGGGCCGGTTCAGAAGGCGTGCAGGTCCAGGGCGATCCCGTCCGGTCCCCCGGAACGGCTGACCGCGACCCAGTCGTCCCCGGCGCCGGCGAGCCAACCGGGATACCGGCCGAGTTGGCGACCGGTCGACACGTCGTGGACGAGCACGAACGGCCGCTCGCCGACCGTGCCGCTGACCGCCACGAGGCGCCGGGTCACGCTCGCCCGCCAGCTCGCCGAGGTGCCGGACATCCCCGGATCCGGGGCGCTCCACCGCGTCGCGCCCGTGTCCATGTCGAGCAGCGCCAGCTCGCCCTCGTCGGCGGTGCGCCGCACCAGCACGGACCGGTCGTCCCCGTTGATCGGCACGCCGGGGCTGGTGCCCTCCCACTCCGCCTTGCCGGTGCGCAGGTCGACCGCCTGTGGCCGGCCGTCGGCGGTGACCGCGACGAGCCGGGTGCCGACCCCGATCATGGTCAACCCGCTGTGGTCGTACGCCAGCCGCTTGACGCACTCGCCGTCCTCGCGCCGCCCGCTGAAGACCTCACCGGACCAGCCTCTGGCGCCGGTGGCCGCGTTGACGGTGGCGATGCTGACCGTGCACAGCCGGTCGCCGCGGGGCGGATCGTGGTCGGTGCTCACCAGCAGGTCACCGGCGAGGAAGCCGTACCAGGCCCGGCTCGGCAGCCGCCCGGCGCCGGCCTTGCCGGTGCTGGCCGCGATCACGGTGTAGGTCCGGGTGGACGCGGTCAGCCGCACCACCACGTACCGCTCGGTGGGCGCGGCGTGGGGCGGACGGACACCGACCGCGTCGTCGGACACCCGGGCGAACCGGTCGGCGGGCAGTTTCCACAGGTGCCGACCGTCGCGGACGTCCCGGGCGACGACCACACACGTCGCGGACCGGCCGGTGCCGACGCATGCCCGGTGGTAGACGTTCCGTTGCTGGACGACGACGTCCTGGGTGTCCTCCGCCCGCCAGCGGGTGGCGCCGGTGGCCGCGTCGAGCACCTCCAGCGGCCCCCCGTTGCTGGCGCTGACGACGATCAGCTCACCGGCGACCGCGTACTGGTAGCTCACCGGGAACGGGTGACGCCACCGGTCCTGCCCCGTGGAACGGTCCACGGCGCGCAGTTCCCGCCCGTCGGGCACGACGACGACTTGGCCGAGCTGTGTCAACGGCTGGTCGAGCCGCCTGACCGGCACCGACCAGAGTGGCGCCGGGCCCTCCTGCCCCGCCGGGGTCTCCTTTCCGCGCAGGTTCTCCTGGGTCACCACGATCTGCGGCGCCGGCGGCTCCGGCGACTCCCTCCCCGGCACGGTGCAGGCGGCGAGCCCGACGAGCAGGCTCAGGGCCGCCCCTGTCGGGCTCCAACGGGGCGGGCGGTACGACAGCGGCAACGGTCTCTCCCTCGATCGGTGGCACGGCCCACCCTAGGATCCGCCCGCACCCCGCCGGACGAGATGCGCACCGGCGAGGGGCTCGGTGCTCCTGCGGCGGAGCCCGGACTCCGGTGCCGCCGGGACCGGTGCCGCCGGGACCGGTGCCGCCGGGACCGGTGCCGGCGGCACCGACCGTGGGCCGGCAGCGAGAAGGGCCAGTTCCGTGGGGAACTGGCCCTTCTCGACGATCACGTGTCGCGGGGTCAGCCGACCGACTTGTTGTAGCTGTCGATGGCGCCCTGCACGCTCGCCGCCGCGTCCTTCATGGCCTGCTCGGCCGGCTTGCTACCGACGATCGCCGCCTCGAGGCCGTCCTCGGAGGCCTTGCGGGCCTGCGGCATCACACCCAGCAGACAGCCGGCCGACGCGACCGACGGCGGCAGCGCGTGCAGCTGGTCGACGGCGGTACGGAACTGGGGGAACTTCGCCATCCAGTCCTTGTCGATCTGCTCGTCGAGCGCCTTGGCGTTGATCGGCACGTACCCGGTGCTGGTGTGCCACTTGGCCTGCTCGACCGGCCCGGAGGCGAACTTCACGAACTCCCAGGCGGCCCGCTTCTCCTTGTCGCTGTGGCCGACGCCGTTGATCCACAGCGAGGCGCCGCCGATGATCGGACCACCCGTCGAGGAGGCGCTCACCTTCGGGTACGGGGCGGTGAGTACGGTGAACTTGCCCTTCGCGGCGTCGACGTAGCCGCGCAGCACGCTGGTGGACTCCAGGTGCATGGCGACCGTGCCCGACTTGAAGGCGGCCTGGGCGTCGTCGGTCTTGCGGCCGGTGTTCGTCGCGTAGCCGCCCTTCACCAGGTCCGTCCACCACTGCGCGACGCGCACGGCCGTCTCCTGGTCGAACTGCACCTTCGTGGCCAGGCCGCTGCGCCCGTTGCCCTTGTCGCAGTACTCCTTGCCGTCGGTGGCGAGCAGCTGCTCCACCAGCCAGCCGTAGATGGCGGCGTTGAAGCCGTACTGGACGGTCTTGCCGCTGGCGTCCTTGACCGTGAGCTTCTTCGCCAGCTCGCCGATCTCGTCGAGGTTCTTCGGCGGCTTGGTCGGGTCGAGCTTGGCCCGCTCGAACGCCTCCTTGTTGAGGTACAGCAGGGGCGTCGACGAGTTGAACGGCATCGACCACAGCTTGCCGTCGACCGAGTAGTAGCTGGCGATGTTCGGCTCGATGTCGGCGGCGTTGAAGCCGTCCTTCTCGATGAACTTGTGCATCGGCACGACCTGCTTCGAGTCGACCATGAAGCGGCTGCCGATGTCGTAGATCTGCACCAGGGCCGGCGTGCTCTTCTGCTGCACCGACGCCTTGTACTTCGCGATCGTCTCGTCGTAGCTTCCCTGGAAGACCGCCTTGACCTCGACCTTGCCGCCGCTCTGGGCGTTGAAGTCGGCGACGAGCTGGTCGACGGCGGTGGCGTTGGCCCCCTTCATCGCGTGCCAGAACTCGATCGTGGTCTTGTCCGTGGCCTTCTCCAGCACCTCGGCGCCGGGCGCGTCGAGCGCGCCGCTGTCGCCGTCGGTGCCTGAGCCGGAGTCGCCGCAGGCCGTGAGCGCGGCGGCGGCCACGACGGCGACGAACGCCGCCGCGGTCCGGCGGAGCCGAGGTCTTCTCATTGCTTCTCCTTCTCGATGGTTCAACGCAGCGCCCCGGCGGTCAGCCCGCGGACGATGTAGCGCTGGCCGAAGATCACGACGGCCAGCGTGGGGAGCAGGGACAACGCGACGCCGGCCAGGACGAGACCCGGCTGTGCGGCCTCGGCGTCGTTGAGCTGGGAGATGCCGATCTGCAGGGTCTGGAACTCGGTGTCGCGGATCAGGATCAGCGGCCAGAAGTACTGGTTCCACGCCGAGAGGAAGACGTAGACGCCGACCGCCGCGATGGAGGGCTTGGACAGCGGCACGATGACCCGCCACAGCAGGCGCCAGTGGCCGCACCCGTCGATCACCGCCGCGTCGCGCAGCTCGGTCGGGAACTGCAGGAACGCCTGGCGCAGCAGGAACGTGCCGAACGCCGAGGCGAGGAACGGCAGCACCAGGCCGAGGTACGTCAGCCCGCCGCGCGTCAGGCCCCAGTCGGAGATGGCCAGGTAGTTGGGGATGATGATCGCTTCCCACGGCACCATGAGGGTGGCGAGGAACAGGCTGAACGTCGCGGCCTTCGCCGGCAGGCGCAGGAACGCGAAGGCGTACGCGGCGAAGATGCTCGTGACGACCTGCGCCACGGTGATGACGCCGGCCTGCACGGCGGAGTTCGCGTAGAAGCGGCCGAGCGGCACCGAGCGGAACACATCGGTGATGTTCTGCCAGTGCAGCGCGCTCGGTACCAGCGCGGGCGGATAGGTCGCCAGGTCGCCGGGGCCCATGACGGCGCCGACGAAGCCGTAGTAGACCGGGAACAGCACGGGGATCGCGGCCAGGCCGAGCACGACGTAGACGGCGACCCGCCCGAGGTTGAGCTTTCTCATCGGTAGTGGACCCGCCGTTCGAGGACGCCGAATTGGACAGCCGTGCAGCCGAGCATGATGACCAGCAGCACGACGGCCTGCGCGCTGGCCGCGCCGAAGTCGGAGGAGCCGAACGCGAACGCCTTCTCGTAGATCGAGTAGACCAGCGTCGTCGTGGCCTGGTCCGGCCCGCCCTTGGTCAGGATGTGGATCTGCCCGAAGCTCTGCAGGGCGTGGATCGTGGACACCACGACGAGGAAGAACAGCTGCGGGGAGAGCAGCGGCACGGTGATCCGTGTCGCCAGCCGCCAGCCCGTGGCGCCGTCCAGCCGGGCCGCCTCGACCACCTCGGGCGAGATCGCCGAGACCCCGGCGGAGAGCACGAGGATGTTGTAGCCGAAGTTCATCCACACCGTCGCGGCGCAGACGGCGGGCAGCGCGATCGACGGGTCGGTGAGCCAGTTGACGCGGTCGATGCCGAGGGAGCCGAGCAGGCCGTTGGCCACCCCGATCGCCGGGTTGTAGATGACGGCGAAGATGACCGAGGCGGTCGCCACCGAGAACGCGAACGGCAGCGCGAACGCGGTGCGCAGCGCCCGTACGCCGCGGATGCGCGCCTCCAGCAGCAGCACCACGAAGAGCGCGCCCAGCACGGCCGGGACCACCGAGAAGAGCGTGAACAGCGCCGTCGTGGCCAGCACCTTGCCGAACTCGCCGGACAGCATGTCCTGGTAGTGCGCCGCGCCGACGTACTCGGACGCGGCGCCGAAGATGTCGTTGCCGTGCACGGACAGGTAGAGGGTGCGCCCGAGCGGCCAGAACACGAACAGGGCGAAGACCGCCACCGAGGGCAGCAGCATCAGCCAGGCGAGACCGGATTCGCTGAAGCGTGCGCGCCGCACTTGCCGGGCTGTGGACGGCGCGGATTCGGAGGTCGGTGCGCGGTCGCCCGGTGGCGCGCTGACGGTGGAAGGGGGAGGCACCGCAGCACCCTACAACGACATCGAAAAATGGACATCATTCGGGAGTCAGTCGCTGCGGGGCATCCGGCGGGCGCCGGCGGGCCAGAGGACCGTGGTCGGGATGCCGAGGCCCCGCGCCCAGTCGACCGTCCGGTCCGTCGACGCCGCGTGGCAGCCGGGTTCCCCGTCCCACACCGCCACGAGTCGCTGCACCCGGCGTACCAGTTCCCGGTTGGCGGCCACGTAGGCGGCGGTGTCCGAGTGGTCGTGGCCGGTGTGGACGACCGCCGCCGCCCGGGCGAGCAGGTCGTCGAAGGTCGTCCGGTTCTCCGGGTCGATCACGGCGGTCCGGTAGTCGCGGGCCGGGAGGATCACCTCGTACGTGCCGCCCAGTTTTAGGATCGCGTGCACGAAGAGCTGATCGGCACCGGCCGCCAGGCAGGTGACGCCGTGCACCGGCCGGTCGCTGATCCGGCGCAGCTCGACGAGGAGCGCGTCGGCGACGAGCAACTCGGTGTCCCGGGTCAGGTTGATGTGCCCGGTCACGCCGACGCGTACCGGTGCGGGCTCAGCCGGCATCGCTCGGTCCTCTCCGCTGCGCGGGCACTGCGGGCGCCAGCCGGATCAGCGCGAATCCGCTGTCGGACAGGACGTCCGGCAGTGCCCGGATCTCCGCGCGGTTCTGCTCCTGGACGTCGAGGGGCAACTCGTCCCAGGGCCGCAGGGCGGGATGCCGTCGCCGGGCGTCGTCGCGGGGTTCGCCGTGCGTCCAGCCTTCCCCGCGTCGTTCCCGGCACCACCGTTCGTGCTCGAGGCGGGCGAGTTCCTCGATCCGGTCGTCGATGATCTGTCCGGCGGCGGCGTCGCTGCTGCCGCCGCGCCGGGGCGCCACGACGCACCCGAGGTTGAGCAGCTTCGCGGCGATGTCCTGGACGTGTGCCCGGTTGGCCCGCCGTAGCGACTCGGGCAGTCGCGACCAGTCCACCATGGCCGGCGCGTCGCCGGGGCGTATGCCGGCGCGTTGCTGGGCCTGCAGGTACCGCTCGTGGATCAGCCGGGCCAGCCGTTCGGTGAGGTCCTCGGCGATCAGCCGGGCATCGCAGGCGCGGGTCAGTACCGGGTAGAGGCGCAGCTTGCCGTGCACCTCGTCGAGCAGGTCGTGGCGGGAGTCGCCGTGGAAGGCGGCGGCGAGCGCCGCCTGCTGGTAGACCGGTACGAAGACGGAATTCTCGGCGCGCTGCCAGAGGGCGGGCGTGTCCAGCACGAACTGCAGGCCGCTGGTCTCCTCCGGCGCGCAGACGTAGATGCGGTCGTAGCGGTCGCGGCCGACCTGGTCGAGCCCGACGAGGCCGTCGAGGTCCCGGTCGTACGCGGTGAGCTGGCAGACCGTGTTCAGGAACGGGTAGCGCGACGCCGCGACGGCCAGCTCGGTGCCGGCGTCCGGGGCTACGAGGTCCACCCGCAGGGGCGGCACGGCGTGGCCGGGAGGGGTGTCGGCCCGGCGTGCCCGCCAGTGCCGCGCGGTCTCCACCAGGAGGGCTCGGCGGAAGCTGCCGGTGCCGGCGATGAGGACCCTGGTGGGTCGGCCGGTCACGGCTGGCAGCGGGTGGTGCCGGTGCAGCGCGCGGGCGGCGATGTCGTCGACGTGGAAGTAGTCCAGTCGTAGCCGGCTGGATCCGGCGGCGCCGAGTCGCCGGGCCTGCAGCGACAGGCACATCTCGGAGTCGTGGACCAGCACGTAGACCCGGGGTGGTTGCCGCCGGTCCTGGATGAGCCGGCTGACGGTGTTGGCGATGGCGTGGTTGCGGTCGTCGTCCTCGCTGCAGGCGTAGATGGTGTGGGCCCGGGGCAGGCCGGCGCCGCGCAACACCTGGGGGCTGGCCGGGTCGCCGACGACGCCGAGATACCGGCGTAGGCGGTATTCCAGCGGTCCGAACGGTTCGGAGCGCACGACGACCACGCGTTCACCGTCGGCGAAGAGCCGGTCGGCGAGCATGTGGGCGAACGGGGAATCCCCACAGACCAGGACGTGACCACGGGCTCGCCGGGCCCGGAGGCGGCGGCTCTCGGCGGCCAGTAGCAGCCGGCTGGCCTCGGCCACGGCGAGGAGGGTGAACAGCGGGGCGGCGAACCGGGCGACCTGTAGCTGCCACGGGTAGGGCCCGGCGTTCTGGAAGGGCTCGGCGCCGAAGACGAAGAGTTGCAGGTCGTAGTAGAGCACGTCGTAGGGGTCGTGCGCGGTCTCCGGCCGGGCCTGGAGCAGGCGGTCGAAGCCGATGTAGCCGAGGATGAAGGCGGCCAGCCCGATGACTCCGAACACGGCTCGGAGCCACCATTCGACCAGGTGGCGCGAGGTGGCGACCGGGTCTGTCATGACCGGCATTTTATTTGACCAGGTCGATCAGGACGGCGCTCGGCGCGCGCCCGCCGGCGCGTTACCGGCTGCGGCGAACGGCGGTCGGCGCCCCCGCCGGCTCGGCCCGCTCACCGGCGGCGGCACCGCTGGTCCGGCGGTCGGTCGGGCCCGGTCACGGGAAGTCGTCGGGCCTGGTGTCGGGCAGCGCGGCCAGTAGTTGCCCGGCCAGCCGCCGTACGCTGTCGTCCTCCTGGCGGGCGAGCCTCACAAGCACGCCCCGGGTCCGGCTGTCCCTGGAGTAGTGCCGGGTCAGCCCGAGCAGCGCGGTCCGGCGGATCTCCCAGTCGTCGTCGTCCGCCAGCCGTAGCAGCAGCTCCCGCACCCCCACCTGGCCGGCCAGCGCGGCTCCGAGCTGTTCCACGGCCCGGCGCCGGACCTCCAGGTCCGGATCGTCGCGGACCAGCCCTACGAGCAGCACTCGGACCTCCGGGTCGGCTCCGAAGTGCGCGCCGAGCGCGGCGGCGATGCAGGCGCGGATCGCCGGGTCCTGGTCCGCCAGGCGGCGCAGGAGCCGCAGTGTCACCGCCATGGATGCGGAGCCCTGCTCGGCCAGGCAGCGCACCGCCGCGTCGAAGACGGTGGGGTCGGTGTCCGACTCGACGCACTCGAGCAGCACGTCGGTCACCACGTCGGGGCTTCCGTGCGCGCAGAGGGTCTGCACGGCGGCCATCCGGATGCCGACGTAGCTGTCCCGGCGGGCCCGCCGGCACAGCGTCTCCATCAGGGCGTCGGTCTCGCCGTGCCGGGCGAGCGCCTGGGCGGCCGCGCGCAGCACGTTCGGGTCGGGGTCCCGGCTGACCTGTTCGGCCAGGCACTTGCGCACCTCGGGGTCGGGCGGGTCGGCCAGCCGGGTCAGGCGGAGGGTGACCCGCAGCCGGACGATCGCGTCCCGCTCCTGGGCGGCGCGGCTGATGAGCAGGTCACGGGTGGCGTGGCCGAGCAGCGGTCGGCCGGTGAGCAGGTCGACCGCGGCGAGTCGGACGCTCGCGGTCGGGTCGCTGTCGGCTTTCTCCAGCAGCAGTTCCCCGGTGCGGTGGTCCGGGTAGGCCTCGGCCAGCGCGCGTACCGCAGCCAGGCGCACCGTCGCGTCCTCGTCGACACGGGCCGCCTTCGCCACCACGGTCCATCCGGTGTCGTCGGCACGGCCCCGGTCGATCAGCGCGGTCACGGCGGCGGCGCGCACGGAGGCGTCCTCGTCGCGCGTGATCTGATCGACCAGCCGGGCTCGGCAGCGCCCGTCCGGGTCGGGCACGAGCGCCAGCCGTTGCACGGCGACCGCGCGGAGCCGGGGGGACGGGTCCGAGCCGGCCAGCTTCAGCAGCAGTTCGGTGCTCTCCGGGCCGGGTCGCCCGGGCAGCAGCTCGGTCACCACGCAGCGCCGCACCTCGTCCGGGGAGTCGCCGGTCACCCGCTGCAACGCCCGGGTGCGGGCGGTCTCGGCGTGTTCCGGCAGGGCCAGCAGGCCCTCCAGGGCGCGCTGCACCACGCCGGGGTCGGTGTCGGTGGCCAGCAGCCGCTGCAGCGTCCCGGCGGCGCCCGGCAGGTCGGCGCAGCGCGCGGTGAGGACTGCGGTGGCGGCCCGCCGCACTGCGGTGGCGGGGTCTTCGGTGGCGTTGACCAGCACCTGGCGGACGTCCTCGGACAGCTCGCTGCGGCCGCCGAGGGACTGCACGGCCAGCGCGCGCACCGCGAGATCGGGTGAACGGGCCAGGTCGCGCAGGATGTCGACGTGGTCGCGGTCGGTGCTGAAGTGCGCGACCAGTGCCCGTACGGCGGCCTGCCGGACCGTGGTGGAGACCTCGGCCTGCGCCTCGGCGAGCAGGAGGTCCCGGCAGCGGCGGCGGCTGGGGCTGGTGGCGTCCAGCCGGCCGGCGGTCTCGGCCAGCCCTGCGACCAGGGTGAGGTGGGCCTGCCGCTCGCGGCCCTGCCCGAGTTCCTGGGCGAGCAGTTCCTCCAGTTGCTCCTCGGCGGTGGAGAGCACCGCGGCGACCCGGGTGGCGAACGCGGAGCCGGAGCGCCAACTGGTGTGCACGCCGCGTCGGCGGTACCAGTGCAGGAAGGCCTGCCGGCCGGGCCAGTTCGATCCGAGGGCCCGGATCGAGGAGAGTAGTTCCTGCTCGGTGAGTTCCGCCAGGTTGGGGTCGTCGGCGGAGATGCCGTGTTCGACCAGCCGTACGAGCTGGCACAGCACCGCGTCGCCCGCGCCGGCCAGTTCGGCGGGCTGCGGCGCCTCCGCCACGCACTGCGCGGCCAGCACCAGGTTCCACGGTGGGCCGGTCAGGTTCAGCGGCGGCCAGGGCTGGTTGGCCTCGGTGGCGAGCAGGATGACCAGGTCGTTGGCGGTCTGGGCGGGCAGGGCGCTGGCGACCAGCCGGAGCACCTCACGCCAGGAGGGGTCGGCCCAGTGGTCGCGGAACAACGCGCGCAGTCGGTCGAGGCCCCAGGCGTCCGGATCGTGCTTGAACCTGTCCACGATCTCCTCTGCGCAGAAGAACTCGAGGAACGTGCGGTGCACGAACCCGAACAGTCGCAGCCCGTACCGTTCCAGGATGAAGCTTCGCTGACGCAATTTTTCGATCATCGAGTAGGCCATGGCGAGCGCCCGCTCGTTCTCGAAACCGTAGAACGCGACGAGGTGGTCCCGGAAGATCCGCGCCAGCTCGTCGGGTTCAATATAGTTTCCTGCCGGGCCGGACTCCCGGAACTGCATCCAGTACGCCAGGTGGCGCACCAACCGGCGCTTCGCCTGTAGGTCCAGCAGCGGGACGTCGCCGTGGCTCTCGCGCAACTGTTTGGTCACGTCCCACTCGGAGATCAGGACGTCTGTGACGTGGGCGTAGAGCCGGTGCCGGTTGCGGGGCAGCGGGTGGCCCCGGCCGACGATCGCCATGAGCATGAGCAGCAGGGGGTTGCCGGCGATCTCGTGCATCGCCCGGGATCTGCGGACGACGTCGAGAATTTGTCGCCGCTGCCGGTCGGCTTCGGTCGCCGGTGTGGGCATCACGTAGCGGTACCAGTTGCCGAGGAAACGGGCGATCCGCTCGTCGTCGAGGTCCTCCAGTGTGAAGTGGTCGAAGCCGGCGTTGGCGAAGGTGTGCCGCAGGTATCCGGCCGCCCGCGAGGTGACCATGGTCCGCACTCCGGGGTATTCGCTGGCGAACGTGGCGATCTGTGCGGCCACCTCCTCGCGCTGCGCGGGGTCGAACACCTCGTCCAGGCCGTCGAACAGGAAGAGCGCCTGTCCGCCGTGCCGCAGGTACGCCTCCAGCACGCTCTGCTCGATCCCGGCCAGTCCCTGCTGGTGGCGGTGGCCCATGTAGTCCAGCAGGCCGTCGCACCGTCCGTCGCCGCAGTGCGCGGCGTAGGAGCGCAGCTCGATCAGGACGGGGAGGTAGCGGTCCAGCGCCGCCAGCCGAGGCTCGTCGCAGACCCCGGCCAGCGCCAGCGCCAGGTACTGCGCGGCCGCCGACTTGCCGGAGCCGGGGTCGCCGAGCAGTACGATCGCCCGCCGGCCCGGATCGCACACCACGTCGAACAGTGCCAGCGCGTCCTTGGCCGCGTACTCCTCCCAGAGCCGCTCCACCTCCTCCGAGTCGACCACCCCGGGCAGCCCGCCGTCACCGTCGGTGGTGGAGCTGGCCCAGCGCCACCAGGCCTTCGGCATCTCCGGCCGGCTGTCCTCGTGTACGCGGGGCTCCACGAACATCTTCGGTAGGCCGAGCGTCAGATATCCGATTGTGGGGCGCGGTGAGACCGCGTCCAGCGGGACGGCCTGGTAGCGCAGTGCCAGCTGCTTGTGGTACTGGTTGCGCACGGATTCGGGCAGGGGGGTGCCCGGGTCGGCGAGCTGGCGCGCCGGCGACCGGCCGCTGCGTACTTCGGCCAGCGCCATGGTCACCTTGGCCGCGAGGTCGTCCACTCCGGAGAAGAAGGCACAGAGGTGGCGCTCCTTGAGCTCGCCGCGCAGCGCGACGATCTGCTGCCAGTCGGCGTCGCGGTCGATCATGTCGACCGGCCAGGGGGTGTCCTCGGCGAGCAGGAAGATCAGGCAGGGCTTTCCGGCCGCGAGCGCCTCACGGTACTCGAGCTCGGTGATGGAGGACTCCTGCCCGGGTGGCCGGAACCCGTAGCGCCAGGCGAACAGGCCCACGTAGAGGTCGCACCGGCGCACGTCGGCCAGGCAGCGTTCCAACGGTGGCCGGATGTCGGCGCCGTACGCCTCCATGGCCACGTCCTCGATCTCGAGACGACGCGCCACGACGTGCACGGCGGCCCGATATTCCAGCAGGTCCTTTTGGGTGGCCGAAATGTAGACCTTCATCAACGGCAAACTCCAGGGGGTGGCTGGCGACCGCACCAATGAAAATATCAGCTGCCTTCACACCGCTCTGACCCGCGAACACTCGCGACCCCGCCCATGCGTGGGATTCCCGCGAACAGGCGGCCTATGATGACCGCAGGACAGAGATGGTTCCGGCGAGCCGCATTCCGGCTCGCGAGGAGTTCGGTAATACCACACGGATCCGTGTCGGTGCGGGTCACGGCGGCGTACGTCAATCACCATGGGACCGCATTCCGCGGGGCGACCGCGGACGGTGCCTGCGATGCGGAGGAAGCCATGCTCACGGTGGGTGAGGTGCACACCAGCCTGCTGCAGCACAGCACGGCGCTGGCCCAGGAGCAGAGCTCGGAGGTACTCGGCCTGGTCGAGGGCGAGGTCGTGCTGACCTCCCGACGCCCCTCGCTCTACGCGGTGTCGCCCGATGTCCGCACCGGCGTGGACTGCTGGCTACCCAGCGCCAGGAACCGTCAGCTGCGCGGGGTGGGTGCCGTGGTCACCCGGGCCATCATCACGGGCGGCCGGATCGTGCAGGCCTCCTCGGTCATCCAGGTCGTCGCCGGCGAGCGCCGCCAGCCGTGGTCGCACTATCTGGCCAACCCCGGCGTCCTCGAGACGGTCGGCAAGCTGGACGCCGCTGACCTGGCCGCGGGCTTCCTGCACGGCAACAACGCGGACGTGCTGAACCTGGAGGCGATCACCGGCCGGGTGCTCGACGGCGTGCAGATGTCCGGCCTGCTGGACCGGCACCCGCCGCTGCGCGCGGCACGCACCCGGCTGCGGTGGACGGCGCGGGTGGACCAGCAGCCGGGGCAGGATGTCTCGGCGGTGGTCACCGTGGACTCCCCCACGCTGCGTACGGTTGAACTCGTGGTCGGCCCGCAGGACGTGCCGGCCGCCGTGGCGGGCCTCTGCGAGGACCTCGCGTTGCACGATTGGCTGCTGACCATGCTGTCGTCCCTGGTGGAGGCCGCTGTCACGCGACCGGCCTCCGGGGGGCAGGAGCACATCGAGCGGCTGCGGCCGGTGCTGGAGCATCTGCTGCACCTGTGGTTGCCGGGTGCCCGGGTCCACCCGCGGCTGCGGCCGGTCTGGGACCGGCTGGAGCAGGTGCCCGGGTTCAGCCGGCAGTGGAAGTCGTCGGTCAACTGGATCCGGGACCAGATCAGCGTGAACAACATGGCGTTGCTACGTGACCTGGCCAACCGGGTCGCGGTCACGCAGCCGTGCGGGCGCTGACACCACCCTCACTCGCCGATGAACACGTAGCTCAACCGGTCGACCAGTTCGCTGGGCAGTTGCAGGCCCTCGCCGCCGGCCCGCTTGGCGACCTGCTGCGCGACTGGGGACGGTACCGCCACCTGGCTGAGGATGGTCCGTACGGCCAGTTCGACCGGCAGGTAGTGGGTGTTCATGAGGGTCAGCGTGCGGTACGCGCAGAACGGCGCGGCGGCCGGATTCAGCTGCACGATCGCCGGCAGTTCGTCCCAGTCGGTCGGCAGTTCCCCGGTGAGCTGGCATGGCTGCCGGACCGTCTCACCACGGTGGCGTAGCACCCCCAGCCGGGTCAGTTGCCAGACCGAGGCGAGCAGCGCGCAGGCCCACACCCGCGTCTTGGGCTCGTCGGACCACAGCTCGATGTCGACGAAGATGGAGTGCTGGGGGTCTCCGGACTGCACCGGCGGGGACCAGGGTCGGGGCAGGGTCATCGCCGGGGCGTCGACGTGCCCGGGCGAGCGTTTGCCGTTGGACAGCCAACCCGACTCGCTCAGCGGGGGGCGGCTCCCGGTGGTGTGCCGGGGTGGCTCCACCACGAGGGTGTCGACCACCAGTTGGGCGAGTTCGACGCCGTCGTGCCGCGCGAAGCTGGACTCACGGGCCACGTAGTCCAGCGTCAGTCCGTGTTCGGCCGCGGCGCTCTGCACCTGCGGGATCACCTCGCGGGGGGTGCCGAAGCGATTGAAGTAGTCGTCCACCATGAAGCAGGTGCTGATCCGCGGGTGGCGGTGTGGGGGTAGCCCGCGTCGGGCGAGGGCCGGGATCGCGGCCGAGAAGTCCGCGATCCGCGCGAACCTGCGCCGCAGTTCCTCACATCCGTCGCCGAAGTCCTTCGCGTAGAAGTGCCCCAACTCGACCGACAGATGCGAGTACGCCACGCTCTCTGTACGTCGCACCGCAGCTGCCTCCTGGAACCTGACATCCACGCCAATCACACGGTCTCCCATGCCGTCTCGTCGAAGAGCTTCTCGGTCAGATCCACGAAGGCGTCGACAGTCTTGACGTTCGCGATCTTGCTTTGTACGTCGTGGTCCGAGATGAGTTGCTCCCGCCACTGCAGCAGGGGATCCAGCGGCACCACGCCGAACAGCGTGGTGCGCCCGACGCCTCGTCGTCGGGCCAGCTCCGACAGTTCGGCGTCGCACTTGCGCAGGAACGCCTGCTGCGCGAGGTCGAGGTGGCCGACCTCGGGGCCGCGTGAGTCGATCACCGCCGTACGGACGAACCGCAGCGACTCCCGCAGCCGGTCCGGCTCGTGGCCGTACTCCTTGCCCATGGCCACGATCCCGCCCGCCTCGAAGGCCAGGTCCGCCGCCGCGGTGACGTGCTGGGGGGTCCACCGGTGGAACACCAGCCAGCGGACGGTGACCTTGCGCAGGGTCGCGATGGCGGTGGCCGCCAGCGCGATCTGGCTGGCATACGACCGGCCGGCGCTGAGGTCCACCAGGGTCAGGTCGAACTCCTCCTCTAGGCGGAGGAAGAGTTCGGCGCAGCGTTTGGCGATGTCGTTGGTGAACCCGAACTCGCTGCCGTTGCGCTGCCCGGGCAGGAGCACCAGCGGACCGGACCCGATGGGCCGTTGGCGCAGGCTGGCCCGCTCTGATGTGCCCCACACGTCCAGCTGCTCCGGAGACGGGATCTCTCCGCGCAGATACCGGTGCAGGCCGCCGCCGTTGGGCCCGGCGCCCTCCACCCCGTTGACGGCCTGTGGGATCTGAAAGGTGATGCCGGCGGTGGGCGAGCCGAAGTCGTAGTCCAGGTAGCAGGTGGGACGGCCGGACAGCGCGCTGCGGTAGGCGATGTTCGCTGCGGTCACCGAACGTCCGGTGCCGCCCTTGTGCGACGTGACGAAGACCAGCATTCAGATCCCCTCGCTGGCTTTCTGCTGCCCGGTGGCGATGTCGTTGAGCAGCAGCAGCAGGGAGTTCGCCAGGGCGGCCGCCGTGCCGGGGCGCTCGTCCACCAGCGACTGCGCCCGGCGCAGGCTGGCCCGGATGCTGCGCATGCTGCGCTGCATCGCCTCGCCGGCGAACGTGCCGCGCATCAGCTCCCGGTCGAAGAGGTATTCGGCCTCGTCGATGAGGTCCTGCGCGTAGGAGGCGAGTCGGCCGGCCCGCGGGAACGGCCGGTCCCAGAGCAGCTGACCGGCGCTGACCAGCGCCTCCACCACCCGCTCGGTCAGATACCACGAGGGTGCGTCGGGCTTCGGCGCCAGCCCGGGGAAGGCGCCTCCGGCGTGGTCCCACAGGCCTCGGTGCTGGCCGTCGGGGATGCGCCGCAGCAGCAGGTGCTCCCACACCTCGTCCGCCAGCTCGAGCAGTTCGCTGCGCCGCCGGGCGTTGTTCAGCAGACCGGCGACGGTGGCCGCCCGCTGGAGCAGCACCGTGGAGTACTCGTTCACGTTCCACGTCATGATCGGTTTCGACGTGTCGTCGATCAGGGTCACCCGTTTGCCGGGCGCGTGCACGAGCAGCGCCGGCTCGTCGGGCGAGGCACGCCGGGTGATCCGCGCGCGCTGCGCCAGCTCCACCAGCACCGCGGCGATCCGGCCGAACTCCTCGTCGCCGCCGCGCCCGCCGGCGACCAGGCCCTTGACCGCCAGCGACGTGGCCTGGAGGGTGTAGTAGTCGGTCCGGTCGCCGTCGGTCGTCCGCCAGGGAATGTCCTCGATGGGCCAGCGCCGTCGGTTGCCGAAGGTCGCCACCGTCGCCCAGTACGTCCGGGTCAGCTCCCAGCGTAGTTGCAGCGCCCGGGACAGCCGCTGCTGCTCCTCGTTGAGCAACCCGAGCAGGCGGGTGCGTTCGGAGTTCAGGTCCTCGATGGCGTCCATCGCGATGACCGTGAAGTAGAGGTAGGGGGCGTTCTCCGCCGCGCCGTCGCGCTGCAGGCCGATCGGCTCGGTGGTCGGGACCTCCTCGGCCCCGGCGATGAGCCCCCACGACCAGCCGCACTCGAACAGCATCTCGCTGTTGTCCAGGTCCTCGGTCACCCGGCCCGACCCGATGACGACGCTGCGCAGGCTGGCCATCGTCTCGCGCAGTTGCTCGCGCAGCGCGGCGACGAGTTCGCGGCGCGGCACCTCGTCCTGGTTGATCATGTCGCACAGTCGGACGCCGTACTCGTCGCTGGCGGAGAAGACGAAGGTACTGAAACTGCGGAGCAGGCCGACCATGGCCGCGGTGAGCCGCGCGCTGGCCATCTGGTCCAGGGCGTCCAGTTGCGCCAGCAGGTCGCGTCGTTTGGTGGTGCCGCGGTAGACCTTGACGAAACCGATCGTCGCCAGGGTCAGCGTGACGGAGACCGCGAACGAGTCGACGATGTCCAGGGAGCGTTGCTCGTCGGTGAGTTCCGCGCCGCCGTCGAGCGGAGTGAGGTAGGTTCCGCCGCTGAAGACCGGGGTGCCGGTGTCGTCGGTGTACCGCGTGAAGTAGTCGGTGATCACGCTGACCAGCCGGCGGGGAATTTCGATCGCGCCGCCGAGCGGGCTGAGTGCCTCGATCACCTCGTCGTCGGCGCGATCCGGGTCGTCGAGTGACAGCACGGGGACCTTGGCCGCCGGGAGCAGCAGCGTCAGCAGTTGCTCCGCATCGCTGATCGAGTTGCTGCCGCTTCGGCCACCCCAGCGCCATTCGCCGTTCTGCCAGCAACTTCGCACCGTGGCACGCCAGATGTCGAGGATCTCCTGGCGTGGCTGTATCCGCACGATTCACCGCCGTCTGCTGTAGTCGTCGACAAGAAACTGCTGGGTATTGCCGTTCACGCGATGATCCACGGTGATCCACAAAGACGTGCAACAACATGGTAGCGGGCCAGTCGAGTGCCACTCGAACGGCTTCGACAGCCGCGTGTCGGCCGGTCGGGGTGCGAGGTGAATGCCGTACGGGCAGGCCGGGTCGATGGGCCGGCGCCTCCCGTCACCAGGCATTGTGATCAACCGCGGGTACGGCCGGTGGCCAGCAGCATGCTGCGGTATCCGTCGCGCAGCGGCGGCGTGAGCCGTACCTCGTGGACGTCCAGGTCGTACGCGCCCGCCGCGATGCGGGCCACCACCTCGGCGCGCCGCAGCGCCACGGCCGGGTACAGGCGCTGGCCCACGTGGTAGCCGCGGGAGCCGAGCATGACCGCCACGGCAAAGGGCGAGCCGGGCCGCAGCGCGTCGAGGAACCGGCCGATCGCGCGTTCGGCCTCCGCCCGGTCGGCCGATATGGAGCAGGCCACGAAGAACATGGTGCCGGCGTCCCAGGCGTGCCTCGGCACGTCGAAGACGGAGGTTTTCCGCACCCGGCCCACCCGCGCCAGGCGGCCTCGTGGATCGGTCAGCGCCGAGTACGCCGGATTTTCCGCGCACACCTGCCAGTACGGGTCCCAGAGTTCGTCATAGCCGTGGATCTGCGTACGTAACCAGCTCACATTGGACGTCGACCAGTCGCACAGGTCGACCCTGCGCGCGAACGGCAGGAGCGACAGCGCCGGGTAGAGGTTCGCCCCCGATCCCACGTCGACACAGTCCGCGTCGGAGAGCTTCGCCCTGGCGAGAAAGTCTCTGGTCCGGCAGAGGATTTCCCGATCGTCGGCACGCAGCACCGCGTAGTTGTGCCGGACGTATGCCTGGGGGTCGAAGCTGTCCCACTCGACGTCGGAATTCACCGGTTGCAGAGACCGGATCGACGGGGGTGGCATCGACGACTCGCCGCAACCGCCGCCAGCCGCCGGGGTCAACGCCATGGACGTGCCTCCATCGATGTCGGCGAATCTCATTGGTCGTGCCGGCGCGCTCCTTCTCGCTGCCCATTGTGCATCGGAGGTGGTGTTGGCGCGCAAGCAGCAGCGCTTGACCAGCTCCCGGAAATGAGGACACAGACGGCCGTCGTTCCGTCCTCACCAGTTCACCTCGGTCGAAGTGTGCGTCCGCGCCGGTTGACGGAAATCCGATATCAGGAGTCGGCGGGAGCAGGGGCCGCGCCCGGCGCGGGGAAGCCGGCGGTCCACTCCCCCAGCTCTGGTCCGGACGGTCCGCACGACCCGATCCGTGCTGCTACCGTGACCGCCCGGCGAGGGGGACGCATGACATCGACGACGTTTCGTATCGGCGGAGACCTGGAGGTTCGGCGGCTGGGGTTCGGTGCCATGCACCTGCCCACCGATCCGCAGCCCGCCCGCGAGTCCTCCCGGGCGGTGGCTCGGCGGGCCGTCGAGCTGGGCGTCACCCTGATCGACACCGCCCACCTGTACGGCGGCGGCGCAAACGAGGAACTACTCGCCGAGGCCCTGCACCCCTATCCGGATGGGCTGCTCGTCACGACCAAGGTCGGCGTCGCGCGGACGGGGCCCCGGGGCGAGTGGAAACTGGACGGGCGTCCATCGATCCTGCGCGCCCAGGTCGAGCAGGCGCTGCGCCGACTGCGCGTCGAGCGCATCGAGCTGCTTCAGCTGCACCGGATCGATCCGGAGACGCCGCTCGCGGACCAGCTCGGCACGCTCAGGGAGCTGCGGGCCGAGGGCAAGATCGGACGGATCGGATTGTCCGAGGTCACCGCCGCCGAACTCGACCAGGCGCGGCAGATCGTCGACGTGGCGAGCGTGCAGAACCGGTACAACATCCTCGACCGGGAGCACGAGCCTGTCGTCGAGGCCTGCGAGCAGGCGGGAATCGCGTTCCTGCCGTGGCGGCCCGTCGCAGCCGGGGCGACGGGAGCGACGGCGCAGATCGCCGCCGTGGCCGCTGAGCTTGGTGCCACCGCCACGCAGGTTGCCCTCGCCTGGCTGCTGAGCCGGTCGCCGGTGATCCTTCCGATCCCCGGCACCGCACGGATCGCCCACTTGGAGGAGAACCTCGCGGCGGAAGGGCTCCACCTGACGCGGGCGCATCGCGACCGCCTGGACCGGCTGCACGAGCCGGAATGAGGCGCTGCGCCCCGGCGTGACGCCTCCCGTCGGCACGGCCGTGTCTGCCACCGGCCCGGGGTGGCGAACGCCCCGTGGGTACTCGGGCACCGCCTGCCCGTGGCATGATCTCGCTCGCGGCTCGTCGGACGTTCGGTGGATCTCAGGGAGAGCGGCAGTGCGACAGCAACCTGGCAGCAGAGCCTGTGGTGGTTGGTCACGGCGCGCGTTGTTGCTGACCACCGGTCTCGTCGTCGCCGGCTGCAGCCAACAGGAACGGCCCCGGCTCCGCGACGAGGGCAGCCAGTCCACGGGCGAGCCCACCAAGCAGGCCCTGCAAGCCCTGCTCGACCGCCGGGCCGAGGCGTTGCGGCAGGGCGACGAGGCCGCGTTCCTGGCAGACCTGAACCACTCCGACGCCAAGCTGGTCCAGGCGCAGAAGCTCCTCTTCGACAACCTGCGCAAGCTGAAGCTGACCACGTTCGGGTACATCGCCGAGCAGGCCATCGGCACGCCGGAGGGCGAGGTGCACCGGTTCACGCCGGTGCAGGAGGTCGTGCAGCTGACCGCTGACGCCGGGCCCGGCGGGGTGGCGCCGGCCTCCAGCTTCCGCTACTCGCTGGCACGCCGCGACGGCCGGCTGGTGATCACCGAGATCCTGCCGCTCACCCGCGACAACGCCGACGAGATGGGTGCGTACGGCCTGCGTAGCGACGCCCCCTGGCACCTCTCGCCGCTGACCGTCCACCATGTCGACAACGCCTGCCTGATCGGCGACGCCAGCGTGCCGGATCTCCAGCGCTACGCCGACGCCGCACGCGGCGAGATCCGCCACGTCGAGTCGCTCTGGGGCGACCGGCTCCGGTTCCCGGGGCACGTGCTGTTCCTGACCCGCGACGCGGAGAACTACCGCAGGTGGTACGGCCTCGGCGGCAGCAGCAACTTCAAGCCCGAGATCGAGGGTTTCCAGATCCCGCAGCAGGGCGTACGGCAGAACGGCGACATCTACCAGGACCAGTACGCCGGCTCCCGGATCGTGGTCAACCTCAAGAACATCGCGGCCTTCGGTGACGACCCGCGCCGGGTGATCCGCCACGAGGTGGCGCACAGTGTCGGCGCCCGGGTGACCGCGCTCAGCCCGGGTGGCTGGGTGCTGGGCGCGCCGACCTGGGCCGTCGAGGGCTTCGCCCGCTGGGCCGAGCAGGTCAACGACCGCCCCTACCTGAACAGTCGGGTGGCGGCCGGCGCCTTCCGCGGTGCGGTGCCGACCTCGAAGGACTTCTACGACCGGGACGCCAGCTTCAAGTACGCGTTGTCCTCGACGGTCTTCTACTTTGTGGAACGGACGAAGGGCCGGACGGCCGCGGTCGAGTTCTACGCCAGCGTGATCAAGTACAACGACACCGAGGGCGAACCGTTGGTGCAGACGCCGATCTTCAACGCCGTCTGCAAGCGGGTGCTAGGCATGACTAGCAGTGCCTTCACCCAGCAGTGGGCGACCTTCGTACGAAGTGGAGCGTGACGCGGTGCAGCCGACGCCCCCCACCCCGGGCCCTGACCCGGCCAGTCCCTCCGGCACACCGGCCGGTCCTTCAGGGCCGGGCGATGCCGGCCAGGTGAAGGGGCGGCGCGCGGCGAGCTGGCGGCGACTCGCTCTCGTCGCCGGGGTGGTCGGCCTGGTCGCGCTGCTCGGCGCCGGGGCCGGCGGCTACGCCGTCGCCCGGAACTCGGAGCTCGGCGCGCAGACCGCCCGGTGCGGCGGCGGCCGCTGCATCCCCGGCCTCAGCCCGGCCATGCTCACCGACGCGCTCACGCAAAAGGGCTTCACCTGCGAGGAGCGCGGCCACGGCGTCTCGACGTGCGAGCTCGGGATCGCCGGAGCGGAGTTCACGACATACGTCGACAGCCACGAGAACCTGATCACCAACCTGTCCGGGTCGGTGCGATCCGACTACGGCGACAAGGTCCCCGCGACGACCAGGTCCTTCCTCACCTGGCTCGGGTCCATCCCGGTCTCCCACGACCCGGTCACCGTCGGGGAGGTGCGCGGTTGGCTCGACCAGCGCCTCGATGGCGGCGAGAGCGCCAAGGCGACCATCGGCGCCTACCGCTACGAGTTGACGGCCGCCGGCAAGGAATCCCTGCGCCTGCGGGTCTGGGTGGGGCAGGGATGAGCACGCCACCTCAGCCGCCCGTCGGCATCGGCACCGGACCGGGCGCCACGCCGCCGTCACCCGGAGCAGCGGGGCGCTCCCCCGGGCCGGGCAGGATCGCGCTGGTGCTGGCCGTGGTCGTGTCCCTGGTCCTCTGCGGGCTCGCCGGCGCGGTCTCGGGCGGGGCCGCCGGCACGCTCACCACCGATCCGGTCGGGCCGTCGGCGCTGCCGTCGACCGGCGCCGACTTCCCCTCCGCGGATCGCCGCTACCTGCCCGGCGTCAAGGTCGCGACCATCGCCGAGGACTGGCTGAAGAAGACCAACTCCTACACCTGTACGCCTCCCGAACGGCCCTCTAGGACAGTCAGCGAGGCCCCCCAGTTCCAGCAGTGCACGGCGCCGGGCAACCTGAGGTGGGACCTGACCGTCTCCATCGAGTTCGACGACGAGACCCATGTGCGCCTCGTCCGGGCGGACTGCGCGTTCAAGCCGGGCGCGAAGGTGTGCGCCTCGCTCTTCGCCACCACGGCCGACGCCGTGCTCGCCGGGAACCCGGAACTGCGCCAGCGGGCGTACGACTGGGCGGAGAAGAACGCCGAGAGCGACAGCGTCACCACGATCGGGGGCGTACGGTTCACGATCCGGCTCCAACCGCGCAGCATCACGGCGGTGCCGACCCTCTGACCCGACGGGCGCGCCCATCGGTGTGAGCACGAGGGCGTACGGTGGCTCGTCGCGAGCCGGACGGCTGACCGCACGGTTCCGTCGCACTGCGCGCAGGAACGATCGACGGCGATCTTCACCTCATGGCGGGCAGCGACCGGACAAAAGAACGGTGCGCCGTCAGCGGACTGCTACGGAACGTGGCTGACTGACCGGTGCTGGGCGGGGACCCTGGTGCGCACACTGTCAGCCGTGACGTACCCCCAGGAACCGTGGCACGGGCAGACCCCACCTCCCCCCGCACCCGGGCCACCGCCGTACCCGACCGCGCAGTTCTCCGCCGGCGGGGCTCTCCCGGCGCCACCGAAGCGCGGCACCAGCGTGCAGGTCGCGCTGATCAGCGCCGTCACGCTGGTGCTGTTGTGCTGCGGTGGTGTCATCATCTCGACGATCGTCGCTGCCCCTCCGGAGCCGCAGGGCCAGAAGCAGCCCGCCGCCGAGGCCGTGCCGACTGTCCCGGCCGCCGATGCCACCCCGCCCGTGACCGTGCCGGCCTCCCCTCAGCAGGTCGCTACGCCCACCGGGGCAGCGGAACCGACGACGCCCGCGGCGCCGGTGGTGCGGACGCGCACGGTCACCGAGACGCAGCGGATCGCCTTCCAGACCAGGACGATCCGCGACTCCTCCCTGCCGAAGGGCACCAGGAAGGTGTCCACCCGGGGAGTCGCCGGCGTCAGGACGCTCACCTACCAGGTCACCCACACCGACGGCGTGCAGACGGCCAAGAAGCTGGTCAAGTCGGAGATCACGAAGGCGCCGGTCACTCGGGTGGTCAGGGTCGGGACCAAGGAGACGCGGCAGTGCGACCCGAACTACAGCGGGGCGTGCGTACCCATCGCCAGTGACGTCGACTGCGCTGGCGGCAGCGGCAACGGTCCCGCCTACGTCCACGGACCGGTCCGGGTGGTGGGCAGCGACATCTACGACCTCGACCGGGACGGCGACGGAATCGGCTGCGACGACTGAACGTCGGTCAGCCGCGGATCATCCCGTCACCGGCTTCGTCCAGAGGTGGACCGCGGCGCGGCTGGTCCCGGTGGCCAGTGTCCTGCCATCGGGGCTGAAGGCCACCGAGGTCACGGCCGGATCGCCCACGTGCACGAGGGTGGCCACCTTCGTGCCGGTGGCGATGTCCCACAGCACCACGGCACCGTCATGTCCGGATCCGCCGACGAGAGCGGTCGCCATGACCCTGCCGTCCGGGCTGAACGCCATGGCCTGCACCAGCGAGGCGGGCTCGGTGAGGGTGGCGGTGTTACGGCGGGTGGTCGGGTCCCACAGCATCACCACGCCCGTGTCGTCGGTGCCGAAGCCGGCGCCGGCCAGGGCCGTGCCAGCCGGGTTGAACGCCACCCTCAGCACGGACATGTCGGGGTGGCTGAGGGTGGCGAGATGCTGGCGGGTGCCCGGATCCCAGAGCATGATGCTGTCGGTACCGGTGGACCTCCGTGGTCCCCCGCCGACGGCCAGGGTCCTACCGTCCGGGCTGAACGCCGCGCAACGCGCCACCATCGCCGGGTGGGTCAGCCGGGCGGTGCGCTTGCGCGTGGAGACGTTCCACAACTCCACCACGCCTGGCCCTCCGCTGCGGTCGTCGTCGCAGTCGGAGTGGTACCCGCAGGCCAGCACCGTACCGGCGGGATTGAACGCGACCGAGCCGCCCAGCATGTTCCCGGCCAGGCTGGCGACCTTCCGCTGGGTGGCGATGTCCCAGATCAGCACCGGCTCGCGGTGGAAACAGTCAGTGTTGACGGGCATGGTGGCCAACCTGGCGCCGTTCGGGCTGAACGCCACGGCGCGTGCCCCGCCGGGGCTGTCCAGGATGACGCGTGCGCGTGAGGTGACGTCCCACAGCATGACCAGCCCGCTGCTGCGCAGTCCCGTCGCGAGGGTCGCACCGTCCGGGCTGAAGGCCAACTCGACCATGTCGGACCTGTCGCTGGCCGAGGGCTTGAGGGTCCGCTGGGTCCATCCGTTCGCCCCGGCCGGCGATTGCGGCGCCCCACGCCGGGTGAGCAGTTTCGGCGCGGCTGCGACGGCCACCCCAGCCACCGCGACGCCGAGCCCGGCCCGCACCAGCGTACGGCGATCGGGTCGCCGGGCCGACCACGCACCGTCTTTCGGCCGGTCGGCTCTCCGTGCCGTGGCGGTTGGCGTCTCGTCGGCGCGCCGGGCCGGACGGTCCGGGCGCCGGCCGGATCGTTCGTACGAGAACGTGACCACGACCGCAACCGCCAGGAGCGCCACCAGGGCCACCGGGTAGAGCCAGCCCGGCAGCCGGTCGAGGAAGCGCTGGACCGGACCGCTGACGAGGTTGGCGAAGAGTTCGAGGGCCAGCCCTCCGGCGATGAACAGCAGGCTGAGCATGACGAGACGGCGGAGTCCATCCGGCGAGGGACGCAATCGGGCAACCTTTCCCGCTCCTGCCGGCCGGGCACCACAGGACCGCAGCAAGCCGGATCACGCTCTTGAACCGCCAGGCTATCCCCTACCGTCGATGCCGCGCTGACGCCCGATCCGGCGCGGCCGCCGTTGCGGCCACTCGTGCACAGCCATTCGGCCGTATCTATACTCGCGACATGGGCGAGGGTTCCCGGTCGCTGGCCGGCAGGCGGGTCCTCGTCACCGGTGCCGCCCGTGGGATCGGCTCCGCCCTGGCCCGTCGGTTGCACCAGCGGGGCGCCAGGGTCGCCGTCATCGGGTTGGAGCCCGAGCTGCTGGCCGAGGTGTCGGCGGCGTGCGGCGACGCACCGTGGCGCACCTGCGACGTCCGTTCCCGGGCCCAGGTCGAGGCCGCTGTCGACATGGCCGTGGACCGGCTCGGTGGGCTCGACGTCGTCGTGGCCAACGCGGGAGTCGCCGCGCAGCTGCCGCTGGTCGGCGGTGACCCGGACGTATTCGAGCGGACGAACGCCGTCAACGTGCTCGGCACCTACTACACGCTGCGCGCCGCCGCCCCGCACATCAGTCACCCGAACGGCTACGCGTTGGTGACCGCGTCACTCGCCGCGGCGGTACACGCGCCGCTGCTCGGTGCGTACAGCGCCTCCAAGGCCGCGGTCGAGGCGCTGGGCAACACGCTGCGGGTCGAGCTGCGGCCCTCCGGCGCCCGCGCCGGCGTCGCGTACTTCGCCGAGTTGGACACCGACATGACCTCGCGCGGGTTCGGCACCGAAGCCGCGACGGCGTTGCTGCGCGGCAGCCGGCTGCACCGCGTCGCCTCGTTGGAGGTCGGCGTCGCCGCGCTGGAGCGCGGCATCGCCCGACGGAGCCGGCGGATCGTCGCCCCCGGCTGGGTGCGGCCCCTGCTGCCGCTGCGCATGGCGGTCCAGCCGCTGCTCGACCGGAGGTTCCAACGCGGGCTGGCCGACGTGCTGCGCATCGCGCAGCAGGAGCGTCCGCCGCTGACCACGCCGCAGCCGGCCGACCAGCCGTGACCGGGCCACGCATCAGCCCGGGCGGCCGGCATGACGTCGGTACGTTCGGCTGGCTGTTCAGCCGGGCGGCGGGCCGGGTCACGGGCACCGGTCCGCCGAACCTGTTCCTCACGCTCGGCCGCCACCGCCCGCTGTTTCGCGGCTGGCTGCGCTTCGCCCGCCGTCTGATGCCGGGCGGCGTGCTGCCCCGCCGGGAGACCGAACTGGTCATCCTGCGGGTCGCGCACCTGTGCGCCTGCCGCTACGAGCACGACCACCACCTGAGGCTCGCGCGGCGGGCCGGCGTCACCGACGCGGAGATCGAGCGCGTCACCGGTGACGACGTCGGCGCCGGGTGGTCTGGCCGCGATCACGCCGTGCTGGTCGCGGTCGATGCGCTGGTTCGCGAGCGCGACCTCGACGACGAGGCGTGGACGGCGCTGCGCGCCCATCTGGACGAACGCGAGTGCATCGAGCTGTGCTTGCTGGTCGGGCACTACGTCATGCTCGCCACGACCATCACGACGCTACGCATCCAGCCCGACTGACCCGCCGCCGACGGCGCGCGGTGAACGTCCGGCGCGCGGCGACCACGATCCGGGCGGACGGCTCCACCGCGCGATGCCTCGGCTGCTAGCGTTCGGCGCCATGTGGACGGAGCAGATCGTGGCCGGACGTCCGGCGTGGCGGCACACCGCGTCGGGGGTAGTGTTCCGGGAGGTGCCCGGCGGCACGTTCCGCATGGGTCTGTCCGAGGCGGAACTGGAGGCCGTACGTGCGATCGAGCGCGACGGAGGAGCCGAGGACACCCTCGAGCCCTTCTTCAGGGCCGCCAGGGACGCCCAGCCGGTGCGTGAGGTGCGGGTCGCACCGTTCCTGCTCGCCTGGCACCCGCTGACGGTCGGGCAGGTCCGGCACTGGCTGGCCGACTACGAGGACGACTACGCCGACGAGGACACCAACACGGCCCGGCTCGAGGACGATCTGGACGACCTGCTCGACGCCCTGCCCTTCCGGCTGCCCAGCGAAGCCGAGTGGGAGTACGCGGCCCGCGCCGGCACCACCACGCTGACGTTCCGTGGCGATGACAAACCCGACGAGGAGCAGATCCTCGACGACTTCGGCGACGAGGAGCGCACGGCCGCCGGGGAGAATGCCTTCGGCCTGGCGGCGACGGGCTCGGCTGGGGAGATCTGCGCCGACGTGTGGATCCCCGGTTTCGCGGGTGCGCCGGCGGATGCCCGGCCACGTACCGGCGACGGACCCCGGACCGTACGCGGTGGCGCCGCCGACCTCTACCCGTGGCAGGGCTGCGACGAGTGGCTGCTGCTGCTCTCCGCCACCCGCTACGAGCACGACCAGTTCACCGCGGTCCGCCCGGCCGCCCCTCTGCCGTCCCGGTAGGCCGCCTGCTGGCTGGCCGACGAACTCGCGGAAGCGCTGGCCGTACGGTCGTCGACGGCTGTCGGGTTCGCAGAAGGCCGCCGGTCGGTCCGTGGCGAACGCCGACGCTTGGTCGGCCATGTCAGTGGGGCCGGCTCGTCCTCGCCCGCTGACCGTGCTCGGTGGGCGGGGACGAGCCGGTTTTTAGTCCTGGTAGTACTCGGCTCCCAGGTGGGTGATCTGCTCCTCGCCCATCAGCCAGCGGAGGGTGTTCTTCAGCTTGGTCTGCTGGATGAACAGGTCGTGCTCGGGATAGACGCTGGGCGCATGCTGTGGATCCTTGAAGTAGAACGACAGCCATTCCTGCACGCCCCTGAGTCCCGCCCGCTGGGCGAGGTCCGTGAAGAGCACCAGGTCGAGTACCAGGGGGGCTGCCAGGATCGAGTCACGACATAGGAAGTCGACCTTGATCTGCATCGGATAGCCGAGCCAGCCGACAATGTCGATGTTGTCCCAGCCTTCCTTCTGGTCGCCGCGGGGCGGGTAGTAGTTGATGCGTACCTTGTGGTAATAGTCGCCGTAGAGTTCGGGATGGAGTCTCGGCTGCAGGATGTGCTCGAGCACGCCCAGCTTGGACTTCTCCTTGGTGCGGAAGCTGTCGGGGTCGTCCAACACCTCGCCGTCGCGGTTACCGAGGATGTTGGTCGAGTACCAGCCCTGAAGCCCGAGCATGCGGGCCTTCAACATCGGCGCCAGCACGGTTTTCAGAAGCGTCTGCCCCGTCTTGAAGTCCTTGCCACCGATCGGTACGCCGGCCGTGTGGGCGAGTTCCGTGAGCGCCGGCATGTCGGTGGTGAGGTTCGGTGCGCCATTGAGGAATGGGACGCCCTCGGTGAGCGCCGCGTACGCGTAGAGCATCGAGGGCGCGATGCTTTCGTCGTTCGCGTCGATCGCAGCGTTGAACGCTTCCATGTTCTGGTGGGCCGGGCCGAGTTCGATGTAGGTCTCGGTGGACGCGCACCAGATCATCACGAGCCGGGCGCAGGAGTGCTTCGCCTTGAACTCGCGGATGTCCCTGCGGATGGCCTCGACCAGCTCGCGCTTGGTCGCTGCGGGCTTGACGTTGGTGCCGTCGAGCCGCCGTACGTAACGCTGGTCGAAGACGGCCGGCATGGGCTCGATCTCCTTGAGCGCGGCCGCGATCGGTTCGATGTGTGTGTACCGGTCGAGCACACCGCATTTGAGCGCGGCGTCGTAGGCCGTGTCCGAGATCGGGTCCCAGGCTCCGAAGACCAGCTGATCGAGGCCGGCCAGCGGTACGAAGTCGCGAATGAGCGGCACGCGGTGCTCGGTCCGCTTGCCGAGGCGGATGGTGCCCATCTGGGTGAGCGAGCCGACGGGCTCAGCGAGGCCGCGCCTGATCAGCTCGACGCCGGCGATGAAGGTCGACGCCACGGCGCCGAGCCCGATTGTCAGGACGCCCAGCCTGCCGACGGCGGGCTCGATGTGGTGCTCGGATGTCTCCACGAAGTCTCCAGCCTCCAGGATGCCGTCACGCCGGCCGCTCGATTCCTGTCCGGTGTCGTCCGGCGACCAGTTGTGCGTCGGGTCGATGCCCCCGAGAGGGGACTGTGCTGTTCGGGGCCGCGCAATCGCGCTATCGCGACCGGCGGGCCCGTACCTGCGGCGACGGTCCGAGTACGGTGCGGATCTCGCCGCCGAGCGCTTCGAGCCGGTTCAGCGTGTAGGAGGCGGCATCGAAGGCCGTGCAGCCGCGGTAGATCCGTCCGTAGTCATCGAACAACTGCCCGAGGAACTCGTTCCCCCCGACCTCCTGCGCGGTCCACCGGTCCCAGAGCACGTGTCGCACGGCCTCCGTCGTGTCGGTGCCGGGGTCCTGGAAGACGATCTCGTAGCCCTGGTCGCGAAGTGCGCCGATCAGGTGCTCCGCGGCCTTGACCTGCATGCCGTCCGCGAGCCGACCGTCTTCGTATTCGATGCCGGGGAAGTCGATCGGTGCCCAGGCGAAGTCATCGGGGCGCATGAACCGGAAGATGAACGTCCGCCGCAACGTCTCCTGGATGTGCTCGGCCAGCATCGCGCGCCGCCCCTGTCCGGGGCGCCGGCTCTCCCAGACACGGATCTCTTCGGCCCGCTCGGGATCCCAGCCCGCCATGCCGCCGACGAGAACGTCCGGTTCGGGAAACTCCGGGTAGCGCAGCCGCCACATGCTGACCGTCTTCGGTTCGACGCCGAACATCGCCGCGATGTCAGCCACGCTGAGCATCTCTCGCACCACGGGCCCTTCACCTCCTTGTAGAACCCTGTCTACAAAGTAGACCTCGAGCACGGTTTGTCAACCATGATCTACAAACTTTCCGTAACCAGAGCGTGCCGACGCGTGCGGGGCCAGAGCGGCGGCCGTCACCGTACGCGATGCCATTGATTGATAGCGTGACGGCGACACCGACCGGTCGGCGTCGATGCCCTGGGGAGGGTCAGTCATGTGGACGGACGAAGCCGCGCTGGACGAGGCGACGCGCCGGCTCGACGACTGGGAAACGTCCGTCGCGGACCGGGCGACCCGGGCCAAGGAGCTGGCTTCGCGGGTGCAGGCGCTGAGGGGCACGGCGACCAGCCCCGACCGGGCGATCGAGGTCACCGTCGACTCATCGGGCCTGCTGGTCGGCCTGCGGCTGGACGAACGGACCCGACAACACTCCGCGGCGCACACCGCCCGGCAGATCCTGGCGACCACCCAAGCCGCTCACACCGACCTCCTGAGCAGGATCACCGAGGCGACCACGGGCGTCCTCGGCGCCGAGGATCCGACAGCGGCGGCGCTGGTCGAGTCGTACCGCCGCCGGCTGGATCCCGACCGGGGCACACCGGATGCCCGGCGCTGAGGGCATCCAGGTCGACCCCGACGACCTGACCCGCCACGCCGCACGCCTCGACCGCCGCGCCGACAGTCTCGACACCGCCCGCCAGGCCGGCCAGCACGTCCGGCTGGGCGCCGAGGCGTACGGACGGCTCTGCGCGGTCATGCCGGTGCTACTCGACGGCCTCCAGCAGACCCTGGTCCAGGGCATCGACACCGCGGCCGGCTCGGTACGCGACACGGCCGACAGGCTGCGGACCGGCGCCGACCGCTACCGGGCCGCCGACGCTCGGGCCGAGCGGTCGCTACAGCGGATACGGCACAAGGAGTGACCACCAACCCGCTCGTCGCCACCGCATCCGACACCCCGCCCAGCACCTGGGCCGGCATCTGGATCTGCGAGGACATCGAGCTCATCGCCCAGGGCGTCCGCACCGGCAGCTGGATCGACGGCACCCTCGGCGTCGTCAGCGCCGGCCTGGACGCCCTCGCCTTCGTCTCCGACCCGGTCGGCGCGCTGCTTCAGTACGGCATCGCCTGGCTGATCGAACACGTCAAACCGCTCAGCGAGGCACTGGACTGGCTCGCGGGCGACCCGGCGCAGATCACCGCCCACGCCCAGACCTGGCGCAACGTCGCCGCGTCGCTGCGCAGGGAGGCCGCCGACCTGGCCGCCGCCGTCCGTACCGACGTCGCAGGCTGGGGTGGCGGCGCCGGCCCCGCCTACCGAGCCTGGGCCGCCGAGCAGCAGCAGGCCATCGGCGGGCTGGCCCAGGGCGCCGACACCCTCGCCGCCGTCACCGAAGGAGCCGCCGGCCTGGTCGCCGCCGTCCGGCTGCTGGTCCGCGACGCCATCGCCACCTGCGTCTCCCGGCTCATCGTGTACGCCGGCGAACTGGTCGTCACCGGCGGCTTCGCCGCGCCGCTGGTGGTGGAGCAGGTGACGACGCTGGTGGCGTCATGGGCGGGGCGGATCGCACGGCTGCTACGAGGACTACTGGCCAGCCTGCGACGGCTGATGCCGGAGATCCGGCGACTCGGCGACCTCATCGAGAAGCTGAAGCAGGCTCTGGGGCGGCTGGTCAGTAGCCAACCAGGCAGATCCGGTGACGGCACCTCGACTCCCGGGACGCCTCGTGAGCCCCCCGCTCGACACGCCAGCGAGGAAGAACGCGTCCACGCTCTCGGCATGGACCCGGCGACCGGGAAGTTCAGGCCAGGCGAGGCCGAAACCGCGGTACGGTTGGAACAACTCATCGGCGTTCAACTCAGTCGCGCCCCTGCAGATTCCTCGGCCGACTGGGTCGACGACGCGGGGCGCACATATGATGCCGTCGGTAACTTCCCCGGCCAGTTCTTCGACCGGCAGTGGCCGCAGCTTCAGTATCAGATCGAACGACACCTGGACAAGGCCGACTTCGTGCCCGTTGACGTCTCAAAGTTCTCGGCCGAGCAGACGGCCAGGGTTGAACAGTTCCTAGCGGACCGTGATCTCGGTCCACGGGTATTCATCGTGGGGAAGTGATGGCCGGCCTGATCGTGTTGAAACCCGGGGTCGACTGGACCGCCACCGGTGGTCTCTTCGACTGGACACTGGAGTTTCTGGTCGAACGGCTCTCCGACCGGGAAGCTGCCGACCATCTTCAAGAAATCATCGACAACAACCTCGGATCTCTCTGGATCGACCAGCTGTCCACAAGGGCCCAGCGCGAGATCATCCGCCACTGGCGAGGCGGGCTCGTCAAGGCTGGCGAGCAACAACTTCCGGAGACGGACCACAAGGCCTCGGTCATCCGACACCTTCAAGAACTCGTGGACGCGACCTACTCCGCTGGCTATCCCGAGTAGGGAACCAGTTCGGCCCGCAACTCAACAGGTGCACTGTCGGAGTGCTCACCGAGGAAGGCGGCGGGAGCAAGGGCCGTCGTGGTCGGCACGGAGCAGGCAGCGCCGGCCCTCAGGCATCCGCAGGTCACAGAAGACCCGCTAACGCACGTGCTGGTTGTCTTCTTCCGAAACGGTGATCTCCCCCGGGTCGGTCTGCGGCAGCACCAGCAGCCAACGGTTGATCACTCGGGCCAGCGCTGCGCGGCCGGCAGGTCGGCGGCGGCGACGGGCAGATGGACGACGTACCGCTGGGTCATGCCTCGTGTCCCCGGTCGGCGCGGGCGCGGGCCTGCTCGGACTGCCAGCGGCGCAGCGCGTCCTTGAGGACGGCGGCCTCCCGGCGGCTGGCGGCCAGGGCGGCGTAGACGTTGGCCATGTCGCTGGCGACTCAATCGAGGAAGTCGTAGACGTCGGCTGGCTCCAGGCCGCAGCGTCCGAGGCCGACCGGGTTGAAGAGTCGCTCGCGAACCTGCCACGGCAGCAGACTGGTGTACGCCGAGAGGCGGTAGTTCGCTGCCGGTCGCTGGTTGCGGACGCTCATCTGCTGCCGGTCTCTCCCTTGCGGGCTGGCAGGGGTGACCTGTCCGTCCTCCCCGCACGCACGGGCCACCCCGCCCTGCCGCCGCAGCTTCGATCAGCGGTACGACACCAGGGCCTGTGGTCGTCCTGTGACGGTGCGCAGCAGCGAAACAACGTTCCAACACCAGAATTCTTCCCAGAAGGATTGACTTACGCGAGCTCCTCCGGGCCATCGCCGGCGGGCGGCCAAGACGTTGCCCACGGGCGCGGGCTATGGCCAGGCCCTCCCCGAGCGAAGGCAGTCGAGCTTCATCGGACTCCGACCCAGCCACGACTTTGACGAGGCCTGGGGCCGCACCCAGCACGAGGCCGCAACGCGGCCCCCGCAGACAGCAGCAGCCGCAGGCGGAGCACCGGAAGCAGCCCTGATACATCGAGCCGGAACTCTTCTCACTTGATGCGCAAAAAGACCTCCGTCGATTGAACTCTATGCATTGGCTATGGAATCCATCTGCATATCGGCGATACGATCCAGCAAAACCATTCAGACCATTCAATCGGCGCGTCGTACGCCCGCCGAAATGGCCGGAACAAAGGGAGGCTGGGAGATGAGGCTCCACCGCCACACGATCTTCGCCCGCGAGCGTCGAGCAGGAACGGCCGCCATTGCCACGCTCGCCACCACGGTCATGCTCCTCACCGCGGCTGCCGGACCGGCCACTGCGACACCCGTCCCCGAACCGCGTTCCGAGACGACCGGTGAGATCCTCGGCACCGGCGACGCCACCCCGGTGCCCGGCAGCTACGTGGTCATCCTCAAGGACAGCGGCGATACGGTCGGGGATCGGCAGGCTGACGTATCCCGCCTCGCCGACCGGTTCGGCTTCCGTCCCGACCAGGTCTGGCGTGACGCGCTGAACGGCTTCTCCGTGCGGACCTCCGAGCCGGTGGCCCGGCGCTTGGCCGCCGACCCGGCGGTAGCGGTCGTGGAGCAGGACCGGTTGACCAGCTTGGCGACCACCCAGACGAACGCGCCGTGGAACCTTGATCGGATCGACGCATCACTGGGGCTCAGTGGTACCTACAACTTCACCAGTGTCGGGACCGGCGTCCGGGCGTACATCGTGGACAGCGGGATCCAGATCAGCCATGCCGACTTCGGCGGCCAGGCGGTGTACGGCTACGACGCCGTAGACGGCGCACTCCCGGCCAACGACTGCAGCGGACACGGCACCCACGCCGCCGGCACCGTCGGCGGGACGACCTACGGGGCAGCCAAGGACGTCGTGCTGGTGGCGGTCAAGGTGTTCGACTGCGCCCTGCCGAGCACGCTGTCAATGCTGATCAACGGGATCAACTGGATGATCGCCAACCACCCCGCCGGGCAGCCGGCCGTGGCGAACATCGGCGTGCTGACCAGCCCCACCGTCGCGCTCAACACCGCAGTGACGAACGCGGTCGCCGACGGCATCACGGTAACGGTCCCGGCCGGCAACTCGAACGTGAGCGCCTGCAACGTCTCGCCCGCATCGGTGCCGACCGCGCTGACCGTAGGCGCGACGTCAACGAACGACAACCGGGCAAGCTGGTCAAACTTCGGACCCTGCCTGGACATCTTCGCCCCCGGCGAGCGCATCACGTCGGCCTGGTGGAGCTCGATCACCGCGACCCAGACAATCAGCGGCACCTCACACGCCGCACCGCTCGTCGCCGGCGTCGCCGCTCGGGTCCTCAGCAACAACCCGACCTGGACGCCGGCCCAGGTGGCCAGCTACCTGTTCAGCGTCGCCAGCCCGGTCGTGATCAACCCGGGGGTCGGCTCGCCCAACCGTCTCCTGTACCTGTCGCCGGCGCTCTGACCTGGCCCGGTCACCGGCCGGCCACGCGTCACCGGCGGTGCCGGAGTACTGCCGTTGCACTCCGGCCGACCGGTTGCCCTTCTTCAGGAAGCCGGTGTCGTCGACGATCAGCACACCGCCCGGATCGCCGAGGTGCTCGACCACGTAGTCCCGCACATCGTCACGGACCGCGTCGACGACCCAGTCCGCCCACCGCAACAACCGCTGCATACCGTCCGGCGACACATCCCGACCTGCTCAGCCAGGGTCCAACCGTTCTTACGGCCCAGACCCGAGACCAGCCCACACAGGTACTGACGCGCCCGCCGCCGCGGCTGCGACCGACGAAACCGAGGCCCGATCCGCGCGTGCAACCGGTCCAACTCTCATGCCACCGGCCAACATCAACATCCGTCACAGGCAGACCAACGAACGCGAGCCGAACTCGATTCGCCTACTGCCGTTGCAGTACTAGCTCCAGCCCCAGCCGCTGCCAACGCCGTCACCGCCCAGAGAGAAGCGCGCATACCATGAGCCCACTCCGCCACGGTGGACTTCTCGGTGCGCGCCTTGCGCAGGATCCACAACCGATCCTTGGTCATCATGGCTATGACGGCCGAAATGGGCTCCACCGGGGCGGCCATAAAGGGACCCACCACGGGCGGCCTCGCCGAGAGCCAAGTAACGGTGCGTAAGGGTCAAGACTGCTGGTGCCGCACGCCAATGCGCGGATCTGCCGAGTTGAGTGCATTTGATCAAGTCAGGAGCGGTAGACGGCAACGAACGAACATTGTCAGAAGTGGGGACATAGGCGAGCCGGCCTATGTCCCCACTTCTGATTCCCGCTGTATGCGTATGTGACGTGGTAGCGGCTGCGACTCGCACCGCTGGGAGTGCAAATTAGTTCATCGAGTCCCTCATCATCACGACAAAAGTGAATCCGGTGCTCGTCGGACGGCGCAGGGAAATATCACACTTGATCCGGCGCAGTACCTCGTTTCTGCTGAGGTGGAGCCCCTGCGCGATGAGCCGCTCCGGGCGTACCGGCACCGGATCCTGGAAGTCGACCTCCACCTGCAGGGGCCACGCCTCGTCGAGCTGTGCCGGTGGGGTGTCCAGCTGCCAGGCCCCCTGCCAGTCCAGGGTGTACCGGTTGCGCCGAGCGAGCAGCGGATCCAGCAGCGTGGCCACCACGAGTTCCGGATCGTTGGCGTGGTAACCGTCGAGTAACGCCGGATCGAGGGATCTGACGGACGATCGCTCGTGCACGGTGAGTTTGCTCGTCCGATTGCAGGAGACGCAACGGACCAGTAGCCACACGTCCAGCAGCTTGCCGTTGGCGTTGACGCGGAACCTGCCTTCGCCGGTGGTGGCCGACTCCGACCGGCAGTCCACGCACCGCAACGACAGCAGAGGCAGCCTGGTTCGGCGAACGATCCAGGGCAGCACAGTATGAGGTTGTGAAGACATGATGATCTCTCTAAAGACCTGACACGAGGCCGATTGCGCGCGGCCTCAAACGCTGCATGGACGGGCGCACGCGGGCAGCCCGGCAGAACCGACGGGAGGGTCGGCCTGTAGATGCGCGGAAGAAGGCGTCAGGTCTAAAGAGCGGGCGGGGTCACGCGGTTTGTCCTCTGTCCTCGCTGCGACGGGGCATCGGCAACCTACGGGAACGCGGAAGGAGGACTCAAACCGTTTTCCGGCTCGAACAGCGATCCGCCTGCGAGGCGGGCACGTCGGGATCTCGTTAGACCAAGACCGTGCCCTACTCACGGTGGCGGAAAGCGGCGACAACGAAGCCGTGGCCGAGGTCGTCGAGGTGCGTTTCCCCGGGCAGCTTGAAGGCTAGGTCGGCTGCACGCTCATGCCGCCGGCCGCGCGACTGTGGAGACGAGCGCTGTCAGCACAGCGGTGATCGGTACAGCACTTCGACGTACCTGATCTCGTCGTGGACCACGTCGAGGATGAGGTAGCCCGGCCATTGGCGTTCTGGGTGAGGTCGGTGCGTAGCTGGGTGCGGGTGCGCATCAAGATCCGTCCGAGCATGTTCTTGCCGGTGCCACTCCGGCCGCGTCCCCAGTAGTGGTCGGTGCTGGTGTCCTCGACGATTTCCTCGTCGCCGGTGTCCAACAGGATGGCGCGGATGTCGGCGTGGGCGGTGAACTTGGCCGTCACGGCCTGGCGCATCACGTCGTCTTTGACCCGTTCCCAGTCGCGGCGCAGCGGCCGGGACCGGTCGCGGCCCAGCTCGGCGGCCCGTAACGGGGTCGCCGTCCGCCGGATGAGTTCGGCGTGGCGGGTGCCGGGGAACTTCTGGGCCTGGAAATAGTGCTCGGAGGTCGTCCACCAGTGGCCGTCGAGGTCGAAGCCGTGGCCGGAGAAGTTGGAGAAGCAACCGTACGGAACCTCGTCGGCACCGTAGAAGTAGATCGTCATCTGGGCCTCGGAGCCGGGGGTCGGGGATCTGCACCGTGTCACAGGCATCGACAGAGCGGCAACCGACTTCGCTGGCTACCATCCGGATCTGCCGCTGTCCGCGCGTTGGCCGCGCCCGGCGCAATGCGCTGTCGTAGCCGATGAGATGACGCTGGTTACTGCCTGGCTGTAGGCGCATCCGGTAGAACCGGCCCCGACTCGCCAGGCGCACGGGTCGAATGGGCCGAGTCCAGAACGTCCGTCAACATCGCGGTGCCGGCAGTAAACGCATCGACTAGTACTCCAGCCGCACTTCGCTGATCTGGCGTTTCGCCAGGACATCGGCGTGATCGACGCGTGAGCGGCGCCGGCTTCGCCGAACTCCTGACGCCACAGCCGAGAAACGCCGACCAGCTCTCGCTCTGGATGGTCCAGGTCCGCGCGGGCGATCTACCTCATCTGCACGCCTTCACCCGAGGCGTGGAGGTTCCAGCGCCGCCACGTCGACCGCTTCTCACCCACCGCCGCGACCACCGAACGGCCGAGGTCCGTGATGGTGTCGATCGGTACGTCATCGGCCCGCAACAAGGCCGCCTGCTCTCCGGTTGTGGTGAGGGTGCGTGCCCAGGCGGTCGCGTCCTCACCCAGCAGCTCGGTGGCGCGGTGTCGCCATCCGACGGTGAGGTCAGCGAGCGACTGCACCCGCTTCTCCGGACGAGTCGCCAGCGTCGCCTGGGCGCGAAGCTTGAGCACGGTCTTCGCCGACGGCTCGCGGCCGTGTTTGTTCCGGCTTGTTCCGGTAGGCGTCGATCAGGCGGGGCTTCTCCTCCTCAATCTGCCGGGACCGTGAGGAGAACTTGTCGACCAGTTCGGGCACCGGGGCGAGCTCCCACACCGGGTTCCGATCCCGGCCCTCCCACTCGATCCCGAACATGTCGGTGATCCGGTCGGCGAGGGTCGCGTTGTACAGCTCGGACAGTGCGACGACCGAGGCGTGCACCGGCCGCCCGGCCAGGGTCCGCCACTTCTGATCTTGCACCGTGAGCACCTTGTTGCTCACCACCACGTGCGTGTGCAGTTGCGGGTCGCCGGAGCGGGAATCGTGGTGATCGAACGCGGTCGCGAGCGCGCCTGCGACATCGACATGCGCGACCGCGCCCTCCGGTCCGGCCGCGCCGACGTGGGTGGCCGCGACCTCGCGTTCGAGAAACGCGATCACCTTCGCCACCGCCTGATGGTGCGCGTCCGCGATCAGCGACTGCGTGCCCGCGTCCGCGTCACCCCACCACGCCGACAGCGACTTCGGCACCGAGAACGTCAGATCGTAGCCCGCAACCGCCCGACGGGAGCCGCGCTCGGCCTCTTCCGCCTCAATCGTCGCGACCTGCTCCGCACGAGACACCGGCCCAAGCTCCGGGTCGAGGTCGACGACCCGCCGGCCGACGCGGTCCTGCACGCTCGCGTACTGCCGATACGCCTCACCCAGCGGCTCACCCGTGATCGGGTCGCGGCCCATCCCAACCAGGAGCTGAAGCTGCGCCTCGGACACCTGCCCATCCTCGGCGAGCTCACCGCCGCCGAGATACGGCAGACCCGACCCCATCCAAAACCCCGGAGGAGTTCCCTCCTCCGTGTAATACCTCGTCAACGGAGTCGAGAAATCACGGTCGCCATCGCCGACGGCGACGGTGCGCAGCAGGTACTCGTAGCCGGCACCGGCCGACATCACCCGCATCGAGACCGTCATATCCACGAGGTGAACAGGGCGCACACAGAGCCTATCCCTGCCAGTGCTAGGCAACCGAGGGTTCTGGCTACCTCCTCGGCACCCACGCATGGTGGATATGGGACTGGGCCATGGCAGATACGGCCGCTCCTCAGGAAACCCGACCGAGGAGGAAAACGCCGAATGACGACCGCTGCCGCCCCTTCGACCAAGTCCACTGGTGTGACGCGCCGTGCCGCGTCGTTGGCGCTGCTCGCGCTCAGCGTGGGCGGGTTCGGGATCGGGTTGACCGAGTTCGTCATCGCCGGCCTGCTCACCGAGGTGGCCGACGATCTCGGCGTCACAATCAGCCAGGCCGGGCACCTCGTCGGCGTCTACGCACTCGCGGTTGTGCCGGGCGCGCTCATCATCACCCCGTTCCTCATGCGGCAACCCCCGAAGTACGCGCTCGTTCTGTTGTTGGGGTTCTTCGTCGTCGGCAACATGCTCTCGGCATGGGCGCCGACATACGAGGTGATGCTCGCAGGCCGGATCGTCGCGGCGCTCGCACACGGCGGCTACTTCGGCATCGGCGCCGTGCTCGCCGCCGCGCTCGTACCAACGAGCAAGCGGGCTTCTGCGGTGGCTGCGTTGTTCGCGGGACTGACGATCGCGAACGTGCTCGGCGTGCCGGCCGGCGCGCTCGTCGGGCAACAGCTCGGCTGGCGGACGGTGTTCTGGATCATCAGCGCACTCGGCGTCGTCGCCCTCACCGGGCTCATCGCCCTGGTGCCCAAGACCGACCCCGAGCAGGATCAGCTCCCCGTTGCTCAGCAGTTCCGTGCGCTGGTCCGCCCGCAGGTGCTCGCCTCACTGCTCACCACCGCACTGGTGTTCGGCGGCATGTTCGGGGTGTTCACCTACATTGAGCCGCTGCTGCGCGAGGTCACCGGCTACTCCACCGCCGCGATTCCGTCGCTGCTGGTGGTCTTCGGAGCGGGCCTGTTCGCCGGGAACATCCTCGGCGGGAGAGCCGCCGACAGGAACCCCGACAACGCGGTGCTGGTCCTGTCGATCCTGCTGCCGGTCGTGATCCTGACGCTCGGCGCCGTCGCAGGTATGCCGATCCTCGTGGCGATCCTGCTGTTCCTGCTCGGGCTCGTTGGCTTCGCGACGGTGCCCGGCCTGCAAGCGCGGGTGATGCGCCACGCACAGGGCGCCGCGACACTCGCGTCGGCCACGAACATCGCCGCGTTCAACCTCGGCAACACCATCGGCGTCAGCCTCGCAGGCGCGGCCATCGCCGCCGGATGGGGGCTGCGAAGCCCGACCATCACCGGCGGGGCGCTCACCCTCCTCGGGCTCGCCCTCATCGTGGCCGCCCGCATCGCCGCGCGCCGCAAGACCGCATCCATCCGTCCCTGACTCCCTGAGAAGGAGCCCGCTCATGCATCTCGAACTCGACGGCCGCGTCGTCATCATCACCGGCGCAACCAGCGGCATCGGCCTCGCCACCGCCCACAACCTCGCAGCCGAGGGCGCCACCGTCGTCGCCGTCGCCCGCCGCGAACCCGGCGACGGCGTGCTGCCGGCCTCGGCCGACTTCATCGCCGCCGACCTCACCAGCCCGGAAACCACGGCACGGCTCGTGGCGCAGACTCTTGAACGGCATGGTCGCATCGACGGCCTGGTGAACAACGCCGCCCTGTTCGACACCCGCGACTCGTTCGCCGAGATCGAGGACGAGCTGTGGCGGTCGACGTTCGAGGTCAACCTGTTCGCCGTCGCCCGACTGACCCGTACGGTGATTCCCGCGATGCGGGAGGCCGGTGGCGGCAGCATCGTGCACCTGGGCAGTGAGGCCGCCCGGATGCCCGATCCGACGATGGCGCCCTATGCGGCGTCGAAGGCAGCGATCCTGTCGCTGTCGAAGTCGCTCGCAGCTGAGCTCGGCCCGGTCGGGGTGCGCTCGAACGTCGTCTCGCCCGGCCCCACCCGCACTGCTCTGTTCGATGCGCAGGGCGGCTTCGCCGAACAGCTCGCCGCGCGCTTCGGCACCGATCCCGACACCGCGGTCGATCGGTTCATCCGGGAGGAGCGCCGCCTGCCCACCGGCAGGATCGGCCGCCCCGAGGACGTCGCCGGCGTGATCGCCTACCTGCTCTCGCCGCGGGCCGGACAGGTGACGGGCGCGGAGTGGTCGGTCGATGGCGGCGCGCTGCGCCAGCTCTGAGGAGCAGGATGACCATGACGACTGTCATTGCACCCGAGGCGGCGTTCACCAGTGCGGTCGCCACAGACGGTGCGCGGGTGCCGATCCTGACGCACCGCCCGAGCACGCCGCGGGGATGGCTGGTGTGGGCGCACGGCGGCTCCTGGCAGTATGGTTCCGCCGCGGCCTGGGCGCCGGTCACGGCCGCGCTCACCGCCCGTTCGGGATGGGCGGTCGCGTCGGTGGACTACCGTCCCGCGCCAGAGCACCGCTTTTCGGCCGCCGTGCTCGATATGCTCGCCGCGCTCACCTGGGCTGAGAACCAGACAGAAGGCTTGCCGGTCGTCGTGGGTGGCGATAGCGCCGGCGGTACCGTCGCTGCCATCGCCGTGCTCGCTCGCCGCGACGCCGGTGAGCCGGTGCCGCCGCACCTACTCGCGTATCCGCCGCTCGACCCGGCATGCGACCGCCCCTCCTACGCGGCTGATTCCGGTGCGTTCCCGAGCGCCGCCAGTCTGCGCGTCGCCTGGCAGCTCTGGCTCGGCAGGGCGCCCGATCCGACGTTTCCGCCGGCACCGCTCGCGGCATCGAATCTGGCCGGGCTCGCCCCGGTCGCTCTGGTGGTCGGTGAGGACGATCCGGTGCGCGATGACGTGGCCGCCTACGCGGGCCGGCTCCGTGCCGACGGGGTGCCGGTGATGCACACCGTCGCCGGCGCCGGGCACGCAGAGCTGCTCCGCTCCGGCAGCAACGTGACGGCGGCGGTCGCAGCCGCACTGTCCACTCCGGCGCTCAGCGCTACCCGCAACTGACCTGACCACAACACCGCGACAACGAGAGGAGCCCCCTCATGACCACCATCGATACGACCGTTCCTGCGCCCATGGAGGCGCTGACCCGGCATTTCATCGACCTGCGCGACGGCAACCACTTCGGGCACGTCACCCGTTCCGGCAAGGAGTCGGCCTTCGCCGAGGCCGTTGACCTCCTGGATGCCCCGACGCGGCGGGTGCTGGCAGAGTTCAACGAGCACCTGCTCGCCGGCTCCGGGAAGATCCAGGTCACCGGCCTGCACCGCGACCAGCGCGGCGGACTCATCGCTTCCTGGCTGCTGACCTGGCCCGAGCAGCGGGCCGCGAACCTCGCCCCGATCAGCATCATCGCCACCTACGGAGCCGGGATCCACCACCCGCACCTGCGCGGCGCCACAATCGGGGAATGGCCGCTCAATGTCGCCAAGGCTGAGCACGCCGAGGAGCTGATCCCGGTGCTGCGCACGATCGCGGGCGCGGACATTCACAATCTCGTGTTCCAGGTCGGTGGTGACTGGCGCATCATCCCCGTCCTCCACCCCGCAGGCGAGGAGCTGTGGTCGGCGTGAGGATCTCGATCCTCGACCAGGTGCCCCTCACCGAGCACGCCCCCACGGAGGCGGAGGCCGTCGCGAGCGGCATCCGCTTCGCACAGGAGGCTGAGGAGCTGGGGTATCAGCGGATCTGGTTCGCCGAGCACCACCGCTCGCGCTCGTTCGCGAGCCCGGCCCCGGAGATGATGACCTCCCTCGCCCTTGAACGCACCACCACGACCCGGGTCGGCACTGGCCGCATCCTGCTCCCGCTGTACCCGGCGTCCAAGGTCGCTGAGGTGATGGGAACCCTCGGGCAGGTGCACGGAGATCGCGTGGACACCGGACGGGCGGCGCTGGACGACCAACGCTACGGCGAGAAGACCGCCCAGCTCGTTCGCGAGCGCGGTTCGCCGCACGGACCGGTGGCTGGCAAGCCGCTGGCCGGGTGTGGGTGCTCGGCGCAGGCGGCTCGACCGCGCCGCTGGCCGGCGAGCTCGGCGCGGGATATGCGCACGAGCACTTCTTCCGTACCCCGCGGCGGCGAGGAAGCCACCAACGCCTATCGGCGCGGCCGCGGACGAGGCCGGGCACGCCGCGCACACGATGCTCGCGGTGCGGGTCATCACGGCCCAGACCGAGCAGCGGGCGCAAGCCCAGGGCGATGCGATGCTGCTGTGGCGGGCGTGCAAAGACCTCGGCCAGGACGGGCCGATCCCGTCCGCCGAGACCACGGCCCGTCACGGGTGGAACGATCAGGAGCGCATCCGCGCGAAGGCCCGCGGCAAGGCCATCATCGCCGGCACCCCCGACGAGGTACATGCCGAGCTGACCGCGCTCGCGGCGGCGCACAGGGCTGAGGAAATCATGGTCAACACCCTCACCAGCGATCCCGCAGACCGACTGGCCTCCCACCGGCTGCTCGCCGAACGCTTCGCCGCATAGCCTGCTGCGCACAGTGAAGCGCTCCAAGGAAATTTCCTCGGAGCGCTTCGACGTTTTCAGGCCTGGCGCCAGGACGTTGAGGTCAGCAGCCGCAGGGCGGCGAACGATGCGCTGCCGGGCTCGGCGGTGTGGGTGAGGATGCGCTGCCCGTTGCCCTCGGGCAGGTGCAGCACCTCGTACCCGAGTTCCAGCTCTCCGACCTCGGGATGGCGGAACCGCTTCGACCCGTTCGTGCACAGGCGGACGTCGTGGCCCGCCCAGAGGCGGGCGAACTCGGGGCTGTTCATCGACAGCTCGCCGACCAGCGCGGCGAGGCGGCGATCTTCGGCGAACTGCGCCGCGACATACCGCAGCGAGGCGACGGCAAGGGCGGCCTCGTCGGTCCAGTCGACGTAGAGGTCGCGGGTGTGCTCGTCAAGGAACAGGAGCTTGAGCTGGTTCGGACGATCCTCCACGTCGGAAGGTGCGTCGCAGTCCAGGTGCCCGGCCAGCAACAGATGCCCGGCACGATTCCACGCAAGGATGTCGTTGAACCGGCCCAGCAGCACCGCAGGCACATCGCCCATCGAGTGCAGCAACTGCTCCGCGCCCGGCTTGGCGACCTCCGACTTCGACGCCTGGGGCCGCTTGACCGGGGCCGGATGCGCGAGGGCGTACAGGTGGGCGCGTTCGTCGGCATCCAACTGCAGGGCACGGGCGAGCGCGTCGATGATCGCATCCGAGGCGTTCTGCGACTGCCCCTGCTCCAACCGAGTCAGATACGTGACGGAAACACCGGCGAGCTGCGCGAGCTCTTCACGGCGCAGGCCCGGCACGCGGCGACGGCCGTAGGAGTTGACGCCGGCCTCGTCGGGCGAGATGCGGTCGCGGCGTGAGCGCAGGAACTCGCCCAGCTCGGTGACCGGGCCGTCCGTATCCAGAGACTGTGCTGCCATGGCATCCATTGTCTGCCACTCGTGCGAGCGGAGCCTGACCCTGTGAGTGCTAGGCAACGATAGGCCAGACAAACCGGGGAGCTGGCTACCTCATTCGCGCGGCCCGAGTCTGGGTGGCATGAGCAAAACAGACACCGCACCACCACCACGCACCGCCGCGACCTCGATCCCGGCGGAGCGCTTCACGCCGATCCAGAAGATCGCGATGGCCGTCCTCCTGACGGCGAACTTCACCCTCGCCGTGGACTTCTCGATCCTCAACGTCGCGCTCCCGCACATCGGCACGGAGCTCGGGTTCCCGACCTCCGCGCTGCAGTGGATCGTCACCTCCTTCGCGCTCTGCGCCGCCGGGTTCACACTGTTCTTCGGCCGTGTTGCCGACCTGTTCGGCCGCAAGCGGCTGTTCATGATCGGCATCGTGCTGCTCGGCGGCTCGTCGCTGGCCGGCGGCCTCGCCACCGAGCCCGTGCTGCTCATCGCGGCACGGATCGGGCAGGGCATCGCCACCGCGATGGTCACCCCCGCCGCGCTGTCGCTGATGACGACGATGTTCCCCGAGGGTCCGGCACGCTCCAAGGCGCTCGGACTCAACGGGGCGCTCATGGCGGCCGGGTTCACGGCGGGCGCTGTGCTCGGCGGCCTCCTCACCGGCGCGGTCTCGTGGCGGTGGGCGTTCTTCATCAATGTCGCCGTCGCCGTCGCCGTCATCTTCGTCGCCCCGTTCGTCCTGCGCGAGCCCGCGGCCGGCCAGCGCCCGAAGCTCGACGTGCCCGGCGCGATCACCATCACCCTCGCCCTGGTCGCCCTCGTGTTCGGGATCGACACCGCCGGTCACGCCGGGTGGACCCACCCCGGAACCTGGGGGCCGATCCTGGCCGCCCTGATCCTGTTCGTCGTGTTCTTCACGATCGAGGGTCGCGTCAAGGAACCGCTGGTGGCCCCGGGGCTGCTGAAGCGCCGCAACATCGGCTGGGGCAACACCGCCGGCCTCCTCGCGTTCGGCACCTTCACCTCGCTCGTGTTCCTGCTCACCCTCTACCTCCAGCAGATCCTCGGCTATTCGGCGATCACCGCAGGCCTCATCCTGGGCGTGCTCGGCATCGGCACCGTCATCGGCGGGCTCATCGCGCCGAAGATCATCGGCAAGACCAGCGCCAAGACCGCGATCGTCGCCGGCCTCATCGTGCAGGCCGCAGCGACGGCGCCGCTCGCGTTCGCCGGCGACAGCCGGAACTGGCTGATCCCGATCCTGATCCTCACCTTCATCGGCGGCTTCGCGAACCTCGTGGCGATCGTCGGCTACGTTGTCGCCTCCACCGCAGGCGTCCCCGCCGACAAGCAGGGCCTCGCAACCGGGCTGGTGACGATGAGCCAGCAGGTCGGCATCGCCCTCGGCACCCCGGTGATGTCGGCCATCGCCACCGGCGTCGTCGCAGCCACCCTGCTGCCGGGCCTGCAGCTTGCGATCGGCGTCAACGCCGCCATCGCCATCGGCGCAGCGATCATCCTCGCGATCTTCCTCCGCCTGCCCAAAGCAGCCACGCAGGAAGACGCCGTACCCGCCGCTGAGCAGGCCGAGGTCACCGTATAGACCGGCCGAACCACACATGAGCGTCCTGCGGGCGATGTCGGGGCCTCCCCACACCCGCGGGACGCTCATCCAACCGGCGGGTCACCGCGATGATGGTTGAGCCGCTCAAGGCCCGAACCCGCAGCATTCACCGCCCCATCGGGCCGGCAGCGTACGGCTGCGTGCGGATCATCATCGTGCGCGATGGCACCGCGATCATCTTCTCCGAGTTCGGAGAGCAACCGGTCAGCTTCGGCGATGCGATCCTGCTCGGGCCGTCGGGTCGAGCTCAGACCTCCGGCACGATCACGTCGCCCGCGGGCCTCGGTTCGAGGCCGTAGAGGCCGAGCGGAGCCGTCCACTGGTGCTCGGCCGCCTCGTACAGCCAGCGCGCCTTGGCGAGTTAATCCATGGCGAGCACGATCAGCGCCTGCGCCCGGCCGGGGCTGTCATGGGAGGCGAGGAGCGCCGCGTCCTCGACCAGCGCGACCGTGTTCGCCATCAGGGACTTCCACCACCGCCACGCGAAGTCCGCGGTGATGGTCTCGGGTTCCTTCTCGCGCGCCTTCGCCATGATCCAAGTATCGGCGGAGGCTCGTGCACTGATACGTGAAACGACATCGTGTCGACGGTGATCCAAGCCGCCATCAGGGACGCAGATGATCGATCATCACCCGTTCGACGCGTCGATGAGCCCCTGCAGCGCGTCCCTCGTCGTCGTGAGCTCGGCGATGCGGCGGTCGTACGCCTGAAGGTGCTCCACGAGCAGCGGAACTGCGCACGGTTCGAGGCGGTCGGTGTCGTGGATGCAGTCGAGGAGCTCGCGGATAGCCTCCACGGGCAACCCTGCGCCGAGCAGCCACCGAATGGAGCGGACCTGCTCGACGACGGACGGATCGAACAGGCGCTGGCCGGCGGACGAGCGCTCCGCGGCGATGAGGCCCTGGTTCTCGTAGTGACGCAGCATCCGCGGCGTGGCCGACGTGAGAGCCGCGACATCGCCGATCCGCAGCGCCGTTCCCTGGGTCGCGCCGCTTGCCCCTGCCACTGGTGTCAACTCCTACGGTCGCTTGCATGACCACATCGATCACTCTGTTCAATGGTAGGGCGGCCGAGGCGGCGGACCTCGCGCCACTGGCCTTCGCCGGGTTCGCCCACTTCACCGCGATGCAGGTCCGGAACCATCGTGTGCGGGGGCTGGACCTGCACCTGGCCCGTCTCCGGGACGCCAGCGACGAGCTCTTCGGCCGCCACCTGGCTGACGAGACGATCCTCGAGCAGATGCGCAGCGCTCTGGCGGCCGCTCCCCCGGACGCGTCGCTGACATGCTTCGTCTCCTCGCGGCCGAGAGAGTTCGCCCCCGCTGGGGACGACGTTGACCTCGACGTGCTGGTGAAGGTCACCGATCCCGCGACTGCGCCGTCCGGACCTCTCTCGCTCGACGTCGTCGAGCACGAGCGGCATCTCCCCCGCGTCAAGCACGTCGGCGAGGTGTCCAAGACGCTCCTGCTCAGGCGCGCGAGCGCCCGGGGCTTCGACGACGCCGCGTTCGCCGACCGATCGGGTCGGCTGAGCGAGGCCACCATCTGGAACCTCGCCTTCTGGGACGGAGAGGCCGTTATCTGGCCGTGCGCCGAGGTCCTCCCCGGCGTCACGATGCAGATCCTGACGCGCCGACTCGACGCACTAAGAGTCCCTCAACGGACGCAGGAGGTCAGGCGCGGCGAGCTCGGCGGGCGTCTCGCGGCCGCGGTGATGAACTCATGGACGCCGGGCATCGCGGTCGCGCGACTCGGCGACGAGCCGCTCGTCCAGGACCAGGAATTCCTGCGCATTCTGAATGCTGCCTATGCCGAGGAGCCTGCGGTCGCCCTGTGATCGTTGAGGGCGCAGTGGTGTAACGGCGGTAACCCGCTCGTGACCGCCGGCCACCACGCAGCCCGCACAGGTACTGCCGCGCCCGCCGCCGCGGCTCCGACCGGCGAACCCGAGGCCCGATTCTGTGTGTGCAACCGGTCCAACTCCCCATGCCACCGGGTAACATCGACATCCGTCACAGGCAAACCAACGAACACGAGTCGAACTCGGTTCGCCTACTGCCGTTGCACTACTAGGGTTCGCCCGAACGCTGAACCACCTCGTCGGCCTTATCCGCTTGCACCGTAATCAGCATTGATCCCGATCGCGCCGTCTCGATCCGGGTCGGCAGGCGCTGTTGGCCCTGTCCCATCTGACCAACGGTGGCACCTACACCCGTCTCGCCGCCGGGTTCACAGTCGGTATCGCCACCGCTTGTCGCCACGTGCAGAAAGCGATCGTGCCGCTCGCGACGGTCACTCAGGATCTGGCCACGACGATGCGGCGCATCCGGCAACTGGCGTACGCGATCCTGGACGGCACGCTGATTCAATCGACCGGATCGCCGACCACCGACCAAAGGCCGTAGAACTCCGGCATGTACAAGCGGCACGGCGTGAAGGTGCAGCTGATCGCCGGCGCCGCCGGACGGATCGTGTGGCCTCACCGGCACTGCCCGGCGGAGCGCACCTCACGGCCGCCGTATCCATCATCGACGCACTGAGGTCCCGGTCGCAGGACTGCTCGACCTGCTCACAGGAGGTCGAGGTGCCGATGTTGCGCCTAGAGATCGGACCAGGGCTGCGCATTTGGTCGTCGAAGGGTATGGTCCCTAGGCTTGCCACACAGCTAGACGCGATATGCGATATGAGTGCCGTAGGAGAGGGAATCACGTGATAGTCCTCAAGAACCGGCGCTTTGGCCTGCTGTGGAGCAGCACGCTGCTGTCCAACGTGGGCAACTGGTTGATGATCGTCGCAGTGCCGGTCTACGTCTACACGATGACCGGCTCGACGATGAGCAGCGGCCTCGCCTTCGTCGCCCAAACCCTCCCGGCAATCGCCTTCGCACCGCTGGCGGGAGTGCTGGTCGACCGGTGGGACCGCCGCCTCATCATGATCAGCGCAGACCTGCTACGGATGGTCATCGTCCTGGCGCTGATCTTGGTAAATGACCCGAGCATGCTCTGGCTGCTCTACGGGGCCATGTTCTGCGAAAGCGCCATCGGACACTTCTTCCAGCCTGCCGCCCGAGCGGTCGTCCCGGCCATTGTCGGCCGAGGCACCGATCTGGAGGCGGCGAATTCCTGGACCACCGTCGCGAGCGGGATCGTGCGTCTCGCCGGGGCACCCCTCGGCGGCGCACTGTACGCGCTGGTCGGCTTCGACGGGCTGGTGCTGATAGACTCAGCAACCTACCTAGTCTCGGCAATGCTGATCTTCGGGATCGGCCGAGTGCCGGTCGAAATGCGTGATGAGCACAAGCCGTCATCATCCTGGCTCGCCGGTTTCTGGTTGGAGGTTCGGGAGGGCTTAGCTTTTCTCCTTGGCCATCCGGTGCTACGCGCCACGCTCGTCGTATCCAGCCTCTTCCTTTTGGCCAACGCAGCCCTGAACGTTTTGCTCGTGCCCTATGTGATCAGCGTCCTCGGCGGTAACGCCAGCGACGTCGGTGTGCTCATGGCAGCGCTCGGCGGCGGGTTTCTGGCTAGTGCGTACGTAGGAAATGTACTTTCCCGCAGCGGGCGGCTACGACTATCTATGACAGGCTGCTTACTCGCGATCACTGTCAGCTTCGCCGGACTATTCCTCATCCACCACTTCCTCGCCGCGCTGATTTTCATCGCCCTAGCCGGTTTGCCCGGCGGTTCCCTGCTGATGCTGGTACAGGTACAGGTACAGCGACAGACGCCCGACCATCAGCTCGGCCGCGTGAGTTCGGCGTTCTCGGCGGCAGAGATGGCCGCGACAGTGGCCGGTGGTGCGATCGGCAGCGTGGCCGGCCAGCACCTGCCACTAACTCTGACGGTCTGGCTGGTCATTGCAGTCCTCGCAGTCAGCGCGTTGGCTGCAGCTCTTCTGCTGCCGTCTCGGGTGGTGCCCCAAACAAATGTGCCGGCGGCCGAGCCATCTGCGGTGGTGGGCGAAGGCACATCCTGACGCAGCCATTACTGCCCGTCTGCCGGGTTGCGGTCGGCGGTGGACGGGCTCGGGGAGATAGCGCCTCATTGCGTCAGCCATCGCCATTGGGTCATCGCTCCGGTGCGTTGGGGAAGGGCCTCGTAGTCACAAACAAGCCGTTGGTGCTGCGTCAGCCAGCCGAAGGTCCGTTCCCACGACCCACCGTCGAGGCTGGACGTGGACCGCGCTCAACGTCTACACCGAACCAAGCGCCGTGCGCTCGCACAAGTGTGCTGCACTCACCATCGACCCACGCCCTTGACCAAGTCGGGTGGTCTGCGGCCACGCTGGTGAACAGGTGCCGGCCCTCGGTGCAGTCTTGCACCGACGCGGTGACGATCACCGCGAGACGCAGTCCCATGTGTCGGTGGCGACGTGCCGCTTGCATCCCTTGATCTTCTCCGCCGCGTCGACGTCCTGGCTGGACTCGCCGACATTGCTGGAGGTTCACAGATCCGTTACGTGATCCCGCCTGCTTCCCACTTGGCGTAGTAGTCGTACACAGTCTTCGCCGGCGGAAAAACATACGGCAGGTACTCCCACGCGATCCCCGTTCTGGTCACGTACAGGATCGCGTTGACGATCTCCGCAGTTCATGCACCGGCAGTCTGATCCCCAAGCCCACCCGCGCCGCCCGCCATCCGATGAGGACGGGCTCGATCAACGCCCTACCGCTCATCCGACAAGTCCGAAGATACCCACGCCGCTGTACGCCCACGCGACGATCAACGAACCAACTCCACAACGGTCGAACGTGAGTCAGCCACCATGCGGATTAGATGCGCTTTCTAGCGCTCCAGACGCATCAACTGCCGCACCGCTGCACCGACCTGAGAGATCAGGGCAGTAGCCACTAGCTCGGGTACGCCACCGGCCCTCGACCGTCTGAGCCCGCTCCAGAATCCGTTCGCCCTCGTCCGCGACTTCGTCGATCGCCGTGGTAGCGGCCCTGAGAACAGGCCTCTCTAAGGTTATCAGTCTTGTCCGCAAGGCGTTGAAGACATCAGTGGCCTTTGGTCCTGCTGGATACAATCGAGATCGACGCACGCCTACACCTGACAACTCTGCCGAGAACCTGACCAGATGCGAGACGTCCTCTAGAGTGTTTCCGGGGACGACACGCCGTTTACCGGGCGTTCGCCATCGGGACGACCGTCGACATCGATCAGCCGGCCGCCAAAGATTTTCCCGGGCTGGCGTACCTCACTGCAGATGACGAGGACCAACACATGAACCTGATTGAAAGCGGACCCGTCACCTTCGGGCAGCTCTCATTCTTGCGGTCGATTGAGCCGATCCCTATGGAGCGGCACGCGGAGGCCAACCAGTTAGTTGTCCTTCCGCTACCGGCCAATGTCGGAGCGACCGCCGCAGTTGACGCCTGGAATCAACTCGTTCTCCGCAACGAAACTCTGCGGACGACCTATGAGATCGGCTCGCGCGACCCGGTGCAGCACGTGCATGTCCACCGCGCTGCCCAAGTCTCGACATTGAAACTTGAGGCCGCCACGTTCGAGGCGGCGTTGGAGGCGGTGCGACCATTCCTTGCAGAGCCGATTTCGATTTGGGCGGGGTCCCCATGGCGCGCATTCCTGGGCGCCGTCGACGGGGTCTACCGATACCTGATAGCCATCGTCCACCACTGCGCCGCCGACCACACGGCCTGCCTCTTACTCGAAGAGCAATTCCGGCAACTACTTACAGGGACCGAGTTGCCACCCCCGGCCCGCCCGCTAGATCTAGCGCGCAGGCAGCGTGCGGCGCAGGCCCGAAACCTCGACGTAATCAACTACTGGGCGCACGCCTGGGGTGGCATGGTCGACGAGGACCGTCGTGGGCCCGACCCGACCAGACGCACGCAGGCGGCGATTTCCTCCAGGTCCGCCATGTCGGCGGTTCGCAGGATCGCCGAGCGACTCAATGTGTCGGCAGCGTCCGTCGTTCTGGCCGCCACCTACCTCGCCCTGTTCGAGGTCAAACAGCGATCGGCCGTCACGCTGGCGCTGATGTCCTCGAACCGTTTTGACCGCCGCTGGGAGTCGATGGTGAGCTGCATGAACCAGATCGCACCGCTGACCGTTCATCGCGACCCCAACATGGCCACTGCAGATTTTGTTCGAGCCGTCGCCTCGTCTAGCACCGAGGCGTACATGCGCGGCAGTTATAGCGTGGACGCGCTCCGGGACCACCTGACGGAACTCGGCGTACCAAACCCCGATCCAATCACTTTCGACTGCTTTTTCAACTTTGTCGGCACTGGTGAGGCCATCCCGCCGGACGACTCGGTTCTCGCTACCAGCGTGGAGTGGCAGCCTGCGGCACGGGAGACCGGACCCCGTCTCAACATCCGCGTTGGTACCGGCGAAGCGCTTGCAGTCTCCGTGCGTGCCAGCCAGGACTACCTCGCGCCGGACTTAGTTGGGCAGTTGGCGGTCTCGATCGAGGCCGCTTTGATCAGCCTTGCGGACGAGCAGCTGACGACAGCCAAAATGCTAAGTTTCGCTGCGCTCCGCGACGTTCCGCCGCGACCGTAGAGGTGAGCAGACAGAGGACGCCCCGGCGGCCCCGAAGGGATGGCCGCCGGGGCGTCCTGCCCGTGCGATAGCGGCTAGACCGCTTCGAGCCGTGCTCTGCGCTCCACCAGGTCGGCGAGTCCCTCCCATTGGCCGGCCAGATTCCGAGCGACCTGGGCAACGACCGGTAAGCAATGCGGAGGCAGCGCGGCGACGAGGCGGCCGTCGATCGGCGCGCTCGAATGATGATGCAGCATGCGGAGCAGCGCGCGTCCGGCCTCGGTGTACCGCAGCGACGGGTCACGGCTCAAGTTGGCCAGCGTAGTATCGGTCCGGAGATGCCGCACCAATAGCACGCCTGGCCCTTCGAGGTGCGGCCGCAGCCCTGCTGAGTGGTCGTCGTCGGCAGGGCCCTCCCGCTCCATCTTGTCCCGAACGCTCCGCACCGTGTTCGGAGAGACGCCGGCTGTCCGGGCAATCTCGCGTAGCGAGGCGGTGGGCCGCTGCGTCAGGAGCTCGCTGACCACCTTACGGCTGGTGGCATTGCTCACCGGGCGGATTCGCCCGTCGCGGCCGGTGCGCTGCCCCGGCGTCGCCTCGCCCAGGTCACGCCGCAGTGCGCCGATCGTCTTGCCGGAGAGCCCGGCTGCCCGCCCCAGAGATCGGTCGGACCAGTGCGGGTACATCTTAATAAGACGGCTTGCGGCGGCCCGGCGGTCGGCAAGCGAAAGCGGCAGGCCGTGGGCGATGTTGGTGGTGACCCCGCGCAGATACGCGGAGCCGTCGTCATCGTTCAACAGTCGCGCTCTAATGCTGGCCGCGCCGTTCAGCTGGCTGGCTTTCAAACGGTGCATGCCGTCAATTACGCGCATGGTCCGCAGCTGCACTAGGATGGGCGGGAGAGGGATTTCCGACTGCGCCAACAACCTCACGTGATCATCGTTGATCCCACCGAGACGCGGCGATTCCGCCGGCAATAACGAATCAATTCGCACAAGAACGACGTCGGAATCATCCGCGCCGCCCTCCAAGACATCCGTCACTGCGGCACACTTTTTAGCCACTGAACTCCACCCCCGTATTTCGCATTTCCGAACAGACCGGCAACGATGGTGTCAATCTCGCTTTGCAACATCCACGCCGGTCATTGCGCGAGCTTAAGCCACCTAGACGCCACCGGCAACCTCTGACCGTTCTTTACTGTATGCGGCGATATGTCATGATTTTACGGCGCCGCCTACGGTCCCGCCGAAGTCGGTACGGGCACCACGAGGGTGAAGGTTTGATCCCGTCAGCTGTTGGATTCCGTCAGCCCGAGGCCAGTGTGCCGAGCGTGTGCAACCGAGGAACCGCCCAGTTGCACACCGCAATGCCTCGACCCCGGGGAAGTTGCTACAAAGCCTTTTCGTGCGCCACGCGACCAACGAGCCTTGCGATCGTCAGCGGCTCGCGAGCTAAGTCGGCAGGACTGATGTAAACGTCCAACTCGCTCTCAATCGCGCTCAGGAGCCGGAGGTAAGACAGCGAGGTGTAGCCCACGGCGGCGAGATCCCCAGCCAAGGAAGCGATAGTGTCGCGGCCGATCGGATGTTCGCTCGCCTCCACTACCAGACGCACAACCTCTTCTTCCAGTTCATGCCGATTCATCGGTCGCCTGCCTCCAATCCGACGGCTGCCCGGCGGCAGCTTCAGCCTGCACAACTACCACACATTCACCCACGCTCAACCAATGGCCAAAGTGGCGTTGAGGGCAGGATCGTTGCGGTCTCCAGATCGGAACGATACTCTTCGTGCGGGGCGAACGCGGTAAATGCGTGCGCCGCACTCCAGCGCCACGCCAGCCAATTTTGGTCGACGAGTAAGTGCAGGCGGAATAGTGCCGGGCGAACTGCGGATACTCGGACTCCTTGTAATTAATGGAGTGGCGTCATGTCTGCAGCGGATGGTCGTGCCGTGGCCGCAACCGTTCTCCACACTAGGGAGCTAGCTCGATGCATCCAGCACTGCCAGCGGTACTGGCCGGCCTTGACCACGAGGTGGTTGTCGCTCCCGCCAGCAGCGGGCAACGGGGCATGTGGCTGAGTCATCAGTTGGACCGAACTGGTTCCGCGTACCACGTCACCAAGCTGCTCGAACTGCACGGGCCGCTGGACACGGAGCGGCTCAGGAATTCCTTCACGGCCGTGGTGCGGCGGCACGAGGCCCTGCGCACCTCGTTCACCCGCGTCGGTGGTGAGCTGCGTCAGTTGATCCACCCTACGGCTGAGCTCCCGTTCACGGTGACCCACGACGCCTTGCCGGCGGCTGTACGACAGGCGCTCGCCGGCGCCTTCGACCTCACCGCCCCACCCTTGTTACGGGTGCATCTGTTCGTGTGCGGCGCGGAGCACCACCTGCTGGCGATGGTCGCACACCACCTCATCTGTGACGCCCCGTCGGTGCGACGGCTCTGGGCCGAAGTTGCCGAGCAGTACCGACCGGACAACCAAGATGCCGATGCCCCTCCGCCCCTGCAGTTCGCCGACTACGCGGACTGGGAATCCGAGTGGCTGACCGGCGATGACTACGTCGAACACCTCGCCTACTTCCGGGATCAGCTGGCAGATACCCCGCGGGCACTCGATCTTCCGCTACCGGTGTACGCCGAGACAGCGACCACCGGCACGGTGACCAGCGACGATTTCCCGGTCGAGCTGACTATGCGGCTCGACGAGGTGGCACGCTCGTTACGAGTGACACCGTTCATGCTCATGGTCACGCTCTTCGGTGGAGTGTTGCACCGGTGGACCGGCGACGACGCAATCGTAATCGGCACGCCAGTGTCCTTGCGGGACAGCGGAGAACTCGACACCACGGTCGGCATGCTGCTCAACTCCCTACCCTTGGTGACCCGATGGCCCGACTCGACGACGTTTGGCGCGGCTTCTGCACGCATCCGTGACACCGTGGTTGCTGCTCTCCAGCGGCGACAGTGCCCCTTCGACCAGTTGGTCCAGGACCTTCGCCCTGGGCGAGAGGAGGGTCGCTCTCCCATCTTCCAGGTGTTCTTCAGCCTGGTGCCTGAGGCCGACGCGCCGGTCACGCTGTCAGGACTGTCAGTCAGGGAACTGCCGCCCCCACCGGGACCCGCGAAGTTCGAACTCACCCTCAATGTGACCGCCGGCCGACAGTTGCGCTGCGATCTTGAATGGAGCGCGCGCCGGTTCACGGCGGACACCGCCCACGCGTTCCTCCGACATTTGCGCATCGCCGCCGAGGCCGTCGCGGCGGATCCCGACACGCCGATCGCTCAGTGGCCCTTGGCCGAGTCGTCGGCCACCGGCCTGGCGGAGCTACTCGGTACCGAAGTCGACCCGATCACCGGGCGGTCTTCGTGTCCGACCCCACCTCACGATGACCTGGATGTGAAAGCATGAACCTCAGCCCCGCCCAGCTCACCCACTACGAGGAGCACGGCTATCTCGTACTGGGGGGAATGTTCACTGCGACCGAGATCGCCACGCTACGGAAGCACGCTCGCCACGACCTGGACACCGACAGTCCTCGGCGCGTTCATGAAGCCGGCAGTGGCCTGGTGCGCGCCACGCATGGCGCGCACCTGGTGACCCCGTTCTTCCACGATTTGGTGCGGATGCCCCGCCTGGTCGGACTGGCCGAGCAAGTGGTCGGGCCGGATGTCTACGTCCACCAATTCAAGATCAACGCAAAGGCAGCGCTCGGTGGGGAGGTTTGGCAATGGCACCAGGATTCATACTTCTGGCGCCACGAGGATGGATTGCGGGAACGCTCGGCGGTGAACATCCTCATCCACCTAGACGAGGTAGACGAGTTCAATGGCCCGTTGCTGTTGATTCCTGGCTCACACAGGTACGGCGACTTGCCCGCCGAAGAGATCGACGAGGTACCGGAGGGCGAGGGTTGGCGCACGACGGTATCCGCCCGACTCAAGTACACAGTGGACACCGAAAGCCTTCGTAGCCTCGTAGACAAGCAGGGCATCGTCTCGGTCAAGGGACCTGCGGGCACGGTCCTGCTGTTCGACCCCGCCGTCGTGCACGGCTCGTCGAACAATCTGTCGCCATACGACCGGTGTCTGCTCATTCTTTCTTACAACAGCAGCCACCATCCCCTCGCCGAGGTTCCCCGCCCTCGCCCCGAGTTCTTGGCCAGCCGGAACCCAGTCCCGCTGCGCCCGCTCGAGCACGACGACCTGCCACAGCACCCCGTGGATGGGCCTACCCTCGTCGGGCAGCACGCCGTGGCGGTTCGAGGAATCGCACGATGAGCGGCTTCCAGGCCGGGCACGAGCCGGTGATCGAGGATCTATACCCGTTGACTCCGCTGCAGCAGGGCATGCTGTTCCACACGCTCAAGAGCCCGCTAAACGGACCGTACCTTGAGCAGTTCGTCTTTGACTTGGGCGGTCCCGTCGATGTGGCGGCGCTGACCCGGGCCTGGACCACAACGGTGCGGCGGCACCCCGCTCTGCGGACGTCCTTCATGTGGGAGGGGTTGGACGAGCCACACCAGGCGGTCCTGACGATCGGGACAGTACCGCTGACCGAACACGACCACCGCCTCCTCGACGACGTCGATCACTCCCGGCTGCTGGAAGAGTTCCTGGCTGCTGATCGGACCGCCGGCATTCCTCTGCATCGGGCACCACTGATGCGTCTTACCCTGTTCCACAGGCCGGCGGGGGCGGTGCTCGTGTGGACCCTGCACCATCTGATCCTGGATGGTTGGTCCTTTCCGACAGTCATTCGGGAGACTGCGGCGGCGTACCGCGCGGACGTGGCGGGGCAACCGCTTAGCCTTGCCCCCGCCCCGCCGTTCCGGGATTTCATTGGTTGGCTGGCTCGCCGCGACACTCGGCAGGACGCCGTTTACTGGCGGGCGTACCTCAATGGCCCATCGGCGGCCTCGACAGTCTCCGTTGGTCCCCCCGCGGAGGGCGAGCGACGCGGACGGGCGGCCGACGGCCGAGCTGTCCACGATTTGGGATCAGAACTCTCTTTGGCCGTCTCCACGCTCGCCGCCAATGCCCGGGTGACCCTCGGCACGGTCTTCCAGGCCGCCTGGGCGGCTCTGCTGGCGCGCCACAACGGCACCCGGGACGTCGTCTACGGCCTCACCATGGCAGGGCGCCCCGCAGACATGCCGGGCGTGGGCGACATCGTCGGCCCCTTCATAAACACCGTCCCCCGGCGGGCAGATCTCCAGCCCGGCGAGCCGATCGTCGACTGGTTGCGCCGCGTCCAGACGGACCGCCTCGACGTCGAGCAGCACCAGCACACATCGCTCGTCGACATCCATAAGTACGCGGGCCGGTCGGCCGAGGACACCCTCTTCGACACGATTCTGGTGATCGAGAACTACCCGAGTGTCAGCAGCGACTGGGCACTCGACGAGGACGTCCGGTTCGAGCTCCGCACCTTCCTGGAAGACACCGGATATCCCCTGACCGTCCTGGTGCTACCCCGCGCGGAGGGATTACGGGTCCAGATCCTCTACGACCGCGAGCGGTTCGCCAACGATGTCGTCGAGGCGCTGCTCGGCCGGTTCGAGACGGTTCTGCGCACCCTGACCACGGGAAGCCTCGTCGGCGATGTGGACGTGATAGATGCAGCTGAGCGCAAACGGCTGCTGACCATGTGGAACAGCACCGAGGCGGAACTCGACCAGCGCCCGGTGCAGCAGGTCGTGGCCGAACAGTTCCGCCGCACGCCCCACGCGATCGCCCTCGACGACCACGGCAGACTGCTAACGTACGCGGAGCTCGACCAACGCTCCGCCCGGTTGGCTGCGGCGCTCGTCGAGGCGGGGGTAGGCCCCGGGGTCGTCGTTGCGATCCTGCAACGGCGGACCGCCGAGCTGCTGATCAGCGCGCTGGCCGTGCTGAGAGCCGGCGGCGCCTACCTGGCTCTCGACCCGGACCACCCCGACCCTCGCCTGTCCTACCTGCTGACGGACTCGGCCGCCGCACTGTTGCTCACCGATACCAGTTTCAACCACCGGCTGGGGCCGAACCCGACCCGGCTACGGGTAGACGAGCTGGCCGAGATCCCTGTCGCTACCGCCCATGTCGTCGATGTAAGCCCGGACGACCTCTGCTACATCACGTACACCTCGGGGTCCACGGGCCGCCCCAAGGGCATCGCCATGTCACACCGCGCAGGGGCGAACCTGATCAGCTGGCAGGTGCGACACACCTCGGTGCCGCCGACGGCCCGTACCTTCGCCTACGCGTCACTTAGCTTCGACGTCTCCTTCCAGGAGATCTTCGCCACGTGGACCGTGGGTGGCCAGCTGATCCTGGTCGACGAGGACGAACGGATGGATTTCGAGCGGCTGGTGGCGTTGGCCGCGGCAAGCCAGGTCCAGCGCTGGTACCTGCCTGCGTTCGCGTTGGAACAGGTCGCCGCGACCGCCGCTCGGCTGGGCACGACGCTGCCGGAACTCCGTGAGCTGATCCCGGGCAGCGAGCCGCTGCACGTAACCGACGAGCTGCGACGACTGCTCGCCGCCGCACCCGGCTGCCGGCTCGAGAACCAGTACGGCCCGTCCGAATGCCACGTCGTGACCAGTCACGTCGTCGCCGAACCCCCGGCGCGGATGGACGACCATCCCCACCTCGGCTGGCCCCTGGCCAACACCCGCGCCTTCATCCTCGACCGGGAGCTTCGGCCGGTGCCGATGGGTGTGCCGGGCAACCTCTATCTGGCCGGCGCCGGCGTGGCTCACGGATACCTCGGCCGTACGGCGCTCACCGCCGACCGATTTGTGCCCTGCCCCTTTCCCCGCCGCCCCGGCGAGCGAATGTACGACACCGGCGACCGAGCCCGGCTGCGTCCCGACGGTGGGATCGAGTTTCTCGGTCGCCTCGACAACCAGATCAAGATCCGCGGCTTCCGCATTGAACTGGGTGAGATCGAATCGTTGCTGCGCGAACAGGACGAGATCCGCGAGGCGGTCGTGCTGCTCCGCGAGGTCAACGGAGAGCGTCGTCTCGTGGGCTACGTACTCGGCGCACGCGCGGACATCGAGGTCGCGGTCGTCCTGGAACGGCTTCGCCGCACGGTTCCCGACCACCTGGTTCCGTGGACCCTCATGGTCCTGGAGTCCTTCCCATTCACCGTCAACCGCAAGGTCGACCGGGCCGCGCTACCGACACCCCAGGTCGCCCCAGGGATCGCGGCCGAGGACACGGCGGACCGTAGTCCGGCGGAGCAGCTGATGAGCGACCTGTGGGCACGCGTGCTCGGCGTCTCGTCCGTAGGACTCGACGACGATTTCTTTCGACTCGGCGGGCACTCGCTGACCGCAGTGAAGCTGACCGGACGCGTCCGGGCCGCATTCGACACCCCGATCGGAGTCGGTGCAGTGTTCAGCCTCCGCACCCCGCGCCGTCTGCTGGAACGGGTCTCCACCGAGCTGGGGGGAGAACAGGCGGCGACCGCCGCAGCGCAAAGGTTCATCGACGCGCTGTCAAGCGAAGAGCGCTGAGACGTGGGTTCAACCGGTATGCCACCGAGACGACGGGGAAACGACATGGACCAGTGGACGCTGGTGGAAACCAAGGAACTTGACGAAGAGCTAATCCGGTTGCTTTTCGACAACCGCATCGCCGCCATCCGCGTCCCCGGTTTCTTGTCGGAGGGCATCACCCGGGCCGTGGCGCGCGCAATCCAGGAGCAGGGCTTCGACTACTACGAGCAGGTCAACCCGCCGATCGGGCGGATCGGCATCACGCAGTACGAGCACCGGCACGAGAGTGGCCGCCGGGAGAAGTACTTCGCCCAGGCAGCCGGGGCGACACGGCGCCGACGAAAACTGTTTCAGGACGGCGGCGACTTGCTGCACCTAGTGCTCCAACAGATCGGTCGTGCCTGGAGCTGGCCGGTCGGAGTAGCCCGAGACACCTACGGTCGCGAGTACTTCGCCGGACTCGTACGCATCATCGACGAGGCGCTGTTGCACTGCGATTGGGCCCCGCACGACGCTCCCGGATGGTCGATCGGATCGATCGACGCGCAGCTGACCTGGAACATCTATTGCAGTACGCCGGAGCGGGGCGGCGCCACCGTCGTCTACAACCGGCCATGGACCGAGGACGCCGAACAGTTCCTCATCGAGGGCACCTACGGCTACGAATCCCAAGTGGTGGCTGGTGTTTCGTCGCTGCACATTGAGCCACGCGAGGCCGACTTGATTCTGTTCAACAGCCGCAACTTCCACCGAGTCGAGGCCGGTTCGGGAATGGGCGACCGGATCTCGGTGAGCTCCTTCATCGGCCGCACCACGAACAGCGACCTCGTCGCCTGGTCCTGATTCCCACCATCCCTTCGGAAGGCAGCGCATGACCTCGCCCACCGCGCAGGAGCGGACCTACGTCGTCGTCGTCAATGACGAGGAGCAGTACTCCATCTGGTTCGCCGACCGGGAACCACCCGTTGGCTGGACGTCCGTCGGTGTGACCGGCTCCCGCCAGGAGTGCCTTGAGCATGTCGGGCGAATCTGGACCGACCTTCGTCCGCTCAGCCTGCGTCGCTGGTTGGCACAGACCAACCAGGACGACTAGATCCAGGTGGAATCCATGACCATTGAGGCGGAAGCGTCCATAGGGCAGGAACAGCTGTGGCTGTTCGAACAAGTTCATCCGGGCAGCACCGTCTACCACCTGCCGGAGTTTTGGCTGATCCGCGGGCCGCTCGACCGTATGGCGCTTCGCCGTGCGGTGCAGACCGTCGTCGACCGGCACGAGTCGCTGCGGACCACCCTACGGACCGATAACACTGGGCGGCTGCGGCAAACGGTCGCGCCCCCGGGGCCGGTCGAGCTGCCCGAGCACGACATGCGGGGGGCAGCGGAGCCGGGCGCGGCGGCGGCTGCACGGCTCGACGAATGCGCACGTGCTCCGATCGACCTGCAACGGGATCCGCCACTGCGGACCTTTCTGGTGCGCCGCAGCGACCAGGAGTACCTCTTCGGACTTGTCGTGCATCACGTGGCTGCCGACGCCTGGTCCTTCGGCCTGATCCGCGCCGAACTGGGCACGGCATACCGCGCGTACGTCGCCGGTGTGTCACCGGCACTTCCCACGGTGAAATCCTCGTACCGGGAGTTCAGTCGACGACAGCGCAGCCGCAGCACGTCGGATGCCCCGAATCCTTGGGACGGGGCGCCACCCCCGACCCTGTCGGTGGACCGACCCCGTGCCGATGCTGTCGCAGGCACGGGCGCGCTGTGGTGGGGAGAACTCAACCCATCGACGCTGAACCGCTTATCAGAGTGGTCGATCGTGCATGGCGCGACCCTGTTCTCCACGATGCTGGCGGTATTCGGCTGGGTGATCGCTCGGTGGTTCGGGGAACGCTCCGTCCTGGTTACCACGCCGTTGACCGTTCGGGATGATGTGAACCTCGAACGCACGGTGGGTTACTTCGTCCAGACCACGCCGGTGGTGGTGGACACCGCTATCCCCAAGCTCTCAGACCTAGTCGGTCGGGTGCAGGAACAGGTCGTCGAGGCGTTCGAGCGGGCACCCTTCCCAACACCGCGCCTGATCCACCATGTGTCGTTCACCGTCGAGCATGACGATCCTCCCTCGCTCGACCTCGGCCCGCTCACGACCGAGCTACTGGAGCGCCACGACGGCACCAGCAAGTTTGGGCTGTCACTACGCGTCCTACGCTCGGCGCAGGGCGCCCGGATGACGGTCGAATACGACTGCGACGTCTTCGACGAGGCAACCATCCGCCGTTTCATGAGCCACTTCGCCGCAGTCGCCGCAGTCGCCGCCGACTGCCCTCCGACGCGCTGGCCGGACGTGCCGCCGGAGGACGAACGGATGCTGTCGGGCTGGAGTTACGGACGCGAAGCGCCCGTAGTGGGCACGACGATCGAGCGGATAGCCGCCATCGCCGCCCAGCACCCCGACCGGACGGCCGTGGTCGACGGCGGCCGGACCATGGCATACGCGCAACTGTGGCTCCGGGCGGGAGCGCTCGGCGCACGACTGGTGGGCATCGGCGTACGACCGGGTGACCTAGTCGCGCTCTGTCTGCCAATCTCCGCGGAACTGGTGCTGGCGGTGCTCGGGGCGATGCGGGCAGGCGCCGCCTTCATCGCGCTGGACCCCGAGGACCCACCGGCCCGACGCGCGGCCCTGCTCGAAGCTGCCGGAATCAGACACCTCCTGGTCGCTGGCGAAGTCGAGGTGGCGCACTGGCCGGGCGGGCAGCACCGGGTGACAACCGGAGCAGACGTCACCCACCCGCCGGAGATGCTGCCCGGCGATTGCCAGCCGCAGACCGGAGTGGCCTACGTGACATTCACGTCGGGATCGACCGGCCCGCCGAAGGGGGTAATGACTACCCAACAAGGGCTGACGAACTACCTGAGCTGGGCGACCCGTCACTACGGCCTTGCGGCGGGACAGCGCGTTCCACTACACACCCCGATTGCCTACGACCTCGCAATCACGAGTCTGTTGGGACCGCTGGTCGTGGGAGCGGCGGTGCGCACGGTGGCCGACGGTCCGCACCGGCACGCGGAAGTCGCGAGACAGATGGGCCACGACCAGTTGGTGAAGGCCACGCCGACGCACTGGCGGATCCTCGCCGGTCAGGCCCGCGGCGACGCGGGGCCGGGGGTGATCGTGGTCGGCGGGGAGTCGCTCCTGCTCGACCAGGTGGCCGAACTGCGCCGTCTCTTTCCCGGCAGCCGCATCATCAACGAATACGGGCCCACGGAGACGGTGGTGGGTTCGACCGTCTGGGAAGACACGGAGTCCAACCCGGAATCGGCCACCTGGGATCGAGCACCAATCGGCCGACCGATCGACAACACCAGTGTCCATGTGGTGACCGCAGATCTGCGCCGGGTGCCGGTCGGAGCGTGGGGTGAACTCGTTATCGGCGGGGTCGGGGTGAGTCACGGCTACCTCGACGCGCCCGGTCCGACGGCGGACCGGTTCCCGCCGGACCCGTTCAGCACCCGTCCGGGCGCCCGCCTCTACCGCACCGGCGACCTGTGTCGCTGGACGGCCTCCGGTCAGCTCGAGTTCCGCGGACGTCTCGACCGGCAGGTCAAGATCTTCGGACGCCGGGTGGAACTGGGAGAGGTGGAGGCCGTGCTGGCTGCCTCACCGGGGGTACGACAGGCGGCCGTCGTGGTCCGGACGGCACAGACGAGCAGGCTGATCGCCTACATCGAGGGCGCAGCCAACGACACAACCCACGCGTACCTGCGCGAGCGGCTGCCCCGGCACATGGTGCCCGAGATCATCGTCCGACTCGACCGTCTTCCCACTAACGCCAACGGAAAGCTAGACCACGCCGCACTGCCCAGTCCCCCGAGGGGCACGAACCCCTCTGTCCGCTCCGGGGAGCACGATCCGGACCTGACGACGGCGATCGCGGCGGTGTGGAAGGAAGAACTTGCCACCGGCCCACTCGACGGCACGGAGGACTACTTCGCCTTGGGCGGCGACAGCATGATCGCGGTCCGGATCACCCGGCGGTTGAGCGCCCTGCTCGGTCGGCCAGTAGCCGTGCCGGACATGTTCGCCCACCCGACCCCAGTCGAACTGGCCGCGCACCTGCAGCGGTCGACGACTCCCGCCCGGGTGCTGCGCCGCGGTCCCCGCACCACGGTCGCCGACCTGCTGAGAGCCTCCGCACCAGCGGAGCCGGAAATCCGAATGGGGCCAGGAGAATGCTGATCTGCGGCGTTAAGGTCACCCACGACGGGAGCGTCGCTCTCATCGAAAATGGTCGACTGATCACCTCAGTAGAGATTGAGAAGCTGGACAACCGGTCCCGCTACACCGATCTGACCGACACCGCCCTCATCGCGCGGGTGCTGGCCGGACACGGCCTGAGCCCCACCGACGTCGACACCTTTGTTGTGGACGGCTGGGGCTACGGCGGTCCCTCCGAGGTCGTCACCCAAGCCGATGAGAGCCCGCTGACGCTGACCGTGGCCCCGTACCGCGAGGACAACCTCCAGGACGACAGCCTGGCTGTATACCGCTTCGAGGGGCTCCGCGTCGGGGCCAAGGAATATCCCTACCACAGCTACCACCACACCACCGGACACATCATGTCCGCCTACTGCACGAGCCCGTTCGCGGCGCGGCGCGAGCCGGCCTTCGTGGTGGTCTGGGACGGTGGTGTACTCCCCCGGGGATACCTCGTGCGCCCGCACGGAGCGGTGGAGAACCTCGGGCCCATCTTCGGCCTCATCGGCAACGTCTACGCCACATTCGCGATGCACTTCGCGCCGTTCCGACCAGAAGATCTCGGCGTCCCCACCGACCAGCTTCCGTACCAGCAGCTCTCCGTGCCCGGCAAGGTGATGGCCTACGTCGCCAAGGGTGTCGTCCGCCCCGATCTCTGCCGGGTGTTCGACGAGATCTACCGCGATGAGCTCGACATCTCACTGGACTTCGCGACGACTTTCTCCCGCAGCTTCCTCAGTCGCACAGCACGAATGACGGTCCGGCCGGAAGACGCGCTCGCGAGCATGCAGCACTGGCTCGGCGAACGGCTCGTCGAGAGCCTCCGCGAGATGCGCGCCCTGCTGCCGAACAGCCCGGCCAGCCTCTGTTTCGCCGGAGGGTGTGCGCTGAACATCAAATGGAACTCGCGGATCCGGGCCAGCGGAGTGTTCGACGAGGTCTACATCCCGCCTTTCCCCAACGACTCCGGCTCGGCGATCGGCGCGGCGTGCGCGGAGTGGACCAGGTCAACCGGCACGCCCGACCTGGCCTGGTCGGTCTACTCTGGTCCAGCCCTGGCCTACGGCAAATACGACGGCGACGGCTACGGCTACACCCGCCGACCTCTGGACGTCGAGGGGCTGGCCGCGCTCCTACACCTCACCGGCGAACCGGTGGTGGCGCTACACGGGGCGGCGGAGCTGGGTCCGAGAGCGTTGGGTAACCGGAGCATCGTCGCGCCGGCGACGCAGCCGGGAATGAAGGACCGGCTCAACCATATAAAGGGCCGCGAGGCGTACCGCCCCGTGTCACCGATCTGTCTCGTCGACCAGGCTCCTGAGGTGTTTGACCCGGGCACGCCGGACCCGTTCATGCTGTTCGACCACCGCGTCCGACCGGCCTGGATAGACCGGATCCCGGCGGTGCTGCACCTGGACAACTCGGCTCGGCTTCAGACCGTCGACCCGGCAACGAACCCCGTGCTCGGCGCGCTCCTGTCCGCCTACCACCGCCTCAGCGGCGTGCCCGTGCTCTGCAACACCAGCGCGAACCTGCACGGCAGCGGCTTCTTCCCCGACGTGCCGTCCGCGCTGCGCTGGGGGCGTAGCCGCTACGTCTGGAGCGACGGCTGGCTCTGGGAACGGCCCGCGGACCAGCGTGACATCCCCACCCCTAGCGAAGGGAACGCCGTATGACCCGCCCGGACAACGCCGAACGGATCACCGAGCTGTCTGCGGCCAGGCGGAAGCTGCTAGCGCAGTGGTCGGGCGACGACGACCAAGCCACGACCCCGGTTAGCGTCGAGGAGCGGCTGCTGGTCGAAATCTGGCGCGAAGTGCTACGCACCGACCGGATCCGGCCGACCGACAACTTCCTGCAACTAGGCGGCGACTCCATCACCAGCCTGCAGGTCGTCGCCCGGGCCAACAGCAGGGGTCTGCGGCTCACCTCCCGCCAGGTCATCGAAGCCGCAGACCTACAAACGCTGGCCAGAAGCGCCACCTCGGCCGCCGCGAACCCGAACATCCATGACGTCGCGACGGGTCCGGTCCCGCTGACCCCGGTCCAGCGTTGGTTCTTCGAGCAGGAGATACCGGACTCCCACTACTGGGACCAGGCCGTCGTCGTCGAGGTTCACCGCGACGTCGACACCGACATCCTCCGTCATGCCCTGCGGGACGTGCTCGACCATCACGATGCGCTGCGCAGCCGCTTCGCCTGCCAGGACGGGCGCTGGACGCAGAAGGTGCCCGCCGAGGCACCGACAGCCGAGGTGATCGTCGTCGACAACGGCTCGCTGGAAGACGCCATCGCGCATGCCCAGCGCTGCATCGACCTGACCGACGGACGCCTGGTGGCGGCGGCGCTCATTCGAGGCTGCGACGGTCCCCCGCGCCTTCTGCTCGCCGTCCACCACCTCGTGGTCGACGGGGTGTCACTCCGTATCCTGATCGAGGACCTACAGACCGCGTACTGTGCCCGGGCTGCTGGGGACGTACCCAAGCTGCCGCCGAAGACGGCCTCAATGAGGTCCTGGGCTACCTCCCTGCACCGCTACGCAGCGTCGCCGTACATCACCGATCAGCTCAACTACTGGCGGTCCGTCCCCGCGGCGGAGGCGGCGGCCTTGCCGACGGACCACGCCGGGGCGACAGACACCATGGCGACCTGCGCAAGCATCACCGCATCGCTCGACGCCGAATGCACTAACCGCCTGGTGCAGCAGGTGCCCAGGATCAGCGGAGTCCAGGCGCAGCACGTCCTGCTCGCCTCCCTCCTGATCGCGTGGGCGGGCCGAACCGGTCGGCGCGAGCTCCAAATCGACCTCGAAGGGCATGGCCGGGAACCCATCGACGACACGTCCGACGTAAGCCGGACCGTGGGCTGGTTCACCAGCATCTACCCCGTCCGCCTCGAACTGCACGGGCCAGCCGTGGCCGTGCTTGACCGGGTCCGCCGTCACCTCGACACGATCCCCGACCGGGGCATCGGGTACGGCCTGCTGCGCTACCTGACGCCGGCCGGTGACGGCGGGCTCGCCGCCCTCCCCCAGTCCCAGATGAGCTTCAACTACCTCGGACGGTTCGACCAGCCCGTCGGGGCGAACAGCGTGTTCGGCGTGCCCGTGGAGGTACCGACGGTGTTGCAGAGCGACCGGGCCACGCGACGGTACGCGCTAGAGATCGTCGCCACCGTATCGGTCGACCGGTTGATGGTCGAGTGGCGCTACAACCGGCTCGCGTTCGAGGAGGCGACTATTCGTGGGCTGGTGGACGCTCAACTCGCCGCCGTGACGGAACTCGTCACGGAGCTGTCCCAACCCACCCCGAATCCCAGTGAATTCCCTTTGTCGCGTCTCGCGCCCCAGCAGCTCAGCGCCGTACGCCGACAACTGCGTGGGGACGGCGCATGAGCCGGATGGCTCTGCACCCCATGCCCTCCGCCTCCGCACTCGGCACGCTGTGCCAGGCGGTGGTCCGGCGGTGGCCGGAGCACGAGCCGTACCTCCGGCAGCGCTTCGGCGAGGCCGGGGCGGACAACGCGGCGACAGCGGAGCTGCTCGCCGAGCGAATCCTGCGGATCTGCGGTCACGACCTTGCGAAGGTGGTCGACGACTACCGGTGGACCTGCGGAGTGATGCTGGAGGAGGAATACCACTTCCGCCGGCACGGCCGCTACCGACACACCTCGTTTGAAGAGGTGCGACAGCTCGTCTACGACAACCCGGACTACATGCGCCGGTACGCCCACGGACTGCTGTTGTCCCAACTGCTCTGGGCCAACCACTGCCGGGCAATGCAGGCGTATCACGAATCCTTCCTCAGCCGACTACCCCGCGACGCGACCCTGCTGGAGGTGGGACCGGGCCACGGCCTGCTCCTGGCGCTCGCCGCGGAACGGCTCACCGAGGCGCGGATCACCGGATGGGACGTCAGCGACACCAGCCTAGAGGCGACGCGCGGCGCGCTGACGGCGATGAGAACGCGGAACGTGGACCTCAGGCGACAAGACCTGCTCACGGCCCCCACCGACCAGATGTTCGACGCGGTGGTCGCCAGCGAGCTGGTCGAGCACCTCGAGCACCCGACCGAGGCCCTGCGCCGCCTGACGGCCCTGACCCGGCCCGGCGGGCTGCTCTTCCTCAACATTCCCGTCAACAGTCCCGCTCCGGACCACCTCGCCCTGTGGAGGTCGCCGGAGGCTCTGCGCAGCCTCGTGACCGACGTCGGTCTCACCATTGAGCAGAGCCACGAGTTCCCGATGACGGGCAAGACCGTTCAACAGGCACGCAGCCAGAACCTAACCATCTCCTGTGTGCTGCTCTGCCGCCGCCCGACCGATGAGAGGCCCGGACATGCCTGACCAGTCACTCCCCGAGCAGGTCGCCGGAATCATCGACGCCGTGGTGGGATGTGGACCGGTCGACCCGAGCGACCGGTTCAGCGAGCTGGGCGGAGACTCCATCCAGGCGGTCCAGGTACTCTCCCTGTGCTGGTCGGAACTCGGCGTGGAACTGCCGATGCAGACGCTGCGGACCGAGACCACCGTGAGTGAACTCGTCGCGGCGGTGGCCGCGGCCCGCTCCGGTCCCGCCGGGGTGGCGGCGGCCCCGGGGGGTGCGCCTGTCCCGAACGACGAAGCCGCGTCCGTGCCCGCCAGTCCCCGGCAGGCGGCCCTGTTCTCGCTTTCCCAAGCCCGCCCGGAGCTCCCGGCCTACAACGTCCCCGTGGCCCTGTGGTTGACCGGTCAGCTCGACCGGCGCCGGCTCCAGCGAGCGCTCAACCTGCTCGTACACCGGCACGATGCACTACGCACCGCTTTCTCGACCGGGCCGGACGGCACGGTCCTGCTGACCACGCGCCCCGCCGACTCGGCGACCGTCATCATCGAGGAACTGCCGGCGACCCGGCTCGACCTGGCGGCGAGCCTGCTCCAAGAGATCGCCGCCCAGCCGCTGGACCTGACCCGCTCCCCCGTACGGGTGTGCCTGCTCCCGGTAGCCGCCGATCGGCACGCCCTCCTCGTCGTCGTCCATCACGCCGTGTGCGACGGATGGGCGCTGAACATCCTCCTCTCCGACCTCTGCCGGCACTACGCGGCGGAAGGAGCCGAGCCGCCGACCGCTGGCCCCGGCCAGCGGGAGCTACTGTCGTGGGACGAGGGCCGCCGGACGGTCCCCCGCGAGGAGGCTCTGCGACGCTGGGGGGACCTGCTGGCCGGGGTGCCCACCCTGCTCGACCTGCCCCTCGACCGGTCACGCCCGCCGGCCCGGTCGATGCTCGGCACCCGGGTTCCGTTACGGGTGCCGGCCAACCTCCACGAAGGTCTGCGAGCACGGGCGGCCACCTGGGGCACCACACCGTTCGCCCTGCTGGCGTTGGCGCTCGGGGTGCTGCTGGAGCGCTACACCAGCCGCGACGACCTGGTGATTGGCGTCCCCACCGCGAACCGCCACCACCCACGGGCCCTTGAAGCAGTCGGCTACCTGTCCAACGTGGTACCGGTCCGTCTCGATCTTCGTGGCCAGCCCGACGTGGCGGTGGCCCTCTCGCGGATCACCTCAGGGCTGGCGACCTCGACAGAGCTCTCCTGGGTACCCCTCGACGACATCGCCGCCGCAGTGGACGCCGAACGGTCCGCCACGCATCAGCCGCTGTTCCAGGTCGCCCTGGTTCAACTCGGCAACGGTGTCGCTCCCCTGCGCCTGCCCGGCCTCCGGGTGGAGCGGCAGGACCTGGGCACCGGCACGTCAAAGTACGACCAGAGCTGGTACCTAGAGGACTTCGGCGACGGCTTGACAGGCTACGTCGAATACGCCACCGACCTGTTCGACGAGGACAGCGTGACCCGGATGAGGGACCACTTCCTGCGTGTACTCGAGGCGCTGGTGCGCGCGGAGACCGATCATCCGCTCCGCGAGCTGACCATGTTCAGTCCGCATGAGCAGGCGGGCCTGATCGACGAGCTGACACCCCCGGCGGGGCCCACGCCCGACTCCGTCGTCACCTCCTTCCTGAGCCACGTCCGGGATCGGCCCGACGCCCCTGCCATTTGGTCCGATGGATGCCTAACCACGTACCGCGAACTGCACGACGGCGCCATGCACGTGGCAGGCCGGCTGGCCAAGCTCGGCGCCGGGCCGGAGACGGTGGTTGGACTGCACCTCACCCGCTCGCCCGAACAGGTCGCGGCGGTCCTCGGGGTGCTGATGGCCGGCGCCGCCTTCCTCCCGTTGGATCCGGCCTACCCGGCCGAACGGCTGCGCTACATGATCGATGACGCAGCCCTGTCCCTGATCGTCACCGAACAGCCGGACGATCCGGCGCTACACGGTACGCCGGCACGGCTGGTCACTCTCGACGGTGGTGGAGGCCCGCGCCTCGCACCTCGGCAGGTGGACCCGCGCAGCCTGGCGTACGTCATCTACACGTCAGGTTCGACCGGTGCTCCCAAGGGGGTGGCGCTCACCCACGACGGGCTGGTCAACGTGATCGAACGATCCCGTGAGTCGTTCGACCTCAAGCCGGGGACGCGGGTGCTCCAGTTCGTGTCGTTGAGTTTCGACGCCTCGGTGTGGGAGACGTTCATGGCGCTCTGCACCGGCGGTGTCCTCTGCCTCGGACCGGCGGTGCTGGCCGAGTCGACCGCCTCCCTCGAGGAGTTGATCAAACGCTCCGGCGCGGAGGTCGTCTTCCTGCCACCGGCGGTGCTCGCCATCCTCGACCCGGCGGCAGTGCCGTCCGTTCGGCTGGTGCTGACCGGCGGCGATCGGGTGAGCCGGGACCTGCGCGACCGGTGGGCAGCCAGGGTACGGTTCTTCGCGGCGTACGGTCCGACCGAGGGCACGATCGTGCAGACTTGGGGCGAGTGTCCACCGGACCAGGTCGGGCCCACGCCGGTCGGCCTGCCGTTCGGCGGCGTGCGGCTCTACGTGCTCGACGACGAACTCCGGCCGGTCCCGCTGGGCGCGGTCGGGGAGGTCTACGTCGGCGGCGTCGCCGTGGGGCGCGGCTACCGCGGCCGGTCCGACCTGACCGCCACGCACTTCCTCCCGGACTGCTGGTCACCGGTACCCGGCGGCCGGATGTACCGCACCGGGGACCTGGTGCGCCGCCGTGGCGACGGCGCGCTGATCTTCGTCGGGCGGACCGACAATCAGGTCAAGATTCGCGGCTTCCGGATCGAACTCGGAGAGGTCGAGGCGGCACTCAGCCGCCGGGCGGACATCCTGGCGGCAGTGGCGTTGGTGGACACGCAGGGCCCCCGAGCGAGGCTGGCCGCCTGGCTGGTGCCGGCAGGGCCGACAGACCACGACTTCGCGGAACGTGTCCGCACGGACCTGCGGGCCCAACTTCCCGAGCACATGGTGCCGAGCCGGATCTCCGTGGTCGCCTCGTTGCCGCACACCCGCAACGGCAAGGTCGACTACTCCGCGTTGCTCACGACCACGCCCGCGGAGGACAGGTTGTCGAGCCTGCTCGACCGGTTGGACAGCCTCACTGATGCCGAGGTCGACGCCCTGCTGGCGGCCACCTCGGCGGAGAAGCCGGGTAACCGATGATCGTTGCAGGTAACCGGCGTATCGGCCTGCTCTGGACCAGCACCCTGCGGTGGAACCTGGGCACTTGCCTGATGATCGTCACCCTTGCAGTTTACGTTTACACGACGACCGGTTCGACGCTCAGCAGTGCCTCCACCTTCGTCGCGCAAACCCTGCCCGCGATCGTCTCCGCACTCCTGGCCGGGGTGCTGGTCGACCGGTGGGATCGGCTCTGGCCAGTCATCGGCGTCCTCACGGGAGGCATGGTGCTCGCCGCCCTGCTGCCGCCCGCCCGGCCTGGACCGCTGGCGGAAGCACCGCAGACGGAGACGATGGCGGCGAGGGCGGAAGCAGGCGATGATGGCTGACCAGGATCGGTTGGCGGTGCGGCTGCTCGCGTCGTTCACAGCCACCCCGATGGAACCCGTGCTGAGCTACTGGTGGTCTCGGCTGGCCCTGGCGCCAGCCCCAACGATCGCCCCGTACGGACAGCTCATCCAGCCATTGCTCGGCCTGACCGGACAGGACGGTCCCGATCCGTTCGCCGCCACCGTGGTGCTGCTGCGGTGGGAGGACTGGCTGCGCTACCTGCCTCAACGCCCAGATCCGATGCGCGCCGGAGTGGTCATGGAACGGCGACTCGCCGAGTTCGCCGACGTGCTGGCGCTGGCCGCCCCCAACCTGAGCGGCCCAGTGCTCATACTGGTCTGCCCACCGTCGGCAACCTGGGCGAAACCGGACAGGGCCGGCACGTTGGCCTACCTCAACGCGCAGCTCGACACCATCGCCTCGACACTCGACCGGCTCCACGTCGGTCACGTCGCCGGGCTCGCCGCCCGGTACCGGCCGACAACGACGAACGACCAGCGTGCGGACGATCTCGCGCACATGCCCTACCAGCCGGCGTTCTTCACCGCGCTGGCCACCGTCGTCGTCCGCGCCGTCCTGGCCCTGTCCACCCGCACCCGACGTCACCTGCTCCTCGATCCGCTACGCAGCCTGTACCCACCCACGGCCGGCCGACCGGTCGACCTGGCCTGGCGCCGCCAGCTGCCCATCCTGGTCGGCCAGTCCCGCCGACTCGGTCTGCTGGCGGTCCGGCCTGGTCTGGGTACCGAGCCACTTATCGAGAGCGGGCCCGAGTTGCGACTGCTCCGGCACCGGGACGCCCTACGCTGCCTCGGCGGATCCTCGGATCCACCGAACGAACAACCGGCGGCGGCGATCAGACGCCTGGTTGACCGCGGCGCCGTCGATCCCGGCGACGCGGTGCTGCTCGACGCGAACCCCGCGCTGTGCGCCGAAGCCGCGGCGGCAGTCCCCGGGCTCGCGACCGTCTCCCTCAACGGCGATCCCGCCCAGGTGCCCGACGCGGTCGACCACCTGTGGGTGTTCGACGGCGGCCACCTGCTTCCCAAAGGACCGGTACGCACGGACGGGCTCGCTCTGCCACCAGAGCTTCTGCCCGGGCCGACGACCACACCCACCGACCTCGCCGAGCTGCACCGCGTAGTGCAGCGCTGGCGACGCGAGCACCACCTCGCCTACCGGGCCAAATGAGACCACACCTCTGCCACACCTGGAGACTGCGACATGCACACCTTGGACGATCTGGTGGTTGCCGTGCTGGAACTGCCGCCCTCGGAACTGACCGCCGAGCTCAGCCGCACCGGAAACGCGGCGTGGAGCAGCATGCGACACGTGCAGCTGATCGTCAGCGTCGAGGAGCAGTATGGCGTTTCGTTCACGGCGCAGGAGATGGCCAGCGTCAACACGCTCGACGACCTCCGACGCATGGTGGCGGACAAGCATGCAGGGCGGTGACGCCGGCGTGGCCACCGAACCGGCTCCCCCACGGCTCAGTGACGCAGACCTCGGCCGGCTGCTGTTGATCAGGCGGTTCGAGGAGACGCTGTTGCGTTTGTTCGCCGCGGGCAGCATCGCCGGGACCACCCACACCTGTCTCGGACAGGAGTACATCCCGGTGGCGCTGGCCCCGTTGATAGCCAACGACCATGTCTTCAGCAACCACCGCGGACACGGTCACTACCTCGCGCTCCACGACGACCCGGAAGGATTGCTCGCGGAGATCCTGGGACGCGACGGCGGGATCTGCGCGGGGGTGGGCGGCAGCCAGCACCTCCGGCGGGAGCGTTATCTCTCCACCGGCGTGCAGGGACAGAGCGTGCCCGTGGCGGCCGGTGTCGCACTGCACCTGCTACGAAGCCGGACCGGCACCGCAGCGGTCGCGTTCATCGGCGACGGCACCTGGGGCGAGGGAGCGGTGTACGAGGGGCTCAATCTCGCCCGGCTCTGGGAGCTTCCCCTAGTCATTATCGTCGAGAACAACGGCATGGCGCAGTCCACGCCGACCGTGCGTCAGCTGGCCGGCAGCATCGCCGGGCGGGTGCGGGGGTTCGGCATACGCCATCACCTCGTCTCGGACCGGGACACGGCGCGGATACGCGCCGACGTCGCCCCGTTGTTCGCCGCCGCTCGGCGCGGCATCCCGACAGTGATCGAGTTCGTGACCAACCGACTCGGCCCGCACAGCAAGGGCGACGACACGCGTACGGCCGAGGAGATCGCCGCAGTGGCCGCCGCAGACTGGGCGACGATCTACCGGCAGGTGTACCCGGAGCAGTTCGACCGGATCGACGCTGTGCAGCGGAACCGCGTCGTGCGGCTCACCGAGGACGTCAAGTCCAGACCGCTGAGCCGGTGGACGGCCGGAGGGACGGCATGAGAGTCGCCGAGGACCTGAACCAGGCATTGCACGCGCTGCTGACCCAGAATCCCAACGCCTGGGTCCTCGGCGAGGACATCGCCGATCCATACGGCGGCGCCTTCAAGATCACCAAGGGACTCACCAGCGCCTTCCCGGAACGGGTCCTCACCACCCCGATCAGCGAGGCGGGGATCGCGGGAATCGCGGGCGGACTGGCCCTGTGCGGCAACAGCGTAGTCGTCGAGATGATGTTCGCCGACTTCCTCGGTCTCGCGTTCGACCAGATCGTCAACTTCGCCAGCAAGTCGGTCACCATGTACGGAGAGGTACTGCCGATGCGCATGGTGGTCCGCTGTCCGGCCGGCGGCCGGCGGGGCTACGGGCCGACGCACAGCCAGTCCCCGCAAAAGCACTTCATCGGGGTGCCGAACCTCAGCATTCACGAGCTGTCTCCACTGCACCCTGCGGCGGAGACCCTCGCCCGGATGTTCGCCACCGGCGCCCCCGCCCTGCTGGTCGAGGACAAAACCCTCTATCCGTCCGCCACGATCACCGAGACCCAAGTCGACGACCTATTCTCGGTACGCTTCCTCGACGGTGCCCGCAACCTTGCCCACGTGCGCGTAGAGGGTGCGGGCGAGCCGGACGCCGTCATCATCGCCCCCGGCGGGATGCTCGACCGGGCGCTGTCGGCGGCCCGCCGACTGCTACTGGAGACCGAGCAGGTCTGCGACATCATCGTGCCGGCGCAGCTATACCCACTCGATCTGGGCGCCGCTCACGAACTGTTGGCCCAGACGCGCCTGATCTGCTTCGTGGAGGAGAGCACTGCGGGCGGCACCTGGGGCAGTGAGATGGCCAACGGGCTCTACCGCGCGCTCTGGGGCCGGCTACGAGCGCCGATCACGCTGGTGCACTCCCTCGACAGCGTCATCCCCGCTGCGGCGCACCTGGAGTCACAGGTCCTGGTGCGGTCCGACGACATCTTCCGAGCTCTGACCGGAGGCCTCGATGACTGAGATTCGCATTCCCCGGCTCAACTCCAACGACGTGACATACAACCTGGTCGAATGGCTACAAGAGGACGGCGCGCAGGTGGCGGCGGGTGAGCCCTTCGTCGTCGTCGAGACGTCAAAGGCCACCGAGGAACTCGAGATGCCGGCGGACGGACACCTCCGGCACGCCGCCGAGGCTGGCCGCGACTACGCGGTCGGCGCCGTCATCGCCCACCATTTCCGGTCGGCGGAGGAGGCGAGGGTTCACCGCGAAACCGACGACCCGGCGCCGCCGACGCGTTCCTACCTGCTGACGAACGCAGCCCGGGATCTGGTCGAGCGACACGGGATCAGCGACGAGCGCCTGGCCGCCCTCGGACGCCGGATGGTACGCGCCGAGGATGTCCGTGCCCTCATCCACGCGTCGGACACCCCGGCAACGGCCACCGGGCCGGGCGAGGCCGGCGACGACGACCGGCACCAACAGGCCGTAATCGACACCGTGACCAGGTCCCACCGGGAGATCCCGGCAGCATTCACCCTTGTCCGGGTGGAACTGGCCGCAGCACAGCGGCTGCAACAGTCAATCGCCGAGCAGGACCGGACGGTAGTCGGGATTCCCGAACTCGTCGTGGCCGCCGTGGGTCAGGCAGCTGCCAAGTTCCCCCGCTTCTACATAGCTTTTGGACGGGACCGGGATCCGACAGCGAACATCGCCGTTGGCGTCACGATCGACATGGGCAACGGGCTCTTCGTCCCGGTCGTCGAGAAGGCCGCCGAGCGGACCCTGCCGGAGATTGCCGAGATCCTCATGGACTTCCGACGCAAGGCGCTACGCCGGTCATTCCGTGCCCAGGATCTCAATGACGGCGGAGACATCGCCGTGTCGCTGCACAACGACCCCGACGTGGTCTTCGCCCAACCGATCGTCTTTCCGCAACACGCGTGCATGGTGTCCGTCGGCGCCGCCCTCTCCGAATTGGTGCTGTGCGACGACGGCAGCGTGACGTCACGGCCCTACCTGCACCTGGGGCTTAGCTACGACCACCGAATGGTCAACGGCCGTGAGGCGGCGGCGTTCCTGCGGCACCTCAAGACCCGGATCGAGGATCCCGCGCGGGTCTCGGCGGCGACGCCGTGACGGAGGTGGTGGAGAGCCTGCTGGAGCGCCGCCTGCGCTGGCGCCGGATCCTGGCCGAGGAACACGGGCCGGAGCTACGCATCAGCCTGCTGGCCAGCTACACCCTGGATCCCCTCGTTCCATACCTGGGCGTCGCGCTACACGACAGCGGTCTGGCCGCGCGCATCACCGTGTCGCCCTACAACCAGATTGTCCAGGAGTGCCTGAACGACCAGGGCACAGCCGGCAGGTCGGACCCGCACGTGCTGGTGGTGGCGGCCCGACCGGAGGAACTTGGCCCGGCCGGAGCTGATGGTGGCGCCGTGCACCCCACAGTCGCGGACGAGTTCAGCACAGTGCTCGACGCGGCACTCGCGGCGGCTCGACGATGGGACGCCTGTCTCGTCATGCTGCTACCGCCGCGAGCGGACCCACCGGATCCCGCCGTCACCCGGCTCCGGGAAACGGCGCTCGAACGGCTCGCCGGCCAGCCCGCCACGGAAGTCGTGGACCTCGATCCGATCATCTCGGGCTGCGGCGGCTCCGCCGCGCTGCACTTGGACCTCTACCAGCTCGCCCGGATCCCCTACCGCGAGCCGGTGTTCGCCGCGATCGGTGAGGAGATCGCCGCCATGCTGGCCTATCGACACACAGGACCGGTGAGCGGCGTGGTCGTTGTCGCGGACGGCCCGGAACCGTTGAGCGCCGCCCAGCTAGGTGCCATCGAACGGCTGCCCACCGATACCCCCGTCGTCGTCCGGGCCGACCCGACCCTAGCCGGCACGGATCCGCCGGGCGGACTGGGCCGTCCCCCGACGATCTGGTGGACCAACGACGCTCCCCTGGACGACCAGGTCCGACGCTTCGTCGCCTCCCACGGGGCACAAGCCGAGAGCATGCTGGTGATGACGGCCGGACCAGCGGGACGGCTGGAGACGCCCGGGCCTCCGGGGCCGAGGCCGGAACACTGGGCAGCCGGTCGGCGGCCCGGTGGGCACTGGGCCCGGACACCTCGTCCCAGCCCAGCCACCGAGGGCCGGCCTACGGACGTTGCGCAGTACGTCGCCTCGCTCGACGTGCGGTTGACCGGCAGAGCGGCGGCTATGGCAGACCTGCCCGTCCTAGCCGACCTGCTCGCGCGCACCGCCGACTTCACGCTCGGTGAACTGGCTTCCGATCGGCTCTCCGCAGCACTGGTCGACCCTGACTGCGTCGTACGGCTTTTCGAGGTCCGTGACCGCCTCGGCGACTACGGCCTGTGCGCGGCCCTGCTGTTGTCCCACGAACCGGGGGCCTGCGTCGTCGAGGCCTTCCTCGTCACCTGTCCGGCGCTGGGCCGGGGCGTCGAGACCGCCATGCTCGACGAAGTAGCGGCTCGCGCGGGGGCCGCCGGGACAGGACGGATCGTGGTTCGCGCCACCGCGACAGGCCGCAACGACCTGGCCCTGGCCTTCTTCGACCGGCACACCTGTTGGCAGGGCTTACCTCTGGAGCTCGATCTACGCCGGACGGACTGACAGCGAGTCGCCCACCGGCGACAGGGCAAGGAGGACAGACATGATGTCAGTGTGGCACCGATTTCGACACCAGGTCGCGCTCCGGCCGGACGCGCCGGCCCTGTGGCAGTCCGACCGTACCTGGACGTATGCGGAGCTGGCGGCGGAGGCGGAGGAACTGGCCGGCTCGCTAGCCGGCGTCGCCGTCGAGGGGAACGTGGTGTGCTCGGTGGTCTGCACGGTCCACGGCGCTGTGCTTGGGCTACTAGGGGCCAGCGCCGCCGGCACTACCCTGCTCCCGCTCGCAGCCGACGAGTCGGCCACCCGGTTTGGTTTCGTCCTCGACGACTCCGGCGCGGTGGCGCTCTTGACCGAGGACCCCGAGACGGGCGCGCTGAAGGTCGCACCAGTCGCGGAGGGCAAGGCCCAGGGCAGCGTGCCGGCCGGCTCGGCGTACCTCATGTACACCTCCGGCTCGACGGGGCAACCGAAGGCGGTCATCGTGTCGCAGGGGGCATTGCTCGATCGGCTCGATGGCCTCAGCCAGGTTCCCGGGCTGCGAGAGGGCGAGTCGATGCTGGCGTTGACGGCGTTCACCTTCGACATCTGCCTCGCGGAACTCCTGCTGCCACTTACCGTGGGAGGCACGGTGATCGCCGCCTCAGCTGAGGCGCGGCAGCAGCCGGACGCCTTCGCCGCGGACCTGGAGCGGCACCGCCCCGATGTCACCCAGGCGACGCCGAGCTTTTGGAAGTTTGCGATCGCAGGGGGCTGGTTGGGAACGGGCGCCCGTCGACTGTGGTGCGGGGGCGAGGCCATGACGCCGGCGCTCGCCCGCGACCTGCTGAGCCGCTGCGAGGAGTTGTGGAACGTCTACGGCCCGACGGAGGCGACGATCTGGGCGACCGCGGACCGAGTCAGCGACCCGAACCGAATTCGACTCGGTCCCGCGCTGCCCGGCTCCGACCTGCACCTCGTCGATCCGAACGGAGCTGTACTCCCGGTCGCGGCAGGAGTCACCGGCGAGATCGTCCTGTCCGGGAACGGAATCGCCACCGGCTATCTCAATCGCCCCGACCTCACGGCCGCTAGCTTTGACGCGCTGCCCGGCCTACCCACTAACCACTACCGCACCGGCGACTTCGGACGTTGGGCCGCGGACGGTGGCCTGGAGTTCCTGGGTCGACGCGACGGACAGGTAAAGCTGCGTGGCCACCGCATCGAGCTCGGCGAGGTCGAGGCCGCGCTGGAGTCGCACTCCGAGGTGTCCGAGGCGGTGGTCCTCCTCGCCAGGGGCGACGATCCAATCCGCGCGCACCTCGTGGCGGTAGTGGTCACCACCTCACCTGTCGCCCGGCTCCGCGCCTGGCTGGCATCCCGTCTACCCACCGTCATGATTCCGCGACGGACCGTCACTCGCCCGGCACTGCCACGCACTCCGGCCGGCAAGGTCGATCGGACGACCCTCGCCCGCGAACTGGGGCTCTGAAATCGCTAACCGCAGGCGCCGTACCCCCCTTCCCGGGCAACGGAGTTCCTCATTGCTCGAAACGGCCGGAGCGGCGTTCCAGGACGCTGCTCCGGCCGCCCCTCGAGCAGCCGAGTGCCCAGCAGCGGTAGCCAGTGCGGCGGTTGCCGCGGACCAGCAGCCAACGACGCCCGCCGCGAGCGGCGACGGCGGGTGGCAGTGCGATAGAGGACCGCTCGTCGTGCGGCAGCCTTGCGCACCTTGACCGGCGGATACCCGCTGCCACGAGATGGCAGGAAGACCGGCGGCGAGGGCGTCCGCGCGGTGGGCGCCCAAGCCGGTAATCACCTGATGTGAGCCGGCTGCCCGGGCGTGGTGCCGGCTGTCCGCCGGCGCTGGCGCTCACGGCCCGCGCGAGTACTGGTGGGCGCGGCTGCCAGGGCGCATCTGCTGGCAACCCGGCCGGGGGCAACTGGCTGCTCGCCCGGCGCAGTATGACCACCGGGGAGATCGCCTACTACGTCTGCTACGGACCCCGCCGCACCCGCCTGCTCACCTCACTCGGATCGCGAGGGCTCGGTGGGCGATCGAGGAGTGCTTCCAGCAGGCCACGAACGAAGCCGGTCTCGACGAATACCAGGTCCGCGACTGGCGAGCCTGGTACGCCCACATCGCCCTCGCGATGGCCGCCCACGCCTGGCTGTCCGTGGCCCGATCCCTTTCCACAGACGGGGATCCAGCACTGGCGACGACATGATGATCGGCTACACCGTACCGGAGATCCGAAGACTACTCACCACACTCGTAGTGCGATCAACTCACCCACCCGAACGCGTCTGGGCCTGGTCCCGATGGCGCCGACGACGCCAACACCAAGCCCGAATCTGCCACTACCGACGACACGGCTACCCCTGACCAACTGCTGTTGCAGTACTAGGCGTCGCTCTTGCCCCAGTTGCCGAGTGCGACGATCGCCTCGCGCAAGGCGAGCCCGCGATCGGTCAGCGCATAGGCCCGGGTGTTGTGCCGAAGGGGCAGGCGAAACAGCACGCCAGCCGCTTCGAGCTCGCGCAGGCGTATCGCGAGCATGTTCGTCGGCACGCCGAGGTCGCGCTGCAGATCGCCGTAGCGTTGTGGCCCGTCGAGCAGCCGCTCCACGATGAGCAGGGCCCACCGTGCTCCGACGATGTCGAGGGCTGCGGCGAGGTCGCTCACGCGGTCGGATCGACGTCCGCCTTCATCCAGAACGGTGAGTAGTGGTAGCCGTCGGGGTCGTCGAATTGGCGCTGGTACATGAAGGGGTAGTCGTCGGTGTCACCGATCCGCCCGCCGGCGGCGCCGGCGCGGTCAACGAGCTCGTCGACCGCCTCGCGGCTGCCCAGGTTGAACGAGACCGTAACCTTCGAGGGCGTCTGAGGTCCGCCGATTAGCTCTTCGACTCCGCCGACGCTCGCGTACATCTCGCGGCTGCCGAGCATGACGTACTGCTCGGGCGCGATCGCAAAGCACGACACATTGTGGTCGGACATCTCGGTGTTAAGGGTCCAGCCGAGGGCCGTGTAGAAGGCGGTTGCGCGCTCGACGCTCTCGACCGGGCAGGTGATGAAGAGGCTCATGCGGGCCATGCTTGCAAAATGCAAGTGGCCCGTCAAGGGGGCATGCGTCCCGCACAAGGCTCGGGTACTGCCTACGTCCCACACGCAGGCGTTGCCGTGGACGTCCGGGTCCCCGGCAAGGTACTGCGATGGCGTTCATGACTGCTTCGAACTGGGGTGCGTCGCCGACTTGGCCAGCGGTGACGAGCAGGCTCATCGGCCGGCAGCGCGACTCCGCTGCCAGGCGGATCTTGGCAGTCAGGCCGCCTCGCGACCGGCCGAGGCAGTGGTCGACCGGCTCGTGGCGCCGCGTTCTTTTCCCGGCCGGACTCCGGCGGCGTGCTGATGGGCCCGGACCACCGTGGAGTCGACTGCGGTGACCAGCCAGTCGAGCTCACCGGCGGCATCAGCGTCGGCCTGCACCGCGGTCAGCAGCCGCTGCCACGTCCCGTCGAGGGTCCACCGCCGGAACCGCGAGTAGACACCCTTCCAGGAAGCAAACTCGGCGGGCAGGTCGCGCCACGGCGACCCGGTGCGGTACTTCCACGCGATCGCTTCGATTACTTCACGGTGATCGGCCCACCGGCCGCCGCGCTGCGGCGACCGGTCCGGCACATGCGGCTGCAGCCGCGCACACATCTCATCAGAGATCCATCGACGAACCGGCACGCTTCGTCAACGAGCCGCCTTGATCCGAGAGACGCTCCCTAGTCGCGGGTCGTCGCCGTAAGCCTCGTCGACGGCCACCCATCGGCACGACAACTCAGTGGTGAGCGCGGCGGCGACCATCCGAGACGGCCACTGCGGCTTCGTCGCGAACCGCACCTGCTTCCAGCCTCGGCGCGGCGTTCGGCAGCGCACCAAATTTGGACAGGTAGAGCACGGTGTCGAGCATCGCGTAAGCAGCATCGATGGCGTAGACGACATACACAGCGACCTGACAGTTCTCAATCTTCCCCAGCGGTGTCCCAAGACTGCCGCTGCAGGCCGACGGGGTGCCGGTCGTTCTTCAGAGCACTCGGCCCGTCGATGACCAAGACGGCCTCGACATCACCGAGCATCCGCCACCGCTGGACGTCTACCCTGTATCCGGGAACCAACGCCGCATGAGGTAGGTCCCACAGCTGTTCACTATCGACGGCGACCGACCTCGTTCCCATACCACGTCGATCCGCAGCTCAGCCAGGTCAGCGCCCCGGCTGGAGCACTATCAAAGAAGCATTAGTCGGCCAGTTCGTTCAACCGGGCCGCCTGGCCCAGCAGGGTCGGATGCTCAAAAATGTCGTTCATCGTCACCCCCTCGGTGATCCTGTCCCGGATCTCCGACACCAACTCCAGCGCGAGCAGCGAGTGCCCACCCAGCTCGAAGAAGTCGTCATCCGGCTCGACCGGCACCTCGAGTAGTTCAGCCCAGATGACCGCCAGCGCGCGTGCCGTCTCGTCCAGCTCGGCCGGTTCGTCTTCGCAGGACCGGTCCCGTCGAGACGGCGGATTTACGGCCATGTCGAGAAGAGGTGACACGGGAGCAGCGGGGTAGTCGAGGATGTCGGCCAGCAGCTGGGCACAGCGGTCCGCGACGTCGGAAAGTCGCCCCTCCGCTCGGTGGCGCACCTCGACCACCGGCAGATCACCCGTGATCCGCGCGCAGAGAACCAGTGGGGAGTCGGGCAGGGGCTGCTGGACAGGCTCGACCGCCACGGTGAGAGCCGGCGTCAGGGCATGATCCGGTGGCAGCCCATCGACATGTCGCAACGCGCCCACCAACACGTCCAGGCATCGCTCCACGAGCCGATCCCTGCTCTCCTCGCGGACCAGTGGCACCGGGACCGGCACCGGCTGGCCGTCCGGGGCGACCGTGGCGACCATGATCACCTCGCCGACGGGCAGTAGGGTTGCCAGTCCTCCGGCTGCCGCAAGAAGAGAGAGCAGCCGCACGGGGCGGTCGACGGAGATCGCCTTGAGCGCGGCGCGATGCGAGTCGGTTAGCGGAACCGGGAGTATCGTCGGCATGGCCGTGTCGAGGTTGATCAGTGGTTGGCCGGGTCGCACGCGAGGGTCGGCCAGGGTGTGACGCCACCAGTTCCGGGCCACGCCGCCCGCGGCCGAGGTGGCACGGAGGCGCCGGAGCAGGGACGTGGGCAGGTGCTCTACGACGGGCAAAGCGGCCTGGACGGTCATCGGACAGCTCCTGTCTGGTCGGATTCTAGTCGGCGGACAGGGCGCGTGTTGATCGCCGCCACATCGGCCGCAGCCCCTGCAGCGAGCTCGATAAGCACGGCCTCCATGCCTGTCAGCACCGCGGCGATTCCGGGCTCGCCCAGGAAGGCTTCGCTCGCGCGCAGGGTGAACGTCATGCCCGCGCCCGTGCCCACTGCGAGGTGGAAGGACGGGCCGCTCTGCCGACGGGGTCGCTGCCAGGCAACCGCCCGGGCCGCCGGGTGCGTTGGCGGATAGCTCGTCGCGAGTTCGCCGACAAAATTGAAGTAGCAGTTGAACTCCATCGGTTCGGGACCCGACCGGTCCTGCGTGACGAGCAGGTCACGCAGATCGTCGACGTTGTACGCGCCATTGCTGTACGCCTCCATGCTGCTCGCGTACACCGTGCGGACGAAGTCGTCGGGGGTCTGCCCAGGCTGTGGAGCCGCCGTCATCGGGGCGAGCTGATTCAGCGAGCTGACCACGGTGGCCCAGCGTCGGCTGAAGCGGTTGGATGCCATCAGTCCGAAGGTCGCCGCGGACCGGCCGGTGATGTTCAGCAACGCGATGAAAGCGGCCGACAGCGCCACAGCCTGAACCGACACCTTCAACCGGGTGCTGACCGCCTCTGCGGCTGTCAGCGCCGGCAGGCTGTACAAGGTCGCCTGCGAGCGCCATGTCCGGTCCATCCCCGAACGGTCTTCGGCCACGAAGCCGTCCCACCGATCGGCCCAATAGTGGAGGACCCGCTCGTGCCGACGGTGGGCGGCGCGCTGCTCGGCGGCGAGCTCGAGCGGCTGAGCACCCGCCGGCTGCGGATTCCCATCGAGCAGCTCGCGCACCTGTGTGGCCACCGAACGCATGCCGGTGTCGTCCGCGCAGATGTGGTGGAACGACGCAACCAGGTGGGTGGCCTGCCCGTCACGGGTGATCACAGCAGCCCGCCACGGCAGGTCGGTGCCCAAGTCGAGAGCCGTACTGGTTAATGCGGTGGCCGCTTCCCAGACAGCATCCGCCCCAGCCTCGGAAACGTCGACCACCGGCAAGGTCAGGCAGGGAACGGGTAGCACCCGCTGGATCGGCTCCCGGGAACCAATGGCGTCGTACGTCGTACGCAGCGACTCGTTGCGCAGCAACAGTTCGTGCCACGCGCCATTTACCTGCCGTGCGGTGACACCTGGCGGCAGCGGCCACACCTGGGCGGTGTTCGCGTCCACCGGGCCCGGTGGACCGAGGTGCTGCACGGAGCGCAGGACTGACAGTTGCCCGAACGTGACGGGACCGGATCGTTCGACGCGCACGTTCCCTCCGGGGGTGATCGACCGCTCCCGACTTCGGGCTGCGGAACTGGGACGCGGGCCGGCGGTGTTCTCCGCACGATAACGGTCCAACCGAAATTGCGCCGCTGTGCTGAACACCAGTACGCAGTGACTTGACGACACGTTGCCCGCAAATTGGCCAAACGCTATGGTCGAGGGCACCTCTCCGTCGGCTGCGACTACCGCCCGACACCGATTATTCGACATCTCAACGGGGACTCATGGATTTCAGCCTGTTCTATTTTGCCGACGGCGACTCCGATTCCAAGAATCGATACCGTCTACTCCTCGACGGCGCCCGCTTCGCCGACGAACACCGGTTCGCCGCCGTCTGGACGCCGGAACGGCACTTCCACCCGTTCGGCGCCCCGTACGCGAACCCAGCCGTCACCGGAGCGGCGGTGGCCGCCGTTACGGAGCACGTAGGGGTCCGCGCCGGAAGCGTGGTGGGCCCGTTGCACCACCCCGCACGCATCACCGAGGAATGGTCCATGGTGGATTCCTTGTCAGGCGGGCGCGCCGGCATCGCCATAGCCTCCGGCTGGAGCCCGGCGGACTTCGTGCTACGGCCGGGCGCGTATGAGAACAGGGCGCGCCACGTGCTGGAGACAGTCGAAGCGGTGCGTGGGCTGTGGCGCGGCGACGCCGTCTGTGAGATTGACGGCCGCGGGAAAGCGGTCACCGTCACCACATATCCCCGGCCTGTGCAGCCGGAGCTGCCGATGTGGCTGACCAGCGCCGGGAACGTGGAGACGTTCCGAGCCGCCGGTCGGCTCGGCGTCGGTGTGTTGACCCACCTGCTGGGTCAGGACATCGACCGGCTGCGCGAGTTGATCCAGGAGTACCGGACCGCATTCCGGGCGCACGGGAGGTCAGGCCAGGGACACGTCGCCCTCATGTTGCACACATTCCTCGGCACGGATCTCGACCAGGTGCGGGAGACGGTTCGTGCGCCCTTCTCGGCCTATCTGCGCAGCAATCTCAATCTTGTCACCAAGAGCGTGGCCGGCGGCAAACGGTTCGACCCACGAACCGCCTCCGCTGCAGACGTCGATTTTCTCATCGGCAGATCGTTCGAACGGTACTTCCGCACCGCCGGCCTGTTCGGCTCGGTCGCCGATGTCTTGCCGCTGGTTGAAGACCTGCGGCGCATCGGGGTCGACGAGGTGGCGTCTCTCATCGACTTCGGCGTGGGACATGACGTGGTGCTGGCGAGCCTGCCCTACCTGGTGCAGTTGCGGGATCTCATCCGTAGCCGAAGCCAGGACAACCAGCCGTCCTCCTCGTCACCGGCCACCGCCGGGTCCGGCGTGCGCCCGACCGCTCCGGACTTGCCGGCCGTCAACTGAGGAAACGCGCGGTTGCACACCGCCCGGCCGCTGCCATCCATCCGCCCTGAACGGAGACGACCTTGCCAGCAGGCAGGATCTACCAGACCTCGTTCCAAGAAGCCGTCGCCGGCCTGTTCGTGCCGAGCATGGGAACGGAGGTGGTGGCGCCCCTGCTGTCGACGCTGGTGCAACTCCTCCGACCGCGTCATGTCCTCGAGATCGGCATGGGCTACACGACGCCCTTCCTGGCGGCCGCCCTCGCCGACGTCAGACAGCAGGTCGCGCGGGATTCGGCGGCGCTGGCCGCCAAGACCGCCGCCCACCTCGGCTCCGGGCGCAGGCTCGACGGTGATTGGCTCGACGCCGCTCCGGCGTTGGCTACCCCGGCGGCCTATCTCACGGCGTACGAACCGAGGCTGATCGCGGTCGACAACCTATCCAACGAGCATTCTTCGGCGGGACGGGTGCGCGACGCGCTGAAGGATCTGAACCTGACCGGTCAGGTGGACATCGTCAACGCCGACGTTCGAGGCCTTCGAGACGCCCTTCCCGACGATTTCACGCCCGTCGACTTCGCCTGGGTCGACGCGTGGGAGTGTCTGTACTTCTTCGACCATTTCTGGTCATTGATGAACCCCGACGGCGGTGTGATCGCGATGCACTACCTGCTGACCTATCCCGAGGGCGAGGCGATCGTCAAGTACATCAAGCGCTTCGCCCGCAAGCATCCCGACGCGATCGAGATCATCAATCTACTCGAACCGCATAAGCTGGCGCAGAACAGCATTACCCTGCTGCGTCGCATCGACGGGGTGCCCGCCCGAGCCTACGCGGGCGCCGGCGCCGAGATCAGCTATGGGGAAGCACTGCACCGCGACGCCACCCAACAGGCCGGACTCCGCCCGGACACCGTGAGGTGACCGTATCCGGGCGGAGGCGACCGGGCCGTCCATCAAATCCGCACAAGCCACCCGTGCCGGTCCGCCGCCTCTCCCCGCTGCACGGCCCGCAGTGCACCCCGCAACTGGATGGTGAGCGGGCCAGGCCGGCCGTCCCCGACAGTCCAGCGGCCATCCCGGCCGACGACGGACCCCACGGGGGTGATCCCGGCGGCGGTGCCGCAGGCGAAGACCTCTGTGATCTCGCCGGTCTCGCACCCGGTCCGCCACTCCTCAACGGACAGCGGCAATTCTGCGGTCGGCACGCCGCGGTCACGGGCGAGAGTCAGGATGGTGTCCCGCGTGACGCCGGCGAGGATGGTGCCCGAAAGCGGCGGGGTACAAAGCGCCGTTCTCCCCGCACGACGACGTACAAAAAACAGATTCATCCCGCCCATCTCCTCGACCCACCGACGATCGTGGGCGTCCAGCCAGACGACCTGCTGGCAGCCAAGTGCGGCAGCGTCGCTCTGGGCGAGATAGGTCGGCGCATAGTTGCCAGCCGCCTTGGCGTCGCCAGCGCCACCCGCCGCCGCCCGCACGTACCGGTCCTCGATCCAGACGGAGATCGACTCGGTCCCGTCGGCGAAGAAGTCACCCGTGATGAAGGCGATCAGCAGCAACAGATAGGTGTCAGCGGGGCGCAGGGCGAGGCTAGGGTCGGCGGCCACCAGGAGCGGCCGGAGGTACATCGCTCGGTCTGGGCTGTCTGGCACGAGGTCCACGTCCGCTCGTGCCAGAGCGCTGATTCCGTCGAGCACCAGGTCCATGGGGGGTGCCGGAATCGCCAGCCGGGCGGCCGACGCGCGCAGCCGTTCGGCGTGCGCCCTCGGCCGGAAGATACCAAGGCCGCCCTCCGGTATCCGATATGCCTTCAGGCCTTCGAAGACCGCCTGGCCGTAGTGGATGCCCACCATGGCTGGGTCAACGGTCAGCGGCTGACGCGGCGACAGGGTCAGTTCGCCCCAGCCTTCTTCGGCGGTGTGGAGGGCGGTCACCATCGACCGGGTGAAGGCGGTGCCGAAGGCGGGTCGGTCACCGTTCGACAGCACAACGGACGGCGCCTGGGGCAGAGCCACCGGCATCCTTTCGGGCTGCGTCTGCATCGTTGTCTCCTTTCGTTGCAGGGCATCGAGCGGCGAATCGCCGAAGCGGGCAACCAACAGGCCCGGATGAGGTATCGGCGCGGACGGCGAGACGATCCGGAGTCGCGCTCCGCCAAGCGTGACGGGATTCATCAATCGCCGACCAGCGCAGCGGCGGCCGGGCGGCGGGACACTCCGGCGAGGGCGTTCACCAGCCGGCCACGACAATAACCGCCGCGCATCGTATGGGCACGCGGCGACAAACCCAACTGACCCGGGCAGTCATATCAACTTCACGCATGTGACTAAGGAACGAGTTAGTGGTAGGCATTTGAAGGGCACGGCTTGGTCGACCGCCGCTGCGGCTGCAGGAATCAGTTCCTTGACAAGGAGGTCCCGTCGTGCAGAATTTAGATAAACCGCACATCCTCAGCCAACGACGCATCGACCAGGTCACTCTTTACTACGCGCTTGTCGACTCGGATCAGATCGACCAGTTAGTCGACCTTTTCGCCGCTGACGCGGTCTACCACCGGCCGGGCTATCCACCGCTGGTCGGTCAGCACGAACTGCGTCGTTTCTACCGGGAAGCGCGCGTCATCGACCGCGGTCGGCACGTACTGCAATCTGTGCTCGTGCAAGACGACAGCACTGCTGTTCAGGGCACCTTCACCGGGGTCTTGAAGGACCAAACCGCAGTATCCCTGCGATTCGCAGATTTTTTCACAAGCGGACTGGACGAGCGCTTCGTCCGTCGTGACACCTATTTCTTCGCGCCTCTCGTCTAACCGAAGTCCAAAGCTGCCAACAAAGGGAAGGACGAGTTCGATGTCCGAGACCGAACCGCCTCCTGCCGACGCGTCGGACCTGCGGTCGGCGCCGGTGCTCCTAGACGGCCCCGCCGCCAGCTACCCTCGGGGTGAGACCGTCCACCAGGCATTCCTGGCGGTGGCCGCGGAGCTGCCGGACACGACTGCCCTGCTGACCCCCGACCGGTCTGTCACCTACGCGGAGCTCGCCGGGGCCGCACACCGGGTCGCGGAGGAGCTGAAGGCGCTCGGAGTCGGTCCCGGAAACGTGGTTCCGCTGTTGCTTCCCCGCTCGGCGGAGTTGGTAGCCGTGTTGCTCGGGATTCTGATGCGAGGAGCGGCCTACGCCGTCTTGGATCATCGTTGGCCCCAGCACCGTCAACAGGAACTCATCGCGATCCTCGACCCGGCCGTGACGGTGACGATGCCCGCCACCGGGACGCATCGTTGGACGCCTCCCGCGGACCTTTTCGGGGGCCCGGTGCCCGCCACCACTGTGGTCCCGGAAGGTTGCGGGGACGACGGTTGCAGCGTCTTCTTTACCTCCGGCTCCACAGGAACGCCCAAGCCGGTACTGTCACCCCACCGGGCGACCCTTCGGCTCTTCGCCCCCGGGGCCACTGCCGGAGACTTCCGCCCAGGCTCAATGATGCCGCAGTGGGCGCCACTGCCCTGGGACGGATTGACCCTGGAGCTCTGGTCGATGCTGCTCACGGGCGGCACCGCTTTGCTTTGGGGCGACCAGTTGCCGACCCACCGATCGGTTCGCGACATGGTCGCGGCCGGAGCCGACTCCGTCTGGCTAACCAGCTCGCTGTTCAACCTCATCGTGGACGAGGATCTCGACGCATTCGTCGGGCTGCGTCAGGTGCTCACTGGTGGTGAGAAGCTGTCGGTCGGCCACGTCCGCCGCTTCGTCCACCGGCATCCGGACATCACCCTGATCAACGGGTACGGCCCGGCCGAAGCGTGTGTCTTCGCGACCACTCACCCTGTGACCACCGCCGACTGCAGCGACGACCAGGGCATACCGCTGGGCCGTCCGGTGGCAGGTACCTCTGTTGTCGTGCTGGACGGCGAGACCCCCTGCGCACCGGGCGAGGTCGGCGAGATCTGCGTTGGGGGCGACGGACTGGCGATCGGCTATCTTGGCGATCCCGAGCTGACCGCCCGCCGGTTCGTCGAAATCCAGCTTGGGCCGACGCGAACCCGGCTCTACCGCACCGGAGACCGGGGTTTCGTGGGAGAGGACCGGCTTCTCCGGTTCGTCGGCCGGACCGACCGGCAGATCAAGATCAGAGGATTCCGGATCGAACTCGGCGACGTCGAGGCCCAGCTGCGACGTATGGGCGTTACCCAAGCCGTGGTTCTCGCCGATCGGGACGACACCGGCGTCTGCACCAGCCTGACCGCCTTCTACGTCCCCAACGCGGAACGGACTGACCAGACACCCGCCGAACTCCGAACCACCCTGCTGGCGCACCTGCCGCGACAGTTCGTCCCACAGCGTCTGCTGCCCGTGGCGAACATTCCCCTTAATGCCAACGGAAAGGTCGACATCGAGGCCCTGAGCGTTGCCGCCGAGGCGGAGCGGCCGTCCCAAGCAACGACGGAACCGACCGACGCGCCCGGTGATGCCATTCTCGCGGCGGTGCTGAGCACGGTGTCGGCTGTCACCGGCTCGACGTACGAGCCGTCGGCCCGGCTCGACGACGGCTCCGTCAACTCCCTTGACGCGATGCGGGTGTGCATGCGCCTCAACGAACGCCTCGGGGTCGACCTCGGACCGCAACACGTCCTCGATGCCCGTTCCGCCCGCGAACTGGCAGACCTGGTACGTGATGCGCAGGTCGACTCGCCAGCGCCGGTGCGTACTCCCGCTGACTCGGGCATCCCGCTGGCCGACACCCAGATCGGATTCCTGGTCGAGCACGAGACCCGACCGGCGAGCCGGGCGGGGCACTGCCTGATTGGCTGGCAAGTGCAAGGGCCGTTCGCACCCGAGGCGTTCCGTCGAGCCCTGAACGACGTGCAGACGCGCCATCCGGCACTGCGTGCCTGCTACGACATCGACCTCGCGTCCGTCCTGCGGCCGCAGGACGGACGCGAGGTCGAGTTCGCTGCGCTTGGTTCGTTCGACAGCGTCCCGGACGCCTGGGCCGTCGCGCGCGCTGACCTGCTCCGTCCACTCGAGATCGACACAGGGCAGGTGTGGCGGGCTAACTGGGCGCGGACTGCAGCCGACGCCCACCTGCTGTCGTTGGTGATCCACCACATCGCCTACGACGGTTGGTCCGAGTCGGTGCTGGCCCATGACCTCTCGGTCGCCTACGCCGCCCGGCGGTCCGGCGGAGCACCCCGGTTCGCCGGACCACTCCCCGATCTCGCCGCCGCACTTCACGACCGAGTCGCCGAGGTGAGCGCGACAAGCCAGCACCGTTCCACCCGCCGGTACTGGGCGAATCTGCTCGCCGACCTGCCCGAACACGACAGCATCAAGGGGGTCTCCGACGTCGCTGAGCTGACGGTCGCGGTGCACAGCCGACGGATCTCGGACAAACAGCTTGCCGCAGCCGATCGGCTCTCCGCCGAGCTTGGCATCACTCGCTTCCCCGTGCTGGCGGCAGCGTACGCGGCAGCGGTCGCCGAAGTGCTGGGCGAGGACGACTTCGGGATTGGCGTCCCGGTGTCCGTACGACGCCAGGCAAGCCAGGCCGAGGTGATTACCTGTCTGGTGGACACAATCTGCCTCCGGCTGCGGCCGGAGGCCAGCGCTCGGATCGCCGAGCTCGCGCGGCGGGCCCACGAACAGATGTCGCTGGCCCGCGGCCGCCATCTCCTCGCCTTTCCCGACGTGGTCCGCGCGGTCAATCCACCGCGTCAGCGCGGCCGTAATCCTTTGTTCCGGACGATGTTCGTCCTGCAGGACAACGAGCCACCCACCCTCCAGCTCGAACAGACCGTGGTCCGCGTTCACCGGCCGGCTGTCCCGGAGCCGATGAGCGAACTGCTTGTCGAAGTATGGCCTGACGACGATGGCGCTCGGATTGACGCGACCTTCTACCAGGAATCGGTCAAGAGCGAGACCGTGGTCGCGCTACTGGACGCGTTCGCCCGGCGCCTCGCCCTGGCAGACCACGTCGAGCCGTGTGCCGCAACATCGTGAGCGCGTTCACCGAAACACAATGGCCTGGCCCGACCCGGCGACCTGGCGGCGAGCCGTCCGCCAACGGACCCGTGTTGATAAGAAAACTGCCACATGGATCGCTATTCACCGGTCACGGATTCTGAGTATCGAATTGTTCGGAGGTCTCCCACCCACCATCTCTGGACGCTATAGCCGACATCGACTAGCTTTGCATCAAGCGCAAGCTCGGGCACGCAGGCGTGTTGACATAAACAGCCCGGGACGGTCCAACGATGACGGTCTGTCGACCGGAACACCCGAACGGAAAATCCGCGACTTCGACCTCCATGTGGGTCACGTCATGCATATCACTACGGCCAAGCACTGCCATCAAGTGAGGATGGGGATGAACACCAACGCCGAAGGACATCTCGCACGACAGCAGCGGGTGGGAACGCTGATCGACCTTTTTGCCGCGACCGTCGAGGAGCACGGTGCACGGCCGGCCGTGAGCGACGAGTCCGTGACACTGACCTATGCCGAACTGTGGGCGAAGACCGAACAGGTCGCCAGCGGACTGCGAGCCTTCGGCGTGGGACAGGGAGACCGAGTCGCCATCCACTTGGAGCGCGGGGTCGACCTCTTGGTGGCCGTACTGGCGGTGGTGCGTACCGGATCGGCCTACGTCGCCATTGACGTAGGTTACCCAGAGCAGCGGCGGGTCCACATGGTCCACTCCGCGCGGGCCACCGTGGTCGTCACGGACACGGCCGCCCAAGACTCCCCGTGGGACGAAAAGCTTGTAACAACGACCGTCGGCGACCTGACCGAGGCTACCGCCGACGCCACACCGGTCGTCGCCCCGGTGGCCGCGGCCGACCCGGCAAGCATCTTGTTCACCTCCGGCACGACTGGACGACCGAAGGGGGTGGAGCTGACCCACGGCGGGCTGGTCAACTTCGCCACAAATGCCGCGCTCCCCCGCATCCTGCCAACCGACCGTATGGGACAGGTCTCCAGCGTTTCCTTCGACGCCTTCCACTACGAGCTGTGGTGCGCGATCGCGGCCGGCGCCGAGGTGGTGGTCATGCCCAGCGTTCCCGAGCTGCTGGGTCGGGATCCCCGGCGTGAGCTCAAGCGGCGTGGGATCACCACGATGCTGATGCCCAGCATGGCGGTCAACCATCTTGCGAAGGAGGACCGGGACGCGTTCGCGGCGCTCCGGGTTCTCTGCACCGGCGGTGACGTGATCCTCCCCCAGGCTTGCCGCGAGATACTCGACGGTCAATTCTCCGGCGAGTTCTACAACCTCTACGGCCCGACGGAGGGAACCACGGCATGCACCGCCCATCGGGTCACCGCAGACCTGGACGCGGCCCAGCCGGTGCCGATAGGTGTTCCCCTCGACGGCTGCCGCGTACACCTGCTGGACGCCGACCTTCAACCGGTTCCTGCCGGCGGGACCGGACAGATCTTCATCGGCGGGGCAGGCGTGGCCAGAGGCTACCTCGACGAACCCGCCGAGACCGCCGCGCGTTTCGTCGACATCCCGTGCGGATCCAGTTGGGGTCGGCTGTACGCCACCGGTGACCTGGGGCGGCTGAGGCCCGACGGTCTCCTCGAGTTTCTCGGCCGCTCGGACCAGCAGGGCAAGATTAGGGGCTACCGCGTCGAGCCGTTCGAACTGGAACGGACCCTACGGAACTGCCCGCTGGTCGAGGACGCCGCGGTTCTTGTGCACGGCGAAGGTGACGGCAAGCAGCTGGCCGCTTTCGTCGAACTCGCCGAGGACGGGGCGCCCGCCGCTGTTCGGGCCTACCTGAGCGAGCGACTGCCCGACTTCCTGGTGCCGGCGACCTTGATCAAGATCGAGCAGATCCCCGCCACGGCCAACGGTAAGCGCGACAACGAGGCCCTCCGTGAGATCCTGCGCGACGACCTGCACCGCAGAGAGCGTTACCAGAAACCGGACAGTCGAACGGAGCGCTACCTCGCCGACCTGTTCGAAGAGTTGCTCGGCGTCGAGCAGGTCGGGACCCACGACGACTTCTTCGCCCTCGGCGGGCACTCGCTGCTGGCCTTTCGGATGCACCGCCGGATCACCCGCGATTTTGGCAGCGGGCTGCAACTCCAGGACGTGATCCGTCACTCCAGGCTCGCCGACCTCGCCAACGCCCTAGATGCCGACCCGACAGGAAGACCGATCCGTGCCTGAGACCCGACTGGTCGACCTCACCGAACTCGACATGTTCCGCACCGGCGACCACCACGCCGTCTTCGCCGAGCTACGGCGCAAAGCCTCCGTGCATTGGAATCATACGGGTGAGGGGAGCGGATTCTGGGCGCTGACCCGTTACGGGGACATCATCGAGGCGTACCGGGACCACGAGACATACAGCTCCACCAACGGGGTGATCATGGGCGGGTCGTACCGGAATCCGGTCGACACGTCGTCCGGGCGGATGTTGGTCGCCACCGACCTGCCGCGGCACCGGATGCTGCGCCAGCACATCCAGTCGGTCTTCGCCCCCCGCTTTCTGACCGCCGCTCGGCAACAGGCGCACCGGCTCGTGCATCAGGCGTTGAACCGGCTAGTAGCCGAGGGCGGCGGTGATTTCGCCAGCGACGTCGCCGTCGAGCTGGCGACCGGGGCGCTGATGGCGCTGCTCCGGATCGGGCATCAGGACGCCCGCCACCTCGTAGCGCTGACCCGGAGGATGACCAACTTCCGGCAGCCCGGGCTGGTCAACGGCGATCAGGACGATGAGCGACTTCTCCTAGCCGCGACGCAGGCTGAGATTTTCGCATTCTTCGACGACCTAGTCGAGGAACGCCGACACGCTCCCGGCGACGATCTCGTCGGAATCTTGTTATCAGCCGAGGTCAGCGGACGGCCGCTCGCTCGGCAGGACATCCTCTACAACTGCCTGAACGTGGCGGTGGGCGGCAACGAGACTTCTTCCCACACTGCGGCGGCAGGACTGAACGCCCTAATGGAAAGACCAGACCGGTACGCGCAACTGCTGCGAAGCCCGGCCCTGCTCCCCACCGCAGTGGACGAGATCCTCCGGTTCACGGCGACCGCCGCCTACGTGCAGCGAACGGCCACTCGGGACGTCACCGTACGGGGCCGGCTCATCCGCGCGGGAGACACGGTCACACTATGGAACGTCTCCGGCAACCGCGATGCCGAACAGTTCCCGAACCCAGACGACCTAGTGCTGGATCGTCGACCAAACCGGCACCTGTCGTATGGCAGCGGGCTACACCGTTGTGTGGGGGCGGCCCTCGGTCAGGTCGAGGTGTCGATCGTCTTCGACCAGATCGTCGAACGCGGACTCACCCTTGTCCCGGCGGCACCTGTTGAGTGGTTCGCGTCGAACTTCATTCTCGGCGTCAGCAGCCTGCCGGTCGTCGTCGCACATCAATACGCGCAGGGCTAAGCACGCAGGCGCCCCCGGGCGACGGGTTCCGGGTGGTCCCACGACGGCGGTTCGAGCGCACGCCCCAGCGACGCGGTGGCAGGTAAAGAGAGATGGGTGACTCCCTTGTCGTACGTTTCGCATCAGCCATCCGCGACGGCGGCCGGCGCAACGACCCCAGAGCCGGGTCGGACCTCGCCAGAACGACGCCACGCACCACATCCGCCCGCAGCACCCCTCTCCCCCGCACAACGGCGACTCTGGTTCGCCAACCATTCGACCGGAGGCGACGACTCCTACCTGGTGCCGCTCGCCCTGCGCCTGCGGGGCACGCTGGACGTCGAGGCAATGCGCACCGCCGTGACGGACATCGTCAACCGGCATGCCGTGCTCCGCACCACCTTTCCTAACCAAGCCGGCACGCCGGTGCAGGTGATCCAGCCGGCCGGCTTCGTCGACCTGCCAGTGCGTTGGGTGGACAGCGAGGCCGAACTGTTGGCCGAGGTCACGGCGGCAGCGGACCAGCCGATCGACCTGACCGTCGAGACGCCTTTGCGCGCGACGCTGTTCAGGTTGTCCGCCGACGACCACGTGTTATTGCTCATGGTCCACCACATCGCCATCGACGGTGCGTCGCTGCTGGTTCTGATGCGCGACATCGGCACCGCGTACACCGCCCGACGACAGGCAAAGAAGCCAGCGTGGCCCCCGACCGTCTTGGAGTACGCGGACTACGTCGCGGGGCACCACGCGTGCGACGCGACGCACGATGATGACAACGAGACGGGGCACCTGCACTATTGGCTTAGGCAGCTCGCCAACCTGCCGGCGGAGATCCAGCTGCCTGCCGACCGTCCCAGAGCCGGCACGGCCAGACCCCGAGCTGCTCAGCACCAGTTCAGCATCGGGCCGGACCTCCACCGGCGACTCACGTCACTCGCCAGGGCGAACCGGGTCACTCTGTTCATGGTGCTGCATGCCGGGTTCGCGGCACTGCTGACCCGGCTCGGCGCTGGGACCGACGTCGTAATCGGCGCTCCCGTCAGCGGTCGGACCGACGAGACGCTGGCCGAGATGGTCGGCTTCTTCGTCGACACGGTGGTGCTGCGCACGGACGTCTCCGGCGACCCCACGTTCACCGAACTACTCACCCGCGTCAAGGCGACCGACCTGGCCGCGTATGCGCACCAGGATCTATCCTTCGAGCGGCTCGTCGAAGCCCTCCGGCCACCCCGCGTGCTGGGACGCCACCCTTTGTTCCAGGTAATGCTCACCCTTCAAGACGGCCCGCCGCCCCTACCCACCCTGACGGGCCTGAGCACCACCCAGCTGGCAGTCGCGCCCACCTCCACCGAGTTCGACCTGATGCTTGAGTTCACTCCCACTCGGTCGGGCATTGGCGGCGCAGAACTGGCGGGCGTACTCACCTACCGCACGGACCTTTTCGACCCGGCTACCGCGAAACAGCTCACCGATCGGCTGCTCCGGATCATGGAGCAGGTAACAGACGATCCGACCGTGCACGTTACCGGGCTCGACATTCTTGTCCCGCTGGAACGTCGGCAGCTGCTTCATGAGTGGAACGCCACCGCGGTCCCGGTTCCGGCGACCACACTTCCGGTGCTCTTCGCCCAACAGGTCGCGCGGACACCCGACGCCGTCGCCGTCGTTGATGAACACCACCAGTTCACGTACCGCGAACTCGACGCGGACGTTGAGCGGCTGGCCCGCTTCCTGGTGGCACAGGGAGCGGGGCCCGGTCGGATCATCGCCGTGTTGCTGCCGCGGTCCACCGCCCTGGTGGTGGCACTGCACGCGGTTCACCGGGCAGGAGCGGCCTACCTCCCGATCGATCCCGATCAACCACACGAACGCATCCACATGATGCTGGTCGACGCCGAGCCGCTACTGGTCCTGACCGAGAAGACTATGGCTGGGGCGAGCAGGGAGCCGACCGTTCCGGGGGCGACACTGCCGCACGTCGCGCCCGAAGACCCGGCCTACGTCATCTACACCTCAGGATCGACGGGACGGCCGAAGGGCGTCGTCGTCGCGCACGCGAGCATCGCCAATCGCCTGTTGTGGATGCAAGCCACCTACGGGCTAACGCCGTCGGACCGGGTACTGCAAAAGACACCAGTGGGCTTCGATGTCTCGGTGTGGGAATTCTTCTGGCCTCTGTTGGCCGGCGCGACCCTGGTGGTTGCCCGACCCGACGGGCACAGGGATCCGGTCTACCTGGCCGAGGTGATCCGGCACGAGCGGGTAACGGTGGTGCACTTCGTACCGTCGATGCTGAGCACGTTCCTCGACTATCCAGGGTCGGTCGACTTGCCATACCTACGCGACGTCATTTGCAGCGGCGAGGCCCTGCCGACCTCGTTAGCCCGGCGCTGGGCCGCTCACTCCGACGCCCGGCTGCACAACCTGTACGGTCCGACCGAAGCGACAATTGATGTCACCGCTCATCGGTTTAGTCCGGAGGACACCGGCTCGACCGTACCCATCGGGCGGCCGGTGTGGAACACGCGCGTTTACGTGCTCGATCGGACCCGGCGCCCGGTGCCAGTCGGCGTCGCGGGCGAGCTTTACCTCGCTGGCGTCCAGCTGGCGAGCGGCTACCTGAACCAGCCCGAGCTCACCGCGGAGCGATTCGTCGAGCTGCCCGATCTGGCATCGGGGGAGCGTGCGTACTGCACCGGTGACGTGGTCCGCTGGCGCCCGGGAGGCACGCTGGAATACCTGGGCCGCATAGACGACCAGGTCAAGATCCGGGGCATGAGGGTCGAGCCCGGTGAAATCGACGCCCGCTTGGCGGCGCACCCGGACGTGTCCCGTGCCGTGACCGTGGTGCGAGAAGACCGCCCTGGTGACCAACGGCTGGTTTCCTACGTCGTTCACCGGGGAGACATCGGACCCGGGGAGGACCAACTTCGCCGCCATCTCGCCTCAGTGCTGCCGGCACACATGGTACCGGCGGCTATCGTCGTGGTTGCCGAGATCCCGGTAACGGCCAACGGGAAGATCGACCATCGAGGGCTGCCCGTTCCCACGCCTTCGTCGCGCACGGACGGCCGGCCCCCGCGCACCCCTCTAGAGCATCACCTGTGCCAGATCTTCGCCGAGGTTCTCGGGCTGCCACGCGTCTCGGTCGATGACAGCTTCTTCGAACTCGGTGGCCATTCGTTGCTAGCCGCGCAGCTGATCAACCGGCTCAACCGGGAAGCCGGAATCAATCTCCGGATCCACGCGCTGTTCGAGACCCCGTCGGTGGCCGGGATCCTCAGCCTCGATCCCGGAACGAACGACCACGACCCACTGGCAGTCTTGTTTCCACTCCGGCTCCACGGAGGCCGCCCGCCGCTGTTCTGCATCCATCCTGCCGCCGGCGTGGCGACGGTCTATGCAGCCTTCATGCCTTACCTGGACCGCGACCAGCCTGTCTACGGGCTGCAGTCCCCCGGCATCGGGCTCGCCGCCGAACTCCCCGATGAATTTGACGTGCTGATCGACAAGTATGTCGAACACATCCGTCAGGTGCGACCGGAGGGCCCCTACCGGCTACTCGGCTGGTCTTTCGGCGCGTTGGCGGCGCACGCGGTGGCAACACGTCTGCAAGCCGGAGGCCACGAGGTAGACCTGTTAATCATGCTGGACGGTTACCCGCCCGAGCCCACCACGAGGGAAGACGACCTCGTGGGCGGCGAGCAAGCCATAACGTCGGAGCTGATTCGCTCGGTAGGCGGTGACGCGACCGCAGAGTCGGCCGTCCCGGAGGCCACGGTCTTGGCGAACCTCATGATTGGCGACGGGGAGCGGCCCGGAGCACCGATATCCGTGGAAGACCTCGCCCGAACATTTCGCAACAATCTGAGACTGACTGCTCAGTTCCGGCCCAGGACATTCGTGGGCGATCTGCTCTTCTTCGTGGCCAGGAACGACAAGGACACCGACTCGCCCGGGCCCGACGCTTGGCGGAGGCACGTCACCGGCCGGACAAAGGCCATCGAAATTGATTGCGTCCACGGTGACATGATGCGACCCCGGCCCATGTCGGCGATCGGTCCGGTCGTCGCGCGCGCCCTAATTCACGGCACGGCCGCCCTTATGGCGGGACCGGATCCCGCTACGGCCCGGAAGGACTGATTTGAAGTCGACGCAACAGCTCGTTGAAGCCGCTAAGCGTGCCACGTCGGCCACGCTTCCGCCGGCACGACCATCACTTACCGACCAGTTCCGAGCCGTTGGCTTCTCAGCGGACTGGGTGGCAGACACGTTGGGCGCGAACGACGAGGCGGATCTACTTCAGCAGTCCGCCAGGTACGCAATGCTGAGCGACCACCTCACCGACAAGTTGTGTCGGACGCCAGCAGGTGTCCTGACACAGCTCTTCGTCCGCAATGGGCCGGTACCACACGACCTCTATTGTGGCGTCCTGCCCGAGCACCTGAGACGGGCCATCGACGAACTGGGTATCGTCGACACCCGCGCCTCACTCACCTTCGGTCAGGTTTCGGTAACGCCGTTCTCCTCGCTCTACCTTGCGTCAGACCAACTGTTCACGATCGACGAGTCCGGCGATATCGATCTGACGCCGCGAGGTGACCTAGTGATGCCACCTCATTCCTCGACACTGACACTGCTTGAGTTTGCACGAGGCGACGGCGGGGGCGGAAGCCTGGTCGACATGGGGAGCGGCTGCGGGGCCCTTGGCCTGAGTCTTGCCAGGAGTTACGACCTCGTGAGGATGGTGGATGCCAATCCCAGGGCCGCCGCATACTCTTCACTAAACGCCCACATCAACGACATCAGCGCCGACGTCATAGTTGACGACGTGACCACGGGAAATTTGTCGGCACCAGTCGGCAGTCTCACCCTATTCAACGCCCCCACAACCGTTCCTTACCGAAACGACGTCAACGAATACGGCTTCATGACCCCCCGGGCCGCACTCGAAAGCATCGTGTCGTCATTTCCGGAAGAAGGAAAGTGCCGAGCTCTAGTCTTCGCAGTAATCGAGATTCCTCGAAGATGCCGATCTATTCAAGACATCGTGGCCGAGTGGCTAACTGACCTACCGGTCACCCAACTGGCTGTGAACAGAATTCATCACTCGGCCGCATACGTGGCCCCGCAAGCAATCTCACAGGGAACCATCGACCCACAGTGCCTACTACTGCGACACGGCGGCGACGCTCCGCTACTTCTTCGGTACTTACGCGAGCGGGGCATCCACGAGGTGGTGCCGGTTGTGGTGTCCGTGTCAGTCTAAGAGGGCATCTGATCCGCGTAGCGGTCGATTCACGTTCGGCGTGGCGTCAGGCACTTCGGGTCGTCGATCGCCGCGTGGGTACGAAGCGGCGTGGATATCGGTCGAACTTGTCGGATGAGCGGCGGGCGTTGATCGAGCCGGTGCTGACCGCGTGGCGGGCGGCGCGAGTGGGTTTGAGGATCAGCCGGCCGGTCCATGACCTGCGGGAGATCGTCAACGCGATCCTGTAGTGGCCAGGACGGGGATCGCGTGGGAGTACCTGCCGCACGACTTCCCGCCAGCGAAGACGGTGTACGACTACTACGCCAAGCGGGAAGCAGACGGGACAACGCAGCGGATCCACGATCTGCTGCGGGAACGGGTTCGCACGGTCCGGGGCCGCAGCGCGAGCCCTTCGGCGGTGGTCCTGGACTCGCAGAGCGTGAAGACCTCCAGCAACGTCGGCAAGGACAGCCAGGGCATCGACGCGGCGAAGAAGATCAAGGGACGCAAGCGGCACATCGCCACCGACACCCTCGGCTTGCTGCTCGCTGCTCGCGGTGATCGTCACCGCTGCGTCGGTGCAGGACTCCACCGCCGGCCGGCACTTGCTCACCAGCGTGTCCGCGGCCCATCCGGGCGTGGCTAAGGCATGGGGTAGACGGTGGCTACAACACCGCCGTACGGGCGCACGGCGCCCGGCTCGGCATCGACGTCGAGCGCGTACCCCGCCACGCCGGGAAGGGCTTCCACGTCCAGCCCCGGCGGTGGGTCGTGGAGCGGACCTTCGGTTGGCTGATGCAACACCGACGGCTTGTGCGTGACTACGAGACCCTCCCTCAACGCACCAGGGCGATGATCCATTGGGCGATGGCTAACACAATGAGCCGCTATCTCACCGGAGAATCCACCCCAACCTGGCGAAACGAAACCACCTAATCGGACCAACCTCACCAAGCGAGATCAGATGCCCTCTTAGAACCGGGCTTGTCCGAGCGGAGCCGCTTCCGCAAAGCGCTAGGGGGTCGGCCGCCCCTTGCTGCTGGTCGATCACAAGCGATCTATGAAGCGGCACGCTGCGCGTGTGTCCAGGACACCGCGGCAGGACGTTGCCCAGTGGCCACGTACTCGATGACCGCCTCCCGGGCTGCTGCGGTATCCACACGGGCAAGGTCGGCTGGAATGTCTAGCAGGCCGGTGTCGGGAGACTCATAGACGGTGATGGGAGTGTCAGGGTCCGAATCAGCGGCGTGGGTGCCGTCAGGTAGCCAACGCACGGCCGCGCGGTCGGCGTCGATGTCGATGTCGATTCGCAGCGTGGGTTGGTCGGCGGGTCCGATCGTCACGGTTTGGCCACAACCACCATGCGGCATGATCGCCTCGATCTGCTCGTCGAAGCGGCGGCCTGCCTCGTCGGGGCTAGCTAGAGGGTACGGATGGCCGTGGTAGTCGCGAAGCTGCAGCGTCATTGGGTGATCCTTTCTCCGGTGCCGATGTAGGTACGGTGCCACCACGTGTGGCCGCCGTCTCGGGTAACCCACAGCCGCAGGCGACTACGTGCAGGAAGTATCGCGGACAGGATCTTGTCGCAGGTACGTGTCCGGGTTCGCCTCCGCCGACGGCTCGGACCGCTTCTTACGTCCGGTCTTTTCGTTCGGGTCGCGGCCATCACGGCACCCTCCCCACCAGGCACAACGCCCGGCAGGTCAGGCCGGAAACACCTTTAGATCCGCACTCCCGCTGTTCGTCAGCCTGTGACAGAACAGTCAGGCTCGGTGGTTCACGGGCCTGACCGTTCTGGTTCCGTCGTCGCCGATCTGGTCGGCTTTCGCATGTGCTGCCAGGCCCGACGTACGACGAGCCACGCTTGGCATGGCAGGATCACGCGAATGGATCTCCTGGCGGCACGCTTGCGCGCGTTCGCGGACGAACGTGATTGGCAACAGTTTCACACGCCCAAGAACCTGGCCATGGCGCTCGCCGGCGAGGTGGGTGAACTGATCGCCGAGTTCCAGTGGCTTACGCCCGAGCAGGCCACCGAGGTCATGTCCGACCCAGAGGCCAGTGCCCGGGTCAAGGCCGAGATCGGCGACGTCATGGTCTATCTGACGCGACTCGCCGACGTGCTCGACATCGACCTCGTCGAAGCTGCCATGACCAAACTCGACGAGGTGGCCGTCCGGTATCCGGTGGAGCGGGCGAAGGGCTCGGCCGCAAAGGCACGGCCTTGATCGTGGCGATGAGTTGATCTCTTCGCTACAGTCCCCTCATACAGGCGCGTAACGACGGGCTTCCGGCTGTGGCTGGACACGCCCCCCATGCGCACGATCATTTCGTGCTGCCCGGGGGCAAGTGTTGTCAGCGTTCCGCACCTCCGCCGATGGTCTGCTCCGACTGGCCACCAACGGCACCCTGGCCGACCGGATCTCCGAGAACCTCCGCCACGCCGTGAGCCAGAGTGAACGGCGGTCCTGGTCCCGCAGCCTCCTGGTGCTCGGTCAGGATCTCGCCGACGCCGGGCTGGGACAGGTCGAGGTGCTGGTCGAGTACCAGCTTCCGCTGACGAGCAAGCGTGTCGACGTGGTGCTGGCCGGTGTCGACCCGAGGACCGCCGAGGACTCCTACGTGGTCGTGGAGCTGAAGCAGTGGTCCCAGGCCGAGTCCTATGAGGGCTCCGACCGACTCGTTCTGGTCGAGCACGCCCGAGGTCCGCGCCTCCACCCGGGGGTGCAGATCAGCGATTATTGCGAATACCTGACGGACTTCCTCGGTGTCCTCGCCGACCGGCACAATCCGGTGCGCGGTGCCGCGTACCTGCACAACGCCGTCGACCGCGACGTCGAAGACCTGTTCGCGCGTCGCCCCACGGAGCAGAGCCGGATCTTCACCAAACAGCGTCGCGGCCAGTTCCTCGACTACCTCCGCACGCACCTCGCGCCGGCGCCGGGCGCATCCGCAGCGGACCGGTTCCTCACCAGCTCCGTCCGGCCCAGCAGGCACCTTCTGTCGTACGCGGCCCAGGAGCTGAAGGAACGGTCGCACTTCACGTTGTTGGACGACCAGCGCCTGGCGTACGAGCTGGTCCTGCACGCGGTGGAGCGGGCCCGGTCGGCAGACCGCAAGTCGGTCGTGGTCGTCGCCGGCGGGCCGGGCAGCGGCAAGAGCGTGATCGCCCTGTCGGTGCTCGGCGAACTGGCCCGACAGAACCGATCGGTCATGCACGCCACCGGCTCACGGTCGTTCACCCAGACGCTGCGCCGGTACGCCGGCAAGGGATCAACCCGGATCAAGAACCTGTTCGCCTACTTCAACAGCTTCATGACAGCGGAACGCAATGGGTTCGACGTGCTGATCTGCGACGAGGCGCACCGGATCCGGGAGACGTCGGTCAACAGGTTCACGCCCAAGGCAAAGCGCGACAAGGCCCGTCCGCAGGTCGACGAACTGATCGCCGCCGCACGGGTGCCGGTGTTCCTGCTCGACGAGCACCAGGTCGTGAAGCCAGGAGAACTCGGCAGCGTCGACGTCATCTCCCGATATGCCGAGCAGCTCGGCTTGGAGGTCGAGGTGGTCTCGCTGCACGACCAGTTCCGCTGCGGCGGCAGCGAGGCGTACGAGAAGTGGGTGCTCGATCTCCTGGGCCTCGAGGGTGGCGAGCCGACGGTCTGGACCGGCGACGGCCGCTTCGACCTTCGGCTCGCTGACTCGCCGGAGGAGTTGGAGGCGTTCCTCGCCGGGAAACAGGCCGCCGGGGAAACGGCACGGATGTCGGCGGGATACTGCTGGCCGTGGAGCGATCCGCGCCCGGATGACACCCTCGTTCCTGATGTGCAGGTGGGCAGTTGGGCCCGGCCGTGGAACGTCAAGAGCGACCGCAGCGTCGGCGAGGCGCCGGGCAGCGCGTTCTGGGCCACCGACCCGCACGGATTCGGCCAGGTGGGCTGCGTCTACACCGCCCAGGGCTTCGAGTACGAGTGGTCGGGCGTCATCATCGGCCCGGACCTGGTCGCTCGCGACGGCCAGCTGATCACCCGACGTTCCGAGTCGAAGGACCCGGCGTTCCGCAGCCGCAAGACGCTCAGCGATGTCGAGGCAGACCGGCTAATCCGCAACACCTACAAGGTGCTGATGACCCGGGGCATGCGCGGCACCTTGCTCTACTCGACCGACCCCGAGACGCGCGAGTGGCTGGCTTCGCTGGTCCGCGCGGAGCGTGGCCTGGAGACGGTCTACGAAACCACGTCGTCCGCACCGTAAAGCACTGTTCGTCCGTCAGGGCAGTACGGCCACTGCCTGGATCTCGATGAGCAGGTGTGGGTGGGGTAGCTGGTGGACGGCGACGGTGGTGCGGGTGGGGCCGGTGGCGTCGAAGTATTCGGCCCAGACCTGGTTGTAGCCGCCGAAGTCGTTCATGTTGACGAGGTAGGTGGTGACCTGGACGAGGTCGGTCAGGTCGGCGCCGACGGTCTTCAGCAGGTCGGCGATGTTGTCGATGACGGCTCTGGTCTGGGCGCGGATGTCGAGGTTCGTCGTGCCGAACTCGTCGACCTGCACGCCGGCGAAGGTGTTGTCGGGGCGGCGGCTGGAGGTGCCGGAGACGAAGACGAAGCCGCCGGCGACCTTGACGTGGGGAAACGCGCCTCGGGGTACGGCTTTGCCGGCGACGACGTGCGCCTGTGCGCTCATGCTGCTGCTCGCAGGGAGGTGGTGCCGAGGTGTTCGACGACGACGCGGACGTGGGCGCCGGGTTTCAGGGGGACGGCGGCGGTGGCGGCGCCGGCGAGGAACACCCACCCTTCGCGCAGGCGTACGCCGTGGCGGCCGGCCAGCCGGATGCCCTCGTCCAAGGCGCGGCGGGGGTCGCCGAGGATCGCGGCGGTGGAGCCGACCTGCGCGACCCGTCCGTCGATCTCCAGCAGCACACCCAGGTTGTCCAGGCCGTCCGGGACCGGGGACCAGGCGCCGATGGTGAACGCGGCAGCGGAGGTGTTGTCGGCGATCACGTCGGGCAGGGAGAAGCTGAAGTTGGCGTAGCGGGAGTCGATGATCTCGATCGCCGGCGCGACGGCGCGGACGGCGTCGGTGAAGTCCCCGACCGGCTCGCCCGGTTCGGGCAGGCGGTCGAGCAGGAACGCCACCTCCGGCTCGACGCGGGGGTGGATGAACCTGCTCGGGTCGAGGGTGCCGCCGTCGGGAACACGCATGGTGTCGGTGAGGCGGCCCCAGATCACCTCGTCCACGCCGACCTGCGCCATCTTCGCCTTGCTGGTCAGCCCCATCTTCAACCCGACCAGGCGCTCACCCCGGTCGAGGCGACGCTGGATCAACGCGGTCTGCACCGCATACGCCGCATCCACATCGAGACCGGTCTCGGCGGCCAGTTGTGGGATGGCGGTGGCGGTGTCGGCCGCCACGCCCAACCGCTCGGCGATGCCCGCGGTGTCCGGCCCGATCATGATGTCTCCTTGCCGGCGAGGTCCAGTGCCACGTCCACGATCATGTCTTCCTGCCCGCCGACCATCCGGCGGCGTCCCAACTCGACCAGGATCGACCGCACGTCCACCCCGTACTTGTCCGAGGCCCGCTCCGCATGCCGCAGGAAACTCGAATACACCCCGGCGTAGCCGAGGGACAGGGTTTCCCGGTCGACCTGCACGGGCCGGTCCTGCAACGGCCGCACGATGTCGTCGGCGGCGTCCATCAGGGCGAACACGTCACAGCCGTGCTCCCACCCGTGCAACTCCGCCACGGCCACGAACACCTCCAACGGCGCATTCCCGGCCCCGGCGCCCTGCCCGGCCAGCGACGCGTCGACCCGCACCGTCCGCCCGTGCGCCGAACCGAGCGGCCCGTCGCCGAGAATCCGGCCGTGCTCGACGGCGATGACGCTGTTGGCGACGCCGAGGGACAGGTTGTGGTGGGCGTGGATACCGATCTGCGTGGTCGGCTCCAACACCTGCCGGTACGCGTCCACCCGCTGCGCCACATCCGACATGAGCAGTCGACCGCCGGAGTCGGTGACGTAGACACAGTGCGCCCCGTACGACTCCATCAACTTCGCCTGCCCCGCCAGGCCCACGGGGTCGTTCATGTGCGACATCATCAGGAACCCGGACACGTCCATGCCGTTCTCCCGCGCCCACGCAATGTGCTGCGCCGAAATATCAGCCTCCGTGCAGTGCGTCGCGATCCGCACACTCGTCACCCCGAGCGCCTTCGCCGCCTTCAAGTCGGCGATGGTGCCGATGCCAGGCAGCAGCAGGGTGGTGAGTTTCGCGTTCGTCATCACCTCGGCCGCCGCCGAAATCCAATCGGCGTCACTGGCCGCACCATGGCCGTAGTTGACACTCGAACCGGCCAGACCGTCACCGTGAGCGACCTCGATCGCCGCCACCCCCGCCGCATCCAACGCGGCAGCGATCGTACGGACCTGCTCCACGGTGTACCGGTGAGCCACCGCGTGCATGCCGTCGCGCAACGTCACGTCCTGGATGTACAGATCAGTCACCGGGTCACCTCCACGACACCCTGACCAGCGCCGCCATCAACGTTGCCCCGGCCCGGATCGTCGCCGTCAGCATTGTCGTGGGCCATCGCCGATCGCAGCCCGACCAGCCGCTCCGCCGTACGCAACGCCGCCGACGTCATGATGTCCAGATTCCCCGCATACGCCGGCAGATAATGCCCCGCCCCCGAGACCTCCAGGAACACCGACACCTGCAACCCCCGCAGACGCCGCCCCAACGACGGCACATACGCATCCACAACGTCGAACTGCACGTCCTGCTTCAACCGGTAGCCCGGCACGTACTCCTGCACCGCCGCCACCATCTCCGCCACCGACCCGGCGATCGCCGCCCGATCCGCGTCAGCGTCCTCACACAGGCAGTAGACGGTGTCGCGCATCAACAACGGCGGATCAGCCGGATTCAACACGATGATCGCCTTACCACGCTGCGCGCCGCCGACCACCTCGATCGCCCGCGCCGTCGTCTCCGTGAACTCGTCGATGTTCGCCCGGGTGCCCGGCCCCGCCGACCTCGACGCGATCGACGCCACGATCTCGCCGTACACCACCGGCGTCACCCTGCCGACGGCCGCGACGATCGGCACCGTCGCCTGCCCACCACACGTCACCATGTTCACGTTCCGCTGGTGCAGATGCTCGTCCAGGTTCACCGGCGGCACCACATACGGACCGATCGCCGCCGGCGTCAGATCCACCACCAGCCGACCATGCGCCGCCAACACCGCATCGTTACGCCGATGCGCACCCGCCGACGTGGCATCAAACACCAACTCCACCTCGGCGAACTCCGGCATCGCCACCAGACCGTCAACACCCTCGGCAGTCGTCGCCACACCCAACCGGCGCGCCCGCGCCAACCCATCGGACTCCGGGTCGATACCCACCATCGCCACCATCCGCAGCGACTCCGACAACCGCAACACCTTGATCATCAAATCGGTGCCGATGTTGCCCGACCCGATCACGGCCACACCAACGCTCACGACGCCTCCCCCTCATCGAAGACCGCGACGGCCGCCACGCCACCCCGCGCACGCACCGCGAAGACCCCCACCGCACTCACGATGCCTCCTTGGAGAAGCACGTGCGGACAGAGCCCAGGCCGGAGATCCGCGCCTCGTACGCCGCACCGGGCGTCACCGCAACCATCGGGCCGAGCGCACCGGACAGCACCACATCACCCGCGCGCAACGGATCACCGGAACGGGCCATCGTCTGCGCCAGCCACTGCACCGCATGCAACGGATTACCCAGACATGCCGCGCCCGCCCCCACCGACACCGGCTCACCCGCCTGCTCCAGGACCATCCCGCACAACCGCAGATCCACATCCGCCAACCGACGCGGCGTCGTGCCCAACACGAACAGACCACTGGAAGCGTTGTCCGCCACCGTGTCCACGATCGAGATGTCCCACCCCGCCACCCGCGAATCCACAATCTCGATCGCCGGCACCACGTGATCCACCGCCCGGATCACATCCGCACTGGTGATCCGCTCATCCGGCAGATCCGCGCCTAACACGAACGCGACCTCCGCCTCGACGCGGGGCTGGAGCAGCCGGCCCATCGGCACCTCGGCGCTGTCGGGCACCGCCATGTCATCGAGCAGCACACCGAAGTCCGGCTGGAACACACCGAAGCTCTCTTGCACCGCCCGCGACGTCAACCCGACCTTCGCACCGACCCGCCGGTGGCCGGCGTCCACCCACCGCCGGGCCTGGAGCTGCTGCACCCGGTACGCCGACGTGACGTCGCCCTCCGGCAGCAGTCGCCCCCGCAGCGGCGCACACGGCTTGGCGCTCTCCCGCGCCTCGACCAGTTCCCGGGCCGCCGCCTCGTAGTCGACGCTCATGTCAGCTCTCCACTTCACTCGCCGCCGCTACCGAAAGCCGCGGGTCGACCGGAAGCCGGACGGACACCCCGCAACACTGATGCTGGCGTCCAACCCCTTGCCGGCCCGGTGCGCCCGACCCACGATGTGCTTGCCACGTCCACCGCACCCACGTCACTGATGCGAACGCCGCCGCTCATGTCAGGTCCACGCAGACGTTGGTCAGTTCCGAATAGAAATCAAGGGAATGCACGCCACCCTCACGCCCGATCCCCGACGCCTTCACCCCACCGAACGGCGTCCGCAGATCACGCAGGAACCACGTGTTCACCCACACGATGCCGGTGTCCAACCGCATACCGGCCCGGTGCGCCCGACCCACATCCCGCGTCCACACCGCCGCCGCCAACCCATACTCCGTGCCGTTGGCCAGCGCGAACGCCTCGTCCTCGTCGTCAAAGGGGGCGACGTGCACCACCGGCCCGAAGATCTCCTCACGATTGGTGCGCGCATCCGCACCCAACCCCGTCAACACCGTCGGCTGCACATACGCCCCACCATCACGCGCATCACCGAACACAGGCACCCCACCCCCGGCCAGCACCTGCGCACCCTCACCACGGGCCACGTCGTAATAGCCGAGCACCTTGTCCCGATGCTGATGCGAGATCAACGGCATGTTCACCGTCGCCTCATCCGCCGGCCACCCGAACCGCAGCCCCTCAGCCTCCCACGCAAGCCGCGCCGTGAACTCCTCGAACACCGGCCGCTGCACATAAATCCGCTCCGTACAGAGACACACCTGACCACCATTGGTGAAACTCGACCGCACCGAACCCGCCACCGCCGCATCCAGATCCGCATCCGCGAACACCAGACCCGCGTTCTTCCCACCCAACTCGAACGACACCGGCCGCACCCCATCAGCCGCCGCCCGCATGATCGTGCTCCCCGTCGACGACTCACCGGTAAACGTGATCGCATCGACCCCCGGATGCCGGGTCAAAAACTCCCCCGCCGAATCCGGACCGAACCCGTGCACCAGATTGAACACACCCTCCGGCACCCCCGCCGCCGCCATCACCTCCGCCAACAACGTCGCCGACGCCGGCGTCTCCTCACTCGGCTTCACCACCACCGCATTACCGCACGCCAACGCAGGAGCGACCTTCCACGTCAACAGCAACAACGGCAAATTCCACGGCACGATCACCGCCACCACACCCACCGGCTTACGCACCGCATAATTCAGCGCCCGACCACCCGACGGCGTCACCGTCGTGAACGACTCCGTCGGCGCCGTCGCCACAATCTCCGCAAACGCACGGAAATTCGCCGCACCACGCGGAACATCCAACGTCCGCGCCTGCGAAATCGACTTACCCGTATCCGCCACCTCAGCGGTCACCAGATCATCGAAACGCCGCTCCAACTCGTCCGCGACCCGCCGCAACACCTCCGCCCGTTCCCGCTCCCCCATCCGACCCCACGGCCCCCGCAACGCGGCCCGCGCCGCCGCAACCGCATCATCCACACAACCCCGATCCGCCTCAGCGACCTCGAACACCGCCTCACCCGTCACCGGACTGCGCTTGACGAACCGCCGCCCACCCTCGACGAACTCACCACCGACGAAGTTGCGCAGGACCGGTGGGTCGGCGCTCGGGTGGCCGTCGCGCAGGCTCACCGGCCAGGATGACTCGGGCATGCTCTGGTGTCCCTTCCGGTTCAGGTGCTGGGCTCGGTCCGCTCGCTGCCGGAGTCGGCGACGAGCGCGACCACGGCGGCGTCCACGGTGGGTTGGCCGGTCACCGCCGCCGCGGCCTCGTCGGTGACGACCAGGACGGTGGTGCCGACGCCGACGTTCAGGGGGTCGACGGCGACCAGTTCGGGCCCGTCGCCGTGGGGCCGGACCCGGACGAGTCGTTTGCCCTGCAGCCCCGGCAGGATGCGGTCGGCCCACACCTTGCCGACGACGTCACCGAGCACCATCGGTTTCTCCTCGCAGGCCGGCGATGACCTCGCGGATGCGGGACGGTTCGGCCGCGTCCAGCAGTGCCGCCGTGGTCGGGTGGGGCTTCGGGTAGACCTGGGAGCTGCGCAGCTCGCCGTGGGCGCGGATGGCGGCCTCACCGGCGGAGACGGCCTGGCGTACGGCGGCGAGGGTGCCCCGGACGGCGACCGCGAGGTAGCCGCTGGTGACCCGTTCCACGGCCACGCACCGGACGTCGGCGGTCTTGATCATGGCTTCGATGCCCGCCGAGAGGGCCACCAGGCCGCGCGTCTCGACGATTCCGATCGCGATGTCTGAGGACATGTCTGATTCTCCTTACCCGGTTGTCAGTTGCCGACGAGGTCAGGTTCAACCGCCAGCGCGCTCACGGCGTCGCAGGGGCTGGCGAAGACGATCGAGCGCACCGAGCGGCTGCGCGCCCGGGCGGTCTCCTCGCCGATGTCCACCGCCTCCTCGACGGTGGCGAGGTCACCGCGGACGGCGACCGCGACGATGCCGCCGCCGAGGCGTACGACCTTCGTCACCTCGACCTCGGTGGCCTTCACCATCGCGTCGACGGCGTCGAAGATGGGGGTGAACCCTTCGGCTTCGACGAAGCCCACGGCCACGTTTCGCATGTCTACTCCTTGCTCTGGTTGCGGGTCGGCTTCGGTCAGGGGTGCTCGGGGAGGTTCCAGGACAGGACGGCGCCGCCGGTGCCCCAGATCGGGCCGTACGAGTGCAGCTGCGCCGGGCCGCTCGCGACGCCGGTCCCGGCGGCGAACGCGAGGGCCCGGAACTGGCTGTCCGCCTGGGCCTGCCGGGCGTAGTCCTCGCGGATGGCGAGCACCTCGTCGACCTTGCCGGCGGTCAGCAGGTCGAGTACACGGGTGTTCCACTGTTCGTGCGCGGGTGCGCCGATGTGGTCCTGCCCGGGTTCGATCCACTGCTGGATCAGGCCGGAGGACAGGCCGCTCACGACCACGACGGCGGCGCGTACGCCGGCCTCGCGGGCGACGGCGGCACCGGCCCGGCCGACGTCGGCGAGGGTGTCGGCGTCGGCGTACAGGTTGCAGGAGACCTGCGCCCAGCGCAGTTTGCGCTCCGGGTCGAGCAGCGCCGAGGTGACGATGGTGCCGGTGTCGATGGGGAAGCCCTCGTAGCGGGTGCGGCGCGCCTGCTTGCCGTCGGCCTGCACCCGGTCGGCCCACCGTTCGGTGAACTCCACGTCGAAGCGCAGGTCGTAGCGGTGCAGGCCGTAGTCGTAGGCGTACCAGTTCTCGTCGACGTGTTCGCCGCGCGGGTTGGGGTCGCACTGGAACTGGTGGCCGAGGACGGTGAACCACTGCGTGGACAGCAGCAGTACGACGTCCGGCTCCAGCCGGCGCAGTCGGTCTCCCACGTCGCGTGCCGCCGCGGCGAGTGCCGCCCAGCTCGGTGCGGGTTCCTTCGCCAGCAGGTGGGGCATGCCGGGCAGGAGCGCTCCGGCGACGATTCCGGTCCGGTCAGCCATGGGGACTCCCCTCGGGCAGCCACTCGACGACGGCGTTTCCGGTGCCGATGATCGTGCCGTAGCCGAGCACGTCACCGGCGACCTTGGGCCAGCCCATCGCGGCGAGCATCCAGGTGAGGCTGCCGGCCTTCGTCTCCGACGCGGTCGCCTCGATGTGTTCGGTGATGAGTTCCCGCAGCGGGGCGGTGGGTCCCCGGCGGATCGCCTCGAGCAGCTTCATGTCCCACCGGTACTGGTGGTTGTTGTACGGGTGTTCGCGTTCCATGTCCTCCGGCAGCGCCGGCTCCTCGTGCCAGTGCAGGTGCGACAGGGAGTTGGAGGCGAGCAGGACGGCGCGGCGGCCGGTGGCCTCGACGGCGCGGCGGGTGGCCTCGCCGAGCACCTCCATCTCCTCCAGCGACGCGTCGGAGTAGAAGTACGGGTTGTTGTTCGCCGACAGGGACACCACGGGGATGTCCCAGGCGGGGTTGGCCAGGTGCAGCGCGCCGATGGTGGCGTAGTCGACGCGTACCCGGGGGTCGCGCATCTTGCGGGTGACGAGGCCGAGGCCGCTGGCCTCGTCGGCGATGGCCTCGCCGAGTTCGACGTCGGTACGGAAGTCGTACCGGTAGCGGAAGAGGTGCGGGAAGATCGGCTCGACGGAGATGCCGCGCGGGTTCGGTGCGCAGTTGACGTGGTGGCCGACCATCGTGATCCAGTGCGGGGCGTGCACGATCAGCACGTCGGGGCGGTGCACTTCGCGGATGCGTTTGCGCAGTCGCTCGTAGGCCCAGCGCAGGGTTTCCCAGCCGCCGGTGGATCGGGGTTCGTTCTGCGGTGGGTTCTCCGCGTAGATCAGGTGGGGCGGGTGCGGGCTGAGGCAGCCGGCGACGATGCCGGCGCGGGCCGGCGCGGGCTGTGGGGCGGGGGCGCTGCCGGTGCCGACGGCGGTGCGGGCGGTGGCTGTCGGCACCGGCACGCGGAAGACTCTGCTCATGACCGTTCCTCCCCGGTGAGGACGCGCACGTACGCGCGGTGTTCGGTGCTGGTGCCGAGGATCTGCATCCCGTCGTCGTCGAGGGCCAGCTCGTCGGCGGCGAGCGTGGTGTCGTGCCGCAGCCAGGCCCGCAGTGGGGCCGGGTGCACGCCGTGCAGTTCGACGAGGCTTTCCTCGGCCAGGCCGCTGCCGGGTGCGACGTAGGCCAGTCGGCGCTGGCCGCGCCGCCCGGTGTAGGCGGGTCGGTCGGTGGTGGTGAGGCGCAGCCAGTTCCGCTCGTTGCGCAGCCGTTGGCGCTCCTCGGCGGTGGCGGCGCGGTCGACGTCGCCGGCGGCGTCGAGGTGCACGCCGTAGCGCTGGCGGGCCTCGTCGCCGGTCAGGTAGTCCTGGCGGACGTCCTCGGCGACGGCTTCGGGCTCGCGGTCCAGCGGGTCTCCCCAGCCGCCGCCACCGGCGGACTCCATCACCAGGACGTCGCCGGCGCGCATGGGGAAGCCGGCGACCTTGCCGGGGGTGTCGAAGTCGACCCGCTGGCCGTCGGCGCGGCGCAGGTGGGTGACCGTCGGGGCGCCCGGGCCGCCGTGGCGCAGCCCGTACGGGGGGACGGTGGTGCGGTCGGTCTGCACGGAGTACGCCCCGCCGCTGGCCAGCAGCCGGGTCTCCCGCCGGCTGCCGAGGCCGCCCCGGTGGGTACCGTCGCCGCAGGATCCGGCGCGCAGCTCGCACGCCTCGACGAGGATCGGGATCTCGGTTTCCAGCCGCTCGACGGACTGGATGGTGGAGATGTCGCCGAGGTCGACGGGGTTCATCGCGCTGGGGCCGTCGGATTCGAGGAATCCGCCGTTGCCTCCGGCCGGGTAGTCGTAGTACAGGTAGGGCTGTCCGGTGTGCTCGTCCACGCCGCCGATGAGGTTCTGGAAGGTGGTGCCGAACTGGTCGGCGGCGATGAGGTCGGGTGCGACCTGGCTCAACGCGGCCATCACGGCGGAGATGACCCGCTTGCGGACCTCGCTGTGGGCGTTGGCCGGGGCGGGGTAGCTGACGTGCACCACCGTGCCGGGCTCGGTGAGCACGCGCAGCGGTCGGAACGCCCCGTGGTTGACCAGTCCGCCGGGGTCGAGGGCGGACTTGACCGCGATGAACACGCCGGCGACGGTCATCGCCCGCGACGAGTTGACCACTGCGGCGACCTGGTGGGAGGAGCCCCTGAAGTCGGCTTCGATCTCGTCGCCGTCGACGGTCAGCCGGCAGCGGACGATCGCGGCGTCGTAGTCGTTGTCGGTGTAGAGGTCGAGGTAGTCCTCGTAGCGGTAGGTGCCGTCGGGCAGCGCGCGGATCATGTCCCGCAGGCGTTGCTCGGTGCGGTCCATGTTGGCGGTCACGCAGTCGAGGATCATGTCGGTGCCGTACCGGTCGACGAGTTCGCGCAGCCGGCGTTCGGCGGTGTGGCAGGCGGCGATGCTGGATTCGAGGTCGCCGCGGCGTTCCTCGGCCATGCGGACGTTGGCGAAGAGGATGTCGAAGGCGGCCCGGTTCGGGCGGCCTTCCTCGATCAGCTTGATCGGCGGGATCCGCAGCCCTTCCTGGAGGATCTCGGTGGCCTGGCCCGACACGCTGCCGGGGGTCATGCCGCCGATGTCGGCCCAGTGCATCCGGACGCAGGGAAAGAGGAACATCTGTTCGCCGACGAAGACCGGGCTGATCAGGGTGACGTCGTTGAGGTGGCTGCCGCCCCGGTACGGGTCGTTGACGATGTAGAGGTCACCCGGGCGCATCTCGGCGGCGAAGTCGGCGAAGATCTCGGCGACCGAGGCCGGCATGGCGATGACGTGCCCCGGCATGTCCCGTCCCTGGGCGACCATCTGCCCGGAGGGGTCGAAGAGCGCGCAGGAGAAGTCCTGGGCGTCGGCGATCACCGGCGAGTGCGCCGTACGGAAGATCGTCTGTCGCATCTCCCGGACGATCGAGATGAGACTTTCGGTGACGACTTCCAGGTCGATCGGATTCACAGTCATGCGGATGCCTCACTGATTTCCGGTGTCGGTCCGTGTCTGCCGCCGGACCGGGGCCCGGACTGGTTCGGGGCGGGTGCTCCACCGTGCGGTGGGCCGCTGCGCGGTGGACCGTCGCGCGGTGGACCACCATGCAATGGACCATCATGTGGCCCTAGAGTTATATTATGAAACCTAGCAGCCGGAAAGGCAGGGAAGCAAGATGCCGTACGCCACTGACCCGACGCCCGAGGAGGGCGTCGCCCCCCGCGAGTCGGGCACCCAGGCGCTCGACCGCGCCCTGGGCGTGCTGCTGGCCTTCCGGGGCGACGCCATCGAACGCAAGGTCAGCGACGTCAGCCGCGAACTGGGCCTGCACAAGTCCACGGCCAGCCGACTGTTCCGCGCGCTGGCCGACGCCGGCTTCCTGCAACGCAACGAGGAGAACGGCACCTACCGCCTCGGCGTCGCCGTCTTCGAGCTGGGCGCCCGCTTCCTCGCCGGCATCGACCTGCACGCGCTGGCCCGCCCGCTGCTGCACCAACTCGCCGAGCAGGAGGGCGAGAGCGTCAACCTCGCCATCCTGGAAGGCTCCGACGCCCTCTCGCTCTACGTGGTCCAGGGCACCCGCAACGTGCAACTCGTCTCCCGGCTCGGCCGACGCATCCCCCTGTGGTGCAGCGCAGCCGGCAAGGCCCTGCTCATCGACCACGACGACGACGCCCTGCGCGCCCTGCTCGCCACCGTGCCGTTCACGGCGCTGACCAGCGAGACCATCACCGACCTGGACACCTTCGTGGCGCACATGGCCACCGTCCGGCAGCAGGGCTGGGCCCTCAACGACCAGGAGAGCGAACACGGACTGCGCGTGGTGGCCGCCCCCGTACGCGACCGGCACGACCGGGTGACCGCGGCCATCAGCATCTCCGGGCCGATCTTCCGCCTCGACGACGCCCGTACCCGGGAACTCGCCGACGCCGCCTGCCGCACCGCCGCCGAACTGTCCCGACAGCTCGGCCACGGCTTCGGCGACCGGTGGGGCGACTGACCGCACCGCCCACGAACCGGTCACCACAGGCCCCCGCCGTCGCGCCGGCACCACGTCAGGTGCCGGCGGCGGCGCAGTGCGACGCACACCGTCAGAACCGCTCCTGGGTGACCTCGGGCAGGACCCGCACGTGCAGCACCGCCGGCCCGGTCACCGGCAGCACCGCGTCGAACGCCGCCTCGGCGCTCGCCTCGTCGGTGACCGTCCACGCCGGCACGCCCAAAGACCGGGCCACCGCAGCCAAATCCCGAGCCGGGAACCGGGCCAACGCCGGGTCGACCCCACGCGGGCCGAACTTGCGCACCTCCGCGCCGTAGCCACCGTCGTCAAGGACCACCAGCAGCACCGGCGCCCCCACCCGGGCCAGCGTGTCCAGCTCACCGAGACCGGTGAGCAGGCTGCCGTCGCCCTCGAACGCGACCACCGGCCGGTCCGCACGGCCCACCCCCGCCCCGACGGCATACGGCAGGCCGACCCCGATGCTGCCGAACTCCCAGGGCGCGATGAACGCGCGGTCCACGGCCGACGAGTCGAGCAGCAGATTGGGCCAGCCGCCGAACTGCCCCACCCCGACCACGGTGGTACGCCGGGCCGGCAACCGCCGGGCGCAGACCCGCAGGAACGCGCGGGGGTCGATCGCCGCCGGCCCCTCGACGAACTCGATGCCGTCGAACGGGTCGGCCGCGGCGATCTCCCGGGCCAGGGCGGAGCTGCGCCAGTCCGGACGCTCGATCGTGTCGAGCAGGGCCGTCACGGCCCGCGCGGTCGCCGCCGCGTCCCCGACGATCCCCACGTCGACCGGCCAGCGCGCCCCCAGCGCCCGCGCGTCGACGTCGACCGCGACCACCCGCGCCCCGGCAAAGAGCGCGCCGTGGTCGGCGGTCCACCGGTTGAGTCCGGCCCCGAAGGTGACCACCAGGTCCGCCTCGGCCAGCACCCGCCGGGTGAGCGGCCGGGCCAGTCCCCCGGCCACCCCGAGGTGGTACGGGTGGCCGGCGAAGAGCCCGGCGGCCAGCACGGTGGTGGCGAGCACCGCGCCACACCGGTCGGCGAGGTGGCGTACGTCGTCGGCCGCCGCCTCGGCGCCCCGCCCGGCCAGCAGCACCGGGCGGCGGGCGGCGGCCAGCCGGCCGGCCAGGTCGGCGACCGCCGTGTCGGTGGGCGGCGTCGGCGCGGGCCGGTGCGTCACCGCGCGGGCCGGCACGGGCGGGGCCCCGTCCGGCACCGGCTCGTCCTGCAGATCGATGGGCACGTCGAGGACCACCGGGCCGGGGCCCTCGGCGGCGGCCCGGAACGCCAGGCCGACGTCGCGGGCCGCCGTGGCCGGCGCCGTCACGGGCACGAACGCCCCGGCGGTGGCCAGCGCGAACGGCTGCTGCGGGAAGCTCTGCACGTGCAACGGATCGCCGGGCGGGGTGTCGCCGGCGATCAGCACCAGCGGGGTGCCGGCCTGCCGGGCGATGGTCAACGCGGCGCCCGCGACCGCCAGGCCGGGACCCTGGGTCACGGTGACGACGCCGCACCGGCCAGTGGCGCGGGCCCAACCGTCGGCCATCATCACCGCGGCGTTCTCGTTGCGGGCCGCCACGAACCGGACGCCGTGGCGCTGGACCAGGTCCGCGACCAGGAACATGTTGGCGTCGCCGAGCAGCCCGAAGATCGTGTCGACCCCCTGCGCCACGACGGCGTCGGCGATCGCCTCGCCGGCCCTCACTCGGACCTCCGGGCGAGGTAGTCACCGGCGGGGCGCAGCGCCACGCTCAGCGCGCCGAGGTAGGAGTCGTTGGCGGCGGCCTCGAAGCGGGGCCCGGCCAGGCGGGCGGCCCGCTTGGTCATCGACCGCCCGACCGCCGAGGTGGCCAGCAGCCGGTCGGCGATCCCGGTCGCGGCGTCGGCGAGCCGCCCCGGGGGCACCACGTCGGTCACCAGCCGCAGGGCGCGCAGCTCGTCGGCGGGGATCCGCTCGCCGAGCAGCAGCCAGCGCTTGGCCAGGTCGGCGCCGACGAGGTCGGCGAGGATCGCCATGCCGCTCCAGGTCAGCGGGATGCCGAAGCCCACCTCCGGGAAGGTCGCGAAGCAGGTGTCGGCGGCCACCCGCAGGTCGCTGGCCAGGCCGAGGACGGCGCCGGAGCCGATGGCCGGGCCGTTGAACGCCGTGACGGTGGTCTGTTCCAGCCGGTACCAGCGTTCGACCAGCTCGGCGGTGCGCCGCTGCACCGACATCGTGGCCCGGGCGTCGAGGGTGGCCAGCTCGTACAGGTCGGTGCCGGCGCAGAACGCGGTGCCGGCACCGGTGAGCACGACAACCTCGGTCCCCTCGTCGCGGGACAGCTCGTGCAGCACGTCCTCGAAACGGGCGAGCATCGCCAGGTCGAAGCTGTTGCGCCGGGCGGGCCGGTTCAGCGTCACCCGGGCCAGCCGGCCGTCGCGGTGCAACAGCACGGACTTCTCGGCGCGGTGGGCGTCGGTCATGGCGACTCCGAATTCAGTAGGGCGCGGTCGACCAGCGCGGCGGCATGGCCGACGTACGACAGCGGGTCCAGCAGGCCGGCGAGCTCGGCCGCGGGCAGGGCGGCGGCCACCTGCGGGTCGGCGCGCAGCGTCTCGGCGAACGGGCGGCCCTGCTCGAGGCTGTCGCGGACGATCCGCATGACCAGGTGGTGGGCCTGTTCCCGGCCGAGCGGGCCGGCCAGGCGCAGCATCACCGCCTCGGAGAGCACGAGCCCGCCGGTGAGGTCGAGGTTGGCGCGCATCCGGTCGGGGTTGACGCCGAGGTCACCGAAGACGTCGACCAGTCGCTGCAACGCGCCACCCAGCAGGATGAAGCACTCCGGCAGCAGCTTCCACAGCGTCATCCCGACGCCCATGTCCCGGTCGTCCTGGGCGACCATGGTCTGCAACGCCAGCGGCACCTGGGCCCGCAGGGTGCCGGCGGCGGCGATCACCGCCTCGCAGCGGATCGGGTTGCGCTTGTGCGGCATCGTGCTGCTGCCGACCTGGGTGGCCCGCTGCGACTCGTACGCCTCACCGACCTCGGTACGGCCGAGGAAGTAGACCTCCCGGGCCAGCTTCTCGGCGCTGGCCGCGACGAGACCGAAGACCATCAGGCACTCGGCGAAGCGGTCCTGGGTGGCGTGCCAGGGGGTGGCGGCGACGCCGAGCCCCAGGTCGGCGGCGACGGCCTGCTCCAGCGCGAACGCTTGCGCGCCGTAGCCGGCCATCGTGCCGGCCGCGCCGCCCATGCTCGTCACCAGCAGCCGCTGGCGCAGTTGCCGCAACCGGACGCGGTGGCGTTGCAACTCGTCCTGCCACACGGCGCAGCGCAGGCCGAAGGTGGTCGGCAGCGCCTGCTGGCCGTGGGTGCGGGCGGCCATCGGGGTGGCGCGGTGCCGCAGCGCCAGCCGCCGCAGCGCCCGGACCAGCTCGTCGACCTGCCGCTGCACGATGTCCAGGCCGTCGCGGGCCCGCAGGACGAAGCCCGTGTCCATCACGTCCTGGGTGGTGGCACCCAGGTGGACGTAGCGACCGGCGTCGCCGGGGCAGGCGGCCGTGAGCGCGCGTACCAGCGGCACCAGCGGGTGCACGGTGTCGGCGGCGTCGGCGGCGAGCACCGCCGTGTCGAGCCGGTCGACGCGGGCCGCCTCGGTGATCGCCTGCGCGGCGGCCGACGGGATGATGCCCAGCTTCGCCTGCCCCCGGGCGAGGGCGGCCTCGACGTCGAGCCAGGACTGCATGAGCTGGCGGTCGTTGAAGACGCCACGCATCTCGGCGTTGCCGAAGAAGCTGGTGACGGTGAGCGAGTCCAGGAAGCACGATCCGAGCTGCATCAGCGTTCCTCCCCCGCAGCGTCGAGCAGGTCCCGCGCGGCCCGCCGGTCGACCTTCCCGGACGGCAGCAGCGGCAGGTCGGCGACGGTACGGATCAGGGTCGGCACCTTGTGCCGGGCCAGCCGTTCGGTGGCGGTACGGGTGAGCCGGTCGACGTCGCAGTGCCCACCCGGGACGGTCACGACCAGCGCCGCGATCTCCTCGCCCCAGCGGGTCGACGGCACGCCGAGCACGCACACCCGGGCCACGGCCGGGTCGTCGGCGAGGACGGCCTCCACCTCGGCGGGGTGCACGTTCTCTCCGCCACGGATGATCAGCTCCTTGATCCGGCCCGCCAGGGTGAGGACCCGGTCGCCGGTCAGCGCGCCCAGGTCGCCGGTGCGCAGCCAGCCGTCGCTGGTGATCGTGGCGGCGGTGGTGGCCGGGTCGTCGACGTAGCCGCAGGTGACCGAGCTGCCGCGTACCAGCAGCTCGCCGACCTGCCCGGCGGGCAGCGGGGTGCGGGTGGCGGGGTCGACCACGGTGGCCTCCAGCGCCGGCAGGACGCGTCCGACGGTGTGCCCGGGCGCCCCGCAGCTCCCGTCGCCGGGGTCCAGGCTGATCGTCGGGCCGGCCTCGGTCTGCCCGTAGACGACCGCCACCCGGTCCAGGCCGAGCACCCGCCGGGTGCGGGTGAGCAGCGCCGGGGCGCAGGCGGCGCCGCCGAGGAAGCCGACCCGCAACGACGACAGGTCCCAGCGCCCGGGGTCCTGCTCGACGCGGTCGGTGAGCATCGAGGCCATGGTGGGTACGGCCTGCAGGACCGTGCACGCGTGCCGCTCGATCTGCTCGAGGACCGGCTCGGTGCGGAACCTGCGGGTGGAGACCCACAGCGCGCCGGTCACGAGCGCCAGCGTCGCCCCGCTGCCGAGCCCCGCCGCGTGGGCCAGGGGCAGCGGCGAGGCGATGCGGTCGTCGGCGCGCAGCCGGGCCGCCTCGGCCGTCCAGGCCGCGTTGGCCAGCAGGTTGGCCGCGCTCAGCGACACCATCTTGGCCGGGCCGGTGGAGCCGGAGGTGAACTGGATGTTGCAGGCGGCGTCCGGGTCACCGACGGGCGGCGGGACCGGGTCGTCCCAGCCGGGCAGTCCCGCCAGCGCCGCCGCACCCAGGTCGGCGCCGAGAACGTGCCAGCCGTCCGGGCGCTCGCCGGGCGGCAACGCCGCCAGGGCCTGCGTGACGGTGGACGGGCCGTGCCGGTCGCGTACCCGCTCGGCGGCGTAGAGGCGCCGTGGCCGGCTGCGGGCCAGCGCCGAGGTCAGCTCGGGCCCGGTGAGGCCGGGGTGCAGGGTGGTCAGGGCGGCGCCCCGCCAGGCCGCGGCGGCCAGCAGCACCAGCCAGGCCAGCCCGTTCTCGGCCCACACCGCGATCCGGTCGCCACGGCCGACGCCCTGGGCCGCCAGGACGGCCGCCGCCCGGCCGGCGAGGTCGGCGAACTCCCCCGTGGTCACGGGTCGGCCCGGATCGTCGAAGACGTACAGGGCGCGGTCGGGGTCCCGGGCGGCGCGGTCCAGCACGGTGAGGTCGAGGGCGGGCGGGGTCACGGATCACTCCTTGGTCAGCAGCAGGTTTCCGTGGTCGTCGACGGTGGCGCTCCATCCGCCGCCGACGACGGTGGTGCTGCCGTTCTCGCGGACGACGGCGGGACCGGCGACGGCGCAGCCGGGACCCAGGTCGGCACGGCGCCACACCGTCGCCTCGACCCAGCCGCCCGGGCGGTAGAGGCGGGTCCGGCCGGGCTCCACCGGGCCGCCGGCGGGGGCGGCGAAGCGTACCGCCGGGCGGGGCCCGAACGCGGTGAGCCGGCAGTTGACGATCTCGGCCGGGTGGTCGGAGCGGGTGTAGGCGTACCGCTCGGCGTAGGCAGCGTGGAAGGCCGCCACCAGCTCGTCGGCGGTGGCCGGCAGCTCGGGCAGGGCGACGGCGAGGTCGAAGCTCTGCCCCCGGAACCGCATGCCGACCGACAGACCGAAGCTGACCTGGTCCGGCTCCACGCCGTCCTCGGCCTTGAGCTGGGCCAGGGCGGTGTCGCGCAGGTCGGCCAGGGCCGCCCGGACGGCCGCCAGGCCGTCGTCGTCGGCCGGCACCAGCACGGTACGGACGTAGTCGTGGCGGGCCTGGGCGGTGACGAAGCCGAGCGCGGAGAAGTTGCCCGGCACCGGCGGCACCAGGACCCGACGGATGCCGAGCTCGTCGGCGAGGTCGGTGGCGTGCATCGGGCCGGCGCCACCGAAGGGCATCAGCACGAAGTCGCGCGGGTCGTGGCCGCAGGCCACGGAGATCTCCTTGATGGCGCTGGTCATCTTGACCGTGGCGAGGGTGAGGATGCCGTGCGCCAGTTCCAGCTCGTCGAGACCGAACGTGCCGGCCAGCCCCGCCAGGGCCGTACGGGCGGCGTCGGCGTCGAGGGGCACCTCACCGCCGAGGCTCTCCTGCGGGTCGAGGTGACCGACGAGCAGGTGCGCGTCGGTGGTGGTCGGCTCGGTGCCGCCCCGGCCGTAGGCGGCCGGGCCGGGGGTCGATCCGGCGCTGCGCGGCCCGACCCGCAGTTCCCCGCCCAGGTCGCGCCAGGCGATCGAGCCGCCACCGGCGCCGATGGTGTTGATCTCCACCTGGAACGTCCGGTTCGGGTAGCCGGCGATCTTCCCGTCGTTGGTCATCAACGGGGTGCCGTTCTTGATCAGGCAGACGTCCGTGCTGGTGCCGCCGATGTCGCAGGTGATGACGTTCGGGTAGCCGGCCAGCGTGGCCAGGTGCACGGTGGCGGCGACCCCGCCGGCGGGCCCGGAGAGGGCCAGGTTGATCGGCAGCCGGCCGGCCTCGTCGGTGGAGACGACACCGCCGCTGCTCGTCATGATCGACAGGGGGTGGGCGTAGCCGCCGTCGGCGAGGGCGTCGCCGAGCCCGCGCAGGTAGTCGGCGACGGTCCCCCGGACGCTGGCGTTGAGCACGGTGGTGGCGAAGCGCTCGTACTCGCCCTGCTCCGGCACCACGTCGGAGGAGACGGTGCAGACCAGGTCGGGGTAGCGCTCCGCCAGTCGCCGCGCCGCGGCCCGCTCGTGGGCGGGATTGCGGTACGAGTGCAGCAGACACACCGCCACCGCCCGGGGGCCGGCGGCGGCCACCCGGTCGAGTGCCTCGTCCAGCTCGTCGACGTCGAGCGGACGCACGACGCTGCCGTCGGCGCCGATCCGCTCGCGCAGCACGTGCCGGTGCCGGCGTTCGACCAGCGGCGGCCGGGCGCTCTCCTTGACGCTGTAGAGGCGCGGCCGGTGCCCGAGGCCCATCTCCAGCACGTCCCGGAAGCCCTCGGTGGCCAGCACGGACACCGGCTCGCCGGAGCCTTCGAGCAGCGCGTTCGTGACCCGGGTGGTGCCGTGCACGAACCGGTCGACCGTGTCCAGGCTGACGCCGAGCTTGGCCAGGCCCTCGAAGATGGCCGCCGCGGGGTCGTGCGGGGTCGAGAGGGTCTTGGCCTCGGCGAGCCGGGCGGTGGCCGGCTCGTAGACGATGACGTCGGTGAAGGTGCCACCGATGTCGACGCCGATGCAGAGCATGGCGAGCCTTTCGGGTAGGGGTGGATGGCGTCGGCGACGGGTCGGTCGCTAGAACGTGACGCCGTATCGGCGCAGGGTCCGTCCCGTGACCAGACGCAGGATCCAGTCGAAGAGGTAGCCGAGCAGGCCGAGGGCGATGATGCCCACGAAGACCCACTCCGTCTTGGCGTAGTTGCGGGCCGTCCAGATCAGCGATCCCAGGCCGCTCTGGGCGGCGACGATCTCGGCGGAGACGATCGTCAGGAACGAGTTGCCCATCGCCAGCCGGGCACCGGTGACCACGTGCGGCACCGTCGACGGCAGCACGACCGAGACCAGGCTGCGTACGGGGCCGGCGCCGAGGGCACGGGCCGCCCGCATCCGGATCTCGTTGACCGACAGCACCCCGGCCAGGGTGTTGAGGGCGACGATGAAGACGGTGGTGTAGAAGATCAGCGCCACCTTCGACGCCTCCCCCGGCCCGAGCCAGATGATGGCCAGGGTGACGAAGGCGATCGGCGGCACGAAGCGGAAGAACTGGATGTAGGGGTCGAGCATCAGCCGCAGCCAGGGGATGCAGCCCATCAGCAGACCCATCGGTACGCCGATGAGCACGCCGAGCAGCCAGCCGGTGAGGATGCGGGTCGAGGACGCGCTGATCGAGTCCCACAGGGTGCCGTCGCGGACGAGTTCGACCGCGCCGTCGAGGGTGAGCCGCGGCGACGGCAGGAAGAAGGCGGTGTAGTTGCGGCTGACCAGGTCCCAGATCAGCACGCCGAGCACCACCGACAGCACCGACAGCCCGACCCGGGTCAGCCGGGGCCAGCGGTTGCGGCGCGGGCCGGCGGTGGCCGCCGCCCGGGTGCGGTCGGGGACGGTGGGTGCCTCGACGGTCATCGCCCCTCCCTCCGGTCGTCGTCGGCGCGGTGCGCGCCGGGCCGGCCGTCGTGGCCGTCGTCGAGTCCCTGGGCGCGCAGCGTCCGGGCCACCTCGGCGCCGATGTCCTCGCGCAGCTCCCGGAAGAGCTCCGCGCAGGCCGGGTCGGTCAGGTCACGGGGCCGGGGCAGGTCACAGCGGTAGTCCTTCTTGATCGCCGCCGACGGTCCCGCCGTCATCGTGACGATCCGGTCGCCGAGCAGGATCGCCTCGCCGATGTCGTGGGTGACGAAGACGATCGTGGCGCCGGTCTCGCGCCAGATCCGGTCGAGTTCGACCTGCATCACCAGCCGGGTCTGGGCGTCCAGCGCGCCGAACGGCTCGTCCATCAGCACGACCGAGGGGTCGTTGGCCAGGACCCGGGCGAGCTGGGCCCGCTGGCGCATGCCACCGGAGAGCTGCTCGGGGAACCGCTCGGCGCTGTGCGCGAGGCCGACCATCGCCAGGTACCGGTCGACGACCGCGTCGCGCTGGGCCTTGGGCACGCCGCGCATCTGCGGCCCGAAGGCGACGTTCTGTCGTACGGTCAGCCAGGGGAACAGCGCCTCGGCGCTCTGGAAGACCACGCCTCGCGACACGTCCGGCCCGGTCACCGGTTCGCCGCCGCAGCTTACCTCGCCGGCCGCCGGGCGTACGAACCCGGCGACCGCGTTGAGCAGCGTGGACTTGCCGCAGCCGCTCGGCCCGAGCAGGCAGACGAGCTCACCGGCGGCGATGTCGAGGCTCGCGCCGCTGACGGCGACGAACTCACCGAAGCGGATGTCGACGTCGCGGATGCGGATCGGGGAGCCGGCGCGGTCGGCGGGTCGGCCGGCCGTGGGGGCGGGGGCGGTGCCGTTGACTGTCACGCCACCCCCTTGACCATGACGGCCGCCGGGTCCGCCTTCTGCGCGACGATCTTGCTGTCCTGCTGGAACTGGGCGATCTCGCCGTAGCGCTTGAGGTCCTCGTCGGTGAAGTCGCGGACCTGGCACTGGACGCCCTCCAGCAGCTTCTGCGCCTCCGCCGCCGGTACCTTGATGGCCTTCTCGGTGACGGTGCCCGCCTTGGCCGGGTCGCTGGTGAGCTGCTCGCACGCCTGGCCGATGGTCTGGACGACCTTCTTGGCGGCCTCCTTGTTGGCCTCGTACCAGGCGCCGTCGACCCCGATGACGAGGTTGTAGACGTAGCCGATGTCGCCGCTGGTCAGCAGGACCTTGCCGCCGTTGGCGACGCCGCGCGACGGCCACGGCTCCCACATGATGTAGCCGTCCACGTCGCCGCGCTGGAGCAGGGCCGGCATCTCGGCGGGAGAGGCGTTGACGAACTCGACGGACTCCCGGCTGATGCCGCGCGCCGCGAGGACCTTGTTGGTGGCGTACTCGTTGACCGTGCCGGGCACGACGCCGTACTTCTTGATGCCCGCCACGTCGGCGATGCCGGAGCGCGCCACGAGCTTGATGAAGCTCGGCGACTGCGAGAAGACCGCCAGACCCTTGATGTCGCCGCGGGTGGCCCGGTTCAGCAGGCTCGACTCGGTGCTCGCGGTGATCTGGCCCTGCTTGGCCAGGATCGCGTCGAGGCCGCCGGTGCCCTCCTGGAACTGGGTGACCGTGACGTTCAGGCCGTTGGCCTGGAACAGCTTCTCCTGGTCGGCGAGGTAGATCGGGGCGTACGCCGGGTCGACGCCGACGCCGAAGTTGACCGCCACCGACGGGGCTGCCTCGCCGCCGCCGGACTCGGTCGGGCTCTGGTTCTCCGCGCAGGCCGCAACGGCGGCGGTCACCAGCAGGGCTGCTACCGCAGCGCGCAATGCTCGCATTCTCATGGCTACCCCAGATACCTAGCGGCTCATATTATGGTTACCGTTGCTTAATGTGGGACGCTACTGCCGAGCGGCGGGCGCAGTCAAGAGATTCGGCCTCACCTTCCTTGCGACAGACAGTAGCCGCGGGCTGGCTCCAGCCGACGGGGCCGAAGTCCGCCGCCGCAAACCGGAGTCCGATGAACACGCTGGACAAACGGGCCGACGCCGACCGACCGGACCGGCCGCCGGGCCCGAAGGGGAACGCGCCGACCGGGCCCGACAGTCACGCTGAGTGACGCATCCCGGACATCCGGGCCACCAGCCGCGCCGGCGGAACGCCCCGGGCCGGACAGCGCCGACCTCACCGCCATCGGACCCGCCCGCCACGCTGACCGAACGGCGCACGGATCCCGGGACCTTCAGCGGCACACCGCGGCCGATCGGCTAACGGAATGTGACCAGGCAGGGACGCATTGTCGGGTTCGCGTCGCAACACGGTCGGGTGCCCGCTAGGGGGCGCTGACCTGCGGGCGGAGGGTGTGGACAGCCGACTTTCCACTCCGAGACGAGGTAGTCATGCCCGTGACTCCGAGCTACCCCGGCGTCTACATCGAGGAAGCCCCGAGCGGCGTCCGGCCCGTCATCGGCGTGGCGACCGGGGTGGCCGCCTTCGTCGGATACGTCCGGACCGGCCCGGAGCACCGCGCCGTACGCGTGAACAGCTTCGGCGAGTTCGAGCGCCGCTTCGGCGGCGTCGACCGGGACTCCGAACTCAGCCTCGCCGTGCAGCAGTTCTTCCGCAACGGCGGCTCCGCCGCGCTCGTCGTACGGGTGCCCCGCGCCGACGCCCGTTCGGCCTCGGTCACCCTGCTGGACAAGGTGGGCACCGGCCCGAAGTCGGCGCTGCTGCTGGACGCGGCGAGCACCGGCGCGTGGGGCAGCGGTCTGCTGATCGACGTCGACCACGACGACGCGACCGACCCCAAGACGTTCAACCTCAGCGTCCAGGACGCGGCCACCGGCGCGACGGAGCGCTTCACCGGGCTGTCCTCGGACCCGGCGAGCGCCGCGTACGCCGTCGCCGTGCTCAACGACCCCGACCGGGGCTCCGCCCTGGTGCGGGCCCGGGCCGGGGCGAGCGGCGCGGGCCGGCCCGTGCCCAGCGGCACCGTCGGCGCGGCCATCGGCTCGCCCACGGTCGACGCCGCGAAGAACTACCGGCTCACCGTGCAACCGGACCGGCCCACCAAGCCGGACCCGGCGGACCCCACCAAGACCGTCCCGGCCGTGGGCGCGGTGACCGTCACGGCGCTGGAGAAGGGCGAGCGGCTGCCGTCCTCGCCCGCCGGCGTGGCCGCGCTACTGCAACGCAAGATCAACACGGCGCTGGGCGCCGCCGACGGGGCCGCCGGGCTGCGGGTCCGCGTGCTACCCACCGCCGACGGCGGCCTGCGCGTCCTCGGCGACGTCGACCCGCTGGTGGCCCCGGCGGCCGTGGACGCGGCCTTCACCGTCACAGGCGCGACCGCATCGGGCGACGTGGCCGACGGCGCGGCCCTGCTCGGCCTCGGCGGCACCACCACGAACGTCGGCCGGTACACCCCCGTCGGAGCCAAGCGGCTCGGCCAGGGCGACCTGGTCACCGGCTCGGACGGCACGACGCTGCCCGGCACCGCCGCGCTGATCGGCTCCGAGGCCGCCTACACCGGCATCTACGCCCTGCTCAGGACCGACCTGTTCAACCTGCTCTGCATCCCCGACGCGACCCGCGCCAAGCCCGGCGACCCGACGACGGTCGACACCGGGCTGGACCCGGACGCGGTCTGGGCCGCCGCCTACGAGCTGTGCGCGCGGCGCCGGGCGATGCTGCTGGTCGACCCGCCGCCCGGGGTCGACGACCCGGACCGCGCGCTGGACTGGATCAACCAGCTCGGCGTCAAGGGACCCAACGCGGTGGCACACTTCCCCCGGCTGCGGATCCCCGACCCGACCGACGGCTTCCGGCCGCGTACGGTCGCCCCCGGCGGCACCCTCGCCGGCCTGTACGCCCGCCAGGACACCGAGCGGGGCGTGTGGAAGGCCCCAGCGGGCACGGAGGCGCAACTGCGCGGCGTGACCAACCTGGTCCACCCCCTCACCGACGCCGAGAACGGCGTACTCAACCCGCTCGGGCTCAACTGCCTACGGACCTTCCCGGTCGTCGGCACCGTCAACTGGGGAGCGCGCACCACCGCCGGCGCCGACGTGCTGGCCAGCCAGTGGAAGTACACCCCGGTGCGCCGCCTCGCGCTCTACATCGAGGAGAGCGTCTTCCGGGGCACCCAGTGGGCCGTCTTCGAGCCCAACGACGAGCCACTCTGGTCCCAGCTGCGGCTGAACCTGACGTCGTTCATGCAGGACCTGTTCCGCAAGGGCGCGTTCGCCGGGCGCACGCCACGCGAGGCGTACCTGGTGCGGTGCGACGCGGAGACCACCACCGGCGACGACCGGGACCAGGGCGTGGTGAACGTCGTCGTCGGGTTCGCCCCGCTCAAACCCGCCGAGTTCGTGATCGTGCGGATCCAGCAGCTCGCCGGCCAGAGCCCGTCCTGAGAGGTGTGAGTCATGGTGCAGTTCGCGGTCAATCCGACGCGCTTCGACCCGTACAAGAACTTCAAGTTCCGGGTCAAGTGGGACGGCCGCTACGTGGCCGGGGTCAGCAAGGTCAGCGCGCTCAAGCGCACCACCGAGGTGGTCAAGCACCGCGACGGCGGCGACCCGTCGACCAGCCGCAAGTCCCCCGGGCGTACGGAGTTCGAGGCGGTCACGCTGGAACGCGGCCTGACCCACGACGCCGAGTTCGCCCAGTGGGCCGGGCGGATCTGGGCACTGCACGCCGGCCTCGGCTCGGAGGCGTCGCTGGCCGACTTCCGGCGCGACATCACCATCGAGCTGCTCAACGAGGCCGGGCAGGTCGCCCAGTCGTACCGGCTGTTCCGCTGCTGGGTGTCGGAGTACCAGGCGCTGCCGGAGCTGGACGCCAACGCCAACGCGGTGGCCATCGAGCACATCAAGCTGGAGAACGAGGGCTGGGAACGCGACGAGGCGGTCACCGAACCGACCGAACCCCGGCTCGGCTCGTGACCGCCGGGCCGCCGCCGACCGAGGCGGAGCTGGTCTCCGCCTGGGACCACGCGCTCGGGCAGCCGGCACCGCGACGCCCCCTGCTGCTGCTGGGCCGCGAGGACGCCGACCGGCTGCCGGTGGGCGAGGTGGCGGCCCTGCTGCTGACGACGGCGCGGGCCTGGACCGGCGACCGGGTGGAGGCCACCCTGGACTGCCCGGCCTGCCCGGAACGCCTCGAGGTCGACTTCGCCGTCGCCGACCTGCTGGCCGCCGCGCCGGACCGGCAGCAGGCCGGCCCGGCCACCGGGACGTTCACGCTGCGCTGGCGGGGGCACCAGCTGACCCTGCGGCTGCCCACGCCAGCCGACCTCCAGGGGGCGGCGCGGACCGGGGACGCCGCGGCGGCCGAGCGGTGGCTGCTGCGGGCGTGCCTGCTCGCCGCCGACCCGCCGCTGGCCGATCCGGACGCCCCCCTGCCGGACGTGTCGGCCGCCATGGCCGCGCGCGACCCCCTCGGAGTCGTCGCGGTCACCCTGACCTGCCCGGGCTGCGGCACCACCACCGAGGCGCTGCTCGACGTGCCCGGCTGGGCGTGGCAGGCCGCGGACGGCCGCGTCCGGCGGCTGCTCGGCGAGGTGCACCGCCTGGCCCGCGCGTACGGCTGGTCGGAGGCGGAGGTACTCGGCCTCGGCCCGCACCGCCGCGCCGCCTACCTGGAGCAGGTGCCGTGACCGGCTACCTGGCGGCGCTGGCCGCCCTCGCCGTCGACGCCGCGCCCCGGCTGCGGCCCCGCACCCCGGGCCGCTTCGAACCGCAGCAGCCCGAACCGGGCGGCGGCTTCGAGGCGTACGAGATAGAGCGGGAGGCGCCGCCCCTGCCGGCGGCCCGCCCCGCCGCGCCCGGCGCGCCCGCGCCGCACGTCGCGACGCCGACGGCCGCGCCCGCCGCCACTCCACCACCGCCGCCGACCGCCGCGCCGGCCCCCGACCCGGAGCCGCCGAGGGTCCCCACCGCCGCGCGGACCGCGCCACCCGCGCCGCTCGCCACCCCACCGCCCGCACCCGCGCCGCAGCCGGGCGCACCGACCGGCCCACGGGAGGCGGTACGGGCCGCCGCCGCACCGGTCGACCCGGAGCACCCGCCACCGGCGCCCCGACCCACCCCGCCGCCCGTCCGGCCGGACCCTCCCGCCGCGCCCGCGCCCGCGCCGGCGCCACCCGCCGCGCCGCCCGTGGCCCCGACGACCGTGCTCCGGCCGGTGACCGCCGGTGCGGCCCCACGCGCCGTGCCGGTGACCCGCGCCGCCACCCGGGCACCCGAGCGCCCCACCGTGCACCTGCACATCGGCCGGATCGACGTGCGGCTCGCCCCCGGGCGGCGCACCGCACCCGCCGCGCCCGCGCCGGTCACGCCCGTCGCGCCGGCACCCGCCGTGGACCCGGGACCCGCCCCCGAACTGGAGGCCTACCTGCGCCACCCGGAGGGACGGCCCCGATGAGCAGCGCGTACGCCCTCGCCGCCGTGACCGCCGTGCTGCGCGCCCAGCTGATGGCGTACCTGCGGGCCACCGGCGCGTCCTCGACCGTCGGCGGGGTGTCCGTCTCCGCCGGCCCGCCCGACCGGGTCAGCGTGGGCAACCAGGAGGGCAACCAGGTCAACCTCTTCCTCAGCCGGGTCACCCGCAACCCCACCTGGGCCAACCTCGGCCCACCGCCGCGCAACGCCGCCGGCGACGACGTCGCCGCCGTCCCGCTCGGCGTCGACCTGCACTACGTGGCCAGCGTCCACGGCCACGACCCGCTGACCGGCGAGATCCTCCTCGGGCACCTGCTGGCGATGCTGCACGAGACGCCGGTGCTGACCCGCACGGCGATCCGCCGATCGCTCGCCCCCGACCCGCCGGACCCGACCCTGCCGGCGCCGGTGGCCGAGTCCCGCCTCGCCGAGCAGGTCGAACAGCTACGGATCACCGTCGCCAACAGCCCCGGCGGCGAAGAAAGCTTCCGGCTCTGGTCGGCGTTCAGCGCCCCCTACCGCAGCAGCGTCTTCTTCGACGTCTCGGTCGTGCTGATCGACCCACTGCGGGCAGCCCGGGAACCGCTGCCCGTACGGGCGGTCACCGCCGGGACGGTCGACGTACGCGGACCCGAGGTCGACGCCGTACGCGCCGACGGGCCGACCGGCACCCCGGTCACCGCCGCCGCGACCCTCGTCGTGACCGGCCGCAACCTCACCGGCCCCGACACCCGCATCCGCGTCGGTACGGCCACCGCCAGCCCCGCCACCGCATCGGCCACCGAGCTGCGGGTGCCGCTGTCGGCCTTCGACCGGCCCGTCGCCGCCGGCCTGCGAGGGCTGGTCGTCACCCACTCCGTCGACCTGGGCGACCCGCCCGCGCCCCGGGCGGCGCTCAGCTCCGACGCCGTGCCGGTCACCTACCGGCCGACGATCACCATCGCCCCCGCCGACGTGGTCGTCGACTCCAGCCGCACCGTCGACTCGGTGGTGCTGCGTACCGGCGCGGTCACCGTCACCGCACAGCCACGGGTCGAGGCGACGCAGCAGGTCACCCTCTCGCTGACCGGGGCAGCCGGCACCATCCTGCCGGCGCCGCCCGGCAACGGCATCGCCCCGGGCGCCGAAAGCACCGACCGGATCCGCTTCGCCTTCCGCGACCTGCCCGCCGGCACGTACCTGGCCCGGCTGCGGGTGGACGGGGTGGACAGTCCGCTGAGCACCGACCCCACCGGCCGCTACACCGGCCCCTCCGTGGTGCTGTGATGCCCGCCGCCCGCGCCGCCGCCCGCTGGCCCGCCCCCGCCGTCGCCGAGCGGGCCGACGACGGGCTGGCCGCCGAGGTGGAGCGGATCCGGCTGCTGCTGAAGGGCGAACCCGCGCAGGCCACCCGCCGCGACGGCGCGCACCTGGACCGGATCGCCGCCGGCTTCGGGCTGACCGGCTTCGAACGCGACGTGCTCGTCGCCGCCCTCGCCGGGGCACTCGGCCTGCTGGACCGCCCGCCCACCTTCGCCTGGTGCCTGGACGCCCTGCCCGGCGGGCACTGGGACGCCCTGTCCCCCGACCGTCCGCTGCGCGCCGCCCGACTGGTCGAACTCGGCGACGGCCCGCTGCCGCACGCCCCGCTGCACGCCGACGAGCGGATCCTGCACGAGGTACGCGGCGCCGGGCGGCTCGACGAGCGGCTGCGGCCGTACGTCACGGAGCTGCCCGCACCACCGGCGAGCCTGCCGCCCAGCCGGCGGCGGGCCGCGACCGACCTCTGCGCCGCGTGGCAGACCGGCCGCCACGCCCTGCGGGTCAGCGGGCCGGACCGGCCCGACCGCACGGACGTCATCGCCGCCGCCGCGGCGACGGTGGGCCGCCCCGCCCACCGGCTGGCGGCCGGCGACCTGCCGGACGCCGTCGCCGACCGCGACGCCCTCGTCCGGCTCTGGAACCGCGAGGTGGTGCTCGCCGACCCGGTGCTGGTCGTGGAGCTGACCGGCGACGAACCGCCCGAGCTGACCGGCCGCGTGGCGCACCTGCTGGGGCGGCTCATCGGCGACGTCGTCATCTCCGCCCCGCACGCCGTCACGCTCGACGGGATCGCCGCCGGGCCGAACGTGGACCGGCCGAGCCGCGAGGAACAGCGGGCGCTGTGGCGGGGACTGCTGCCCGCACGCCCGGCCGCCGAGCTGGCCCGCGAGTTCGACCTGGGGCACCACGAGATCCTCGCCACCGCCGCCCGGCCCGCCCCCGATCCGGCCGCGCACGCCCGGGACCTGGTCCGCGAGCGGGTCCGCCGGGACCTCGACGGGGTGGCCGAGCGGATCTACGTGCGGGCCGGCTGGGACGACCTGGTGCTGCCCGCGCCGGCCCTGACCCAACTGCGGCAGCTGACCGCCGCCGCGGCCGGCCGCGCGCTGCTCGCCGAGCGGGGCTTCGGGCGGCGTACGGGGCGTGGGCTCGGGGTCACGGCGCTCTTCGCGGGCCCGAGCGGCACCGGCAAGACCCTCGCCGCCGAGGTGGTCGCCGGGGCCCTCGGCCTGGACCTGCACCGCGTCGACCTGGCCACCGTCGTCAGCAAGTGGATCGGCGAGACCGAGAAGCAGCTGCGCCGCATCTTCGACGCCGCCGAGCGCGGCGGCACCGTGCTGCTCTTCGACGAGGCCGACGCGCTGTTCGGCCGCCGCTCTGAGGTGAAGGACAGCCACGACCGGTACGCCAACATCGAGGTGTCGTACCTGCTGCAACGCATGGAGCAGTACCGGGGCGTGGCGGTGCTGACAACCAACATGCGTACCGCCATCGACCCGGCGTTCCTGCGCCGGCTGCGGGTGCTGGTGTCCTTCGGGCACCCCGGCCCGGCCGAACGGGCCGACCTGTGGCGGCGCGCCTTCCCGCCGCAGGTCGCCACGGAGGACCTCGACCTGCACCGCCTCGCCGGCCTGGACCTCACCGGCGGCGACATCCACACCGTCGCCCTGCGCGCCGCCCTCGTCGCCGCCGGGGAGCGCGGCCCCGTCCGGATGCGGCACGTGCTCGACGCCGTGGCCGCCGAGTACGCCAAGCACGACCGGCCCGCCGACCCGGGGCTGTGGTCATGAACGTCGAGGTCGACATCCGGGAACTCGTCCTCACCGGCGTCGAGACGCCCGATCCCGCCGCACTCGGCACCGCGGTGGGCGTACGGCTGGCCCGGCTGCTCGCCGAGCGCGGCCTGCCACCCGCCTCTCCCCCGCCCGGCCCGCTGCCGGCACCGGCGGGAACGGACCTGCCGGGGGCACTGGCCGAGGCCATCTGGGCGCAGCTGGGCCGCCCCGCCTGCCGGGAGGCCCACCGGTGAGCGAGCGGAAGGCGGCCGTACGCCCACAGTCCCCGCCCGGCGACCGGGACGCGGACCTGGCCAGGCTGACCCGGGACCTCGTCGACCGGTACGCCCCCGCGCTGGGCCTGCGGCCCGACACCGTGCGGGTGCACCTCGGCGAGGCCGGGCGGCGGGCCGCCAACCACGGCGCGAGAGGCCTCTTCGCCGACGGGGCGCTGCACCTGGCCCCCGGCTACGACCCGACCCGCGCGACCGGGCGGGCCCTGCTCGCCCACGAACTCGCCCACCTGGCCCAGGCCGGCGCCGCCGCGACCACGACGCAGCGCGGCACCGACCCGGAGGCCGAGGCGCGGGCGCTGGCGGAGGCAGCCGCGGCCGGGCGGGCACTCTGGACGCCGTCGGCCCGGCTGCCGGCCGGCGCGGTCGCCGCCGACACGGGTGCCGTCGCGACCGCTGCCCGCCCCACGCCGGCCCCCGACGCGCAAGCCGGTACGGGACCGCTGGAGGCGCAGCTCAGCGAACTCGTCGAGCGCCGGTACCGGGCCGAACGGGCCCGAATCATCGACCTGCTCGACGGCCTGTGGGTCTCCGGCGACGACGTGCGCGGCTGCCTGCGGGTGCTGGACACGCTGCCGTTCCTCGTCGCCCGGAGCCTGGTGCACAGCCTGCCGTCGGCACGCCGCACCGACCTGGGCCGCAACCTCGACGACGGCCACCACCGGCTCTACCCGGGTGCCGCCCTCGCCGCGCTCGGCGGCCAGACGCCCTACCTGCTGCGCCTGCTGGAGGCCGACAACGTACGCGGGCTGGACACCGAGGGACTCGGTCCCGTCGAGCGGCGCACGGCGCTGGACGTGCTGCGCGCCCTGCGTACCAGCGTCCTGCGGGAACTGCTCACCGGCGAGCGCGGCAGACACTTCCGGAGCCTGCTGACGCAGGCGCCGGAGCGGGGCAGCGACGCCGACGCCCTGCGCGAGCAGATCACGGCGCTCGGCGGGACCGCCGCCGAGGCCGCCCGGCTCGACGAGGACACGGGACTGCGGGAGCGGCTGCGCCGCGTCGAGCGGCTCATCGGCCAGCGCCAGGGCGCTCAGGCGCTGGAACTGCTGGCCGGACTGGCACCGGCCCCACCCACCGCCGGGGCCACGGCCGACGCGACGACCGCCGGGGCCACGGCCGGCACCGCCGGCCCGCCCGAGCCGGGCCCCCGGCTACGCCACGCGGTCCGCCGGCTCGACGAGGCCGGGCGCATCGACGCCCTGCTGGACCAGCTGCCGTGGGAGGAGAAGCGGGTCGGCGCGCCCCTCGGTCCCCGGCTGCTCGTCGTGCTGGCCGCCCGGGAGGAACACCACAACCTCACCCGCGTCGAAGGGCTGCTGTCGTACGGCATCTTCGACTGGGCGATCCGCGACCACGAGGCCCGCTTCGCGTACCTGCTGCTGCGCAGCCTGCCACTGGCCGCCCAGGACCGGTGGGTGCGACTGGAGCAGGGCCGCTGGTTCGCCCGGCTGGAGGAGAACATCCCGGCCGAGGACATCCTCGGCGGCCGGTACGCCGGACTCGGCAGCCTCGCCGAGCCGATCGACCTGACCCGTCGTACCGGCGGCCGGGCCGACGCCGACCGCATCGTCGCCGAGATCCACCAGCAGGTGCAGGCCGGGGTGGACGGGCACAACTCAGTGGAGCTGGTCCGCCGACTGATCGGGCTGGAACGGGACACCGCCGTCGCCCCGGCCCACCCGGCCGGGCCCGGCCGGGAGACGCTCACCTCGGTGGTCCGCCGGTTGGACGCGCTGCGGGACCTGGACCGGATCGTCGAGGCGCTGCCCGACGCGTACCTGACCCACGAGCGGTGGCGCCCGGAGCTGCTGGACCTGTTCGCCCGCCGCGATCCCGCCCAGCTGGCCCGGCAGGCCCGCCAACTGCTCGACGTCGGGCTGTTCGACTGGGGGGTCAACCCCCGCGAGGCGTGGCTCGCCTTCCACCTCGTACGCAACCTGCCGGCCGCCGAGCAGAGCCGGCTCGCCGCCGAGGACCCGGACCGTTGGGCCCGCATGCAGTCGGCGATGACCCCCGAGATGCGCGCGTCGCTGGCGACCACCGCCATCTCCGGACCCCGCCGGCTGGAGACCCGCGACGCGCTGCGCGACCGGCTGCGCGACGACCGGCTCTGGACGGCCGCGCAGGCCACCGAGCTGCGCTCGCTGGTCATCCAGCTGTACGCCCTCGACGACCGCCGCTGGGTGTTCCTGCGCTCCCGGGAGGTACGGGCCGACCGGGTGCCGGGGCTGGAGTCCCTCGTCGAGCAGCTGCGCCTCTACCACGAGCGGAACCGGCCGACGTTCGTTCCCGAGCAGCTCGACTCCGGCGGCCTGCCCCGGGTCTTCGGCGAGCTGGGCCGGCTGGTCGCCGTCGGCCTGAAGCTGCTCTTCCTCAGCCGGACCGGCCTGAGCCTGTTCACCGAGGAGGTGACGGTCCGCGACTTCGACCTGCACGAGTTGCAGTGGGTCAGCGGCGACGTCGGCGGGGCGCGACTGCGCGACCGCACCCCCGGTGAGCGGTCCAACGAGCTGTCCCTGTCGGTCGACGCCCGGCAGGGCGTCGTACGGCTGCGGCTGCCCCGGCTGGAACTCAGTGGCGTGAACCGGGTGTTCACCGGAAGCTCCCTGCGCACCGGCCGGATCACCCTCACCGACCTGGACGTCGTGGCGTCCTTCTCCGACCGGGGCTACGAGCGGCCGGTCGGCGCGCAGGCCGGGGTGGGCGGCGTCAGCGCCGCCGACGTGGTCCTCGCCAGCGAGTCGCTGCCCGGCGGGACGCTGGGACTGACCCGGTTCGGGCTGTCGCACCTGTTCTTCCGCGCCGGGGCCACCGGCACCGAGGACCTGGACGAGCCGTCGCGGCGCGGCTGGATCGGCATCCCGCTGATCAACCCGCTGATCCATCTGCTGCACAACGTCATCTCGTTCTACGGCGGGCTGCCCTTCCTGTCCAAGATCAGCGACGCGTTGCTCGCCCCGTACACGGCCGGTGCGCCGTTCCTGGCCCGCCAGCTCGCCTCGTACACCGCCGGGGAGATCTTCTCGCCCCTGGCGAACTCCGCCATCGGCCTGATCACCGACGGCGTCCTCCGGCCGCCCCGCACGGTCGGCGAGCGGGTCGAGGACGCCGCCGGCATGCTGCGCTCGTTGCAGGTCAGCTTCGCCAGCGCCACCGCCGAGGGGCTCTCCTTCGCCGGCATGCAACAGATCGGCCGGGTGGAGATCGGCCGGACGCTGCTCGGCGTCGGCACCAGCCTGCCCACCCGGCTGCGCGCCGAGCAACGGTCGCTGGAGGAACGGCTCACCCACGCCGACCCCACGGCGCAGCCCGCGCTGCGGGAGCGGCTGGCCGCCGTACGCCGGCAGGTCACCGAGCTGGAACCGCTGGAGCGGGAGCTGCACCGCCTGGAGGGGCGGCACCGCTGGCACGCCGACTCGCTCAGCGAGGCCGAACGCCGCCGCATGATCGAGCTGTCCGACCGGCTGCGGTCGAGCGCCGGCGGCACCCTCGACATCGGCGGCATCCGGGTCACCGGGCTGACCGGCCGCGTCGAGGCCGCCGGCGTGGAGATCGACCCCGTCCACGCCGAGGCGTCGCTGCCCTCCCGCGTCGGGCAGTACCTCCCCGACGACGAGCTGATCGACCGGTTCCGCGCCGAGCGGACCCCGCCCGGGCCCGCCGCCACCGTACGCGCCGCCACCGCGTCGGTCGACGCCGCCGGCGTACGCCTGCTGCCCGGCGCCGACGGTGCGCCCGCCCTGCGCCTGACCGCCGCCGAGCTGCCCACCCCCGAGCAGGTACGCGAGCAACTGGCCGCGCTGCCCGACGAGCCCCGCCACGCGCAGCGGCGCGCCGAGCTGACCCGCTGGCTGATTGGCCTGGCGCGGATCCGGGAACTTCAGGCGCGCCCCGCCGAGCCGGTCGACGCCGCCGACCGGTACGTGCCGGGACACCGCACCCGCGCCGAGGAGCAGGAGCTGCAACAGCTGCGCGAGCAGGCCCGCCGCTACTTCGGCGTCTCCGTCGGCGGGCTCACCCTCACCGGGTTCGGTGCCTCGCTCGACCCGGCCACCCTCGGGGTGAGCGTGCAGCTCGCCGAGGCCACCGCCACCGACGTGCGCGCCGGCGCGTACGCGATCGAACGGATCGAGGCGCGCCGGCTGCGGCTGCGCGCCGACCTCGACACCGACGGCGGCGGGCTGCTGCCGCCCGAGCTGGCCGGCCCGGCCGCCGAGCAGGCCCTGCCGACCCGGCGCAGCGCCGTCGGCTTCGGCGTCGGCGAACTCGTCGTCACCGGGGCGAGCGGCCCCGGCATGGAGGCCCGCCGGATCGCGTTCACCGCGCCGACGCGACCCGACGGGCGCCCCGGCGAGGCGATCCACGGCCGGGTGGTGCCGCGCGGCGACGACCTGAGCATGCCCGACCTCGTGGTGGAGCAGACCGAGCTGACCGGTGTCAGCCTGCGCTCGCCGGGACGCAGCCTCTACTCGCGCGGCAGCACCCGGATCGGGCGGATGAGCCTCGACGTGCTGGTCCGCACGGCCGCGACGGGCTCAGGCCGGCAGACCCGCGGCGCGCTGGTACGCAACATGGTCATCGACCGGATCGACGCCGACCAGGTCGGCATGGACGTCACCGAGCCGGCGCCCGGCTACTCGGTGGAGGCGGTCTCCGGGGCGCTGGTCGGCGTCCGGCTGCGCGACCTCGACGTCGACCTCTCCGGCGCGGAGGCGACCTACTCCGGGCGGCTCACCGTCGGCCAACTCGACCAACTGCGCTTCGCCGTGGTCTCCCGCGCCCTGCAGGGACCACCGACCACGATCACCGGCACGGTGGGCGGGCAGCCCACCGGCCCGGGCGCGGCGGCGGTCACCGTCGACCTCATCCGCGCCGGCGCGCACGAGGTCGACCCGGCCACCGGACGGGTAATCAGCGACCCCACCGACGCCGTCGCCACCCGCCTCGACGGGGTGACCCTCACCGACACCACCCTGCGCACGCCCGACGGCCGCGTCACCGTACGCCGGGCCGGGGTGAGCGGGCGCATCGTGACCGAGCAGGGCGGCGGGCTACGGTTCGAGGACATCGGCCCGTCCCGGATCGAACTGTCGGCGATCGACTGGCGGGCGGGCGACGGGCGGATCACCTCGCGCGGACCGACCGTGCTCGACGGGCTGACCGTCACCGGCCGCTGGGACAGCACCCCCGAACACCGCGACGCCACCGGACAGCTCGTCCCCGCCACCGCCGAACTGTTCGTCGAGCGGCTGCACATCGACCGGGTCACCGGCCGCGACCTGCGCTACCGCAGCGGCGTGCTCGACGTCGGCCTCGGCCGGACCACCCCCGTGCCGGCAGGTGAGCCGGACCTGCCGCCGCTGGAGATCCTCGACGTGGACCTGCGCGGACTGCGCTGGACCCGGGCGGCCGGGCTGACCGCCGGGCGGCTGCGTACCGGGGCCACCCGGGTCGAGATCGCCGGCCAGATCGACGCCGCGCTGCACGTCGACGGCGCGCTGTGGGCCGCGCAGCTCACGCTGGGCTTCGGCCGCGGCGGCCGCATCGAGGCCCGGGTGGTCGGCGGCGAAGGCCACCTCGGCGTGGGCCCGCGCCCCGGCGAACACGAGCAGCACGTCGGCATCCAGGGCCTGGACACGGGCCTGATCCGCGTCGGGCCGGACCGGATCGAGATCGGCCCGGACGGCGCCCCCGGGCTGCGCCTGGCGACGGTCGCGGTGGACGCCCTGAACTGGCAGGGCGAATCGCTCGGCCTGCGCATCGCCCCCGGGGAGGGCGCGCTCACCTTCACCGGCATCACCGCGCGGGCACGCATCGACCTGCACCCCGCCGGCACCCCGGGCGGCCGGTTCCGGCGACTGCTGCTACGCGAGGTGGTGGTGCAGGAGACCCGCGCCAGCGGCCTGCTGGTCGACCTGCACGACGGCGTCACCATCCGCCTCGACGCCGACCGCGAGGCCGTCCTCGGGGAGCTGCGGCTGCGCCCCGGCGCGGGCCAGGAGGGGTTCGTGGTGGAGGCCACCGGCACCGCGGCCGGCATGCGCGTCCTCGGCGGGCTCGACATCGGCGCGATCAGCGCGCCCCGGGTCGGCTTCGACATCGGCACGTTCCTGTCGCACGGCAGCGCCGACTTCGCCGCCGCCGGCCTCACCGTCGACTTCCTCGACCTGGGCGCGCTGCGACTCAGCCTGCGCGAGCCCGCCCTCACCGCGATCCGCGCGCAGGTCACCGCCGAATCCGGACGGGAGCTGCGGCTGCTCGGCGCCCCGGCCGGCCGCCCCGAGTACGGGCTGCGCCTCACCTCCATCGGCTACGAACAGGACCCGGCCACCCCCGGCGGGGCGGCGCCGGGACGTCGGGTCACCGCCCGGGGCGGGGAGATCAGCGGGCTCGACTTCACCGACACCGGCCTCGGCCTGCACGTCTTCGTCGAACGGGGACTGCTCGGCGACCTCACCCACGACCTGAACTCCGGCTCCGGCGAGCTGCCCTCGCTGGACATCCGCGACGCGACGTTCAGCCTGGACCTCGCGACGCTGCTGGGCGGCGCGGCCACGACCACGCCCGCCCGCACCACCAGCGCCCAGCGGCGGGCCGCCATGGCCACGCAGTGGGACGACCTGCTGCGGATCCTGCACACCTACAACCTCAGCGAGGTGATCGACAGCCTCACCGGGCACATCGACTTCGACGTCGCCCACGACGGATTCCTCTACGGCACCCGCGTCTGGGAGGTCCGGCTGGCCCTGCGCGACGGGGCGGTGGACTACCGGCGGCTCACCGGCGCGCTGCCCTGGTGGACACCCGGCCGGTTCATGGTCGAGGGCGACGCCCTCGTCTACCGGGTGCACGTGCCCACCGTCGGCCCGGAGGGGGCGCCGCCGCCGGACAGCGACATCGACGTACTGCGCTGGCAGCTCACCACCGGCGAGGTGCAGCAGGCCCGCACCGCACGCCTGGTGCGACTGAACCGGCTGCTCCAACCGACCCCCGAGTCCCGCGACGACCTGCTGCACACCATCGCCGACTTCGGCGACGACGAACCGTCGACCGATCCGCCCGGCCGGCTGGAGATCCGCAACGTCGACGTGGACCTGTCGGTCGACAACCCGCGCGAGATCACCCTGCCGCTGGGCGCCGGCAACGAGATCGTCCTCGCCCCCGGCGCGCTGACACACCTCACGGTCGGCGGAGGGATGCGGCGGGGCGCGGGCGGAACCGGGCACCCCGGCGCGCTGCGCCCCATCGCGCTGGAGCGCGCCACCGTCGCCCGGATGAACCTGCTCTTCGACTCCGTCGGCGTGTCCACCGGCCAGATCCGGATCACCGACCTCACCGACGCCCGGCTCACCTTCGACGGGCTCAGCCCGCAGCTGCTGACCGGACGGATCACCCGTGCCGTCGCCGAGCGAATCCGCTGGCGGCGTACCGCCCCCGGAGGCACCCCGTGACCAGCCCACTCAGCCCCCGCCTGCTCCGCGCCGGCCTCGTCGTGCTCGACCCGGACAGCGGCCGGACCCGGCGCGTGATCACCCTCCAGTACAACCCGGACGCGCTGACCCGCGGCTTCCAGCTCAAGACCGGCGGCGCGGAGGGCGGCGCGAAGGGCGAGGCGCTGCGGATCACCGGCCCGCCCGTGCAGACCCTCACCCTGGAGGCCGAACTCGACGCCGCCGACCAGCTCGCCGACCGCGACACCGCCGAACTCGGCCTGACCGCACAGCTGGCCGCCCTGGAGTCGCTGGCCTACCCCAGCCTGGCCGCCGTGCAGGACGCGGCGGCGCTGCTGGCCGCCGGAACCCTGGAGGTCGTCCCCCCACCGGCCCCGCTCGTGCTGCTGGCCTTCGGGCGGCGCCGGCTCTGGCCGGTACGCATCACCGAACTGACCATCACGGAGGAGGCGTTCGATCCCATGCTGAACCCGATCCGCGCGAAGATCCGGTTGGGCCTGCGGGTGCTGACCGTCAACGACGTGGGCACCGCCGGGCGGGCCGGCGGGCTCGCCATGGCCGCCCACCAGCAGCTCGAACAGCTCGCCGGCCGGGCCCGCAGCGGCCGGCTCGGCGACCTCGGAATCGACCGGCTGCCGTGACCGGGCCCAACGACACCGACCCGGCCCTGGTGGCCGCGCACAGCCGCGTCGCGGAGACCCTCTTCGCCGCCACCGGCGCCGGCGGCGTCGGCGAGCCGTCTCCGGGAACGATCCCCCCGCAGAGCCGGTACGCCGGCGTCGGCACCGCCGTCACCGTCGACCCCGACACCGGCCGGGAACTGGTCCACCTGCGCCGCCGCTTCGTGCCGCCCGCCGAGCGGCTGGCCACGGCCGGCTGGGAGCGGGTCGCCGACGGCGACCGGGTCGACCTGCTGGCCGCCCGTACGCTCGGCGACCCGACCGCGTTCTGGCAGCTCTGCGACGCCAACGGCGCCGCCGACCCGGCCGAGCTGGAACAGCCGGGCCGGGTCGTGCGGGTGGCGCTGCCCGAGGGCTTCCCGGGAGGCGGCAATGGCTAGGGGCGTACGCCTGCAACTGCTCATCGGGCCGCTGACCTTCCGCCCCGCCCCGTACGAGCTGGTGGAGGCGTTGCAGGAGGCGCAGGTGACCCAGAACGCGGGGCAGCGTTCCGGGTTCCAGCTCCGCTTCGCCCTGGGCCGGGGCTCGCTGGCCGAACGGATGCTCGCCGACGGCAGCCTCGACCCGCCGACCCGGGTCCTGCTGGTGCTGCACCTCGACGGCCGCCCGCAGGTGCTCTCCGACGGGGTCGTCACCCGCCACGACGTGGCCCGCAGCAACGACGCCGGCGCCTCCACGCTCACCCTCACCGGCGTCGACGTGAGCCAGATGATGGACCTGATCGACCTGTCGGACCTGCCGATGCCGATGCCGGCCGAGGCCCGGGTGCTGACCCTGCTCGCCCCGTTCGCCGCGTACGGGGTGGTGCCGATGCTGGTGCCCAGCGTGCTGGTCTTCGCCCCGAACCCGATCCAACGGATCCCGGCGGTACGCGGCACCACCTTCGCGTACGTGTCGCAGCTGGCCGACGAGGTCGGCTACACCTTCTACGTCGAGCCGGGCCCCACCCCCGGCATGAACGTCGCCTACTGGGGGCCGGAGGTCCGCGCGGGCCAGCCCCAGCCGGCGCTGACCGTCAACGCCGACGCCGGCTCCAACGTGGAGTCCCTGTCGTTCTCGTTCGACGGGGTGCAGAAGACCCTCTACCTGCTCACCGCCTTCCCGGAGCAGGTACGGGTGCCGATCCCGCTGCCGGTGCCGGACGTCACCCCGCTGAACCCGCCGCTGGGCCGCAGGATCCCCGTCCCGCTGTCGTACCGGCGGATGAACGTCGGCCGGTCGAACCCGGCCGGCACCGACGACGCCACCGCCCGGATGGACGTGGTGCAGACCCTCGCCCGGGGCCTGGCCCGCGCCGCCCAGTCGGCCAACGTGATCACCGGCTCCGGCTCGCTGGACGTGCTGCGCTACGGCCGGCTGTTGCAGTGCCGGCGGCTGGTCGGGGTGCGCGGCGCCGGACGCGCCTACGACGGCGAGTACGTGGTGAAGAGCGTGACGACCACCGTCAAGGCGGGCGAGGTCAAGCAGCGCTTCTCCCTGGCCCGCAACGCCCACGTCTCCACCTCAGGGAGGGCACACCCATGACGACCAGGTACTACGGCAAGTATCGCGGCACGGTGGTCAACCACGTCGACCCGTTGCAGCAGGGCCGCATCCAGGTGACCGTCCCCGACGTCACGCTGCCCCCGTCGACCTGGGCGATGCCCTGCTTCCCCCTCGCCGGAATCCAGGCCGGCATGTTCACGGTGCCGCTGCCCGGCACCGGCGTGTGGGTGGAGTTCGAACAGGGCGACGCCGACCATCCGATCTGGACCGGCTGCTGGTACGGCTCGAAAGCCGAGATCCCCGCGCTGGTGGCCGCCGCGCCGCCGCTCACCCCGCCGATCGTGTTGCAGACCCCCGGCCAGGCCACCCTGATGATCTCCGACGCGCCCGGCCCGGCCGGCGGCATCCTGCTCAAGACGCTGACCGGCGCGATGATCTCGATCAACGACACCGGGATCGTCATCTCCAACGGCAAGGGCGCCTCGATCACCCTGGTCGGGCCGACCGTGGCCGTCAACCAGACCGCCCTGACGGTGACGTGATGCCGGGCCCGCCGCTGCACGTCGGAGCCGTCGTCTCCTGCCCGCACACCGGGCCGGTCACCGCGCAGACCGGCAACTCCCGGGTGCTCGTCAACGGGCTGCCGGTGCTCACCGCCGCCGACGCCTACCCGGTCGCCGGCTGCACCTTCCAGGTCCCCGTCGGCGCCGGCACCAAACCCCAGCCGTGCGTCCGGATCCAGTGGACCACCCCAGCCGCCCGCGTGCTGGTCAACGGCCAACCGGCGATGCTCACCATCAGCGTCGGCCTGGGCGTCAGCGCCGAGGGCATACCGCAGGGCCCACCCACGGTGAGCGGATTCCAGGTCCGGGTGGTGGCGTCGTGACGTACCCGGCCTTTCCATGGCGCCCCGACAACCGGGGCCGCTCGGGGCTGGCCGGCCCCGAACGGCACGTCGCCGACCTGGTGGAGGCGGTGCTGTTCACCGCGCCCGGCGAACGGGTCAACCGGCCGGACTTCGGCGCCGGGCTCGGCCACCTGCTCTTCGCCCCCGTCGACGAGGCGGTGGTGGGCGCCGCCGAGTTGCAGGCCCGCAGCGCGCTGCAACGGTGGCTCGGCGAGCTGATCGAGGTCGACGAGGTCCGCGTCGACCTGGCCGAGGCGGCCGTACGCGTGCACGTCGGCTACCGGATGCGCGCCACCGGCCGCCCGGCGGAGGTACGGATCTCGAGGGGGACCGGATGAGCGTGCGGTGCACCGACGACGAACGCCGGGCCGAGGTCGCCCGCCCCGGCAGCGCGTTCAACGGGATCGACTGGGTCGAGGTGGACGCGGCCGACCAGAAGCTGCTGCGGGTCGGTTTCCTGCATCCGCTGCCCGGCCAGCCGGGCGGCGTGCCCGGCGCGCCGGCGCTGGTCGCCGGCAACGTGGTCGTCGACGGTGGCGTGCGGATCACCGGCGTACGGGTACTCAGCGTCGCCGCCTCCGGCGCGGTGCTCACCGTGCGGGTGGACCGGGCCGGCGACTTCTCCCCGTACACACTGCGGCTGGTGCGCTCGGCCGTGGACGAGCGGGTGCCGCCCGGGTTCGACCCGGTGCTGGCGGCGGCGGTGTTCTCCTTCAAGGCTAACTGCCCCAGCGACCTGGACCCGGCCCCCGCCGTGCCGACCGTGCCCCCGCCACCGGCCGCCCCCGCGGCGGTCGACTACCTGGCCAAGGACTACGACGGCTTCCGGCGGCTGATGCTCGACCGGCTCGCGGCGCTGCCGGGCTGGGCCGAACGCAACCCGGCCGACCCGCTGATCACCGTGGTGGAGGCGTTGGCGCACGTCGCCGACCGGCTCTCCTACCGGCAGGACGCCGCCGGCACCGAGGCGTACCTCGGCACCGCCCGCAGCCGGGTCTCGGTGCGCCGGCACGCCCGGCTGCTCGACTACACGGTGCACGACGGCTGCGCCGCCCGCGCCTGGCTCAGCGTGCGCGTCGCCGCCGGCTCCGACGCCGAGACCCGGGGGGTGCCGGCCGGCACCCCGGTGCTGGCCGCCGACCGGGCCACCCCGGTCCTGCCGCCCGCCGACGCGGCGACGCTGCTGGCCGACGGCGCCACCGGCTTCGAGACGCTGACCGCGCTCGCCCCCCGCGCCGCCCGCAACGAGATCGCCCTGCACGTCTGGGGCGGCCGGGACTGCCGCCTGCCGGCCGGCGCGACCCGGGCCACCCTGGTCGACCTGCCGGCCACCGGGCTGGCCGCCGGCGACCTGCTGCTGCTGGAGGAGGTGCTCTCCCCCGCCACCGGGCGACACGCCGACGCGGACCCCACCCACCGGCAGGTCGTCCGGCTGGTGGCGGCACGGCCGGGCACCGACCCGGTGGAGGGGCTGCCGGTGCTGGAGGTCGAGTGGGGTGCCGCCGACCGGCTGGCGTTCCCGCTCACCGTCACCGCCTCCGTCGCCGGTACGGGCACCGGCCAGCTCGTCACCTGCGCGGTCGCCCGGGGCAACGTGGTGGCCGTCCAGCACGCCATCGCCGTACGCGGACACCTGCCGCCCGCCGCCGAGGCCCGGTGGCGGCCGGTGCTCACCGCCGAGCCGGTGGCGGCGGCGGCCCCGTTCCCGACGGACACCCCGGCCAGCCAGGCCCTCGCACAGGACCCCCGCGCCGCGCTGCCGCTGATCCGGCTGGAGACCACCGAGGGCAGCTGGCGGCCCCGCCGGGACCTGCTCAACGCCGACCGCTTCGACCAGGGCTTCGTCGCGGAACGCGAACGCGACGGGCGGGTCGGCCTCCGCTTCGGCGACGACTCCTCGGGCCGCCGACCGCCGGCCGGCACGGTGTTCCAGGCGACCTGGTGGCGTGGCGGCGGCGCCGCCGGCAACCTCGGCCACGACGCGCTGACCACCCTCGTCACCGACCGTGCCGGCGTCCTCGGCGTGACCAACCCGCTGCCCGCCGTCGGCGGCACCGATCCGGAGGACGTCGAGCACGCCCGCCAGCACGCACCGGTCGCCTTCGCCACCCAGGAACGGGCGGTCACCACCGGCGACTGGGTGGCCGCGGCGCTGCGGCTGCCGGAGGTGGCCGGCGCCACCGCCCGGATCCGCTGGACCGGATCCTGGTGGACGGTCTTCCTCACCCTCGACCTGCTCGGCGGCCAGCGGCTGGCCGCCGAGCCGGGCCTGGCCCGCCGCCTCGCCGCCCGCCTCGACCGGTTCCGGGTGGCCGGCTACGACCTGCAACTACGCGACCCGGTGGACCTGCCGGTGGAGCTGCGGCTGTGGGTGTGCGTGACGCCCGGGGCGTTCCGCTCCGACGTACGCCGGGCCCTGCTGGAGCTGTTCTCCGACCGCGACCTGCCCGGCGGAGGTCGCGGGTTCTTCCACCCCGACCGGTTCAGCTTCGGCACCCCGCTCTACGTCAGCCAGCTGCTGGCCGCCGCGGTGACGGTCCCGGGCGTCACCGACGTCCGGGTCACCGAACTGCATCCGGTGGGTGTGGCGCCCGGCGGCGAGCTGGCCGCCCGGGTGCTGCGCACCGGCGACACCGAGGTGATCCGCCTCGACAACGACCCCAGCGTGCCGGAGCACGGCATCCTGCACCTCGACCTGGTGGGTGGCCTGTGACGACACGAGCGGGCCGCGGGCCCAACCCGCCCGGACGCGGCGGCATCGACTACCGGCTGGGCCGGCAGGCGGACTTCGTGGCCGACATGCTGGCCCGCCTCGGGGGCCGGCCGGAGCTGGCCGGGCTGACCACCCGCGAGGCCGACGACCCGGCCGTCGCGCTGCTGCACGCCTGGGCGGGCACCCTGGACGTGCTCGCCTTCTACCAGGAGCGCATCGCCAACGAGGGCTTCCTCGGCACCGCCACCGAGCGCGGCTCGGTGCTGATGCTGGCCCGGGCCATCGGCTACGAGCTGCGGCCCGGCGTCGCCGCCACCACCTGGCTCTCCTTCACCGTCACCGCCACGCCCGGCGCGCCGGACGGGGTGCCGATCCCGGCAGGCAGCCAGGCGCAGAGCGTGCCGGGCCCCGGCGTGCTGCCCCAGGTGTTCGAGACGGTCGAGCCGCTGCTCGCCCGTCCCGAGCTGAACGCCGTCGGGCTACGGGTCACCGAGCCCCGCGCCGTGCGCCCCGGCGACGACACGCTCCACCTCGCCGGCACCGAGACCGTGCTCGTCCCCGGCCACGCGCTGCTGCTGGTCGGCCCCGACTGGTTCGACGTACGCCGGGTGCGGGCCGTCACGGCGGTGCTGCCGCAGGCGGCCACGGCCCTCGACGGCGGCCAGGTGGTGCCCGCGTACACGGTGGTCGGGTTGGACGCCCCGGTGACCGCCCGGGCGCTCGGCGCGGAGCTACGCCAGCAGGTGCCCGCCGTGCAGGTGCACCTGCTGACGCAGCGGGCCGCCCTGTTCGGCCACCAGGCCCAGCCCTGGTCGGCGCTGCCCGTGGCGCTGCGGGTGGGCGAGCTGAACCCGGGCACGAACCAGGTGCTGCCCGGCGCGTACGCGGGCCGCGCGCAGAGCTGGGTGGACGCCCCGTTCGCGGCGGGCGTACGCGAGCTGCACCTGGACCAGTCGTACCCGTCGATCACGGCCGGGTCGTGGCTGGTGCTGGAGACCGGCGGGACCCCGCAGCTACGCCGGGTGGACACGGTCGCGGACCTGCCGGTGGCGGACTTCGGCATCGCCGCCCGCACCACCCGCGTCACGGTGACCGGCGGCGACTCGGACACCTTCTCCCGCCGCGCGACGACGGTCCTGGGCGACAGCCGGCTGCTCCCCCTGGCCCCGGTGCCGCTCACCGCACCCCTGGCCCGGACGTCGACACTGGAGCTGGCCCGCCCGGCACCGGGGCTGGAGCCCGGTCGGCGGCTGGTGCTCACCGGCGTCGACCCGGCCGGCGCGGCGGTCCGCGAGGTGGTCACCGTCCAGCGGATCCGCGACACGACCACGGTGGACCTCGAGGCGAACGTCGCGCACACCTACCGCCGCGACAGCGTCCGCGTGCTGGGCAACGTGGCCGAGGCGACGCACGGGGAGAGCCGGGCCGAGGTGCTCGGCGGCGGCGACGCCCGGCAGGCGTTCCAACGGTTCACGCTGCGGCACGCGCCGCTGACCCACGTGCCCGCCGCCACCGCCAGCGGCTCGCGCACCACCCTGGCGGTCTGGGTCGACGGGGTCCGCTGGCAGGAGGTGCCGGCGCTGCTCGGCCAGCCGCCCACGGCCCGGGTCTACACCGTCCGGCGGGCCGACGACGGCACCGTCAGCGTCACCTTCGGCGACGGCCGGACCGGGGCGCGCCTGCCCACCGGGCAGGACAACGTGGTGGCCACCTACCGGTCCGGGATCGGCCGGCTGGCCGACCTGGCGCCGGGACGGCTGACGATCCCACTGTCCCGGCCGCTGGGCCTGATGGAGGTCACCAACCCGGTGCCCGCCGCCGGCGCCGACGACCCGGAGGGCGTGGACCGGGCGCGCCGCAACGCCCCGCTGGCCGTACGGACCCTGGGCCGGGTGGTCTCCCTGCACGACCACGCCGACTTCGCCCGCGCGTTCGCCGGCATCGGCAAGGCCCGCGCCGACCTGGTCTGGGACGGGCAGCGGCAGATCGTCCTGCTCACCGTGGCCGGCCCCGACGGCGCGGCAGTCCCCGAGGGCGCACCGGTGCGCACCGACCTGCTGCGCGCCCTCGACGCGGCCCGCCAGCCCGCCGTGCCCGTACGCATCCTCGGCCACCACCGCCGCCGGGTCACGGTGACGGCCCGGCTGCTCGTCGCGCCCGGGTACCGGTTCACCGCGGTCGCCGGCGCCGCCCGGGCGGCGCTGGTCGCCGGCCTGAGCTTCGACGCCCGCGACTACGCCCAGCCGGTACGCGCCAGCGAGGTGCAGGCGCTGCTGCACACGGTGCCCGGGGTCGCGGCGGTGGTGCTGGAGCTGCTGCACGAGGCCGGGCAGCCCGCCGGCCGGGCCGAGGTCATCCCCGCCGCACCGGCGCGGCGCACCGGCGACCTGCTGCTCCCCGCCGACCTGCTCACCGCCGACGCCGGTGACGTCACCCTGCTGGAGGCATCGTGAGGGCCGAGGAGATCTGGGCGCTGCTGCCGGGCGCCCTGCGCAGCCAGGACGAGGCGGCCGGCGGCGTGCTGCGCGCCCTGGTCGAGGTGATGGCGGAGCAGGCCGAGGCGCTGGGCGCCGACGTCGACCAGCTCGCCGACGACTGGTTCGTGGAAACCTGCGCCGAGTGGGTGGTGCCGTACCTCGGTGAGCTGGTGGGCGCCGGCCGGCTGCACCCGCTGGCCGACGGCACCGGCTTCTCCGACCGGGCCCGGGTGGCCGACACCATCCGGTTCCGGCGGCGCAAGGGCACCACCGCCGCGCTGGAGGAGCTGACCCGGGCGAACACCGGCTGGAGCACCGCCGCCGTGGAGTTCTTCGAACGCCTGGTGACCACCCAGCACGTCAACCACGTCCGGACCGCGCCGGCCACCGCCGCGATCCGCGACGCGGGGCCCCTCGAACTGGTCGGCGGGCCGTTCGAGCCGGTCTGCCGGAGCGTGGACGTACGGGCCATGGACGCCGGCCAGGGCCGCCCCAACATCGCGAACATCGGCATGTACGTGTGGCCGCTGCCGTCGTACCGGCTGGACCGGGCCACCGCCGCCCCGGTGGCGCAACCGCCCGACGGGCGGTGGTGGATCGACCCGGTCGGGGTGGACCGGCAGCTCACCGGGCCGACGGTGACCGAGCCGGACATCGACCACCGCGCCGACGAGGCCAACGTGCCCGGCCCGCTGCGCCGCCGCCCGCTGCGCGACGAGCTGGCCGCGCTCGCCTCCGCCGCCCCGCCCGCCCCGGAGGAGCTGCGCTGGTTCCGGGAGGACGACCCGTCCTTCGTCGTGTGGATCCAGCCGGCCCCCGGCGACGAGCTGCGCCCCGTACCGCTGGAGCACCTGCGGATCTGCGACCTGACCGGGTGGGAACGGCCGACCGGCAGCCTGGTGCGGGTCGACCCGGTACGCGGCCGGATCACGGTCGCGGCCGGGCGGCCCGTGCACCGCCTGGCGGTCTCCTGGTGGTACGCCTTCGGCGCCGACGTGGGCGCCGGCCCGTACCCGCGCCGGGGCGACCTGGGCGCGGCCGACGGGCGAGTCGACTGGCAGCTCGCGGTGAGCGTGACCGAGCCGCCGCGCCCCGGCGAGGTCGTCGCCTCGATCGGCGAGGCCGTCACGGCCTGGCACGACTGGCAGGCCGCCCACCCGGGCACCGCCGGGCGCATCGTGCTCACCGACAGCCACCGCTACGCCGAGGACCTCGTCGTACGGGTCGGGCAGGGCAGCCGGCTGAGCGTGCTGGCCGCCCGGTGGCCCCAGCCGCCGGACCGGCCACGCCGGCAGAGCGACCTCGACCCGGTCGGCGTGCGGCCCTGCCTGCTCGGCGGCCTCTCGGTGACCGGCACCGGCACCGGCGAGCGCCCCGGCGAGCTGGTCCTCGACGGCCTGCTGGTCTCCGGGGCGGTGGGCGTCGCCGCGCCCCCGGCAAGCGGGCCCGGCCTGGGCCGGATCGAGCTGCGGCACTGCACCGTCGGCCCGGCGGCGACGGGCCTGACCATCGCCGCCGGCAACGACCGGACGCGGGTGGCCGTGCACCGCTGCGTCACCGGCGCGCTGGCCACCGGCGACGGCCCGCTCACCGTGGCCGACACCCTCGTGCACGGCGGGATCACCGCCCCGGACGCCGAGGCCGACCTGGTGGGGGTGACCGTCCTGGGCGCCACCGACGTGCGGGTGCTGACCGCCACGGACTGCCTCTTCGACCAGCCGGCGACCGTCGCCCGACGCCAGCAGGGCCACGTCCGCTTCAGCTACCTGCGGCCCGGCTCGGTCACGCCGCGCCGCTACCGCTGCCAGCCGGACCTGGCCGAGCAGGCCCACCCCGGCGACCCCGACGTGGCCACCCGCGTCGGCCCGGCGTTCGCCAGCACCCGCTACGGCGACGCCACCTACGGCCGCCTCGCCGGCAGCGCCGCCGCCGAGTTGCACACCGGCGCGGAGTCCGGCGCCGAGATGGGCGCGTTCCGGCGGGCCCTGACCCCGCAACGCCTCAACAACCTCGCCCTCGCGCTGGCGGAGTACCTGCCGCTGGGGCGGGTGGCCGCTGCCCTGCCCGTCCTGCCGACCGGAGGAACCACACCATGAAGGGCGACATCAGCCGCGCCACGTTCGACCAGCGGCGGCACGCGACGAGCGTACGCAAGCAGCAGGGCCGGGTGGACCTGGACGCCGACTGGAACGAGCAGCAGGACATCCAGGCGCACCTGCGCGCCACGGCGCTGACCGACGTGGTCGGCCCGGTCGGCGCGCCGCTGGCCGGCGGGGCGTTCGCGCTCACCGGCGGGGCCGACCTGAAGCTGTCGGCCGGCCGCTACTACCTCGACGGGGTGCTCTGCGAAAACGACGCGCAGGTCTCCGTCTTCGCCCAGCCGGACCTGCCGGCGGCCGGCCCGTTCGTCCGCCGCCTCGACGGCACCTGGCTGCCCACCGGCGCCCCGGTGCCCGCCGGTGTCTACGTCGCCTGGCTACAGGTGTGGCCGCAGCACGTGACCGCCATCGAGGACCCGGCCCTGCGCGAGGTCGCCCTCGGCGGGCCGGACACCGCCACCCGGCTGCGTACCGTCTGGCAGGTGCGGCTGGTGCAGGCCGGGCCGCCCAACACGCCGGTCGGCTGCGCGGACACCCCGCCGGGCTGGGCCGAGCTGACCGCCGCCTCCACCGGCACCCTCGCCGTCCGGGCCGACCCGACCGGCGCCGCCGGCGGCGACTGCGTCATCCCGACGGGGTCGCCGTACACCGGGCTGGACAACCAGTACTACCGGGTGGAGATCCTCGCCGGCGGCGCCCCGGGCAGCGCCACCTACGTGTGGTCCCGGGACAACGCCTCGACGGTGGCGACGTGGGAGAGCGTCGACGTCGACGTGCTGACCGTGAAGGTTCCCGGCCGCGACGGCAGCGCCGGCTTCGCCAACGGCTCCTGGGTGGAGCTGACCGACGACGGCCGGGAGCAGAACGGCCTGCCCGGCACCCTGGTGCAGGTCGACCGGGTCGAGGGCGACCGGATCGTGATCCGCCCCGCCACGGCCACGGGCAGCCTCGACCGGGCCGACTTCCCGAGCCGGCCACGCGTGCGCCGCTGGGACGGGCGGGGCACGGTGCCCGCCGGCGGCGCCGAACTCGACCTGGAGCTCGGCATCAAGATCCGCTTCGCGGCCTCGGGCGGCTACCGTACCGGCGACTGGTGGGCGTTCCCCGCCCGCGCGGCGGTGCACGACGTGGAGTGGCCACGGGTCGGCACCACGCCCGTGCCGCAGACCCCGCACGGGCCGCGCCGCTCCCACGGACGGGTGGGCGTCGTCGCGTACGACGGCAGCCAGTGGAGCGTGCTGCGCGACTGCCGGCCGGTCTTCGCCCCGCTGACCGGTCAGCTCGCCCTGAGCCTGCTCGGCGGCGACGGCCAGGAGGCCGTGCCGGTGCCGGCCAGCCCGGCGACCCTGGTGCCGCTCGGCCACGACCTGGTGGCCGGAGTCGCCGTCGGCGGGCGGCCCGTCGCCAAGGCCCGGGTCAGGTTCAGCGTCAGCGTCGGCCAGGGCCGGGTCACCTCCGGGTCCACCACCGCCGCCACCGTCACCGTCGAGACGGGTACCGACGGGCGGGCCCGCTGCGCCTGGCAGCTCGACTCCGCCACCGCCACCCAGGAGGTCACCGCCGTCCTGCTCGACGAGGCCGGGCAGCCCACCGGCCTGCCGCTGACCTTCACGGCCAGCCTGTCGCGCGCCGACCGGGTGTCGTACGACCCGACCGGGCACCCGGCACTGGCCGGGTCGACCACCGTGCAGGCCGCCATCGACCAGCTCGCGGCGGCCACCACCGGCGGATGGGCGACGGTGACCGTCCGGCCGGGCATGGACTGGGTGCAGGCCCTCAACACGCTGCCCGCCGGCGACGTGCTGATCTGCTTCGCGCCCGGCCTGTACACCAGCGCCACGCCGGTCACCTTCACCGGCCGGGCCAACATCCGGCTGCTGGGCGCCGGCCCGGCCAGCCGCGTACGGGTGCAGGGGCACGAACACGCGCTGATGTTCGTCAACTGCGGCACCGTGTCGGTGGCCCACCTGGCGGTGGAGACCCCCGGCCCGGCGTACGCCTCGAACCGCCTCGGGCCCGTCACCGCGATCAACTGCGCCGAGGTCACCGTCGAGCACGTCCAGCTCACCGGGGTGGCCGGCGCGTCGCCGCAGAGCACCTGCCTGACGGTCCGCAACGACGAGGGCACCCCGGCCGGCCGGGTCCGGGTGCTCGACTCGGACTTCCGCATCGGCCACGGGCAGCAGGGTGTGCTGCTGGTCAACCCCGACCACGCGATCGTCACCCGGTGCCGCTTCTCCTGCCCACCCCGCCCCGCCTCGCTCACGCTGGCCGAGCTGGTCAAGGACGAGAAGTTCCGCGGCCAGCTGGCCGGCCAGCTCGTCGGCCGCCTCGCCCTCGACCGCGACGACCGGCTGGAGCGCGGCGAGTGGAACACCGTCGTGCGGGTCGGCCAGTGGGGCGTACGGATGAACTCGATCGTGCCGGAGAGCGAGTGGCGGACCCTGACCACGCTCCACCCGCCCACGGCCGAGGACCTGCGCGGCGACGAGGCCGCCGGGGCGTACGTGCTGCGCCTGGTGGAGCTGGCCACGCAGGACCCCGGGCGGCTGCCCACCTACAAGCGGCAGCTCACCTCGCTCAAGGGACGCCTCGGCGAGAGCGCCGGGCGGATCTTCGACACCGACGAGGGGCGCCAGACGCTGCGCGACTACCTGGTCGGCGGCGGGCTCGACGTACGGCGGGCCGACGACATCGCCCGCGACCGCCGCGAGGTGGCGCTGCCCGCCCCCGGCGCGAGCCTGCGCTTCGACTCGGCACTGAGCCAGGGCGCGTGGGAGGCCGCCGTCGCCGCCTCGCCCCCCTCCCGCCCGGTGCAGACGCCGTCGGCCGCCGCCCGGCACCTGCGCACCGTCGCCGACCGCATCCTGCTGGAGCCGGCCTTCGGCGACCGGTACGCCCGCGCGTACCGGCTGGCGCTGACGGCGGCGGCGGAGACCTCGGTGGGCGCCTGCGGGGTGGTGATCGGGGGCGGGACCGCCGTCGGGGACGTCGAGGTCTCCGACTGCCGCTTCGACCAGGTGGCGGAGGGCGTCCACATCGGGATCTCGTACCGCCCGGGGCCGCCCATCCACGGTCGCACGATCCGGGTCACCGGCAACGACATCCACCTCTACAAGGCGTGGTGGCGCGGCTCGGGGACCATCCGCGGCATCAAGATCGGCAACATGCGCCACGTGTTCGTCTCGGACAACCGGATCTCGGTGGCCGCCGGCACGGGCCTCGGCGTCTGGGCGTACGGCGCCGGCGGCCCGATCATGGCGATCCGGGACAACCTCGCGCAGAACTGCGACCCCGGGATCATGTGCAACCCGTCCTGGTCCGGCGCGCCGGCCAAGCGCCTGTGGTCGGTCACCGACAACGTGTCGACGGACGGTCAGATCCTGGTCGGCGGCGGTGCGCGGAACTCGGGCAACGTCAGCTGAGCTGTCACATGGGTGACTGCGCGCCCGCGGGGGTCCCGCCTACGCTTGCGGTGACTGCCACTTAGCACGGTTGCGAATCGCGGATGTGGTTCAGGGGTTCAAGTCCTCTGGTAGTCACCAACAGTGGCAAGGCGGGTCCTCACGGGCCCGCCTTGTCCGTTGGGCCCATCGTCCGGCCACCGACGATCCCGCCGGCCGTCCCCCGCCGTCACGTGCCCGGTGCGCGGGACCGCTCGATCGCCGCCAGCCTGCGGCGCAGCAGGGCCCGTTCGGGTTCGGTGCCGGCCAGGCCGAGCGCCTCCCGGTACGCCTCGGCGGCCTCGGCGTGCCGGCCGAGGCGGCACAGCAGGTCGGCCCGGGCGGCCGGGTACGGATGGTGGCCCCGCAACAGCGGCTCGTCGGCCAGTTCGGCCAGCAGGGTCAGACCCGCCTCCGGACCGTCGCGCATCGCCACGGCGGCGGCCCGATTGAGCGCGACGACCGGGGACGGCGCGAGGGCGAGCAGCACGTCGTAGAGCGCGACGATCTGCGGCCAGTCGGTGGTGGCGAGGTCCGGCGCCTCGACGTGCAGGGCGGCTATCGCGGCCTGCACCCCGTACGGGCCGGGCGGCCCGCCGGTCAGCGCGACGGGCACCAGGTCGAGTCCCTCGGCGATCATCGGGCGGTCCCAGCGACCACGGTCCTGCTCGTCGAGCAGCACCAGTTCGTCGTCGGGCCCGGTACGCGCCTCGCGGCGGGCGTGGACCAGCAGCATGAGCGCGAGCAGCCCGGCGACCTCCCGCTCGGCCGGCAGCAGCCGGCGCAGGATGCGGGCCAGCCGGATGGCCTCCTCGGCGAGATCGCGCCGTTGCAGGCGCGGCCCCTCGCTGGCCGCGTAACCCTCGGTGAAGATCGAATACACCGACTGGAGCACTCCCGGCAGCCGCTGCGGCAGTTCGCCCGCGTCCGGCACCCGGAACGGGATCCGGGCCTCGTGGATCTTCTTCTTCGCCCGGGTGAGCCGCTTGGCCATCGTCGCCGTCGGCACCAAAAAGGCGCGGGCCACCTCGGGCGTGCTCAGCCCGGCCAGGTAGCGCAGGGTCAGCGCCCCACGGTCCTTGGCCGCGAGCGCGGGATGCGCGCAGGTGAAGAAGAGCTGGAGCCGCTCGTCCGGCAGTTCGCCACCCGCCCCCGGCGCGGGGGCGGGGTCCGCCCGGTCCGCCTCCGCCTGGAGGATCGCCAGCCGCGCGGCGAGGGCCTGGTCCCGGCGCAGCCGGTCGACGGCCCGGCGGCGCGCCGTGGTCATCAGCCAGGCGCCGGGGCGGGGCGGGACACCGTCGACCGGCCACCGCGCCAGCGCCACCTCGACAGCCTCGGAGGTGACCTCCTCGGCCAGGTCGAGGTCGCCGAAGCGGCGGACGAGGGCCGCCAGCAGCCGACCGCGTTCCTCGCGGAACACCGCCGCCACGACCGCCGCCGGATCCTCGTCCGCAGCCCCGTTGCCGGCGGGCGCTTCGCCCACCGCGCTCAGCCCGCGAAGTCGGCGACCGGCCGGACCACGACGGATCCGCCCCCGCGCGCGCCGGGGCAGCGCGCCGCCCAGTCGAGCGCGACGTCGAGATCGGGCACGTCGATCACGTAGAAGCCGCCGAGGATCTCGCGGGTCTCCGCGAACGGCCCGTCCGTGACGGTACGCCTGCCGTCCGGACCGACCCGGACCGTGGTGGCGGTGACCAGGTCCGCCAGCGACTCGCCGGAGACCAGGATGCCCGCCTCCCGGACCTGCTTGTCGTACGCCATCCAGTCGGCGACCTCACACCCGTCGGCGCCGCCGTCCTCGCCGACCGCACCCGCGTTGATGAGCAGCATGTACTTCACGATCCGACTCCCCTCCGTGTCGCGTCACCCTCCCGTGCCGGGCGACGCCGTACGACATCACTACGGACGGGAGCCGGCCGGATGGACACCCCTGGCCGATTATTCTCCGCGGCCTCGCACCGGCCGGCCCGAGGGGATGCGGGCAGCCGCTGCGCGACCCGTGTCCCCACCAGCGGGATCGCCGTCCCCGCTCGTGTCCGCACCGCACCGACTGCACGGGGGGCGGGCTCCTTGACCACGCCGCCCGGTTGGTCGTAGGTTCCACCCTTACATCGATGGTGATGGTTTGATGCGCCGGGTCCGGTCATGTCCGTGCCCTGCGGGACCTCGCGACAAGGACGGTCACGATGCCCACTCGACGCGCGCTGTTCGGCACCCTCGCCGCGGCCGGCATGGCCACGGCCGTCGCGCCGGTCCTCGCCCCCGGCACGGCCCACGCCGCCTCCTGGAAGAAGCGCCTCACGGGCGCCGACCTCGACACCAACCACCGGTGGCGGGTCGCGGGCACCGACCTCGGCATCCCGTACGTGCTGGAGAACGGCTCGATCGGATACCTGTTCGGCGACACGTTCGACACTCCGTGGCCGGAGGGTCCCCCGGTGCCCAACGACTGGCGCTCGCCGGTGCTGCTGCGCTCCGCCGTGCACCCGGGCGCCGCCGGCGGGATCGTCTTCGACAGCGCCGCCCGCGTCGCGGGCAACGGCCGGGCCCCGGAGCTGATGCACAACGGCCACCACGGCGTCGGCATCGACGGGCTGTGGGAGGTGACCGTCATCCCCACCGACGGCATCGCCTTCCCCGAGACCGGCCGGCAGCTCGTGTCGTACATGAGCATCGAGAACTGGAACTCCGCCGGCCCCGCCGGGCCGCACTGGCGCTCGCGCTACGCCGGGCTGGCCTACAGCGACAACGGCAACGACTTCATCCGTACGCCCCTGAAGTGGTGGAACGACGGCGCCAACACCGATCCGTTCCAGATGTGGACGATGCAGCGCGACGGGGAGTGGGTGTACGTCTTCTCGGTGCGCGCCGGGCGCCAGCACGGGCCGATGATGCTGCGCCGGGTCCGCTGGGACCGGCTGTTCTTCCCCGAGTCGTACGAGGGATGGGGCTTCAACGGCAGCAACTGGGGCTGGGGCCGCCCGTGCACGCCCATCCTGACCGGTCGCTTCGGCGAGCCCTCGGTGCGGCGGCTCGCCGACGGCACCTGGGTCATGTCGTACCTCAACGGCGCCACGGGGTGCATCGTCACCCGCACGGCGGACGGGCCGGACCGGGCCTGGACGGCGGAGCGGATCCAGGTCACCTCCTGGCAGGAGCCGGGCCTCTACGGCGGCTTCATCCACCCGTGGTCCAGCCGGCGGGCCAACGACCTGCACCTGATGGTCTCGAAATGGACCAGGACGCCCGACAATCGCAGCACCGCCTACCACGTCAGCCAGTTCGTCGGGTCGGCGTAGGGAGGGACCCACCACCCGCCGGTCGGGGCCCGGGGCGACGCCCGGAAATGATGCCGACAGCATGTTGATACGATGCTGACATGCTGTCAGCAAAAGTGCGCCCGCGGTGGTGGGCATGTTCCTAGCGCTACGCGAACTGCGGTTCGCCAAAGCCCGGTTCGGCCTGATGGGGGCGGTGGTCGCGCTCATCGCGGTGCTGGTGGTGCTGCTGTCTGGGCTCTCCACGGGCCTGGTGAACGACGGTGTGTCGGGGCTCCAGCGCATCCCGGCGACCTCCTTCGCCTTCGCCGACGGGGTGCAGCACGACTCGGCCTTCTCCCGCAGCGTCATCGACATCTCCGCGGTCGACTCGTGGAAGGCGCAGCCCCAGGTCGCCGACGCGGCGCCCTTCGGCAACGCGCTGATCAACGCCCGCAGCGGCTCGGGCGTGGAGATCGACCTCGCGTTGTTCGGCGTACCCACCGACTCGTTCCTCTCCCCACCGGTCGCCGAGGGCGCACGGCTGGGCGACGCGAACGGCATCGTGGTGAGCCGGACCGCGATCGAGGCCGGGCTGCGCGTCGGTGACACGGTGACCGTCGACCGGATCGGCACCCAGCTCACGGTGGTGGGCGCCATGGCCGACCAGCACACCTTCGGTCACGTCGACGTGGCCTACCTGCCGCTGCGGATCTGGCAGGAGATCAAGGCCGGCGTACGCCCCGGCGAGCCCGTGCCGGGCGGCACCTACGACGAGATCACCGCCGTGGCGGTGCGCGCCGCCGACGGCGCCGAGATCGACCTGGCCGCCGGTGACCGGGCCGCCGGCACCGAAAGCCTGTCCCGCACCGAGTCGTACGGCGCCTCGCCCGGATACACCGCCGAGACGTCGACCCTGCGACTGATCGAGTGGTTCCTCTACGCCATCTCCGCGCTCGTGGTCGGCGCCTTCTTCACCGTGTGGACCATCCAACGCCGCGCGGAGATCGCCGTCCTGCGGGCCATGGGCGCTCCGACCGGATACCTGCTGCGCGACGGGCTGGCCCAGGCCCTCGCCCTGCTGCTGCTCGCCGTGGGCGCGGGCGTCGCGGTCGGCACCGCCGCCGGCAGCCTGGTCGGCAGCGGCATCCCGTTCGCGCTCAGCGCGCCGGCGATCGTGGTGGCCGCCCTCCTCCTGCTCTTCCTCGGCCTGGCCGGAGCCGCCGTGGCCATCGTCCGGATCGCCGCGGTGGATCCGCTGACCGCACTGGGAGCGAACCGATGACCGACACCGGCCTGGTCATGCGCGGCGTGAGCCTGCGCTTCGGCGACGGCGACGACGTCGTGCCGGCCCTGGACTCCGTCGACCTGACGGTCGCCCCCGGGCAGTTCGTCGCGGTGGTCGGCCCCTCGGGGGCGGGCAAGTCCAGCCTGCTGGCGGTGGCCGGCGGGCTGACCGTCCCGACGGCGGGCTCGGTCACCCTCGCCGGGCGCGACATGACCGTGCCGAGCGCGCGGGCGCGGGCGGCCCTGCGCCGGGAGTTCGTCGGCTTCGTGTTCCAGTCCGGCAATCTCATTCCCGCGCTGACCGCCGTGGACCAGGTCCGGTTGCCGGCCCGGTTCGGCGGTCACGGCTCCCGGGCCCGCGACGCGATGGCCCTGCTCGACGAGGTCGGGATGGCCCACAAGGCGAACCGCCGGCCGCACCAGCTCTCGGGTGGCGAACGGCAACGCGTCGGCATCGCCCGTGCCCTGGTCAACCGGCCGCGACTACTCTTGGTGGACGAGCCGACCGCCGCCCTCGACCGCGCCCGCAGTCACGAGGTGGTGGAGCTGCTCGCCCGCGAGACCAAGGAGAACGACGTCGCCACCGTCATGGTCACCCACGACCACGACGTGCTGCGCCACTGCACGACGGTGTACGAGATGATCGACGGGCGACTCATGCCCGTGTCGTGACGACAGGGGGTTTCCGTGCCGAAGATCCAGGCGCCCACGGTGGCCGAGCACCGTGCCCGGCAGCGACGGGCGATCCTGGCGGCGGCGCGGGAGATCCTCGCGGAGAGCGGGGCGCAGGCGCCGAGTCTGGCCGAGGTGGGCAAGCGGACAGGCTTGGCGCGCCCCAGCGTCTACCAGTACTTCAAGTCCCGGGAGGATCTGCTCAACGCCGTCATCGCCGACATGTTCCCGGAGTGGTCGGCGTACGTCACGCAGCAGATGGACCGGGCCGGCGATCCGGGCGGACGGGTGCTGGCCTACGTCGAGGCGAACCTGCGCCTCGTCGCTCAGGGGGAGCACGCGGTCATGCGCGGCCTCGCCGCCAGCGTGCCGGGCGCCGTCCTCGCCGAGGAGACCCGCGTCCTGCACGACCAGTTGCGTACGCCCCTGGTGGCGGCCCTGGCCGAGCACGGCGCCAGCGACCCGGACGCCGCGGCGGAACTGGTCCAGGCGGTGGTCTACGCGTCCTCGCAGATGATCGAGAACGGCACCCCGGAAGCCGCCGTGCTCGCCCTCACCCGGGAACTGCTGGGCCCCTACCTGCGACAAAAGGGCTGAGCACCAGCGTTCCCGGGGCCGGAGGACCGGCCGCTCACGACCACGACGGCGGCGCGCACGCCGGCGTGCCGGACCAGGCCACGGGCGGTCGCCCCCTCGGCCGCTCCCCCTCGCCCGGTCCGGCGGCCTACCCGGCGGCGGGGGTGCTCGTCACCGGGGCTCCCCGGGGATCGGGGCCGGTGACGGTGACGTCGAGGACGTCGAGCAGGCCCAGCAGTCCGGCGAGGGTGACGGCCTCGTCGCGGCGCAGGGTGATGCTGCGGGTGGCGTCGGGGTCGTCGCCGTCCTGGTAGACCAGCTCACGCCGGCCGCCGCCGTAGTGGGTCACCACGCCGATGCGCAGTCCCGCGTCGGTGGTGAACATGCGGCGGTACCCGATACCGGGCAGGGGGGTCAGTTCGACGTCCATCGGAACTCCTCGGTGGGTGAGAGGCCGGGGGTTCGGTCCCGGCCGGGCAGGCGATCAACGTGCGGGATCGGTCGGGCGGGTGCGGGGCAGCCGGGCGGGGTGCGGGTGCCCGGCCGGCGGTGTGCACCGCCGGCCGGGCCGCTGTGCGGCACGGTGCCGGTCAGCGGGTGAGCAGCAGGCGCAGGCCGGCGAGCGTGGCGAGGTGCGGGTCGGCGGGCATCGTGACGACCCGGCCGGTCAGCGCGGCCAGTCGGGCTCCGAGCTCAGGGTGCACCGCCCCGCCCCCGGTGATCAGCAGCCGTCGTCGCCCCGGCCAGACCGGCCGGGCGCCCAGGCGTCGGACCGTGGCGGCGATCAGCGGCACCTGGTCGAGGACGTTGGGCACGCCGATGTGCTCGGCCGCCTCGACGGCCCGGTCGGTGATGTGGGCGATCTCGGTGCGGCCGTGTCCGATGTCGACGACGACCACGTCGTCCCCGTCGAGGTCGGCCCCGCAGGCCAGGGCCGCGGCCAGGGGCTCCTCGACCGTGGCGACCCGCCCACCGAACGCGTGGCGGACGGCCGCGACCAGGAGGTCCTTCTGCCGCAGCGTGGCGGTGGCCGGCACGCCGACCACGACCGGGGAGACGTCGTCGCCCGGCCGGCCGCTCGCCGCGGCCACCACCCGCAGCAGGTGTACGCAGGCGAAGAAGTCGGTCACCACGCCGTGGCGCACCGGCCACGCCAGTTTCACGTCACCGGTGTCGCGCAGCTGCATGGCGGCCCGCCCGACGGCCTGGGCGCCGGCCGAGTTCCACGCGACGACGGCGGGCTCGGCGACGACCGCGTCGGACGTCGGCGTCCACATCCGGACGGTCGAGGTGCCCAGGTCCAGGGCGACGGGATAGCGCAGGCCGAGGCGGGCGTACGCGCCGGGGGCCAGCACGGTCACCGCCTCCGTGGCGGGGTGGCCGCGACGGCGTACGCCCCGGGTCGGGGTCCGTCGTCGACGGACCGGGACAGGATGGATCGAGGGTGCGGCAGGGTCGGCATGGTGCTCCAAGCCACGGGCCCCGCGTCACAGGACGCGGGGAAGGCGGACGGGCTTCAGACGGCGAACGCCAGCCCGGGCGGAGCGCGGTCGGCCGACCAGGCGGGCACGCAGCCGGGGATGGCCCGCCTGGTGCACCGGAAGACGATGCACAGCCCGACGGCCCGGGCCGCGGAGAGCACCATGATCAGCACGGTCAGCATCAGCAGCGCCGGCAGCGAGACCCGCTTGCCGGCGCGGCGGAGACCGTACCGATCCTGCATGCGACCACCATATCCGGGCGGCCCGTCGATCGGCCACGCCGTCGCCGCCCGGCCCGTGAGCCGTTACGGAAGCACTCCGGAAAATCCGTCCGGCACGACTCATCTCCGATCGCCTCGTTTCCATGAGCGCGCCCGGACGCACGTCCACGCGTGCGGCTGACCAGGCAGGCACCACAGGCGCACCGGAGCGGTCGCCGACTTAGCTATCGTTAGTTTTCCGGAAATTGTTGCTCGCCGATGTCTCGCGCTGCCATACTCCACATCCATCGGGATCGATCAGGCGGGTCGACCGGCCCGCGGCACAGCCCGCCGAGCGCCCCGATCCGACACACCCCCACCACACCGGTCCACCCCCGACAGTGCGGACCGGGCCCCGGAAGGAGCAGGAATGACCGAGAGGTGCGACCGGGACACCCGGTCGAGATCACGCTCGCGCGTACACGCGGCTCTCGCCGTCGCCGCCGTGGGACTGCTCGCGGCGACCGGCGCCACGGTGCTGCCCGGCACGGCGAGCGCCGGAACCACCCTGGGCGCGTCGGCGGCGGAGCGCGGCCGCTACTTCGGCGCCGCCGTGGCCGCCAACAAGCTCAGCGACAACACCTACGTCACGATCCTCAACCGTGAGTTCAACTCGGTGACGCCCGAGAACGAGATGAAGATCGACGCCACCGAGCCGCAGCAGGGGCAGTTCACCTTCGGCAACGCGGACCGGATCGTCAACCACGCCCTCGGCCGGGGGATGAAGGTGCGGGGGCACACGCTGGCCTGGCACTCCCAGCAGCCCGGCTGGATGCAGAACATGAGCGGCTCCGCCCTGCGTTCCGCGATGCTGAACCACGTCACCCAGGTCGCCACCTACTACCGCGGCAAGATCGACTCGTGGGACGTGGTCAACGAGGCGTTCGCCGACGGCAGCAGCGGCGCCCGGCGCGACTCGAACCTGCAACGCACCGGCAACGACTGGATCGAGGCGGCGTTCCGCGCCGCGCGCGCCGCCGACCCTGGCGCGAAGCTCTGCTACAACGACTACAACACCGACGACTGGTCGCACGCCAAGACCCAGGCCGTCTACAACATGGTCCGCGACTTCAAGTCCCGGGGCGTGCCGATCGACTGCGTGGGCTTCCAGTCGCACTTCAACAGCGGCTCGCCCTACCCGGGCAACTACCGCACGACCCTGTCGAGCTTCGCGGCACTCGGCGTCGACGTGCAGATCACCGAGCTGGACATCGCGGGGGCCTCAGCCACCACGTACCGCAACGTGGTCAACGACTGCCTCGCGGTCGCCCGGTGCACCGGCATCACCGTCTGGGGCATCCGGGACAGCGACTCCTGGCGGGCCTCCGACACGCCGCTGCTGTTCGACGGCAGCGGCAACAAGAAGGCCGCGTACGACGCGGTCCTCGCCGCCCTCAACAACGGCACGCCCCCGCCGACCTCGCCGCCGCCGACGACCGGCCCGACCACCCCGCCGCCGGGCGGTAGCTGCACCGCGACGCTGAGCGACGGCACCCGGTGGGGCGACCGGTTCAACAGCAACGTCACGGTCAGCGGGGCCACCAACTGGACCGTCGTCGTCGCGGTGACGCCCCCGCAGAAGGTCTCCGCCACCTGGAACGGCACCCCGAGCTGGGACAGCAGCGGAAACGTCATGACGATGCGCTCCAACGGCAGCGGCAACGTCTTCGGGTTCACCACGATGGCCAACGGCAACTGGTCCCGTCCCCAGGTGTATTCCTGCACCGCCTCCTGAGCACACGTCACCGGACGGCGCCGGGGTGGCGCCCAGCGCGCCGCCCCGGCGCCGCCGGATCGGCGTACGGCTCGATCCCGCACCACCGGCGACGCACGGAAGGTCGTCGCACTCGCCGGAAGACACTGGCGCGGGCCACATACGGCTGACTAAAGTCAGGCTTCGTGGAAGCAGAGCTCATCGCCGCCGTGCGGCGGTTCAACCGGACGGTGACCCAGCGGGTGGGGGCGCTCGACGACGAGTACATGGCGCGCGCCCGCCCCCTCGCGCAGGCCCGCCTGCTGTGGGAGATCGGCCCCGGCGGGGCCGAGGTCGCCGCCCTGCGGTCCCGGCTCGGGCTGGACTCGGGGCACCTCAGCCGCCTCCTGCGCGCGCTCGAGGGCGACGGCCTCGTCGCCGTCGGACCGTCCGAACAGGCCGGTGGGGACGGGCGGGTCCGGGTGGCCACGCTCACCGACGCCGGCCGCGCCGAGTGGGCCGAACTCGACAAGTGCTCCGACGAGTTCGCCCGGTCGATCCTCGCCCCCCTGGGCGGGCGGCACCGCGAGCGGCTCGTCGCGGCGATGGCGGAGGTGCAGCGGCTGCTCGTCGCGTCGATGGTGCTCGTCGAGCCCTGCCCGCCGGGCGACCCTCGGGCCCGCGCCTGCATGCGGGCCTACGCCCGGGAGGTCGCGCGGCGCTTCGACGACGGGTTCGACCCGGCCCGGAGCAACCCGGTCCGCGACGAGGAACTCGTCCCCCCGGCGGGCGTGTTCCTGCTCGCCACCCTCAACGCCGAGCCGGTCGGCTGCGGCGCGGTGAAGCTCCACCGTGACGCGCCCGCCGAGATCAAGCGGGTGTGGGTGGCGGACTCCGTACGCGGGCTCGGGCTCGGGCGGCGGATGCTGGGCGAGCTGGAACGCCAGGCCGCCGAGCGGGGCTGGACCGCCGTGCGGCTGGACACCAACCGCAACCTGACGGAGGCGATTGCGATGTACCGGGCGGCCGGCTACCGGGAGATCGAGGCGTACAACGACGAGCCGTACGCCCACCACTGGTTCGAGAAGCGCCTGACGCCGTGACGACGCGGGCGGCGGGACGACGGTCCCACTGCCGGCGCTTGCGGGATCCGCCGCATTTATAGATACTTGTCGATGTTCTTGAGCCGGACGTGATCGGGCAGCCGGGCAGCCCTCGATCGGAACCCCGCCCTGTCCGCCGTCTGAGAGGAACCACCCATGAGAGCCCGACTCCGAGTGCTGGGCGCCGCCCTGGCCGCCGCCGTGCTGACGGCGCTGGCGGCGGTGGCGCTCGCCCCGCCGGCGTCCGCCGCGACCCTGACCGAGGTGACCAACTTCGGTCCCAACCCGAGCAACCTACGGATGTACCTGTACGTGCCGGACTCCGTCGCGCCCCGACCGGGGCTGCTGGTCGCGGTGCACTACTGCACCGGCACCGGACCCGCCATGTACTCCGGCACCCAGTACGCGGCCCTGGCCGACCGGTACGGCTACATCGTCGTCTATCCGTCGGTGACCCGCAGCAGCCAGTGCTTCGACGTCTCCTCGCCGCAGGCACTGCGCCGCGACGGCGGCAGCGACCCGGTGGGCATCAAGTCGATGGTCGACCACGTCCGGCAGCGGTACGCCGTCGACCCCGACCGGATCTTCGCCACCGGCATCTCGTCGGGCGCGATGATGACAAACGTCCTGCTCGGGCTCTACCCCGACGTGTTCAGCGCCGGCGCGGCGTTCTCCGGGGTCCCCTTCGGCTGCTTCGCCACCACCAACGGCTCCGAGTGGAACAGCGAGTGCGCCAACGGCCAGATCGTCCGGACCCCGCAGCAGTGGGGGGACCTGGTCCGCAACGCCTACCCGGGCTACAGCGGACGCCGGCCCCGGATGCAGACGTGGCACGGGACGAACGACGAGGTGCTGCGCTACCCGAACTTCGGCGAGCAGATCAAGCAGTGGACCAACGTGCACGGGCTGAGCCAGACGCCGACGTACACCGACAGCCCGCAGGCCGGCTACACGCGTACCCGCTACGGCGGCAGCGGCGACCGGGCGCCGGTCGAGGCGATCAGCATGCAGGGGGTGTCGCACAACCTGCCGGTCGACGCGGCGCAGGCGATCCGCTTCTTCGGGCTCGACACCACGGCGCCGCCCACCACCCCGCCTCCCACCACCGCGCCCCCGACGACGCCGCCGCCCAACACTCCCCCGCCCAGCACTCCCCCGCCCGGGCCGGGCACCTGCCGGGTGGACTACACCGTGAACGCCTGGAACACCGGCCTGACCGCCTCGATGACCGTCACCAACACGGGCACCGCGACGCTCAACGGCTGGTCGCTGGCGTTCACGCTGCCCGCAGGCCAGAGCATCACCAACGGCTGGAACGCGACGTACGCCCCCAGCAGCGGCGCGGTCACCGCCCGCAACGTCTCCTACAACGCCACACTCGCGCCCGGCGCGTCGGTCAGCGTGGGCTTCCAGGCCACCCACACCGGCGACACGGGGCACCCGTCCTCGTTCACCCTCAACGGCACCACCTGCACGATCGCCTGAACCGGCCGGGGCGGCGCCGACACCGGCGCCGCCCCGACACCCGGTCAGCCCCGGTGCGAGCGCGGCGGCGTCGGATCAGCCCATCCCGAGCCCCTTGTCGAGCACCTTGGCCGAGGCGGTGACGGTCGCGGAACGCACCGGCCCGCCGCCGACGGTGTAGAGGGTGTAGGTGTGCGTCTCGGTGCTGCCGACGTCGCCGTTGCAGGAGAAGAGGAACTCCTGCGAGCCCTGGAGATCCACCGACCCGTACGTGCCGGGGGTGTTCGTCGGGTCGTCCACCGACAGGGCTCCACCCGTCGCGCCGGTGATCTTCCACTCGATCACGAGCGGCACCGGGTCGGCCCGGAAGACGGCGGTCCCCTCGGCGCACCTCGGCTTGCGGGCGACGCGCAGGTAGACGATGCGCGGGCCGGCATCCTCCACGGTGGCCGGAGCCGACGGCGTCTTGCCGGCAGGTTTCCTGCCGGCGGGCTTCGGGGTGGCCGGCCCCGGCGTCGCCCCCGGCGTACCGGTCCGGATCGACTCGGGGGTCGGGGCGGGCGTCGCGACGGTGCCCTCCACCGTCGCAGTGGCGGACGGGTCGGCCGACGGCGGCGCCGCGACGGCACCGTCCCGGGCGGTCGGGCCGGTTGCCGCGCACCCCGACACCGTCGCGGCGCTCAGCAGGAGGATGGCGGCTGGCCTGGCAAATCGGATCACGTCGACAGGATGGACGGCGGCGCCAAAGAAGACCCAAACGCCGGCACGGCGGCGGTGTGGGCCCACCGGGGTGGGCATGGGTCACGCGGGAAGTCAGTCGCCGAGCAGCTGCGCCACCGCCTCCGCCAGCGTCGTCACGGTCGCCTGCCGGTACGCGCGCGCCACCTCCGTCGGCCCCAGCCGGGCGCGGGCCTCGGCCTCCGCCCGGTCGCGGTCCGCGATCTCGTCCGGCGTGAAGCTGGGCGCGCCCAGCGCGGACCGTTCGCGCTCGGCGAGCGCCAGCAGCCGCAACCCACCCGCCGGGTCGCCCTCGGCGACGTCGAGCTGCGCCAGCCCCTCGACGGCGTCCAGCTGCCCTTCGGCGATGCCCAGCTCGGTGTAGATCGCCAGGGCCTCCCGCATGGCCGCACGCGCGGGGGCGTACCGGCCGCGACGGCGGTCGATGGTGGACAGGTTCGTCAGCGCGGCCGCCTCGCCGCGCCGGTCGTTCAGGGCGCGGAAGCCCGCCAGCGCGCGGTGGAACAGCTCCTCCGCCTCGTCGAGGCGGCCCATGCAGCGCAGCGTGCCCGCGGTGTTGTTGGACGCCGCCGCGACCATCCGCGCGTCGGCGTCGTCCTCGGCGATCCGCAGCGCCTCGTGGCCGAACGCGAGCGACGCCGGGTAGTCCTCCTGCGCCTGAGCGGTGATCAGCAGGTTGTTCAGCGCCGCGAGCATCCCGGTCCGGTCGCCGAGTTCCCGGAACGTGGCCAGGCCCTGCTCCCCCAGCCGGCGGGCCGCCGGCAGGTCGCCGGAGTTGCGGGCCAGCGCCGCGGCGGCCCGCAGCGCCCGGGCCCGCAGGGCGGACGGTTCCGGCGGGGCGGTGGCGAGCGCGCGGCCGAGCCAGGCCCGGCCCTCGGCCATCCGCCCGGCCACCCACCAGTACCACCACATCGCCGCGGCGATCCCCAGCCCCTTCGCGGGGTCGCCGTCACGCAGGGTCCAGTCGAGCGCCGCCACGATCGTGTCGTGGTCGGCCCCGACACCGGCCAGCCACTCGGTGTGTGCCGGGCCGTCCAGCGGCGGCGGCGCCGCGAGGCGGCGCTCCCAGACGGCGACCAACCTGCCGTACGCCTCGGCGCGCTCGGCCGGGTCGAGGCGCTCGCGGGCGTACTCGCGGATGGTCTCGATCAGCCGGTAGCGGCCCTGCTCGAACTCCACCATGGACCGGTCGACCAGCTGGGTGAGCGCGTCGAGCGGATCCGCGCCGGCCACCTCGGCCGCCGTCGCCAGGTCGAAGCCGCCGGCGAACACACCGAGCCGCCGCAGCAGTGTCTGCTGCGGCTCGGTGAGCAGGTCGTAGCCCCAGTCGATGGCCGCTCGCATGGTCTGGTGCCGCGGCACCGGCGACGTGCCGGTCAGCAGGTCGAGACGCCGGTCGAGACGCGACATGATCTCGGACAGCGGTACCGCGCGCAGCCGGGCGGCGGCCAGCTCGATGGCGAGCGGCAACCCGTCGAGCCGGCGGCACAGCTCGGCGGCCGCGGCCTGCTCGGCGGGGGCCAGCCCCGCACCCCCGCGGGCCGCGGCGACCCGGTCGGCGAGCAGCCGCATCGCGTCCGCGCGCGGATCGGTCGCGCCGGCAACCGGCGTGGCGAGCCCACCCAGCGTGAAGACCACCTCGCCGCTGAGGCCGAGCGGTTCCCGGCTGGTCGCGACGAGGCGCAGGCCGGGGCAGGCGCCGAGCAGCGCGTGCGCGAGTGTCACCGCGTCCGCCCGGACGTGCTCGCAGTTGTCCAGCACCAGCAGCACGCGGCCGGTCAGCTGCCGGACGACCGTGTCGCGCACCGCCACGCCGGGCTCCTCGCGGATGCCGGTCGCCGCGGCCAGCCGGGCGTCGAGCGGTCCGTCGCGGTGCTCGGCCAGCTCGACGACGTGCACCGCGTCGTGATCGTCGGCCACCTCGCGGGCCAGCTCCAGGCTGAACCGGGTCTTACCCGCGCCGCCGGGCCCGACGACGGTGAGCAGCCGGGCCGTGCCGAGCAGACCGATCACCCGGTCCAACTCGCGGCGGCGACCGATGAACCGGCTGCGCTGCGCGGGTGTTCCGGGGGCCGGCAGGTCGAGGGTGGGGTCCTGCCGGCGTACGGCGGCGGCCAGCGCGTCGAGCTCCGGGCCGGGCCGGGCGCCCAGCTCGCCGAGGGCGGCGGCGACCTGGTCGTACGCGCTCAGCGCGTCGCCGGAGCGGCCGGAGCGGTACAGCGCGAGCATCAACTGCCGGACGAGCCCTTCGGCCGTGGGCTGTTCGGCCACCCAACCGGCCAACTCGGTGGCGGCCTCGACGTGCCGGCCCTGCGTCAGCGCCCGCTGCGCCCACTCGTGCCGGGCAGCGAGCCGCAGTTCGGCGAGCCGGGCCGCCGCCGCTGCCACGGAGGGCCCCGCCCGCACCCCGTCGTACGCGTCACCGCGCCACAGGTCGAGCGCGCCGGTCTGCTCGAACTCGGCGGCGTCGAGGGTCGCGCCGGCCAGGTCGAGCCGGTAGCCGCCGGGCGCGGTACGCAGCCGCTCGCCCACCACCCGGCGCAGCGCCGAGACATGCATCTGCAGCGTCGCCACGGCCGTCGACGGGGCGCCCTGCGGCCACAGCTCGGCCAGCAGCTTCTCGACGGTGACCGACCGGCCACGGGCGGCCAGCAGCACGGCGAGCAGCGCCCGCGGCTTCGGCGCCAGGGTCGCCTCGCCGTCCGGCGTGCACACCCGTACCGGCCCCAGTACCTCGAAGCGCACCCGCACCTCCGCCTCGTGTTTGGCGCAATTTTGGCGGCACCGCTCAAGCTTGCCCGCACGGCCAGACAGGGAGTGCAACCATGCTACGGACACGCCGTACCGGCTCGATGATCCTGATGACGATGCTGCTCGCGACGAACGCCGCCTGCGGTGCAGCGGGCGGCCCGAAGGTCGGGTGGAGCGACGACGAGGGCGGCGGATCGCTCGGCCCGCAACTGAACGTGACGCTCAGCCTCAGCGGCGCGACGACGCTCGCGGGCGACCAGACGGCGGCGGCGCCGACGAACAACGGCACCATCCCGGCGAGCTGCGCCGAGTACGCGAAGGGCAGCACCGGGGAGGAGGGCAGGACCTTCTACGTCGGCGCCGGCCTGCTCGACGGCCCGGTCGCCGGCCGGCGGGTCACGCTGGAGCTGTGGATCGAGGAGTACACGGGACCGGGCACGTACCCCAAGGGTCAACTCGTCGCCCCGGGCTCGCGGCCGAGCATCGCGGTGGACGGCACGGTCTACGGCACGTGGCCGGACAGCACGTCCAGCGAGGTGGTCACCGACGACCGCGGGGGCGGGACGTGGACGTTCGCCAAGCTGGCCACCACCGGTGCGGGCGGGCTGCCCGGCGACGCGGTGGACGGCACGGTGACCTGGACCTGCCGCGACGCCTGACGGGCAGGGTCGCCCGGCGCGGTGCCCGACTGTCCATGACGGCCCGACGGTCGTCGCGACCTGCGGGACCGCCTCCGGGTCCGGCCCTGACCGCGCCACCCGGTGTCAGGACCGCCGGGCGCTGCGTGGGGCGCAGGAGCGGGCCGCTGCCGGTGCCCCTCAGGGGCGCTCGCCGGCGACGGGTTCTCCGGCGCTACGGCGTTGGTGCGACAGGTCGGTGTGGTGGTGCGCGCCGGGATGGCTGTGCGGGTCGGTGTGGACGGTCGCGGTGGTCAGCCGGGGCACGGCGTGGGTGAGCTGGTGTTCGGCGTCAGCGGCGATCTCGTGTGCGGCGACGAGGCTGAGGCCGGCGTCGACGACGAGGTCGGCTTCGGCGTGCAGGCGGTGGCCGATCCACCGCAGCCGTACCGCGGTCACGTCGCGGACGCCCTCGACGGCCCGCAGCGTGGTCTCGGCCTGGTCGACGAGCGCGGGGTCGACGGCGTCCATCAGCCGCCGGTACACCTCCCGGGCGGCGTCCTTGAGGACGAGAGTGATCGCGACGGCGATGGCCAGGCCCACGACGGGGTCGGCCCAGTTCCAACCGGCCCAGGCGCCGAGCGCGGCGGCGACGACGGCGAGTGAGGTGTAGCCGTCGGTACGGGCGTGCAGACCGTCGGCGACCAGCGCCGCGGAGCCGATCCGTCGCCCGACCCGGATCCGGTACCGGGCGACGAGTTCGTTGCCGGCGAACCCGACGATCCCGGCGGCGAACACCCACGGCAGGTGGGTGACCTGCGCGGGATACAGCAGCCGGTCGACGGCGGTCCAGGCGGCGGCGACGGCGGAGCCGGCGATGACCAGGACGATGACGATGCCGGCGAGGTCCTCGGCCCGCCCGAACCCGTAGGTGTAGGCGCGGGTCGCGGCACGGCGGCCCAGCAGGAACGCGATCCCCAGCGGCACCGCGGTCAGGGCGTCGGCGACGTTGTGCAGGGTGTCGCCGAGCAGCGCCACCGAACCGGACAGGACCACGATGACCGCCTGCGCGGCGGCGGTGATCCCGAGCCCGACCAGCGAGATCCACAGTGCGCGCAGCCCCGCGCGGGACGATTCGAGGGCCGGGTCGACCTTCGCCCGCGAGTCGTGCGAGTGCGGCACCATCGTGTGCCGCAGCCGGTGCCACCATGCCCCCGGCCCACTCGCGTGCGCGTGGTCGTGCGTGTGGTTGTCCGCGTGCGGCGCGTCCCGCCGGCCGTCGCCGCCATGGCCGTGGCCGTGGCCGTGGCCGTGGCCGTGGCCGTGGCCGTGATGATGGTCGCGCACGATCCAGACCCCCTCGGGTACGGCGCGGCAGGGTCGTTTCCCGCCGGTTCGCAGCCCGATAATATGTGCTCATGTACGCACGCGACAATGTTGCAGGTGCCAACGGGCGGCAACAGCGCCCGCCCGGCGACGCCGAGGTGGGCGTCGCTGTCGACATGCTGCGGATGCTCGGCGACGGCACCCGCCTGCGGCTGATGGTCCTGCTCGGCGAGGGCGAGCAGGACGTGACCGCGCTGGTGGCGGCTGTCGGCGTGGCGAGGCCGGCGGTATCGCAGCACCTGGCGAAACTGCGCCTGGCCGGGCTGGTGACGGTGCGTCGCGACGGCCGCCGCGCCCTCTACACCGCCCGCGGCGGTCACGTCCGCCGGCTGGTTTCCGAGGTTCTGCACGCCGCCGCGCACCACGTGACGGGAGAGCCGGAACACGACTGACGGGCTCCGGGCCGCGCCGGGACGGACAGGACGAGCCCTCTGGCGGGGCCACCCGGCGCGCGGAGCGGGCGGCGGCACACTCCCCGCGTGACCCATGCCCCCCTCGACGGGGCCGCACCGCCGGCCCCGCAATCGGCGGGACCCCGCCGCGCCTGGGCGGCGGCGGATTCGGGCCGAAAGGGCAGGTGCCCGGCGGCCGGAAGGACTCTCGGCAGCCGGGCGCCCGCCGTGGTGCTAGTTGGTGCCGTTCAGGGCCACCAGGGCGCTGGCGGTGCGGAAGTACGGGTTACGGCCGAGGTCGCCGACGGTGGTGATGTTGAAGGCGTCCTTGAGCAGCTTGGCGTCGCCGTCGCTGACCCCGGCGAGGGCGGACACCGGGGCGTCGACGATCTCGGCGAGGGTCTTGTCCTGGTAGGCCTTGTCGACCAGCTTGGTGAGGTCGGCGGTGACGGGCATGCACTCTCCTTCAAGTCCCGATCGGGCAATCCGACCGGTTGCGGACAAACTCACCCGATTAGATCACAGGGCGGGGAACCCGATCCACTGTGTACCCCCGATGGGACTTCCACACGAAACCCTTACGGCACAAGGAATCTGCGGCGTCCACGGTGGATCCCGCCGCGCCGGGAAACTACCAACGCCACCTGAGAGGTAGCTGAAGGAATTCACGCCGCTACTGTCGGGTAAGACTGGCGGCATGGCCGCCGCCCCCCCCGGAGGCACGGCCGGCGGCAGGACCCCTGTCCCGGGGGCACCGCCGCCCGCACCACTCGCCCGCGAGTCGCCCGGACCGGTCAGGAACTCGTCGCGTCCACGCCGGGCTCGCGCCCGTGCCCGTACGTCGGCGTCGCACGCAGGCGTACCCGGGTGATGGCCCGCCCGGTCACCTCAGCGACCTCGGCGGTCAGGCCCGGCACCTCGACCGTGTCGCCTGGTGTCTTCGGGATCCGGCCGAGGTGGGCCAGGACCAGGCCCGCCACCGTCGTGTAGTCGCCGACCTCGAGGGTGTCCTCGTCGAGGTCGATGCCCACGTCCGGCAGGTCGTGCAGCGGGAAGCCGCCCGGCATCAACAGCGCCCCGTCCGCCTCCCGCACGACGGCCTGCACGTCCCGGTCAGTCTCGTCGTAGATCTCCCCGACGATCTCCTCGACGAGGTCCTCCATCGTGACGATCCCGTCGATGGAACCCCGCTCGTCCACGACGAGGGCGAACTGCTGCCGCTGGGCACGCATCTCCCGGATCGCCTCGGTCACCTTCAACGTCTCCGGCAGATACAACGGCGGACTCGCGTACGCCGCGACCGGACCGTCCTGGTCTAGCAGGTCGCGCATGTGCACCACGCCGACGGTGTCGTCCAGGCCGCCACGCCCCACGACCGGGGCACGGGTCTGCCCCGACCTGCCCAGTTCCCGCAGCGCCTGCGGCGCCGACAGCGTCGCTGACAGGGTGACCACCTCGCGACGCGGGACGAGGATCTCCCGGAGGATCCGCTCGGCGACCTCGAACGCACCCGAGATGATCATCCGGTGTTCGGGCGTGAGGGTGCGCTGCGCCGCGACCATGTCCCGCAGTTCCTCGGTGGTGACCTCCTCGCGGCTGGCGCGGGGGTCACCGCCGGCCAGGCGCACCACCGCGTCGCTGGCCTTGCTCAACAGCCACACCACCGGCCGGGAGAACGCCGACAACGCGTCCAGCGGGCGAGCGACCAGCATCGCCCAGCCCTCCGCGCGTTGCATCGCGATCCGCTTCGGCGCCAGCTCGCCCAGCACCAGGGTGACGAAGGTCAACACGATGGTGACCAGCACGATCGACACCGGCTCCGCCGCCGACCCCAGGAACCCCAGCGGCCCCACCAGCGGCGCCGCGAGGGACACCGCCGCAGCCGCCGAGGCCAGGAAGCCGGCCAGGGTGATGCCGATCTGAATGGTGGCCAGGAAGCGGTTGGGGTCCCGCGCCAGCTTCGCCAGCACCCGCCCCGACCGGGAAGCCCGCTCCAGGCGCTGCAGTTGGCTCTCCCGCAGCGACACCAACGCCATCTCGCTGCCCGCGAACACCGCGTTCACCAACACCAACACGAGCACCAGCGTGACCTGCACGCCATAGCCGTCCACGGCCTGTTCGACGCCTCCTCCACCGGACCCTCCGGAGCACCAACCGTAGCCGCCCCGAACCGCCACGATCGCGGTGTGTCGGACATCTCAGACCTACCGCCGCCGGGCAGGGCCACCTGCGGTTCCAGGCCGCGCAGCGGCGGACGCAGGGGTGGCGGCGCGCGTCACGGCGCTGCCCGCGAGCCTGGTCGGGAAGCTGCCGGCCCTGTCGGCCGCGCCACCCGGTGGCACGCGTCGGTCATGCTCGGAGACATGATCCGGTTTGTGCTCAACCTGCTGTGGCTGATCTTCGGCGGCGGCATCGTCCTCGCCGTCGGCTACGGCATCGCCGCGCTCATCTGCTTCCTCCTGGTCGTCACGATCCCGTTCGGCGTCGCGTCGCTCCGGCTCGCCGTCTACTCCCTGTGGCCGTTCGGCCGCACCGTCGTGCCCAAGCCCGGCGCCGGAGTCGCGTCCGGGCTCGCCAACGTCCTCTGGGTGGTGCTCGCCGGCTGGTGGCTGGCCCTGTCCCACATCCTGACCGGTGCCGCGCTGTGCCTCACGGTCATCGGCATCCCGTTCGGGATCGCCAACTTCAAGCTCGTCCCCGCCGCGTTCTGGCCCCTCGGCCGCGAGGTCGTCGACACCCCGTGACGCCCCGCAGCGGCGGGACGTGACGACGACCGGCACCCGCTCGCCGCAGCGGCGGTACGACTGCCGCGCGGATGGCGACGGGGGATTACGCTCCTGAGGATCCTCTAAGGAGCTGACCATGCGGAACCTGTCGTCCCCTGCCAAGGCTGTCCTTCGTGCCACCGTCGCGACAGCGCTCGCCGTCGGCGCCGCCGCGTCCATGGCAGCCTGCACCTCGACGACTCCCACAGCCGGGGGACCCACCACCTCGCCGGCGACGTCGGCGCCCGCGAGCGGCACCGCGAACACGCCCTCGCCCACCGGCAACGGGCCGGACAACCAGTCGCCGTCGACAGGCCCGGGAGCGACCGGCAGCACCGACCCGATCCTGCGGGGCGAACGGCAGGTCGTCCTGCGGCCGGTCGGGTCCTTCGAGTCGATCCTGGCCGTCGACGCCAAGGGACGGCTGAGCATGACCTCCGGCGACACGGACAAGAGCCTGTTCGTGCTGCTGCCCGCCAGCGGCAGCCGCCACCAGATCCGCACCGCGAAGGCACACGCCGGCGGCGAGCCCGACTGCATGGGGTTGCGCGACAACGGCAGCGCCCCGACGACGGTCGTCGCCACCGCCTGCGATGCCGGCCGAGCCGGCCAACTGTTCACCATCGAGAAGACGCAGGAGAAGAGCGAAGGCCGCCCGACCTACACGATCAGCGGCGACGGCGGGGTCCGCCTCCGCGCGACGGACCGGCAGGGCCTGGTCGTCGAACGGGTGGGCGCCGGTGCCGCCCGGGAGGGCCTGACCTTCGACTTCGTCGACAACGGCCCAGCTCCCGCAGGCCCGGGCGAGTGAGCACACCGGCTCCTCTCCCGCCGGCGGCGCGGACGATGGTCAAGGCCTGAACCCCGGCCCTAGGATCGAGGCCGTGGGAAGGACCGACCGCGCCAGCCGGGTGATCGCGGCACCACCGGCGACCGTCTACGGCGCCCTGCTCGACCGGGCGTCGCTGGAGGCCTGGCTGCCGCCGGACGGCATGCGCGGGCGGATCGAACGGTGGGATCCCCGGCCGGGTGGCGGATTCCGCATGGTCCTGACCTACCTCGACGCGGCGGACAGTCCCGGCAAGACGTCGGACGCGACCGACGTCGTCGACGTCGGGTTCGCCGCCCTGGTGCCCTCGCGGTGCGTGGTGCAGCGGGCCGTGTTCGAGGCCGACGACCCGGCGTACGCGGGCACCATGACGATGACCTGGCACCTCGCCGCCGCCGGGACGGGAACCGAGGTCACCGTCACCGCGACGGACGTGCCACCCGGCATCGACCAGGCGGACCACGAGGCCGGGATCGCCTCCTCGCTGGCGAACCTGGCGGCATACGTCGAAGCGGCCGACTGACCCGCGAGCCGTACGGATGGAGCAGCCGCCGCCGACAGTCGCCGCACGCCTGTTCGCCCGCCGCGACGCCCGGGCGACGGCTGCCTATGCTCGCCTGGTGCAGGACAGTGAGCGGGCCGTACTGGCCGGAATGTTGCAGTCGGCTGAGGACGCCCCGCCGGTCGAGGCGGTCCACGCCGTCACCGGTGCGATCGCCACGGCCCTGGACGCGCTCGGCGTGTCGCTGCTGATCGCCGACCTCAGCGGCCGGGCCCTGGTCCGCCTGACCCACGAGCCCGTCGACCAGGGCCCCGGTCGGCGTCAGGGCGAGGAGAACGCCGAGGTCCTCCCCTTCGACGGTGGACCTCACGAGCAGGTCCTCCGCCAGCAGCAGAGCCAGGTGGTAGCCCGAGACGGCAGCTGGACGGTGCTCGCGCCCGTCACCGAACGCGGCGAGACCATCGGCCTGCTGGAGATCGACCTGCCGGACGAGCCGAACGCCGACGTGGTCGCGCAGGTCAGCCGCACCGCGCACGCGCTGGCGTTCGTGGTCATCGCCAACCGCCGGCACACCGACCTGTTCGAGTGGGGGCAGCGCAGCACCCCGTTCACGCTCTCCGCGGAGATCCAGCGGCGTCTGCTGCCCGCCTCGTTCACCTGCGAGGCCGGCGCGTTCGCCCTCTCCGGCTGGCTGGAGCCGGCCGCGAGCGTCGGCGGGGACACCTTCGACTACAGCGTGGCCCGCGACCTGCTGCACCTCAGCGTCACCGACGCGATGGGCCACGGCGTGGCGAGCGCCCTGACCGCCACCCTCGGCGTGGGCAGCCTGCGCAACACCCGCCGCCGCGGCGGCGGTCTCATCGAGCAGGCCGAGGAGGCCAACCGGGCCGTCGCCGAGCACGCGAACGTACGGGGCGCCTACGTGACCGCCGTGCTCGGCCGGATCGACCTGCGGACCGCGCGTTGCGAACTGCTCAACGCCGGGCACGTCCCGCCGCTGCTGGTCCGCGACGGCCGGGCCACGCCGGTGGAACTGCCCGCCAACTTCCCCCTGGGCATGTTCCCCGACGAGCGCTACCGCAGCGGCGAGGTTCTCCTGACGCCGGGCGACCGGCTGGTCGTCGTCACCGACGGGGTACGCGAACGCAACGCCGCCGACCTCGATCTGCCCGCCGCCCTACGCGAGATCGGGCACCTGCACCCCCGTGAGGCGGTCCGGGCATTGTCGGACGCGGTGCTGGCGACCGCCGGGCCTGTCCTCGCCGACGACGCCACCCTGCTGATCGTGGACTGGTACGGCGGCCACGGGCCGCGACGCAGCACCGCCGGCGCCGACACCGCCCGCGCCAGCGCCGGCACGGAATGAGGCATCACGTCGCCGCGGCGGACGCCTCCTCGGCGTCCCGCACGGTGTCGAAGACGCCGATGACCCGGTCGACCGAAGTGATCGACAACACGGAGCGCACCGGCCGACTGACCCCGGCCAGCGCGAGCCACCCGCCCCGTTCCCGAAGATCCTTATAGGCGACCACGAGCGCACCCACGCCGCTGGAGTCCAGGAACCCGACGCCGGTCAGGTCGACCACCACCACCCGGGCACCGCCCTGTGCCACCTCGTGCAACCGGTCACGCAACTGGGGTGTGGTGCTCATGTCCACCTCACCGACAACCTCCACCACCGTGCCGATACGCCCCGGCCGGGTCGACAGTGTGAAGTCCACGAATCCCCCTCGTCGCGACGTACCGGTCGCCCGGCCACGCCAATGCCGCTCAGTGTGCCGTACCCACCGTGCCAGACGCCGGCCCCGAACGCTCACCGACCGGCGCCCCACCCGTGGTTCGGGCGGGGCGCCGGTCGCGGGGTCGCCGGCGTCGACAGCGTCAGCCGAGGGGCGGTGCGGTCCAGGAGGACCGGATCAGCTCCCGCTCGGCCGCGGCGAGGTGGGCGGTCGCGGCCAGCCACGCCCAGGCGTACCGGTCCGGATCGGGATCGGTGAGCCGACCGAACGCGTCCCGGCCGCGCCGGTCGGACTCGGCGGCGAGCCCGGCGGCCACGGCGGCGGCCGTGGTGAAACCCGCCCGGCGCAGCGGGCCGGCCAGGCCGGCCCCGTCGCCGCGGGCCGCCTCGGCGACCGCCCGGCGACCGCCGGAGACGGCCAGCTCCACCAGCCGGCGGACCCGCCACAGCGGGGACTCCGCGACCGCGTCCGCGCCGACGGCGAGCACCGGCCCACCCGGCGCGGCCGGGTCGCGGGGTGGCAGCTGACCGCCCTGGAGCTCGTCGTAGCCGAGGTCCACCCGCCCGTGCCAGTCCGCCGGCAGCCGCAGCGTCGTGGCCTCGCCGGGGACCGGACCGACCGCGAGCGGGCGGAGCGTGCCGGCCCGGTCCGGGTCGAGCCGGCCGACCACCCGGATCCGCAGGCCGGGCCGGGAGGCGAGCCGCCGCAGGTTGGCCACGTGGGCCAGCATCGGGTGCGAGCTGACCGCCACCAGCCGGATCACCGGCCCGTCCGGTACCGGCACGCGCTCCGCCGCCGCGCCGGCGGCGGGGGCGAGCTCGCGGGCCAGCACCTGGTCACCGACGGCGCCCACCACCACCAGGTCACCGCCGACCAGCGCGGTCCCGGCCCGGCCCGGGTCCTCGGGGTCCTCGACGGCGAGCTGGGCGGTCACCACCTCGGCGAGTGGGCGGCCGAACAGTTCCGCCACCGGCCCGGTGGCCCAGTCGGTCTCGACGAGCGGGGTGGCCCGGACCCCCTTGCCGGCGCCGAGGCGGCCGTCCGGGGAGACCGTGGTGCCGGTGATCCGCAGGCCACCTCGGGACAGCACCGCGTGGTTGACCGCGACCGCGCCCATCTCGGTGACCGCCCGGGCGCAGTCCCGCGCCCGGTCCGGGCCGCCCGGCCGGACGTCGCCGAAGGAGAGCTGGCGCCCGTCGGCGGCCACCAGGTGGGTGACCACCCCGGCGTACCCGGTCGCGCTGATCACCGGTTCCCGGCAGACGCCGTACACCTCAAGCGTGCCGTCCGGCTGGTAGGCACGCCGTAGGACGCCGACCAGCGCCGGGTCTGGGTCGCCGGCGGACAGCCGGCCGGCGACGTACAGCAGGTCGTGCAGCACCTCGACGAGCTCGGCCAGCCGGTGACCGTTCTGTCGGCCCCGGTGTGCGCGCAGGCCACGCACCGTACGCAGCGCGGCGCTCTCGGCCCGCGGCAGGCCGGCCAGCCGGGCGCTGTGGGCGGCCCGCAGCAGTTCGGCCTGGGGCACTGCCCCGGCGGCCGGCGCGCCGGCCGCGAGCACCGCGGCGGCCGCCCGCCACAGCGCGCCGGCGGCGGCCCGTTGCGCCTTCGTCGGCGCCGCGCCCCGGCGGCCACGACCGGCAGCCTCTCCTGCGGTACGCCCGGTCCCCCGGGCGCGACTGGCGGGCTCGGCGGTCGACGGTCCCCCGGCGGCGGACGCCGGATTGGGGTGGGTGGCCGGGTCGGCGACCGGGCAGGCGAGGAGGACCGCCGTACGGTGCAGGCAGCGCGGCGCCAGCAGGCAGCTGCACCGCGCCTGCTGCGCGTCGGTGACCGCGCCGGTCGGCCCGGGCGTCAGGGTGACCAGCGCCTCCGGGCCGCAGTCGACCGACACGCCTCCGTCGACCGGCCCGACCGGTACGCCGGCCAGCCGCTCGACGGTGGCGTCCAGCCGCTTGTGCAGCCGGGGCGGCAGGGCCGCCACCGCCGCGGCGGCGACTGCCGGCAGCACCGGCGGCAACCGGTCGGTGTCTGCGGCGGTGGCTGTGCGGTCTGTCAACGTGATCCTCCGCGGATGCGGTCGCCCACCCAGCGGGCGAGTTCGAGCGGGCTGAGAGCGGCGACGGGCATCCCGGCCGCGACGAGCTGCTCGGCGACCGGCACCGAGTAGCAGGGCGCTCCCCTGTCGTTCAGCGCGGCGCAGCCGAGCAGGTGCACGCCGGAGCCGACCAGCGTGCGGACCTCGCCGAGCAGCCCGGCCAGCGGGTAGCCCTCCTCGAAGTCGCTGACCACCGCGACGATGGTGCGGCTCGGCACGGTCACCAGCGAGCGGGCGGCGGCCAGCCCGGCGGCGATGTGCGTACCGCCGCCGACGCGTACCTCCAGCAGCAGCGAGAGCGGGTCGTCGACCCTGCCGGTCAGGTCGACGACCTCGGTGGAGAAGGCGAGGAAGTGGGTGGACAGGGTGGGCACCCCGGCCAGGACGGCGGCGGTCAGCGCCGACCACACCACCGACGCCTCCATCGAGCCGGAGACGTCGACCACCAGCACCAGCCGCCAGTCGGCCTCCCTGCGGGTGCGGGTGTTGAAGACCGGGCGTTGCGGCACCACGACCGTCCGGCCGTCGTCGAGCCGCTGGGTGTGCGCCAGGTTCGCCCGCAGCGTACGGGCCAGGTTGATCCGGCCGCCGGGACGGCGTGACGGGCGCGGGTTGCTCAGCCCCGTCAGCGCCGGGCGCATCTGGGTCGCCAGTTGCTTCGTCAGCTCCTCGACCAGCCGCCGCACCAGGGGCCGCAGCTTGGCCAACTGCCCCTCGGGCAGACCACCGGCCAGCGACAGCACCGAGGTCAGCAGCTCCATCGAGGGGCGTACCGCGGCCGGGTCGAGTTCGGTGAGCACGTCCGTACGGCCGTTCTCGGCCGCCCGGGCGATGACCTCCTCGCGTACCGCGGTGCCGAACAGCGCCTCGAGTTCGTCGGCCCACTCGCGCGCGGTCGGGAAGGAGGCCTCCTGTCCACCGCCGGCCGCCTGGCCGAGGTCGGTGGCGCCCTCGCCCTGGCCGGCCCCGTACAGCTCGTCCAGGGCGCGGGCGTAGCGGCGGGCGTCGGCCGGCAACCGGTCGGGTTGGCGGCCGAGCAGCAGCCGCCAGCGGTCGGTCGGGGTGAGCCCGTCCTCCAGCGCGGGTCCGGCGCCGGCGGGGGCCTCGCTGCCGGCGGGGACTTCGGCGCCGGCGGGGGCGTCGGCGTCGACGGGGGCGCTGGTGCCGGCGGGGGCGTCGGTCGCGCCGGTCGGCGCGCCCGGGAGCGGGATGTGACGGGCGAGCAGGGCGGCCCGACCGGCCCCGTCGGCGGCGGCCCAGCGGGCCAGCAGCTCGGGCGGGGCGGACAGGCTCAGGTCGAGCCGGTCGCCCAGCCGTTCGGTGACGGTGTGCAGCAGCCGCTCCCGGGCCGCCGGGGTGAGCACGTCGAACCCGCCACGCAGCGCCGGCAACCGGTCCAGGAAGTCGGCGTCGGGCAGCCGTTCGATCCGGTCCAGCAACGGGTCCAGCGCGGCCGGGGCGGACTGCAGCAGCGGGTGCGCCCCGGCGAGCAGGCCACCGAGCAGCCGGTGCAGGTGCCGCCGCGTGTCCGGTCCGGTCGCCGCGTCGATCCAGCCGGCCACCCGGCCGCCCAGCGTCTCCAGGTCGGTCAGGTCGAGCAGCACCCGGGCGGCCAGGGCGGCGCCCTGGATCAGCGGCGAGCCGGCACGGGCCAGGTGGTCGAGCGCCTCGTCCAGGCGCAGACCGATCCGGTCCTCGCCGGCCCGCACCGCGAGGTCGACCAGGGCGGCGGCGTCGGCCGGGGCGTCGCTGCCGGCCAGTCCGGGCAGCCCGCGTACCGCCGCGTCCAGCAGCACGACGGCCAACTCGGCGGCCCGGGCCCGGCCGTCGGCGGTGGTGCCGGGCAGGTGTTCGCGGCGCAGCGCCTCCAGCAGATCCAGTGCGGCCAGCAGCTCGGGCAGCGTGCCGGTGCCCGGCAGCACCGCGGCGGCCAGCTCGAGCCGGTCGGTGACCAGCTCGGGCAGGTCGCACCGGGCGGCGTCACGGAGCCCGGTGAGCAGCTGCGCGGCCGTGGGGCCACCGTCGGCGGCCTCCCGGCGGAACCGCTCCCGCAGCGTGCCGGCCGCGGCCAGCGCCGCGGTCACCCCGCGGACGCCGACCAGGTCCAGCCGGGCCGCCACGGACGGCGTCCAGGCCAGTTCCCAGCGGGTGGTCAGGGCAGCACCGTCGCCGGTGCCGGACACCGCGATCGCCTCGCCGTAGCCGACGCCGCAGATCTGGAGGCGTTGCAGCAGGACCTCCCGCCGCCCGTCCAGCTCAGTGCGCAGCGGGTCCAGCCGTACCTCGCGGGACTTCGGGCTGTCGGGGTTGGGCAGCCGCAGCGTGGCGAGTTCCGCCTCGACGGCCGGGCCGAGCCCGGAGCGCGGCGTGCCCGGGGCGACGCGGCCCCGTTCGGCCCCGACCAGCACCGTCTCCAGCGCCCTGGCCAGCGCCCGGCCGCGGCCGAGCAACTCGCCCTGGCCGAGCACGGTGGTCACCGCCTCCAGCACCTCGCCGCGGCCCGGGGCGGGCAGGTCCCGCAGCCGGGCCAGGTCGTCGGCGAGCCGTACCGTCTCGGCGGCCTCGCCGGTGCCGGCGGTGTGACCGGCCGCGCGCAGTTCCCGGCACACGTCGGTGACCGCCCGGGCGGCGGCGGCCCGGATCCGTTCCGGGTCGCCGGCCGCCGTAAGCACGGACTGCTGCCAGCGTGGGTCGCGGATCCCCGCCGGGTAGCCGGAGCGGGAGTCGAGCAGGTCGAACGCGTACGGCACCAGGGAGGTAACCGCCGTGCCGCCGGTGGTGGCCGGCGCGGGCGGGTCCGACACGGCCCGGACCGGGCCGTTCGGGGCGAGGGCGGGCCGGGTGGCCTCGACGGCACCGTCGACCGCGGGTGGGGCGGCGAGCAGGGCCGGGGCGTGGAAGGCGCCGACGACGGCGGCGACCCGTCGGCCGTCGGCACCGGCCTCGGCCAGCACCCGCCGCATGTGCCGCTCGCGGGCCAGGTCCCGGGCCGGTACGCCGTCGCGGTTGGCGCTGTCGGTGCGCATCGCCCAGCCGACGCCGAGCGCGGCCCGACGCAACGCCTCGGGCGGGCAGCCCGGGGCACGCACCTCGACGACCCGGTCCCACAGGTCGTCACCGTCGCGGCCCGTGCCGCTGGCGCCGAGCGCGGCGGCGTACGACCGGCCCGGTGCGGGCACCGGCCCCCCGGCGTCTTCGGCGGCGCCGTCACCGGCGGCGGACCTGGCGCCGGCGGTCGGGGCGGAGTCGGGGCCCGGGCCGGGTGCGGTCGCCGGCTCGGCGGTCTCGGCGGTCCAGCCGGGATCGCCCAGCGGCAGGTCGCAGCAGCGCACCTCGACGCCACGCTGGCGGGCCCAGCGGATCGCGGCGAGCTCCGGGGAGAAGTCGGCGAATGGGTAGAAGCCCATCTGCCCGTCCGCGCCGTGGCTGCCCACGAGCGCCAGGGGGGCCCGGGCGGCCGGGTCGGACAGGTACGGCAGCCAGCGCTGGAAGTCGGCCGGCAGCTCGACACAGACCACCTCGGCCCCGGCGGCGTCCAGCAGGTCCGGCACCACCGCCGCGAGCGCCGGGCTGTGGTGCCGCACCCCGATCAGGTACGGGTGGGCCGAAGCGGCGAGCGCGTCGAGCACGACACGCGGATCGGCCGTCGACCGGTCGGCCGCCGGCGGGGCGGGCGACGTTCGGGAGAGGGTCGTCACCGCAGGCTCTCCCGCAGGTCCCAGAGCCGCCGCCACATCGCCGAGCCGTCCTCGGCACGGCGGCGGACCGGGCCGTCCCAGTAGCCGAGCAGCCGGGCGTGGTCGTCCTGGTCGTCCTTGCGGACCACACCCAGCAGGTGCCCGGGCACCAGGTCGAGCGCGTCCCCGCCGGGCAGGTACGCGGTGGCCAGGCCGAGCGACACCGCCACCTGCACCGCCTCGGCGGTGGACATCACCGTACCGGGCCGCTCCACGTCCCAGCCCTCGCCCGAGCGGCCCGAACGCAGGTCGCGGAACACGGTCACCAGCGCGTCGAGCACCGCGTCGTCCACCGCGTACGGCGCGCCGGCGCGCTGCACGGCGGCGGTCGCCTGCCGGCGGACCAGGTCGGTCTCGACGCCCGCGTCCGAGATCGGGTGGATGGTCTCGAAGTTGAACCGGCGCTTGAGGGCCGAGGACATCTCCGACACGCCCCGGTCCCGCAGGTTGGCGGTGGCGATCACCGTGAACCCGGGCACGGCGCGGATCAGGCCGTCGTCGGTGCCGGACAGCTCCGGCACGTTCATCCGCCGGTCGGACAGGATGGACACCAGCGCGTCCTGCACCTCGGGCAGACAGCGGGTGACCTCCTCGATGCGCACCACCCGACCGGTACGCATCGCGGTCAGCACCGGCGAGTCGACCAGCGCCTGCGGCGTCGGGCCCTGGGCGAGCAGCAGGGCGTAGTTCCAGCCGTAGCGGAAGGCGTCCTCGGTGGTGCCGGCGGTGCCCTGCACCGTCAGGGCGCTGGTGCCGCAGACGGCGGCGGCCAGCAGCTCGGAGAGCATGGACTTGGCGGTACCGGGCTCGCCGACCAGCAGCAGACCCCGCTCACCGGCCAGGGTCACCACGCACCGCTCGACGAGGCTCCGCTCGCCGACGAACTTCGCCGGGATGGTCATGCTGGCCGGCAGCGCGCCACCGTCCGCGCCGGTGCGCCGGTCGGCGGGCAGCTTCAGCGCCTCGCCGTCGCTGCCCTGGATGAAGGTGACCACGGCGCGCGGGGTCAGCGCCCAGCCCGGGGGCCGGGCCCCGTCGTCGTACGCGGCCAGGAACGCCAGCTCGTCGGCGTACCGCTGCTCGGCCGAGAGGACCTGGGCGGCGTTCTCCGGCGCCTCGGAGGGGCGGACGTCTTCCGTCACGGTCACGGGTGTTCCTCGATCTCTCTCTTGGGGTGTTTCGGGACAGGGGTGGGCGGGGCGGCGGCGCCGCGACGGCCGGGGCAGGTCGTCGCGGGCGCCACCACCCGCCGGACAGGGGTCAGCGGCCGGGCAGGTCGGCGAGGCGGGGCCGGTCGCCGTCGCGGAGGCGTCGCCAGGCCCGCCGGTAGAGTTCCGCGGCCGGTTCGAACGGCACGGTCACCCCGAGCGCGGCCGTGCCGTCGGGGGCGAGGTCGAACAGGGCCAACTTCCAGCCCTCGATCGGCACCTGCCCGGCGCCGCGCTCCAGCCACGGGCCGGGCAGGAACAGCGACCGGCCGGCCCGGGACCGGCTGGCCTCGACGACCAGGTCGGTGCCGGCCAACTCGGCGCGTGCCGCCTTCAGCCGCGCCGGCTTCCAGCCCGTCCACCTCGCCGTGTTGCGGTCCGTCGGGTCGGGCATGGCCAGCAGCATCAGGTACGCCGCCGCCGCGTCGGTGCCCAGGCCGTACGCCTCGGCGACCTCGGCGACCACGTCGGACGCCGACCGGGTGGGATCCTGCGGCCACCAGGTCCCGTCCGCCGCCCGCGCGCCGTCGGCGGGCTCTCCCGCGTCGGCGAGCAGCGCCGCGAAGCGCGGGTCGCGCACCAGCCGCAGCGCCACCTCCACCGGATACGGCTTGGCCACGTCCCTGCGCAGCGCCGGCAGGTACGGGTCCGTGCCGTCGGCGTCGAGCAGCTGCGGCCGCAGCGCGGGCAACGGTCGGCTGTCGTGGGTGGACAGCACGATGGCGCCGTAGCGTTCCCAGCCCGGGCCCGTCTCCGACGGGGTGCCCGCCACCTGCCGGAACTCGGGCAGGTAGACGTACTGCTCCAGGTCGAGCATGAGGTCGGGGTTGGCCAGCCGGTCCCGGATCGTGGCCAACGCGGCCGGCAGCGCCGCCCGGCACGGGTCGCCGACCGGCGTGTGGTGCGCGACCCAGGCCGCCAGGGCGATGGTGGAGTGCAGCACGTGCCCGGTGAAGCCCGCCGTGCGCTTGGCGACGGGCCGGGCCCGGTTGCCCCGGACCTCGAAGGCCAGGTCGGTGCTCAGCTCGGCCGAGCGGGCCGGGTCGAGCAGCGCCGGCAACGCCTTCGCGGGCGCCCAGCCGGTGCGGATCGCACGGGTCGCCTCGGCGAGCAGCTGTTCGGGCACGACCGCCCGGCGCCCCAGAGCGGCGTTCCATACCGCCGCGGCGGCGGCCACGTCCGGTCCGTCGGTCCACAGCCGGGCCGGGTCGGCCGGCAGCAGCGCCGAGACCACGGCCAGCCGCAGTGCCGGCCTCGCCTCCCGCAGGACCCCGAAGGCCAGCTTGACCTCGCCGACCTGCCTGATCCCGAGTGCCTTGCGCAGCTCGGTCGGCACGGTGCCGGCCGAGTCGACGTACGGCAGGCCGGCCAGCACCAGCTTCGCGGCGGTGGGGGTGATGCCGGTCAGCTCGGCGAACCGCTCGGCCGCCTCCGGCCGCCAGGGCAGCGGGCCACGCGCGGCCCACTCGGTGCGGAAGGCGGCCAGCCAGCCGGCCGGCCGTTCGTCACCGACGGGCTCCAAGGAGTGCAACGTGTACGGCTCGGGCAAGGCGAAGACGCCGGCCGGGTCGTGGTGCAGCGCCTCGAAGAAGTAGCCGGTGGTCGTGCCGCTGGAGTTGAGCACCGCGAGGAACGCCCCGTCGGGCAGCGGCAGGATGCCCGGCCGCGGGTAGCGGCGCGAGCCGTCGGGGTTCCTCATTTCGTCGTCCAGCACGTGCAGTACGCACCGGCGCCACCGCCCCGGCTCGGCCGCCGCGCCCAGGTCGAGCCCGTCCAGCTCCGTGAGCAGCGCGCGCAGCGACTCCCGGTGCTCGTCGGGGGTGACCGCCGCGACGGCCCGGTAGGCGACGGCGGCGACGCCGCCGAGCAGCGACCACCAGTTCAGGGTGGACGGCAGCGCCGGCCCGTCCAGGTGCAGCCGTACGGCGGGATTGCCCCCGCCGGTGACGGAGCGCTGGGTGGCCAACGCCCGGAACTGGGTGAAGGCGTGCGCCACGGTGCCCGCCCCGTAGATCGAGCCGCGCAGCCCGTCCAGCGCCGCGCTCAGCTGCCTGTCGGTGGGTCCGGCCGCAGCGGCCGGCGGTGCCTCGGCGACGGGGGCGGACAACGACCGGGTGAGCCGCTCGGTCACCGCGTCCAGGTCGGTGCGCACCCGGGCGGCCAGCCGCAGCGCCCCGGCGACCCCGGCGAGCAGGGCGTCGTGGCCGATCGCCGGCAACGTCGACCCGACCAGCTCCACCAGCTCGTCGGTGGCGTCCTCGTCGATGGCGGGTGCGGCGGCGACCGTGGCGGTCGCGACGGCGACGGGCAGGCCGGTGACCGCCTGCGTGGCCACGGTCGACCCGGACCGCGTCGCCGCGCGGGCGGCCTCTTCCGCCAGGGCGGCGCGCCGCTCGTCGATCGCGACCTTGAGCAGAGCGGCGGCGGTCTCCCGGTCCATCCGGCGCAGGGCGATGGAGCCGGCCGGGTCCCGGGGCAGCAGGTGACCGACGAACGCCTGCGGCGGCAGCGGCGGGGCGGCGGGGTTGTAGTCCCGGCTGGACGGCGGTCCGGGGGCCGCCGACGCCGTCCCGTCGGGGTCGACCAGGACGAGGCCGTTGAGCACGGCCCGGGGCCGGTCGTCGCCGGGCAGCACCAGCGCCGCGATCGGCTCCTGCCCCGCGGCCACGGTCACCGTACGACCGGCGAGGTCGTCGCCGCGTACCGAGCCGTCCGGCAGGGTGACCACCCGCCAGCCGAGCAGACCGTCCACCGGGACCGCTGCCGGGGTGGCCCGGTCGGACAGGGCCGGACGCAGCCAGCTGGCCGACGCCCGCAGCCGGCTGCCGTCGACCGGGAGGTCGGCCAGGAACCGGGGCAGGCCACACCCGCCGTGGGTGTTGGCGACCGGGTCGTACTCGCGCCAGCCGTGCGTGTCGTCGTCTTCGCCGCGCCGGTAGACCCAGTGGGCGGTGCCGTCGGTGATGACCGGCAGCTCCGACGGCACGACGGTGTCACCGGGGTGCAGCACGCCGTCGCCGGTGGTGCGCCCGCCGCCCGCCAACGGCAGGGTGCTCTGCTTTCCACGCGCCTGGCTGCCCTGGGTGCGGCCCTGCAGGGGCTGCGGCTCACCGGGCGCCGAGTGCCAGTAGCCGCGCAGGTCGTAGTTGAGCGCCTTGGAACGCCAGTAGACCAGCAGGTGGCCGTCGACGTAGTGGTAGCCGGGCTGGCCCCACATGTCGTTGGCCGGGATGCGCAGGTCGTGGCGGAGCACGATGCCCTCGGCGCCGATCACACGCACCGTGGTCGGCCCACCCAGGATGACGTACGGCCAGGCTTCCTGCCGGGAGAGCTCGACCGTGCGGTCACCGCCGGTCACCTCCTGCCAGGCCAGCTCCCAGTCCGGCCAGCCCAGTTCGTCGACAAGGCCACCGCGCAGGGTGCGGGCGACGCGCTCGGCGAGGTCGACGCCCAGGGCCTGGCCGAGGTCGCCGGCCCTGCCCGGCTCGCCGAGCCCACCCACGATGTCGGAGACCAGCCGCAGCGCCTCGACCGGGATCCGGCCCAGCCAGTCCACCGCCGCCGGCAGGTACGGCAGCCCGGCGGCGAAGCGGGCGCGGATCCGCGCCCGCAGCCAGTCGGCCAGCATCGGCCGGACGCCCGGCGTGTCGACCATCCGGCGCAACGCCGGCTGCTGGCCGTCGAGCTGGTCGAGACCCCGGCGCAGGGCGGCGGTGAACCGGTCGTCGCCGGCCACGGCGAGCAGGTCCCGCTCGCCGTCACGCTTGACCCACGTCGCCAGGTCGAGGGCGGCCCCCTGCTTGGGCGGCGTCACCGGCAGGCCGAGGGCGAGCAGCAGGTCGAGCAGGTCGAGGTCACCGTCGACGTCGAGGCTCTCGCCGCTGCCGGCCAGCTCGACGCGCAGCCGGTCGGCCATCCGCTCGACGAGCGGGTACAGCTGCGGCATCCGACGGCGGCGGTGCTGGTTCACGGAACTGATCCGACCCAGGAAGCGACGCAGCCAGCCGACGGAGCCGTCGCGCGGGCGTGCCGCGTCCGGCACGTCCGGATCACACAGACCGGCGAGCGCGCCGGTGTCAGCCAGCAGCGCCAGCCAGGCGACCAGCTCGTCGCTGTCGGCGGGCATCAGGTCGAGCAGGCTGCCACGGATCGCCGGGTCGCGACCGGCCAGCGCCGTCACGGCCGGCAGGTGCGCCTTCCACCAGCCGGCCGGCGCCTCGGCGGCCACCGGCAGCCGGAGCAGCTCGGTCAGGTAGACGTCCGCGCGCTCGGCGACCGCGGCAGCTGCCTTGCCGGCGGCTTTGCTGGCCGTACGGACCAGCCGGTTCACCGCGGTGGCCGACTGGGTGGACGGCACCACCCCGGCGGCCGCGGCCCGCAGCGCCAGCCGGCAGAACCGGTCCAGCGCCTCGTCGGCCGGCAACTGGGCGGACAGCTCCTTCGCGTAGCCGGCCAACGCGGTCGCGGACACCACCTTTGCCGACGCGAACTCCACGTAGACCTCGTCCAGCCGGTGCAGGTCGACCTGCAGGCCGTGCTGCGCCTCCGCCTTGCGCGCCTTGTTGAACAGCTGCGTGGCGTACGCGTCCTGCCCGGCGGCGAGGAACACCCGCGCCGCCTGCTCGAAGAACGTCGGCAGGAAGTGCGGCAGCGAACGGGCGAACCGGTCGGCGATGCCCTGGTGGGCGTCCAGGGCGGTCTTGGGGCGCGAGCGCACCTGCTTGGCCAGCTTCTGCAACTCCGGCACCACCGCCAGCGCGTGCCGGCCGTCCGCCGGGTGGTGCACCAGCACCCACTCCGGGAAGGCCAACGGGCGGCGGGGGCCCAGCCCTACGACGACCGGCTCGGCGCCCGGCGTCAGGCCGAGGAACTCGAGGGCGATGTCCTCGCCCTCGCCGAGCGCGGCGTCGACCAGGCGCACCACCGGCCGGTCGTCGAGGGCGGGGTGCCGGTAGGTGCGGGCGGTGAGGGGCACCGCCCGGTCCCCAGCCCCGGCGGTACCGCTCGGCAGCACCGCGCCCGCGGCCAGCAGGCTCTCGGCCGACTGTCCGTCCGTCGTAGTCGTCATCGCGCTCACGCCTTGCTCCCCGTCCCGGTCACGGCGCCGGAGATCGCCGTCGCCATCCGCATTCCTTCCGACCAGGCCACCGGCCCGACCTCGGTCAACCGCAGCGTCGGTCCGTCCACGACCCGCCACGAGAGGGTGCCGAGGGTCGCCTCGGAGCTCCAGTAGTCCTCCTCGAACCACAGGGTCGCCTCGACGGTGCGGCCGGCCTCCCAGACGCGGCAGCTGATCTGCGAGCCGGAGGCCCGGAAGCCGAGCGTGCCGGCCCGGGCCGCCAGCCGGCTGGGGACCGTGGTGCCGCGGAAGTCGGGGATCGTGGTGTCGCGCTGCCCGAGGTCGTCGGGCCTGGCCCAGGTGCCGCGGTGCAGCTGCTCGACGCGCTGGGTCACGTCCAGTTCCTCGGCGAACTCGCGCAGGTCGACCAGGTCGGGCAGGCGCACCGGGTGGGGCAACGTGGCGCTGACCGGCGTGAGCCGGACGGTCTCCCCGTCGAGGTTGACCACCCGCAGGTCACCGGTGTCGGTGACGTCACGCAGGAAGCCCGGCTCCGCCGGGTCGTCACCGAGCACCACGAGGTCGCGCAGCGCGTCCCGCCAGGCGGGGTCCGGCCAGACCCGGGCCAGCAGCCCGGTCGGGACCGGCAGCGAGGACACCACCCAAGCGTCGACGCGGGCCAGGCACTCCGCCGCGTGCCGGTCGAGCCACTGGCCGAGTTGGCGCAGCCGGTCCACCTCGGGGGCGTCCCGCAGTACCTTCGGCAGCGTCTTCAGTGGACGGCCGCCGGCGCGTGGGCCGGTGGACCGGGCCGCCACCTTTCCGTCCACGAGAGAGATCTCGTAAGAGTCCCCCACCGCTAGCCAGCCCATTCAGGAACACCCTCCGCAGTGGCAGAACAGCCAGATTTCGTGAGGAATCGGCCGTGATCGACAACGAGGGCACGCTAACAGTAGTGACCGACACGACAGCGACCCATCGGCCGGGCAACCGAGCCGGGGTCGGCGGGACGAACAGGACGAGACCTGTGGAAGTCGCAGCTCCGGTCCGCCGTGACGCACCAGGTGCGGCCGGCCGCACCTCCCAGGGGAGGCCATTTAGTGATCCAGGTCACGGCCGATGCTCAGCGGTCCGAAACAGTAGCGGCGCCGCCCCTCGATTGGGTCGGCGCCGCGATTGGTGCAATGCCCAGCTCGATGAACGACCGGGATCGGCACGTCGGCGGCTCCCGGCCGCCACCCCGCGCCGGGGTGCCGCGACCGCCCGCGGCCACCCCGACTCGACTGCCGGTTCAGCAGGTGGTGTTGCCGGCCGGGACCCAGCCGTCCACGGACGGGTGCTCGGCGCCGTGGCCGTAGATCCAGACGTCGTCGTCGACAGCCCAGACCTGACCGTGCCAGCGGAACCCGCGCCCGGCCGTCAGGGTGAGCAGCACGTGGCTGTGCGGTGCGGCGCGCAGCCAGGTGTTCTGCCGGAGATTGCAGACGATGCCCCACGCGTCGCTCGCCGACGCCGGCGCGGCCACCACGGCCGAACCGGCGACAACGACGGTCGCGACCGTCAGGGCGTGTAGCAGGCGACGTTTCACTCGTGTCCTCTCGACTGTGGACGATGACGGTTCCCGATTGTCGTCGATCGACTCGCTCGACGTCAGGGGACCCCACTGCCCGACCCGGCCCGCGATCGTGATGATCACGGACCGGCTGATTGCCGGTGCTGCGGGCGGCGCGGCCGGAGGTGTTTGAGCAGGGCGAGGAGTCGGAGCTGCCGGGTCGCGGCGCGTTGACCGGCACGGCGATCCCGGCGAAGCCTCTTCCACGGCCGGCCTCCGAGCGCGGTGCGGCTTTCGTCGGCTTGATACGAAACCCCGCCATCTGACATCGACCGGCGACAGATGTATTTATTGGCGTCGATTGGGCTCCGTAAAGGCGTCCACCCGCCGACGCGACCGCCCCGGGGCGTGCGGCGATCCCCCATCATCGGGAGGAAATGTGTCTACCAGACTCGCAGGAAGGGCTCGTCGTTCGACGCTCGCCCTGCTCACCGGCGCGGCACTGGCAACGCTGCTGTCCGTCACCTCGGCCGGGGCCGCTCCCCTGACCGGCCCGGCGGACAGCCGCGCTGGCGGCGTCGGCACCGCCAGCGCGGTCGACGTGTACATGCAGGACACGCCCGCCGACCTGGGGTTCGAGCCGCACGCGCTCAACCCGCTCTGGCAGAGCTCGGACATCAAGGTCTGCCCCACCGCCGTCGAGTGCGCGACCAGCCAGAACCCGATCGTCGGCCAGCGGAACTACATCTTCATCAAGCTGCGCAACCCCGGCCCGTACGGCGACAGCGTGATGGAGGAGGGCACGATCTGGGTCTACCGGACCACCCCCGGCGGCGGGGCGGCCTGGCCGGGGGCGTGGACCCAGATCGGGGCGATGGCAGTGCCGGTCTACCCGGGCGTCACCTCGGTCACCATCCCGTGGGACGACGTGCCCGGCCCGGGTCACTTCTGCCTGCTGGCGCGCTGGGTCTCCCCCAACGACCCGATGACCTTCGAGGGCCCGGACATCGGCGTCAACACCCGCCACAACAACAACATCGCCTGGCGCAACGTCGACTCGGTGGCGGTGACCGCCGGCGGTCTGGCGCAGATTCGCCCGTTCGCCATCGGCAACACCCTGACCCGGCCGGCGCGCAGCAGTGTCGTCTTCGGCCAGACCGGGGCCCCGTTCCAGGCCGCCGGTGGCCGGCTCGTCGCCGACCTCGGACCGACCCTGTTCGAGCGCTGGGTCAAGGGCGGCAAGGCCGGCAAGGGCGTCCGCGAGGTCGGCCGCAACCAGGTCGAGATCGTCGAGATCGGCCAGGCCAGCCTGGACAACCTGGAACTCAACCCCGGTGAGCGGCTCGTGTTCTCGCTCAACTTCACGGCGACCGTGCCGACGCAGGAGAGGACCGCCGTCAACGTGACCCAGATCGGCCCGGACACCACCGGCGCCGCACGTGCCGACCTCGGCGGTGTCCGGTACGACATCACGGTGGCCCAGCGGGTCAAGTAGTCACCCTGCCGGGGGGGGGTGGGAACGGAGGTCACGGACGGGGCCCGTGACCTCCGTTCCACCTGTCCGGCCGGGCACCGCCCGCCCATGGGCCGCTCAGCGCAGGCTGACCCAGGCGGTCGCCACCGTGAATCCCGAGGTGTGGGCGCAGAGCTGGACCGGGCCGGCGGGCGGCACCCCCATCGAGAAGAAGCCCACCGCGTCGACCGGCACCTCCTCGTACGGGCCGACGGAGGTCTGGGCCACCACCCGGCCACCCCGGGCCGGTGAGACCTGCCCGACGATCCCGGTCGAGGTCACCTCGATCTCGACCACGACCGGACCGCTGCGGAACATCAACGTACGGGTCGATCCGGTGGAGCGGGTGAGGCCGGCCGGCTCCGGGTCGCAGACCGAGTCGAAGGTCAGCTCGGCGAGTTCCAACTCGGCGTCGATGCTCTGCCAGGCGAACGCGGCCCTGGCCGCGGACAGGAAGTGCTCGGGCACCGGGTCGGCGTCGCGCAGGGCGGCCCGCAACTCGGCCAGCAGGGCCTCGTCAGCGGCTGGCGGCCACGGCTCCATCCCGGTCACCTCCGCTCCCCTCGCCGGCCGGACGCGCCCTCAGCAAGGCAGCGAGAGCCGGACAGTTCCGCAGTTTCTGCAGGCACCGGGCCTGCGTCGGGCCGACGCTGCCCACCGGCATGCCCAGCCGCGCACCGATGTCGCGGTAGCTGACCGGCGGATCGGCCATCAGCAAAGCGAGCAGCTCCCGGCAGCGCGGCGGCAACTGAGCGAACGCCTCCCGCAGCGCCTGCTGCCGCTCGGCGCGCAGCAGGCCCTCGTCCGGGGTGACCGGATCCACCAGCAGGCGGGCGCCGACGTGCCCGTCGACCGAGTCGTCGTACGGATCGAACGGCTGGATCCGTCGACCGAGGCGCAGCAGCCGGTAGCACTCACGCCGGGTGGTACTGACCAGCCAGGCGGGCAGGGCGTTCGGCTCCCGAAGCCGCCCCAGGTGCTCCACCGCACGCAGCCAGACGGTCTGGTTCACGTCCGCCGCGTCGACCTGGTCGAGCCCGTGGGACCGGATGACCGACAGCACGAGGGGGGTGTAGCGGCGGACCAACTCGCCCCACGCCGGCTCGTCGCCACCGGAGGCCGCGGCGACCAGCCCCACGGTGCTGCGCTCGCTCATCCGGGCACCGCCCGGGGCGCCGACGCCGATCTCACGCGACGAGTACACCGTAGTCGGGATGCCAGCGGGGGCCGGCGACCAGCGCGGCCTGGGCCGCCTCGGCGCTGAGCCCGGCGCTGGTCATCAGCGCCGCGAGGCGGCCGGCGACGTGACCTGTCGCGAACGAGGTGCCGGCCCAGGCGGCAAAGCCGTCGAAGTACCGCGTCGGCTGGCCCGGCAACTGGAGCCGACCCCTGACGTAGGTGCTGGTCCGATCCCCCAGCGCGCAGGCGTCCACCCATGAACCGTAGCTGCTGTACGGCGCCGGGCTCGGGCCGGTGGGCCCGGCGCTCACCGCGCCCACCGCCAGGACCCGCTCCAGGGCGGCGGGCCAGGCCCGACGGCTGGTGCCGGCGTTGCCCGCCGACGCGACCACAGCCCTGCCGGGCAGCCCGGCCAGCGCGTTGACCAGGGGCAGCGGAGGCTGATCGTCCTGGGTGAAGTAGCCCAGCGAGAGGTTGACGACCGACACCTGCGGATCGAGCCGCCCCAGGGCCGCGACCAGCATCTCCTCGTCGCCGACGCCGGTGGCGTTCAGCGCGGCCTCGGGATCGAAACGTACGCCCGGCGCGGCCTGCCGGACCACTCCGGCGACGAAGGTGCCGTGGCCGCCCTGCAACGCGAGCACGTCGGAGCCCACGTAGACCGCGTCCTCGTCGTCGACCTCGGGAAGATAGCTGCCGGCCAGCCACTGGGGATGGCGGGAGCCGGCCTGGCGCCAGATGCCGGTGTCGCAGATCCCCACCGTCACTCCCGCGCCCTCGCCCGCCCGCGCCGGATCCGGTGCCGGCAGGGCGGCGGCGACCCGGGGCGGCCCTCCGGGATTGCCCATGATGTTGCCGAACCCGAGCAGGGCGTGGTGCGGCTGGACCTGGGGAGGCTGCTGCCCGGGCCACTGCTGCGGGTCGCGGAGCCTGGTCACCACCGCCGGGACGTCGGTCTCGGCGGCGAAGACGAGCCGGGCGACCCCGCCGAAGCCGACGCCCTCGGTGACCGGATGACCGTAGCTGCGCAACCGGCTCACGACCCGCTGCACGTCCGGGTGGGCCACCAGGAGCTGCCGGGGGCGGTAGAGGAACTCCCGGCCCTTGACGGTGTGCCGGCGCAGGTCCGGGTCGGCGGCCAGGGCCTCCAGGAAGACCCGCTGGTAGGTGGCGTCGGGCGACTCGTCGGCGACGGCCGGTCCACCGGCCCCGAGGAGGCCGAGCGGTGCCGCCGCCGCGGCCAGGGTGGACCAGGCCATCACCTGCCGGCGGGACAGCCCGGCAGGCGGACGCGACGCGAGGGAGTCGTCAGACGGCACCGGTCCTCCAGGCGGTCGAAGATGCGTGGTCGGCGACGGGCCAGGCAGCTACGGATGCGCTCTCCGAGGCACCCGACGATTATTTCAAAGGATAGTTGAGTGTCAATTGATCGTCGGCCAGGCGACATGTCCGACACCCGTCAGCGCGATTGACCGGAGAGCGCGACTAGGGAAGTCTTCCCGGCATGGCCGACAGCGCCGTTTCCGGTGCCGTCACGGCCCAGGCCGCACTCGACGCCGTCCAGCGCTACCCCCGCGAGGCGATCGCGATCGGCCGAGAGATCCTCGCCGCCGGTCATCCCGACCCCGACGAGCGCTCCACCGCCGAACGCGCCATCGGGCTCGCCCTGCGGGAACTCAACGACCTGCCGGGCGCCCTGCGGCACCTGCGCCGGGCGGTGCGGGTCGCCGACTCGCCCCGCGTACGGGCACTGGCCCGGATGAGCCTCGGGTACGTCCTGGCCAACGCCGGACACACCGGCGCGGCGCTCCGCGCCGTGACCCTGGCACTTCCCCGACTGACCGGCGCCGACGCCGGCCGGGCCCGCATGCAGCGGGGCGTCGTGCTGCACTACCGGGGCAGGTTCGACGAGGCGGTCCGGGACTACGCCATCGCGGTGGAGATCGCCCAACGCGAGGGCGACCTGCTGCTGGAGGCACGGGCCCGCAACAACCGCGGGCTGCTCAACGCCCACCGGGGCACCGGCCGCAACGCCGACGACGACCTGTCGCGCTCCGCGGCAATCTTCAGCCGCCTCGGCCTCGACCTGGCCGCCGCCGACGCCCGCTGGAACATCGGCATCGCCGCCGGCCAGCGCGGCGACGTCGCCAGCGCGCTACGCAGCTTCGCCGCCGTCGACGACGAGTACCGCCGGCTGTCGGTGCCCCGACCGGCGCTGCTGCTGGACCGGTTCGAGCTGCTGCTCTCGGTGCCGCTGGTCGACGAGGCGGTCGAGGTGGCCACCTCGGCCGTGACGGAGCTGCGCCGGCAGGGCATGGCCTCGGACCTCGCCGAGGCACTGCTGGCCCGGGCCCGGGCGGCCCTGCTCGCCGGCGACCTGGACACCGCCGCGACCGCCGCCGCCTCGGCACGGGCCCGCTTCCGCCGCCAGGGACGCCGCATCTGGGCCGCCTTCGCCCGGCACGTCGAGCTGCGCGCCGAGTTCGCCCGGGGCACCCGGTCGACGGCCCTGCTCACCGCCATGCTGCGCACCGCAGGACAGCTCGACGCCACCGGCTGGCCCTCGCCGGCACTGACCACCCGGATCGAGGCCGCCCGGCTGGCCGAGACGTTGGGCCGGCCCGCCCGCGCGGCCGAACTGCTGGCGGTGGCCGCCCGCGCGCACCGCCGCGGCACCGCACCCCACCGCGCCCAGGGCTGGTACGCGCTCGCGCTGCGCCGCCGGCTCGACGGGGACCTGCGGAGCGCGGCCCGGGCCCTGCGCCGGGGACTGGCGGTGCTCGACGGCCACCGGGCCTCCCTGGGCGCCACGGAGCTACGCGCGCACAGCGGGGCGTACGGGCACGAGCTGGCCGCCGAAGGGCTGGACATCGCCATCCGCACCGGCACGCCCGCGCAGGTGCTGGCCTGGGCGGAACGCTGGCGGGCCAACGCCCTGCGGATGCGCGCCGTACAGCCACCGCAGGACCCCGAGCTGGCCACAGCCCTGGCCGAGCTACGGATGGTCAGCACGGCCCTGGAGGACGCGCTGCTGGCCGGCCATCCCGGACACGCGCTGCGGCGCAGCCAGGGCCGACTCGAACAGCGCATCCGGGAACTGGCCCGGGGCGCGGACGGCGGAGCCCGGGGCACGGACGGCGGAGGGCTCGTGGCGCCGCCCACCGTACGCGCCCTCGCCGCCACGCTCGGGGACGCCGTGCTGCTGGAACTGGTGGCGCACGGGCCACGGCTGCGGGCGGTGCTGGTCCGCGACGGCCGGACCAGCCTGCACGACCTCGGCCCGCTCGACGAGGCGCTCGATTCCGCCCGCCGACACCGCTTCGGGCTGCGCCGGCTGGTCACCACCGGCGACTCGGCCAGCGCCCGGGCCGGCGTCGAGTTCGCCGCCACCGCGCTGGACCGGCAACTCTTCGACCCCGTACGCCAACTGCTGGACGAGCGTCCACTGGTGATCGTCCCGATCGGCGCGCTGCACGCCGTACCGTGGTCGGGCCTGCCGACCTGCGCCGGCCGGCCGGTGACCGTGGCGCCCTCGGCGACGGTCTGGATGCGCGCCGTCGGCCGGAGCGTCCCGCCCGGCCCGCCGGTGCTGGTGGCCGGGCCCCGGCTGCCCGCCGCCGAGGCGGAGGTACGCCAGCTCGGCGCGGCCCTGCCCGGCGCCCGCCACCTCAGCGGCGCTGCCGCCACCGCCGACGCGGTCACCGACGCGCTGAACGGGACCGGGCTGGCGCACATCGCCGCACACGGCACCTTTCGCGCCGACAACCCGCTCTTCTCCACCCTCGAACTGGCCGACGGACCGTTGACCGCGTACGAGTTGGAGCGGCTGACCCGCCCGCCGGGCTGCGTGGTGCTCTCCGCCTGCGACTCCGGCCTCTCCGGCGTGCGGCCGGGCGACGAGGTGATGGGCTTCACCGCCGTACTGCTGGCGCTGGGCACCCGCAGCCTGATCGCCGCCGTGCTGCCGGTCCCCGCGGACCTGACCACCGCGCTGATGCTGGACCTGCACCGGCGGATGCGCGCCGGCGCGGCACCGGCGGTGGCGCTCGCCGACGCCCGACGCGCGTTCGACGACGGTGGCGGCGCCGCCCATGCCACCGCCGCCGCCTTCGTCTGCTTCGGCGCCGGCTGACCGGCAGGGCGGTCCGCCCGCTGCTCCGCTCCCCGTTACGGGGACCCGCCGCTAGTGTCGGTCGCCGCCCCTGCCACGCTTTCCGGTCCCGAAATAGATCATGCAGGGAAGCAGTGCGGTCGAGCCGATGAACAGGCTGGTGTCCAGGGGAAGCTTCCCCGTCACCCACAGGAGCGGCGAGAGCGCCCAGACCAGGAAGCCGACACCGGTGAGAGCCCAGCCGGTCCTGGTCACCACCGTCCGCCTCTCGCGTTCATGCGTCCACCCTCAGCTCGGGGCTCGGGCGCCCTGGCCTCGTCGCCGTACCGCAGCGGGTCGGCGGGGTCCGCGCGTAGCCGCCGACGACCGGTGTCCGATCGGGACCGTGCCGCACCGCCCCTTCGCGACCGTCGGCGGCACCGTACCGCAATCTCGACCCGCATCTGGAGATCAGCGGGCCGGTCCGCGACCCCGGTGGGGTCGGACGTCCGTCGCGGACGGCACGTAGGCTGCGCGCGTGCTCGACGATCTTGACGCTGTGGCCTGGGACGAGCTGTCACATTCCTACGGCAGCGCCCTCGACACACCGGAACTGCTGCGGAAGGCTGGCTCCGAGGACGGCGCGGTCGCCTCGGCGGCGATCTCCGACCTGCACGGGAGCATCTTCCATCAGGGCACGGTCTACCCGGCCACGGTGACCGCGGTGCCGTTCCTCGCGGAGCTCGCCGCCGGGGCCACGAACTGCCGTACCGACCTCGCCTGGATGCTGGGCATGCTGGCCGACGACCGGCACGCCTACGGCGCCGCCTTCACGCGGGTACGGGCGGCGGTCGCCGGCCAACGGGAGCGTCTCGTGGCCCTGCTCGACGACGCCGACCCGCAGGTCCGCGAGGCAGCGGCCTACGCCGCGACGAAGGCGGGGGCGGGCGCCGAGCCGTTGTGGCGGCGGTGGGCGGTGGAGGACCATCCGGCGGCGCGGGCGGCGCTGGCGCTCGCGTTGGGCGAGGTGGACTCCGTCGCCGCGGAAACGGTGCTGGGTGACGCGGCGCTGCACGGTGACCCGCCGGTCAGGGTGGCCGCCGCGGTGGCGTTGCTCCGTGCGCGCCTGGACTGGCCGGCGGGCACGATCCCCGCCCTGGTGGCTGCGATCGACGACGACGCGGGCGTCACCTGGGCCTGGAGTCGCGGAGGTGAGTGGTCGGAGGAGATCGTGGTCGCGCCGTCCGCCCCGGTGGCGGTCGCGGTCGTCGAGCACCTGCTGCGCTCCACCGAGCCGGGAGCCCGGACGTCCGGGCTCTGGGCGTTGAGCAGGCGCTGCGATGCCCGGCGCGCGGCGCCGCCGGTGTTCGTACCGCTGGTGGCGCCGTTGCTCGACGACCCGGATCCGAACGTTCGCGACGGGGTCGTCGACGTGCTGCGCCAGGCGGGTGCGGCCGCGGGGCAGTTCGCCGATGTGCTGGCCGAGGTCGCCGGCGGCTTCCCCGACTCCGCCGGAGAACCGGGCTTCACCGTCGAGTACCGGGCGGTCGAGACGTTGCAGCGGCTCGGTGACCCGCGCTGGGTCGAGCCGGTCTGTGCGGCGGCCGCCAGGGGCCACCGATTCCGGTTCACCCCCGGCGCGGTCCGCTGCACACCGGAGGTCCTGGCCGCCGTCCGGGGCCAACTGGTCAGCCATCCGGCGTCCGCCGAGGTGCTGGCGGGGCTGGTCGGGCACTGGGGTACGGACGCCACCGCGCTCGTGCCGGACCTGCTCGCCGCCATGCCGCACGCCGGTCCGCAGGTCGCTGGGGCGCTCCTCATGTCGGGTCACGACGAGCACGCCGCCGTCCCGCACTGGCGGAACCAGGCGGTGCGGACGGGCGACCTGCAAGCGGCCCTGGCCGTCCGGCGGCTGACCGGGGACACCGACGTGGTGCTCGACGCCCTGCGCGCCATCCTGACCGGAGACGCTCGGGTGCCATGGACGTCCATGTCGGACGTCGGTGAGCTCGGCGACGCCCTGGCGCCGCTGCTGTCCGTCGCGACCACGCAGCTGACCGGCAGCGCCGAGCGGATCCACCCGCAGCGGGAGCGACAGGTCCTGGCGGCGCGGGTGGTAGCGGCCGTGACCGGACCGGCGGGCGTGCTGCCGACGGTGGAGGCCGTGCTCGTCGCCGGAGACACCCCCGCGCGTCATGCCGCCGATCTCATCGCCGACCTCGCGTCCGCCTCCCCGGCTGCGGTCGCCCATCTGGAACCGCAGCTGCGCGACCGTCTGGGCGACCGCTGGAGCAGGCTGTCCGCCGCCCGAGCCCTCGCCCGGCTCGGCGTACCGACGGCGGAGCTGGCCGAGCCGCTCACCCGCGGAGTCGTCGACTACGGCGGCCGGTTCGCCCTCGCGATCATCCTGGAGCTGCGGGCGGTCGAGACGATCCCCGCCCTGGAGGAACTCCTCGACCGCGACGACCGCTCCGGCGTGGGCAGCTCCGCGGATGACATCGTCTGGGCCGACGAGCTGCTACGGGAACGAATCGAGGACACGCTCGCTCGCCTCCGCGACACGTAGGCCGCATCCTCCCCTGACGTCGGGGGAAGGCGGTGGGTGGCGGGCGTCCGGGTGACGACGGCGGAGGGCGGGACACGCCCGCCGTCCGTGTCGAACCGCTGCGCCACACGGGGTGGAACAACAGGTGCGTGCGGCGGCGGCCCGGCGGGGAAGTCTCCCCCGCCGGGCCGCCGACGGATCAGCTCGCGGTGCAGGTGGGGGTGGCGGTGGGTCCGGTTCCGGTGCCCTGGAAGCCGAACTCGGTGGTCACCCCGGCGGCCAGTCGGCCGTTGTAGTCGACGTTGCGGAACGTCACGGCACCGCTGGAACCGGTGGCGAGCGCGCTCCACGTGTTGGTGACGGTCGCACCGCCGGGCAGGGTGAGCGCGACCGTCCAGCCGTTGACCGCCGTGTTTCCGGCGGTGACGCGTACGGTGGCGACGAAGCCGCCGTTCCACGAGTTCAGCGAGACCGTCGCGGCGCAGCCACCGGACGGCGGCGGGGTCGAGGGCGGCGGGGTGGTCGGCGGCGCGGTGGTGGGCGGCGGGGTGCTGCCGCCGTTGAGGGCGTTGAGGGTGGCGGTGTACGCCGGCTTCTTGTTGCCGTTCCCGTCGAACAGCAGCGGGGTGCCGCTGGCCCGCCAGGAGTCGGTGTCCCGGATGCCCCACACGGTGATGCCGGTGCACCGGGCCACGGCGAGGCAGTCGTTGACCACGTTGCGGTACGCGGTGGCCTGGCTGTCGCCGGAGCCCTCGATGTCCAGCTCGGTGATCTGCACGTCGACGCCGAGCGCCGCGAAGCTCGACAGCGTGGTGCGGTAGTTACCCGGGTAGGGCGAGGCGCTGTTGAAGTGCGACTGGAGGCCGACGCAGTCGATCGGCACGCCCCGGGCCTTGAAGTCGCGGACCATGTTGTAGACGGCCTGGGTCTTGGCGTGCGACCAGTCGTCGGTGTTGTAGTCGTTGTAGCAGAGCTTCGCGCCGGGGTCGGCGGCCCGGGCCGCCCGGAACGCCGCCTCGATCCAGTCGTTGCCGGTGCGCTGGAGGTTCGAGTCGCGCCGGGCGCCGCTGCTGCCGTCGGCGAACGCCTCGTTGACCACGTCCCACGAGTCGATCTTGCCGCGGTAGTAGGTGGCGACCTGGGTGACGTGGTTCAGCATCGCGGAACGCAGGGCGGAGCCGCTCATGTTCTGCATCCAGCCGGGCTGCTGGGAGTGCCAGGCCAGCGTGTGCCCCCGCACCTTCATCCCGTTGGCGCGCGCGTGGTTGACGATCCGGTCCGCGTTGCCGAAGGTGAACTGCCCCTGCTGCGGCTCGGTCGCGTCGATCTTCATCTCGTTCTCGGGCGTCACCGAGTTGAACTCACGGTTGAGGATCCCCACGTACGTGGTGTCGGAGAGCTTGTGGGCGGCCACCGCGGCGCCGAAGTAGCGCCCCTTCTCGGCGGCCGACGCCCCCAGGGTCGTCCCGGCGTTGGCGCTGGACGCCACCGCGACCGTCGCGGCGACGGCGGAGAGACCGACCACGACCGACGCCAGCGCGACGCGTGGCCCCCGGCGGGCGACCGGGCGCCCACCGGCAGGAGTTGGAACGTTGTCCATGGCAGAGCCTTTCGATGAACCGGATGGATGAGGAAGGTCGCCCCGGCAACCGCCCGCCACGGTGCGGTGCCGATGGGGTGGTCGCCCGGAGACCACGCCGACGTCAGCATCCTCGACACCGTGAGTTGATCGAAGCCCTTCCATCGGACCGTATCGGAACATGTCCGGAACCTCAACGCCCGGTTATCGGATTCTTCCGACGGATGCGCGCCCCATCGCCGCCTCGGGCAGGCTCACGCCCTGCCCGCAAGCCGGGCCGACGTCGACGGGAGCACCGGAAGTTTCGGAGGTCGGGATCCGCGACGCAGGACGTCGACCAGAGCGGCCGGGTCGATGGTGGACGGTCGGTCGCTGACCTGTCCGTCACCGAGTTCGACGATCCGCCAGACGCCGTCGGCGCGCAGGGCCAGGTCCACGGTCACGAACGGCAGCCCCAGCGCCGCCACCGAACCGCTCACCGGGCCCGCGTCGAACGCCTCCGGCGGCGTGTCGTGCGGACTGTCGGGATGGGCGCCGACGAGGACGCAGGCGCCGTCGACCCACCACGTGCGGACCTCGGCGGTGGTGAACCGCTCGAACCGGCGCAGCACCAGGCCGCCGACGAGGTCCTCGCCGCGCAGGTCGAGGAAGCGGCTGGCGACCCGCCAGGCGGCATCGCCGTCGTCGAGGTCCGGGATGAACGCCGCCTCGTGCCAGTGGTGCTTCATCGACTTGGTGAAGTCGCGCAGCACCGCCGCCCCGCCGCCGAGCGCACGCCTCGCCCGGTCGAATTCGGCACGCTCGGTGCCGACCGTCCACGCCGAGCGTGGCGTCAGCTCGACCAGGTCCGGGTACCAGCCCGGCAGCTCGTGGGCGCGCCGGTACTGCTCGCCGCTCGTACGCAGGCTGACGCCCCGTCGGGCCAACGCGTCCGCGAAGACGGCGTACTGCTCGCTGCGCAGCATCCAGCCGCGGTAGACCGCGACGCCCTCGGCCGTCACCCGCGACACCGCCCGCGACACGTCGTCGCCACGGGCCAACGCGTCGTGGTCGACGACGGCGACCTCGACGCCGGCCTCCCGCGCGGCGCGGGCCTCCGGCGCGAAGTGGGCGTCCGGATGGCGCGGTCGTAGCGGGTCCGAGGCGACGATCAGGAGCACGGTTGCATGCTGCCCCATCGGCGCTGACGACGCGAGCGCCGCTGGGCCGGCGCGGGACCGGCCGGCGGCACTCCGCCCGTCGCGAGGAGGTGACGGTCCGGCTGGTCGTCGACGCGTAACCGGCCCACGCCGCGCGCAGCAGCGCGACCGCGGCCGACGACACCCCTGACACGGACACACCGGGCTGCGGCCGGCGCGGTTACAGCGTAGGTAGGTCCGGGGCGATCCGGAAGGCGACGTTGGCGGACTCGATCCGGGCGAGGTCCTCGGCGGTGATGCCGTGGCCGGTGAACCGCTGCACCGCGACCAGGCCCATCAGCTGCTTGCCACGGTGGTGGTCGGCGAAGTCGAGGCCCGCGAGCGCCTCCGCCACCGGTGGTGGCGCGCCGAGGTCGCCGAAGGGCTCCACCGACAGCAGTACCTCGCCGCGCTCGGCGAACGACAGTCGGGTCAGCGCGTTGACGTTCCAGAACATGCTGGCGGCCCGGCCGCTGGCGGACGCGCGCGTCAGCACGGGCCCCGTCGAGCCCTGCCAGTCGTTGTACTCGACGGCGAGCACGGCGCCGCCGACGTCCAGCACCGCCACCCACGGGTCGCTCGAGCGCCGCCGCATCAGGTCCTCGCGCAGGGCCCGTATCGACTCCGGTCGGGCCGGGTCCGCCCCGAAGGCGCGCAGCACGTCCGGCACACCTGCCCCGGTCACCACCGTCACCGTCGCGGCCACGCTCAGGGCGCTCTGACGCAGCCACCGGTAGGCGGCTTCGGGCCGTTCGGGCCGCGCCGGCTCCGGCTCGCCGCGCAGCCGGTGGCCGAGCCGGTCCGTACGGGCATGCACGATCTCGGGTGCGGCGGGCGCCTGCCACACCACCAGCTCGTAGTGTTCGGCGTCGCGTTCGTCGGTCTCGTCCCGCCCTCGGGCGTGCACCCGCAGCCGGTAGTCGCCCGGCCAGGGCGGGGTGGCCGGCTCCCGGTGCGACTTACCGGCGCGGGGCCCGAGCACCGAGGCGCCGCCGACGGCCGCCTGCCAGCTGACCTCGACGATCTCCTCCCAGCCGGTCGCGACGTCCGGTGGCGGCCCGTCCAGGATGCTCAACATGATCCGCACCTGTCCGCTCTCGACACCGGTGCGAATCACCGCACCGCCCGGGACGACCGCGACCAGTCCGTTGCCGCCGAAATCGACCTCCGGGACACCGGTGCCCTCCAGCAGCGCGAACCGGTGCCCCGACACCAGCGCCGACCCGCTGGAGTGGCGGGGCAGCAGGTACTCCGCCCGGGCCCGGGCGAGCACGGCCGCGGTGTAGCCGGCGGGCATCGGGGCCTGCCGGAGCAGCAGGACGGCGGTGCCGATCGCCACGCCGAGCACGGCCGGCGCCTCGGTGGCCCAGGGCGGGATGCCCACCCGGCGCAGGACGGCGGTGGCGGTGGCCACGGCCAGCGCGAGCTGGGCCGCACCGTGCGCCGCGGCGATGTCCTGCTCGGCGGTGATCCCCGGCTCCACCACCAGATGGGCGGCCACCTGCGGGTGGGTGGCCAGCCGGCGCGCCAGCGCGGCGACCAGCGACGACACGCCGGGCCGGAGCTGCTCCAGCATGGCTGCGCCGTTGATCGCCTCGCTCTGCCCGCCCATGCTGACGATGGAGAACGCGCCGGTGATCGGTGCGCCCAGGAGACCGGCCAGGTCCGGGGTGCCGCCCGCCAGGTCCAGCTCCGCCACGGTCAGTTCCAGCGCGCCGAGCAGGCGTTCGACGAGCAACGGCGGCAGCGACCCGAGAGCGTCCCGCACCGGCGGGTCGTCCGGCCCTGCCCCGGAGCCGGAGCGGAACCGGGGCACCGCCGGGTGCCCGACCGTGGATTCGCGGATCGGCCAGACGCCCCCCTCGTCGGCTGCCCGCAGCCGGCCGAGCTCGGCCGCCGGTGCCGCCGGAACACGGGCGACGACGAGTGGCAGCGCGGCAGCCACGGGTGCCGCCAACTCCGCCACCACCGCATCAGGAACCTCGATCACGCGCACCCCCGCCGTCCCCCGTACCGGAAGGCACGTTCCTACCATCGACGGCCGACACCGACATCGATCGAGCCGGCAGGGGCACGCCACCCGCGTCGTGCGGTGCGCGGCCCGGCGCGGTCGCTCGACAAGAACCCGCCCTGATCGCGGCGGCGCAGCAGTAGCGCCGGGCGGATCGACAGGGTAGAAACATGCCAACCCTTCTTTCACCTCTTGATAGAAGTCGCGATGGCGAGAGAGCGCTCTCACAAGGCGTCGTCCCCCGCCGCCGCGCTTTGAGGCAGGTTGACGACGACCGCGAGCCGGCCATTGGCGCGCCCACCCGCGCCGTGCCGGAACACCTCCCCACCACGTCGCCGAGCCCGGCACCCGCGCCCGGCCGGCGGAGAGGACGAACTATGAGAATGCAGTCCCCCGACGCGCGACGGCGGCTCCGCCGGACGCTCGCCCTCGGCCTGGTGCTGACAGCCGTCGCCAGCACCACCGGCACGGCCGCCGCCGCCGGACCGGCCCGGCACGGCGCCCCGGACTTCGGGCCCAACGTCACGATCTTCGACCCCGACACACCGGTCGCCGAGATCCAGGCGACCCTCGACGCGGCGCACGCCCGGCAGGTCGACGCCGAGATGGGCACCGCGCGGCACGCGTACCTCTTTAAGCCCGGCAGCTACGGTACGGACACGCAGCCCCTGCACGTGAAGGTCGGCTACTACACCGAGGTCTCCGGCCTGGGCGCCGCCCCCACCGACGTCACCGTCAACGGCAAGATCGAGGCATACAACCGCTGCCTCGAAGGCGGCGGGACCGCCAACTGCATCGCCCTGGTCAACTTCTGGCGCACCCTGTCCAACCTGTCGCTGTCGATCAACGCCGCCGGCCAGGACGGCTGCCGCTCCTCGGCGAACTTCTGGGCGGTGTCCCAGGCGGTCTCCATGCGCCGGCTCGACATCAGCGGCGGCGGCCTGTCCCTGATGGACTACTGCACCGCCGGCCCGCAGTACGCCAGCGGCGGCTTCATCGCCGACTCCCGGCTGCCCGCCACCACCAACGGCTCCCAGCAGCAGTGGCTGACCCGCAACAGCGAGGTCGAGAGCTGGTCCAACGCGGTATGGAACCAGGTCTTCGCCGGCACCGTGGGCGCCCCGGACGACGCCGGCTTCCCCGACCCGCCCTACACCACGCTGGACACGACGCCGGTGAGCAGGGAGAAGCCGTACCTCTTCGTCGACGACCGGGGCCGCTACCAGGTCCGCGTCCCCGCCGTCCGGCGTGACAGCCGGGGCATCTCCTGGGGTGACGGCATGACGCCGGGGCGCACCATCGGCATCCGGGACTTCTTCATCGCCAAGCCGTCCGATCCGGTGCACGTCATCAACAGCCAGCTAGCCCGCGGCAAGCACCTGCTGCTCACCCCCGGCGTGTACGACATCGCCCGCAGCATCGAGGTCCGGCGGCCCGACACCGTGGTGCTCGGCATCGGTCACGCCACGCTCACCGCCGTGCACGGCGCCGTACCGCTGGACGTCGCCGGCGTGCCCGGCGTCGTCGTCGCCGGGGTGACCATCGACGCCGGCCTGACCGAGTCGCCGGTGCTGCTGCGGGTGGGGCGCGAGCACGGCCGCAACGTCAGCGACCCGCGCAACCCCGTCACGCTCTCCGACGTGTACTTCCGCGTCGGTGGGCCGCACGTCGGCAGGACGCACACCGCGCTGGAGGTCAACGCCGACCACGTCCTGATCGACCACACCTGGGTGTGGCGCGGGGACCACGGCGTCGAGGGCTTCACCGAGGGCGTCAACGGCGACACCGACCGCTGGCGGACGAACACCGGCCGCTACGGCGCCGTCATCAACGGCGACCACGTGACGGCCACCGGCCTCTTCGTCGAGCACTTCCAGCGGTACAACACGGTCTGGAACGGCGAGCACGGCACGACGGTCCTCTACCAGAACGAGCTGCCGTACGACCCGCCGACGCAGGCCGACTGGATGAACGGCGACGTCCAGGGCTGGGCCGGGTACAAGGTCGGCGACCGGGTGCGGCACCACACGTTGCACGGCGGCGGGGTGTACGTGTTCAACCAGAACAACCCGTCGATCCGCACCGAGAACGGTTTCGAGGTCCCCGTCACGCCGGGCGTACGGCTGCGGCACGTCATGACCGTCAACCTGAGCGCCGGCACGATCGACCACGTGGTCAACGGCGTGGGCGAGGCGGCCGACGTGACGCGGGTCGGCGCCCCCGTCTACCTCACGCGCTACCCCAGCCGGTAACCGCCGCGGCAGACGCCGGACGGGGCGGCGTCCCGCCCCGTCCGGTCCCGCTCGTCAGCCCGCGCAGTTGTTGTTGTGCGCGGGCTGGGTCAGCTTCTCCTGGGTGCCGAACTTCGCGTAGACCCGCAGGTAGCACGGCAGCTCGACGTCGCCGTAGTAGCTGGACACCTGGTTGTCGTAGTACGTGGTACCGCTCTGCGCGACCTGCCAGTTGCTGGTGCCGGGATCGCCCGACTGGATCTCCCAGTAGACGTCGCCCGAGCAGCCCTGCAGGCCCTGTGACCAGAGAATGATGTTGGCGCCGTTGTAGATCTCGGACTGCACGAGGGTGCAGCTCGCCGCCTGTGCCGGGCCGGCACCGGCCAGCAGCCCCACGGTCAGCATCGCCCCGGCTCCGACCGCTGACATCAGCTTGCGCATTGTTCGGTCTCCTCCACGGTGGACGGTAGGTGTCACCGGAGGGTATCCCGCGCTGGAGATAAGTTCCACGGCTCTCGACAGCAGAGGCAAAAAATTTCTTTCGACCGATCCACCACCCGCCCCCGGCGACGGCAGGTCCCGGCGCCGCACGGGCGCGGCGCACCTCCCCGGGGCGCGCAGGAACTCGAATACATCCATTGACTTCGATTGTTCGTGCCGAAACAATCACCCTCCATGGAAATCGATCGATGTCGATCAGTGAATCGGAGGGAGGACCCATGGCAGCACTGACCGGAGAGGTGTCCTGGTTCTGCTGCGGCAGCGCCTGGGGGCCCTGCGGCACCGCCGGCGGAGGCGCCTGCGGCACCTGCTCGTCCGGCAACTACCAGCACGCCTGGCCGAACACCTCGGACGCCTGCCTGGCCATCACCCGGCCCCACGCGTGCGGGATCACCGGCATGAGCCGCCGCGGCTGCGGCTTCCGGCACTACACCACCAACCTCTGCAACGGCGCCCGCGTCGGCACCGCCATCGCCGACTGCGGCCCACAGACCGACCTGTTCTGCGGCGAACGCACCTGCTGCGGCTCGGCCTGCGGCAGCAACCGGATCATCGACCTGACGCCCGCCGCGTACAGCGCGATCGCCAGTCTCTCCACCGGGCTGCGGCCCTGCTCCGTCGATTCCGTCTGAACGAGGGAGACCCGCCATGCACCAGACCCTGGACCGGCGCCGGCTGCTCGCCACCGCCGCTCTCGGCGGCGTGGTCGGCGCCACCGCGCTCGGCTCGCTCGCCCCCGAGGCGGCCTTCGCCGCCGAGGCCGCCGTCGTCGAACCCGGCGCCCCCGACCCGAACTTCGCCGAGGGCCGGATCAGCAGGATCACCGGCAGCATGCTGCTGGTGACCGGCTCGGACACCGTACTGCACTCGATCCGCATCACCGACGGCACGAGCATCTGGAAACTGCACCCGACCACCTTCGACCGGATCGCCGTCGGCGACGGCCTCTACGCCCGCGGCGTCCGGCTGCCCGACGGCACCCTCGCCGCCGACTCCGTCTGGGTCAACATCGTCAACCTGCACGCGCACATCGCCGCGGTCGGGCGCAACCTGCTGCACCTCGACCACAAGGGCCACCGGATCGTCGCGCACGTCGTGCCGGACCGCTCCGCCGCCGTCTACAACGGCACCCCGGCCGTCAGCGACCTGTCGCTGCTGCGCGTCGGCCGGCACGTGCAGGTGCTCGGCGCCTGGCATCCGGACACCAACGAGATCGACATCGCCACCGTCTACGCCGCCGCATAGCCCGCAGGTCCCGGCGGCACACCCGCGACCGCCGGGACCTGTCCCGGACCATCCGATGGAGGTTCCATGATCGACATGCTCGCGGCGCTGCAACCGCTGGTCGTCGGTGCGGTGCTGGTCTGGTCCGCCCGGGTGAAGCTCGTCAGCCGGCACGCCGCCACGGCGGCCGGCCGCTCCGCGCTCACCCGACTGCTCGGCCAACGCCGGGCGTTGCCCGCGTACCGGCTGCTCGGCGGCGTCGAGCTGACGCTCGGCGCGCTGCTCCTGCTGCCGCCCGTCCACCGCCTGGAGGCGGTAGCCGCAGCCGTGCTGGCAGCCGGTTTCCTCGGCTTCCTCGCGTACTCCCGCCGAGCCGCACCGGCATCGTCCTGCGGCTGCCTGAGCGCCACCCCGACCCCCGTCACCGACCGCAGCCTGGCCCGGGCCGGGCTGCTGCTGGCCGCGGGCGGACTGGCCTGGACGGCCACCGACGGCTGGTCGACCGCGCTCGCCGACCGACCCGTGGCCGCTGGCGCCGTGCTGCTCGCCGAACTGGCGGCGGTGGTGACACTCTCACCCGAGCTGGACCGGACGTGGCTGCTGCCGCTGCGCCGGCTGCGCGCCCGGCTGACCCACCCGCTACGCGGCGGCGCGGGCGTGCCGCTGCTGGCCACCGTCCAGCAGCTACAGCTCAGCGACGCCTACCGGCGCGTGGCACCGCTGCTCCGCTCGGACGTACGGGAACACTGGGACGACGGCGACTGGCGCTTCGTCGGGCACGCCGGGCGCTACCAGGGTCGACCGATGACCGCCGTGTTCGCCGTGCCGCTGGCCGACCGGGCACCCGACGCCGTACGGGTCGCCGTGGTCGACGACGCCACCGGACAGACCCTGCTCAGTCTGGCCGCCACGGCACCACCCACCGGTCCCCGGCTCCCGGTCGCCCCCGCCTGACCCCGTCGGTGACCCGAAGGTGCGACCGGAGCGGGCGCGCCGCGGTCAGGGCCGGAACCGGTAGCCCATGCCGGGTTCGGTGATGAGGTGGCGGGGGCGGGCAGGGTCGTCCTCCAGCTTGCGGCGCAACTGGGCCATGTACTGGCGCAGGTAGTTGGTCTCACTCTGGTACTCGGGCCCCCAGACGTCGTGCAGGAGCTGACGTTGGCTGACGAGCTTGCCCGGATGGCGCAGCAATAGTTCGAGCACCCCCCACTGGGTGGGGGTCAGCCGGACGTCGACACCGTCGTCCCGGGTGACCGTACGGGCGGCGAGGTCGACGGTGTGCCGGCCGACCCGCGCCGTGGCGGTGGTCGCGTCGACGCTGACGTGCAGCCGTCGGGTCACGGCGCGGATCCGGGCGAGCAACTCGTCGATCCCGAAGGGCTTGGTGACGTAGTCGTCGGCGCCGGCGTCCAGGGCCGCCACCTTGTCCTGGCTGCCGGCCCGACCGGAGAGCACGATGATCGGCACGTGCGTCCAGCCCCGCAGCCCCCGGATGACCTCCACCCCGTCGAGGTCGGGCAGGCCGAGGTCGAGCACCACCAGGTCGGGCGGATCGGCGGCGGCGGCCTTGAGCGCCGCCGTGCCCGTCGCCACCGCCTGCACGTCGTAGCCCCGGACCCGCAGGTTGATCCGCAAAGCGCGGACGATCTGCGGCTCGTCGTCGACGACCAGGATGCGGGTCATTCCGGCTGCCCCTCCGCGGCGCTCAGGGCGGCGGCGGGCAACCGCAGCACCATGGTGAGACCACCCCCGGGGGTGGTCTCGGGAGTGATGCTGCCACCCATGGCCTCGGCGAGCCCACGCGACAGCGCCAGACCGAGACCGACGCCGGTGGCGGCGTCCCGGTCGCCCAGACGCTGAAACGGCAGGAAGACGTGCTCCCACTGATCCTCCGGGATGCCGGGGCCCGTGTCGATGACCCGCAGCTCCACCCGCCCGGCGTGCGCGCTGGCGGTGATGGCCGGGGGCCGTCCGGGCGGACTGTGCCGCAACGCGTTGGCGACGATGTTGACCAGCACCCGTTCCAGCAGCCCCGGGTCGGCGACGGCGGCCGGCAGGTCGGCGGGGATGTCGGTGCTGACCTCGGCCGCCTGCGGACCCAGCTCGTCCAGCGCCCTCGGCACCGCGTCCTCCAGCCCGATCGGCACGCGGGTCACCCCGAGGGCACCGGCCTGCAGGCGGCTCATGTCCAGCAGGTTCGCCACGAGCCGCCCGAGCCGGTCCAGGGACTCGTCGGCGGTGGCCAGCAGCTCGTCGCGGTCGCCCGCGTCGAACTCGACGTCGTGGCTGCGCAGGCTGCTCACCGCGGCCTTCGCCGAGGCCAACGGCGTACGCAGGTCGTGGCTGACCGCGGCGAGCAGCGCCGTACGCATCCGGTCGGCCTCGGCGAGCGGCCGCGCGCTGGCCGCCTCCTCGGCGAGGCGTTCCTGGCGCAGCGCGACGGCGGCCTGCGCGGCGAACGCCTCCACCACACGCCGGTCCGCCGCCTCCAGCCGCCGGCCGGAGAGCACCACGGTGAGCCGGTCGTCCACCGGCACGGCCGTCTCACCCGCACCCGGGTTGCCCGCCGGATCCTCACCGACGCCGGCCACGATCCGCCACGCCCCGTCCTCGCTGGCGCGCCCCGGTCGGCCTTCGGCGTCGGCGACGAGTTCGAGGACGCTGACCGCGCGCAGCCCGAACGTCTCGCGCAGCCGGTCCAGCAGCGCCGGCAGCGGACGCTCGCCGCGCAGGACACCACCGGCCACCGTGGCCAGGGTCTGCGCGTCGGCCGAGGCGCGCGCCGCCTCCCTCGTGCGCCGCGCCGCGACGTCGACGACCCCGCTGACGGCCACGGCGACGGCGACGAAGACACCCAGGGCGAGCAGGTTGTCGGCCTCGGCGATGGTCAGCGTCCGGAACGGGGGCGTGAAGAACCAGTTCAGCAGCAGGGACCCGCCGAGCGCGGCGACCAACGCCGGCCACAGCCCACCGACCAGCGCGACCCCGACGACGCCGGTGAGGAAGAGCAGGATGTCGTTGGTGAGGCTGAGGTCCGGCAGCGCCCGCAGCAGCACCGTCAGCAGCGGCATGCCGAACACGGCGAGGCCGAAACCGAGCAGCCGGCGTCGCCGCGACAGCGCGGCCGGCACGCCCGCGCCGCGCCGCCCCCGGCCCACCTCCGGATGGGTGACCAGGTGCACGTCGATCGGCCCGGACAGGGCCGTGGTGGTCACCCCCACGCCACGGGAGAAGAGCTGCGCGAACCGCCCGCGCCGGCTCGCGCCGAGCACCAACTGGGTCGCGTTGACGCCCCGGGCGAAGTCGAGCAGGGCCGCCGGGATGTCGGTGCCGAGCACCTGGTGGTACGTGCCGCCGAGGCTCTCCACCAGGACGCGCTGCCGGGCGAGCTGCGCCGGATCGGCGCCGGCCAGCCCGTCGCTGCGGGCGACGTGCACCGCGAGCAGGTCCGCGCCCTTGCTGCGGGCCGCGACCCGCGCGGCGCGGCGGACCAGCGTCGCGCCCTCCGGCCCGCCCGTGAGCGCCACCACCACCCGCTCGCGGGCCTCCCAGGTCTCGGAGATCCCCTGCTGGGCGCGGTATGCGCCGAGCTGCTCGTCGACCTTGTCGGCCAGCCACAGCAGGGCCAGCTCACGCAGGGCCGTGAGGTTGCCGACCCGGAAGTAGTTGCCGAGAGCCGCGTCGATCCGGTCGGGCCGGTAGATGTTGCCGTGTGCCATCCGCCGGCGCAGCGCCTCCGGGGTCATGTCGACCAGCTCGACCTGCTCGGCGGCGCGGACCACCGCGTCGGGCACCGTCTCCCGCTGGGTGGTGCCGGTGATGCGCGCGACGACGTCGTTGACGGATTCGAGGTGCTGGACGTTGACGGTCGACAGGACGGTGATGCCGGCGTCGAGCAGTTCCTGCACGTCCTGCCAGCGCTTCTCGTGCCGTGAGCCGGGCACGTTGGTGTGGGCCAACTCGTCGACCACGGCCACCTCGGGCCGCCGGGCCAGCACCGCGTCGAGGTCCATCTCGGTGAACGCGGCGCCGCGGTAGGTCACCACCCGGCGCGGCAGCACCTCCAGGTCGCCGACCATCGCGGCGGTCTGGGCGCGGCCGTGGGTCTCGACCAGGCCGACCACCACGTCGGTGCCGCGCTCGGCGCGCCGCCGGGCCTCCTCCAGCATCGCGTACGTCTTGCCGACGCCGGGCGCGGCCCCGAGGTAGATGCGCAGTTCTCCCCTGGGCACGCAGACATCCTCCCTGATCACCGGCACGGCCGGTCGTCGGACCACGGACCACGGTGGGGGCGGGGCACGCCGGCCCCACCCCACGCCGTCCCTCACCCGACGGGCAGCGCCTCGTCGAGGGCGAGGTTGAGTTCCAGCACGTTGACGGCGGGGGCGCCCAGGAAACCGAGCGCCCGCCCCCGGGTGTGCTCGGCGACGAGACGCCGGACCGCCGCCGGGGCCACGCCACGCTCCCGGGCCACCCGGGCCACCTGGATGTCGGCGTACGCCGGACTGATGTGCGGGTCGAGGCCGCTGCCGCTGGCGGTGACCGCGTCGGCGGGCACGGCGGGGATGTCCGGGGCGGCACCCCGGACCGGCACGATCAGACCACCGGCGGCCACGAGGTCCTCGCCGGGCCGGGCCAGCTCCACGGCCACCCCCTCGTACGTGGCGAGGAACGGGGTGGCCGGGGCGATCTGGTTGGCGCTGACGACCCGGGTGGCGGGGCCGGTGAGCCCGCCGGCGCGGAACACCGCCAGCACCGCCCCCACGCCGTCGTCGGTGCAGTAGGGACGCTGGCCGTCGACGCCCTCGAGTTCGCCGACGGCGCGGCTGCGGGCGCAGACCTGGCTGAGCAGGCTCCGGCTCGACCCCTGCGGATCCTCGGCGAGCGTGTCGAGCACGCTCTCCGGGCCGAGGTTGGACGCGGCGGTGGCCGTCGGGTCGTAGCCGGCTCCGGCGGCCGACGGCCGGGACTGGAAGTACCGGGACACGGGCTCACCGTCGGCGTCGGTGAACGCCTGGCCGATCAGCGCGCTGCCGACCGTCCGGCCGTCGGCGGTGAGCAGGGACCCGTCCGCCCTGTCGCGCAGGCCGGGCAGCCGGCCGGCGCCGACCAGGGCGAGCGGGTACGCCAGGCCGAGCAGCACCGTGAAGACCAGCAGCGCGCGCAGCGCGGCCACGTGTGCGGAGAGCCAGGTGGGCAGGCGCATCAGGAGACCCCCGGGACGAGTTGCAGGAGCAGGTCGACGAGCTTGATGCCGACGAACGGCACGACGATGCCGCCGAGGCCGTAGACCAGCAGGTTGCGGCGCAGCAGCCGCGACGCCGACTCCGGCCGGTAGCGCACGCCGCGCAGGGCCAGCGGGATCAGGGCGACGATGACCACGGCGTTGAAGACGACGGCGGCGAGGATGGCCGATTCGGGACTGGCCAGCCGCATGACGTTCAACGCGTCGAGGCCCGGGTGGATGCCGGCGAACATGGCGGGAATGAGCGCGAAGTACTTCGCCACGTCGTTGGCGATGGAGAACGTGGTCAGCGCGCCCCGGGTGATCAGCAACTGCTTGCCGATCTCCACGATCTCGATCAGCTTGGTCGGGTCGGAGTCGAGGTCGACCATGTTGCCGGCCTCCTTCGCGGCCGACGTGCCGGTGTTCATCGCCACGCCGACGTCGGCCTGGGCGAGGGCGGGTGCGTCGTTGGTGCCGTCCCCGGTCATCGCGACGAGCCGGCCGCCCTGCTGTTCACGCCGGATCAGGGCGAGCTTGTCCTCGGGGGTGGCCTCGGCGAGGAAGTCGTCGACGCCCGCCTCGGCGGCGATCGCCGCGGCCGTACGCGGGTTGTCGCCGGTGACCATCACGGTGCGGATGCCCATCCGGCGCATCTCGTCGAACCGCTCCCGCATGCCGGCCTTGACCACGTCCTTGAGGTGGATCACCCCCAGGGCGCGGGCCGGCTCGCCGTCGACGTGCTCGGCGACCACGAGGGGTGTGCCGCCCGCGCCGCTGATCTCGTCGACGGTCCGCCCGAGCTGCTCCGTGGGCTCGCCGCCGTGCGCGCGGATCCACGCCGTGACGGCGGAGGCGGCGCCCTTGCGGATCCGCCGGGCCGGCCGGGATGCGCTCCCGGCGGCGTCGACGTCGACGCCGCTCATCCGGGTCTGCGCGGTGAACGGCACGAACGTGGCGTGCGGGATCAGGCCCGGCTCACGCTCGCGCAGCCCGAACTCCTGCTTGGCCAGGACGACCACCGAACGGCCCTCGGGGGTCTCGTCGGCGAGGCTGGCCAGCTGCGCCGCGTCGGCGAGCAGGCTCGCGTCGACGCCGTCGACGGGCAGGAACCCGGCGGCCTGCCGGTTGCCGAGGGTGATGGTGCCGGTCTTGTCCAGCAGCAGCGTGTCGACGTCGCCGGCGGCCTCCACGGCGCGGCCGCTCATGGCCAGCACGTTGCGCTGGACCAGACGGTCCATGCCGGCGATGCCGATGGCCGACAGCAGCGCGCCGATGGTGGTGGGGATGAGGCAGACCAGCAGCGACACCAGCACCACGCCCGTCACGCCGGCGTCGGTGATCGCGCCGGTGTCGGGGGCCGCCGCCTGGTAGCCCTTGGCGAAGACGGCCAGCGGCTGGAGGGTGGCCACGACCAGCAGGAAGACGATGGTGAGCGCGGCGAGCAGGACGTTCAACGCGATCTCGTTCGGCGTCTTCTGCCGGTTGGCGCCCTCGACCAGCGCGATCATCCGATCGACGAAGCTCTCCCCCGGCCGCTGGGTGATCCGTACGACGATCCGGTCGGAGAGGACCCGGGTGCCGCCGGTGACCGCGCTGCGGTCGCCGCCGGACTCCCTGATCACCGGGGCGGACTCGCCGGTGATGGCCGACTCGTCGACGCTGGCGATGCCCTCCACCACGTCGCCGTCGCCCGGGATCAGCTGCCCCGCCTCCACCGAGACGACGTCGCCCTGCGCGAGTTCCGGGGCGGGCACCGCCTCTTCACGGTAGGTGCCGGCCGCGGCGCCCGGCGTCCAGCCGTGCAGGCGGGTGGCGACGGTGTCCCTCCTGGCCTGGCGCAGGCTGGCGGCCTGGGCCTTGCCGCGCCCCTCGGCCACGGCCTCGGCGAGGTTGGCGAAGAGCACGGTCAGCCACAGCCAGGCCGTGACGGTGAACGCGAACGCCGACGGGTCGGCCAGCGCGAGAACGGTGGTGCAGGCCGCGCCGATCTCGACGATCAGCATCACGGGGTTGCGCCACAGGATGCGGGGGTCGAGTTTGCGCAGCGCGTCGGGCAGCGACCGCAGCAGCTGCCGCGCGTCCAGCAGGCCACCACCCCGGCTGCCGCGTACGGCGGGGGTGCCCGCCTCGGCCCGGTCGTGCGGTGCCCGCGTGTCGACGGTCATGGTCTCTTTCCTCATCGGGTCACAGCCCTTCGGCCAGCGGGCCGAGCGCGAGCGCGGGCAGGAAGGTCAGCGCCACGAGGATCACCGTGACGCCGGCGACCATCGCGACGAACAGGGGCCGGTGGGTCGGCAGCGTGCCCTCGGAGGCGGGCACCGGTCGCTGGCGGGCCAGCGACCCGGCCAGGGCGAGCACGAAGATGATCGGCAGGAACCGGCCGAGCAGCATGCACAGGCCCAGCGCCGTGTTCCACCACGGCGTGCTCACCGTGATGCCGGCGAAGGCCGAGCCGTTGTTGTTGCTGGCGGAGGTGAACGCGTAGAGCACCTCGGAGAGGGCGTGCGGGCCGACGTTCAGCGCGGTCGCGTCGTTGCCGGTGGCGAAGGCGGTGGCGGTGCCGACCAGCACGAGCGCCGGGGTGACCAGGAAGTACAGCGAGGCGAACCGGATCTCGCGGGAGCCGATCCGCTTGCCCACGTACTCGGGGCTGCGGCCGACCATCAGCCCGGCCACGAAAACCGTGATCACGGCGAGCACCAGCATCCCGTAGAGACCGGCGCCGACACCTCCCGGCGCGACCTCGCCGAGCATCATGTTGCCCAGCGTCATCATGCCGCCCAGCGCCGTGTACGAGTCGTGGAACGAGTTGACGGCCCCGGTCGACGTCAGCGTCGTCGCGGCGGCGAAGGTGGCCGAGTTCGACACGTCGAAGCGCACCTCCTTGCCCTCCATGGCGGCGCCGACGGCCTGCGGGACGGTGCCACCGGCGGTGAGCTCGAAGACGTTGGTCAGCGCGACGCTCGCGAGCGCGAGGACGGCCATGACCGCGACGATCGCGTGGCCCTGCCGGGTCTGGCCGACCATCCGGCCGAAGACGCGCGGCAGGCTGAACGGGATCAGCAGGATCAGGAAGATCTCGATCCAGTTCGTCCAGGAGGTCGGGTTCTCGAACGGGTGCGCGCTGTTGGCGTTGTAGAAGCCGCCGCCGTTGGTGCCGAGTTCCTTGATCACTTCCTGGCTGGCCACGGGCCCGCCGGTGACGGTCTGGGTGCCACCGGTCAGGGTGGCGGCCTCGGTGCCGCCGGAGAGGTTCTGCACCACCCCGCCCGCCATCAGCGCCAGTGCCCCGAGAACCGCGACGGGCAGCAGGATCCGCAGCGTGATCCGGGTCAGGTCGACCCAGAAGTTGCCCAGTTCGCCGGTACGGCTGCGGGCGAAGCCGCGGACCAGGGCCACCGCCACGGCGACGCCGACGGCGGCGGAGACGAAGTTCTGCACCGCCAGGCCGGCCATCTGCACCAGGTGACCCATGGTCGACTCGCCCGAGTACCACTGCCAGTTCGTGTTGGTCACGAACGACACGGCGGTGTTCCAGGCGCCGTGGGCGACGACCGGTTCGTGGCCGAGCGACAGCCACAGGTGGTCCTGGCACCGCTGGAACGCGTACAGGAACAGGATCGACACGGCGGAGAAGGCCAGTACGGCGCGGGCGTACACGCCCCAGGTCTGCTCGGCGGCCGGATCGACGCCGACCAGGCGGTAGAGCCCGCGCTCGACGCGCGTGTGCCGGGTCCCGGCGACCACCCGGTACACGTGGTCGCCGAACGGCCGGTGTACGGCGACCAGCGCCACCACCAGGGACAGGACGAAGAGGGCGCCGGCTGTCGTCGTGGACATCAGAAGCGCTCCGGGAACAGCAACGCGACCACCATGAACACAGCCAGGTCCAGCGCCAGCACCAGGCCGACGGCATCGACGACATTCACAGCTTCTCCACGCCCCTCAGCACGAGGGCGAGTACGGCGAACAGTCCCACCGTCACCAGGACGAACACCACGTCGGACACGCTGACTCCCTTACCGGAACCACTCGGCACGACCGCCTTCCGGCCGTGCCGGGCAATCGAAACTCCGTGGCTCCCCGAGGGGACAGGGGTGATGACGCGATCATGACGGCGGAGGGCCGTTTCTTGACGCCCTCTTCACGCGGCCGGGCTGGTCAGCCGGTCAGCCAGTCCCGGATCTCGTCGCCGTGCTCGTCGAGCCCCGGCGGCGGCAGGTCGTAGCGGGGCGGCGTCGCGGCGAAGCCGATCGGGTTGCGGATGCCGGGCACGCCGCCGGCGACGACCACCGGGTCCAGCCCGAGCTGCCGGGCCAGGTCGACGCCGCCCGCCACGGTGTTGATGGGGGCACACGGCACGCCCGCCGCGCGCAGGTCCCGGAACCACTCGTCGCGGGTCCGCTCGGCCAGTCGCGCGACCAGGATGGGCCGCAGTGCCTCCCGGTTGACCGTGCGGTCCTGGTTGCGCCCGAACCGTGGGTCGTCGGGCAGCTCGGGCAGGCCGAGCACGTGGCACAGCTTGCGGAACTGCCCGTCGTTGCCGGCGATGACGACGAGGTCGCCGTCGGCGGTGGGCAGCGGCTCGTACGGGAACAGGCTCGGATGCCCGTTGCCCATCCGGAACGGCGTCGCGCCGCCGGCCACGTGGCCGCTGCTCTGGTTGACCAGGCCGGACAGCGCGGAGGAGAGCAGGTCCACCTCGACGTGCTGGCCGGTTCCGCAGCGGTCGCGGTGCCGCAGGGCGGCGAGGATGCCGACGGCCGCGTGCAGGCCCGCGATCACGTCGAACACGGCCACCCCGGCCTTGTAGGGCGGACCGTCCGGCTCGCCGGTGAGGCTCATCAGCCCGGAGGCGGCCTGGACCACCAGGTCGTAGCCGGGCAGGTCGGCGCCGCCACCGGCGCCGAACCCGCTGATCGAGGCGTAGACGATCCGCTCGTTGACGGCGGCGACGCTGTCGTAGTCGAGGCCGAAGCGCCGCAGGCCGCCGGGCCGGAAGTTCTGGATCATGACGTCGGCGCGGCGGACGAGCTCCCGGGCGACGTCCAGGTCGGCGGGGTCGGCGAGGTCGAGGGCGATGGAACGCTTGTTGCGGTTGACGCCGAGGTAGTAGGTGGAGGTGCCCTCCCGCACGGGCGGCGTCCACGTCCGGGTGTCGTCCCCGCCCGGCCCCTCCACCTTGATGACGTCGGCGCCGAGGTCGGCCAGGAGCATGGTCGCGTACGGGCCGGCGAGGATCCGTGAGAAGTCGGCGACGAGGACGCCGCTGAGCGGCCCGGACGCCTGCTCCCCCATCGCCACGCTTCCCTCCCCTGTCGACTCGACGCGGACCGCTCAGCCCTTCCCGGCCAGCTCGCCCGGGAACCAGCCGGCCCGGCCGAGCGCGCCCGGCAGCACCGCCTTGCCGAGCTGCTCGCCGATCCAGTCCGCCGTCTCGACGACCTTGCGGGGGTCGAGGCCGGTCGGGTGGCCGGAACGGTGCAGCGCGTAGGTCAGGTCCTCGGTGGCGACGTTACCGGTGGCCGCCGGGGCGAAGGGGCAGCCGCCGATCCCGCCGACGCTCGCGTCGAGCACCGTCATGCCGGCCTCGACCGCCGCCAGGGCGTTGGCGATGCCGGTGTTGCGCGTGTCGTGGAAGTGGCCACGCAGGGGCACGCCCGGTGCCGCCGCCGTCGCCGCGGCCACCAGTTCCCGGACCTGGCTGGGCACGCCCACGCCGATGGTGTCGGCCAGGGCGATCTCGTCGGGCCCGCCGTCGGCCAGCCGGCGGACGAGGTCACCGACGGTCGCCGGGGAGACGTCGCCCTCGAAGGGGCAGCCGAAGGCGGCGGCGACGGTGACGCTGGCCCGCAGCCCGGCCGCGTGGGTGGCCCGCGCGATGTCGTGCCACGCCCGGACCATCTCGTCGACGGAGGCGCCCTGGTTGCGCCGGCCGAAGGTCTCGGTGGTGATGACGACGCAGTTCACCTCGTCCACCCCGGCCGCGAGCGCCCGGTCCAGCCCGCGCCGGTTGAGCACCAGACCGATGTACGACACGTCGTCGCGCCGGGGCACCGCGGCCATGACGGCCTCCGCGTCGGCCATCTGGGGTACCCGGTCGGCGCGGACGAACGACACCGCCTCGACCCGCCGGGCGCCCGCGTCGACGCACCGCCGGATCAGTTCGACCTTGCGCGCCGTCGGCAGGATCTCGGCTTCGTTCTGCAAACCGTCGCGAGGGGACACTTCTACCAATTGAACTGCCATGTGTATACAATCTCAGACCGTCGGGCACGCGGCAAGGAGTAGTGCCGCACGCCGCTCACACCACGGAGGCACGGTTGACGAATGCGGCGGAGGACGCCTACGAGGCGTTACGGAGCGCGATTCTGAGCGGCGCGATCGGCCCACGCGAACGCCTGGGTGAGGTCGAACTGTCCCGGCAGTTCGGCGTGAGCAGGACCCCGATCCGGGAGGCCCTGCGCCGGCTCACAGCCGAGGGCCTCGTCGTCTTCCAGCCCAACCGTGGCGCGCGGGTGGCCGAGTGGTCGCTCGTCGACCTGCAGGAGATCTACGAGATCCGCGCACGTCTGGAGAGCTACGGCGCGTCGCTGGCCGCCAAGCGCATCGACGCCGACTGCCTGCCGAAGCTGAGCCTGCTCTGCGACCAGATGGAGGAACGCGCGCAGCGGATGACCCTGCCGGACCTGGAGCAGATCGCCAACCTCAACTCCGAACTGCACGGACTGGTCATCAGCGCCGCCGCCAGCCCCCGGCTCACCTCGCTGCTGTCGGCGGTCGTGGAGGTGCCGCTCATCGTCCGGGCGTTCCGTCTGTACTCACCGGACGCGCTGGCCCGCAGCATGGCGCACCACCGTGATCTCGTGGCGGCGCTGCGGGCCAGGGACGCCGACTGGGCGGCGAGCACCATGCGGGCACACGTGCTGGCCGCCCGGACGGTGCTCCTGGACGCCATGGTGGACGGCGGCTCCGAAGCCTGAGGGCGGCCGGCGACGGCCGGCCGGGTGCTCGCCGATCCTCGGCGACACCCGGCCGGCCGTCGTCAGCTCGCGGACGCGCCCGGCTTGATGCAGGCCACCTCGCGGTCGGCGTCGACCGGGGTCAGGCGCACCTCGGTCTGCGCACACCGGTCCTCGCCCACCGGGCACCGTCCGTACAGGACGCATCCCTTCACGAGCGTGGTCGGGCTCATCGGGTCGCCGACGAGGCGGGCCGGCGGCATCTCCTCGTCGGGGTCGACGGGCAGGGCCGCGGCCAGCAGCGCCTGGGTGTACGGGTGCCGCGGGTCGGCGAACACCCGCTCGGAGGGGCCCGTCTCGACGACGCGTCCCCGGTACATGACCGCGATCCGGTCGCTGACGTAGCGGACCGTGTGGATGTCGTGCGAGATGAACAGGTAGCCCATGCCGAGCTCCGCCTGCAGGTCGGCCAGCAGTTGCAGGATCTGGGCGCGTACCGACAGGTCGAGCGACGAGGTGGGCTCGTCGAGGACGATCAGGGACGGCTCGGTCACGACGGCCCGGGCGATGCCCACCCGCTGCTGCTGCCCGCCGCTGAGCTCACCGGGATAGCGCCGCGCCATGTCCGGCGGGAGCCCCACCTGTTCGATGACCCGGTCGAACCGGGCCCGCCGGTCCTGCGCCGACATTCCGGGCCGGTGGATGGCGAGCGGCTCACCGATGATGTCGCCCACCCGCATGCGCGGGTTCAACGACTCGAACGGCTCCTGGAAGATGATCTGCATCTTCGCGCGCAGCTTGCGCATCTCCGCGGCGGGCAACGCGAGCACGTCCGTACCCTCGAAGTGGACCGATCCCCGGGTCGGTTCGATCAGTCGCAGCGCCAGCCGGCCCAAGGTCGACTTCCCGGACCCGCTCTCGCCGATGATCGCCACCGTCTCGCCGGCGTCCACCGAGAGCGACACGTCGTCGAGCGCGTAGACCCGCGTGTCTCCCCCGAGGTCGAACTCCTTGCTGACGTTCGCCAGTTCCAGCAGGCTCATCCGACGGCCCCCCTCTCCTGCGGCAGGTGGCACCAGTACGTCTGGCCGGACGCCTCGGTCACCGCTTCCGGGACCACCTGCCCGCACGGCTCGAAGGCGTGCGGGCAGCGGTCCCGGAACGGGCACCCGGCCGGATAGTCGACGAGGTTCGGCAGTCGCCCGGTGAGGTGCACAAGCGGCTGACCCGGCCGGGGAATGGCCCGGATGAGCGCCTGCGTGTACGGGTGCCGCGGCGAGTTGAGCACCTCTCGCACCGTCCCGTGTTCGATGACCTTGCCGGCGTACATGACGACCACCCGGTCGCAGTACTGGGCCACGACACCGAGGTCGTGGGTGACCAGCAGCATCGACCGGTCGTGCTCACGGACCAGGGCGCGGATCAGGTCGAGGATCTGCCGTTGCACGGTCAGGTCGAGACCGGTCGTCGGTTCGTCGGCGATGACGAACGCGGGGTTGAGCAGCATGGCCATGGCGATGACGACCCGCTGGGCCATGCCGCCGCTCAACTGGTGCGCGTAGCCGTCGAGCACCCGGTCCGGGCCGGCGATGCCGACGTCGCTCAGTGCCGCACGCGCCCGGGCCCGGACCTCGCCGTCGGACTTCGCGCCGTGCGCGGCCATGATGTTGGCGAACTGCCGGTGGATGCGCATCACCGGGTTCAGGGCGCTGAACGGGTTCTGCGCGATGAAGCCGATCTCCTTGCCCCGCAGCCGGCGCAGTTCCGCGCCGCGCAGGCCGAGCAGGTCGACACCGTTGAAGCGGGCGGTGCCGTCCACCACCCGCCCCGGAGGGCGTACCAGGCCGAGGATCGACCGGATGGTGACCGACTTGCCGCAGCCGCTCTCGCCGACCACGCCGACGATCTCCGCCCGGTCGACGTGGAAGTCGACGCCGTTGACCGCGTGCACCACGCCGTCCGGCGTGTCGAAGCGTGTGGTCAGCCCGCGTACCTCGAGGAGGCGGCGGCCCGCGCCCTCGGTGTCCGGGCCGGTGGGGCGCCGCCGTGGCCGGCGCAGTGCCTTCAGGGTGCTCATCGTTGCCTCGCCCGGCCGAAGGAGTCCTGCAGTTCGTCGCTGATGGCGTTGAAGCACAGCACGGTCAGGAAGATGGCGAGCCCGGGGAAGACCGAGACCCACCACTGGCCGGTCGTCATGTTCTGCGCTCCTGTCTGGATCATTGCTCCCCAGCTGGCGTCCGCGGCGTTGATGCCGATGCCCAGGAAGGACAGCGAGGCGATCACGACGATCGAGTGCGCCACCGCCAGGGACGCCTGGGCCAGGATGATGCCGGTCATGTTCGGCAGGATGTGCCGGAACATGACGCGTGGTCCGGTCGCGCCGATGGCATGGGCCGCCTCGACGTACCGGCTCTCCCGGATGGTCAGGCCCTCGCTGCGTACCAGCCGGACGAACCGTGGAACGTTGATGATGGCGATGGCCACGACGACGTTCTCGATGTTGTTGCCCATCAGCGCGACCAGGGCGATCGCCAGGATCAGCAGCGGAAAGGCCTGGAAGACGTCGAGCGCGCGCACGACGCGTTCGCCCCAGGGCCCCCGGTGCAGGGCGGCCAGCCCGAGCAGCACGCCGACCACGAGCGAGATCAGCATGCCGGCGAGGGCCAGCGGGATGTCCACGCCCGCCGAGGCCACCAACCGGCTGAACACGTCGAGCCCGAACTTGTCGGTGCCCATCCAGTGCTCGCCGTCGGGTGCCGTGAGGGTGGCGGCGGCGGGCTCGGCCGGATCGTGAGGCAGCGGGGCGAAGTAGGCCGCCGCCAGCATGCTCGTCAGGATCGCGGTCGGTACCCACAGCCGCAGCCGCCGGTGACCCCCGCGTCGCTTCCTGGTCGCCGGGGCGGTGACCGTGGTGGGGTCGGCGGTCAGGGTCTCAGTCATAACGCACCCTCGGATCGAGCACCGCGACGAGGATGTCCAGTGCGGTGAAGGCCAACAGGGTTCCGAAACCGGCGGCCAGGATGAAGCCCTGCACGGCCGGCATGTCGAGCTGGAGGATGGAGTCGATCGCCCACTCCCCGAAGCCGCCCCACGAGAAGATGGTCTCGATGATCGCCGCGCCGCCGAGCAGCGCGGCCAGCAGGATGCCGCCGTAGGTCAGGATCGGGGTCCGCGCCTGCCGGAAGGCGTACGCCAGGACGGTCCGCTCCGGAAGGCCGCAGGCCCGCGCGAACTCGACCTGCTTGGACTCCAGGGCCGGTACGAGCGACGCGTAGGTGCTGCGGGCGAAGTACGCCGAGTAGTAGATGCCCAGCGTCAACACCGGCAGCATCGAGTGCGCCGCCGCCGACCGGAAGATCTGCATGTCACCGGAGAGCAGCGAGTCGACCAGCAGCGCCCCCGTGACGGTCGGTGGCGGCTCGTCCATCAGGCCGAGCCGGCCCACCGGCGCGGGCGCCCACCCGGCGACGTAGAAGCACAGGTAGATGAGCAGCAGGGCCAGGAAGAAGTCGGGAATCGACTGGAACGTGGTGATGACGAACCGGGACGTCCGGTCGGCCATCGTGCCCTTGTAGTACGCGCCCAGCGTGCCGAGGCCCACGCCGAGAATCGCGGCGATGGCGAGCGACAGGAAAACCAGTTCGAGCGTGGCCGGGGCGAACCGCAGGATCTCGGACACGATCGACCGGTCGGTGTAGTACGACGAGCCGAGGTCGCCACGCACCATGTTGGCGAGGTAGTCGACGAACCGCTCCCACAGGGGACGGTCCAGGCCGAGGCGGCGCTCGATCTCGACCAGGTCCTCCGGCGAGGCGGCCGGCCCCGCGATGACCCCGACAGGGTTGCCTGGCAGGGCGTTGACCAGCAGGAACGCCAGGACGATGACGGACAGCAGCCCCAGCGGCAGGAAGAGCAACCGCCGCCGTGCGTACCCGAGGACCCGCATCACACACCTCCCGGTCCGAGTAGCGTCGTCGCCTCGTCCAGGGTCAGGACCTCGGCGTACTTGGCCCCGAGGTCGAACAGGGCGGCCTCGTGCGGACGCGGATCCCGGTCCAGGCACGCGTCGGCGACGACGAGCGGGACGAACCCGTGCTGCAACGCGTCCAGCGCGCTGGCCCGGACGCACCCGCTCGTCGAGGCGCCCGCGACGAGCAGGGCGTCCACCCCCAGCACCCGCAGGGTGCTGGCCAGGCTGGTGCCGAAGAACGCGCTGGCGTACTGCTTGGTCACGACCGGTTCGCCGGCCAGCGGGGCCAGGGCCGGCGGCGCGACGCCGAACTCGCCGCCGCGCTCGAAGACCCGCAGGGCCGGCACCTTGCGCGTGAACAGGCCGCCGTCGAGGCCGCCGGGGCTCAGTTCCACCCTGGTGTGGACCACCGGCGTGCCGTGCCGCCGGGCGGCTTCCAGGAGGGTGGCGCAGGCGCGCAGGGCCGGCGGGTCCTCCTCGCCGGCGTACAGCGGCGACGCCGGGTCGAGGTAGGCCCGCACGAAGTCGACCAGCAGCAGCGCCCGGCGCGTGCCGCGCCCCAGGTCGCCGCCGAAGCCGGCCCTGCGGTAGTCCGCGTGGAGATCGTTCACCGTGTCCGTCCTCAGATGACGCCGCTGGCGCGCAGCTCGTCGATCTCGGAGGTCGCCAGGCCGACGACGTCGGTCAGCACCTCGTCGGTGTGCTCGCCGAGCTGCGGGCCGATCCAGTTGACCTTGCCCGGCGTCATCGACAGCCTCGGCACGACGTTCTGCATCGGGAACTCGCCGAACTCGGGGTGCGCCAGCCGGACGATGGCCTCGCGGGCGGCGAAGTGCTCGTCGTTCAGCATCTCCGGGGCGCGGTAGACCTGACCGACCGGGACGTCGTGCTTGATCATCAGCGCCATCAGCTGCTCGGTGTCGTGCTGCTCCGACCACTTCGAGATGGTCTCGTCCAGCTCGGCCTGGTTGCGGCCGCGCGCGACGTGGGTGCTGAAGCGCGGGTCGGTGCCCAGGTCCGCCATGTCCATGGCCGCCGCCAGCCGCCGGAACACCGTGTCCTGGTTGGCCGCGATGAGCACCAGCCCGCCGTCACGGGTCGGGTACACGTTGGAGGGCGCGATGTTGGGCAGGATGGCCCCGGTGCGCTCGCGCACGTGACCGCCCAACGCGTACTCGGGCAGCAGCGACTCCATCATCGCCAGCACCGCCTCGTAGATCGCCGAGTCGACGACCTGGCCGCGGCCGCTGCGGTCGCGTACCCGCAGGGCCATCACCGCGCCGAGGGCGGCGAAGGTCCCGGCCAGCGAGTCGCCGAGGCTGATGCCCACCCGGCTCGGTGGCGTCTGGGGGTCGCCGACGACGTACCGCAGGCCGCCCATCGCCTCTCCGACGGAGCCGTAGCCGGGCCGCGTCGAGTACGGCCCGGTCTGGCCGAAGCCGGACACCCGGACCATAACCAGACCGGGGTTGTCCTTCGACGTCTGCTCGTAGCCGAGGCCCCAGCGTTCCATGGTCCCGGGGCGGAAGTTCTCGACCACCACGTCGCACTGTGCGATCAGCCGCCGGGCGACCGCCTGACCCTCGGGCGTCCGCAGGTCGACGGTGATCGACTTCTTGTTACGCGCCACGATCGGCCACCACAACGACTTGCCGTGGGGCTTCTCCTGACCCCACTCGCGCATCGGGTCGCCCTGGCGGGGTGGCTCACACTTGATGACCTCGGCGCCGAAGTCGGCCAGCAGCTGGCTGCAGAAGGGCCCGGCGAGCAGGGACCCGAACTCGACCACGCGCACGCCGTGGAGCGGTCCTTCGTGGTGCAGATCGCTAGACATTGGACACCTCTCATAACAGCCCACTGAGTGGTCGTTGTATACAACAGCTATTCGCTGTCAACTGTCAACGGCGGATTTCGCCGACGGGAATCTGGGGAAGGCCCACATTCGGACCTCAGTGCATACAGGGCATCAGAGGTACGCCCCCTGCTGATCGCGCCGGCCGCCCAACCGCCGCCCGAGCAGGCGACCGAACGCCAGCGCCGGGGTCACCGCCATCCCCCCACAGAACGCGGCCCCGCTGGTGGCCCCCATCCCGAGGGCCTCCCCGATGGCGTGCAGCCCCGGGACCACACCCCCATCGGCACGCCGGACCCGCAAGTCGGTGTCGACGTCCAGTCCGCCGAAACTGCACAGCAACGCGGCCACCGAACGCACCGCGTAGTAGGGCGGCCCGGCGACGCGGTGCTCCAGGACCCGCCGACCCAGCGGATCCGATCCCCGCTCGACCGCCAGGTTGTACTCCCGCGTCGTACGCGACAGCCCCTCCGGGTCGATGCCCGCGAGGTGGGCGAGGCCCGCCAGGTCGTCGGCGGCCCAGGCCACGTCCCCCCGGCGCGCCTCCTCACGGAGCCGCTCCGCGCCCCAGGAGGGCACCAGGGACGACCCGGCGTCGATGCTGGCCTCGTCGAACACGATCCAGAACTCGGCCCCCGGCTGCTCCTGCACGGCCCGCTCGTGCCGCGTGACGTCGTCGAGGTCCTCGGCGACGAACCGTTCACCGCGCGCGTTCACCCAGATCTCCCGGGGCGGACGTTCGGCGGGGGCGAGGTGCACCAGCTCGGACCAGAAGTCCACCCGCCCGGGCTGGGAGCGACGTTCGAGCAGGCCGAGCCGTGGGGTGTGCAGGTCGGCGAAGCGGACCCCGGCGCCCAGCGGCAGGGCCATCTCGATCGCGTCGCCCGTCGCGGTCGGCACCGCGTTGGTCACCAGACGCGGCGCGCCCGGGGTCAGCGCGGAGAACAGCGCGGGGTTGGCCCCGTAGCCGCCCGACGCGAGGACCGTCACGCCCGCCCTCAGCTCGCGGGGGCCCTCGGCGGTGTCCACGACGACGCCGGTGACGGCACCGCCCTCGGTGCTCAGGCGCGCGGCGCGGGTCCGCAGCCGCAGGTTGATCCGGCCCGACGCCACCTGCTCGTCGAGGAGCGGCCGCAGCGTCTCGCGGATCGACCGGCCGTGCGCCACCCCCCAGTACGTCCGGGGCCGCGAGTACGGGGAGTGCCCGTGGTAGACCACCGGCGTGCCCGGGGCAAACGGGAAGCCGTTCTCGTCCAGCCAGTCCACGACCCCGGGGGCCTCGTCGACCGCCAGCCGGATCAGGGCCGCGTCCCCCCGGTGGTGCCCGATCCGCGTCACGTCGGCGAAGTGCCGGTCCGGATCGTCGTCGATGCCCGCCAGCCGCTGCCGGCGGGTGCCGGCGGCGCTCATGTGTCCGGCGGAGACCCGCAGCGTCCCCCCGATGTCGTCGTCGGCGTCCACCAACTCGACCCGCAGCCCGGCCCGCGCCGCCTCGATGGCACAGGGCAGACCCGCGGTACCGGCGCCGATGACGATCAGATCCGCGTCCTCGCTCACGGCGCCCCTCCCGGAACCTCGGTGACGAAGGAGGACACCACTGCGGCGAACTCCTCCGGCACCCGCCACGGCAGTTGGCCGGTGGTGTCGGTCAGCCGGACGGCCTTGGCGTCCGGACGGACCGCCAGCGCGATCGCGTCGCAGTGGGCCAGCATGTCCCGCTCGGCGGTCAGCAGGAGCACCGGACAGGGCACGTCGCGCAGGGCGTCGGTCGGGTCGTACCGGAAGGCGGCCCGGTACGCCCAGTTGTAGCGCTCGAACACCGACGCGATGTTCGCCACGGCGAGGTTGACCAGCTCCGGCGGCTGTTCCCAGATCTCCAGGTACCGCGCCCAGAGGTCGCTCAGGTGCCCGCCGGCCGGATCGATCGGCTTGTCGGGCGCCCAGGACGCGCCCAACTCCTCCCGCTCGGCCCGGTCGAGCACGAGCCCCGAGAGGATCGCGTGGGTGACCCGCCCGGGCTCGGCGATCTCGGCGACCGCCAGGGCCAGGGAGGCACCCGTGTGCTGCCCGGCGACGGCGAACTCCTCGATGCCCAGCGCGTCGATCGCGTCGAGCAGCAGGCGCGCGTACCCGGGAATCTCCAGCGGACCGACCGGCGGGTCGGACTGGCCGTATCCGGGCGTGTCGAAGGCGAACGCGCGAAGCGACCGCCCGAGGGCGCCCATGGCGGGTTCGAAGACGTTGGACGCCTGTGGCGACTCGTGGAACAGCGCCACCGTGGGTCCCCGGTCACCGCTCGTGCGGTAGTGGATCTGCCCGCCCGCCGGGCCGACGTATCCGCGCATGTCACTTCCCTCGTGGTCGGTCGGTAGGTGGTGCCGAGTCACCGTCGGACGGCGGGCCGGCCGACGGCGGGCGCCGTCTCGGGGCGGCCGAGCGCGCCGACCGCCGCTTCTGCCCTGCGCCGGTCACGGCCTTCCCCGCCGGTGCCCCGGCCTCGTCGCCCCCGGCCGATGCCCCGGCCTCGTCGCCCCCGGCCGATGCCCCGGCCTCGTCGCCGCCGACCGGCGCCACGCCAGACGCCGGTGCGGCGACCCGCTCCCCGGCGGGCTCCCGTCCGGCAGCCGGCTCACCGGCAGACTCCGCTCCCGCGGCCCGCTCCCCGGCGGCCTGTTCCCCGACGGTCGGGGCCGCCTCGCGGAGCAGTCCCGTCGGGATGGCGGGCCGACCGATGACGGTCGAGTCGAGCGTCCCGCCGACCGCCGCGACGGCGCTCCGCGCGCTCTCGATCGCCGCCCGCACCGACGCCATGTCACCGATGAACGACACCGTGACGAGGCCGGCGCCGATCCGGCGGACACCGATCACCCGCACCTCGGCCGCCTTGGCCATCACGTCGACGGCGACGATCGAGGCGGCCAGTCCGCGCGTCTCGACCACGCCGAGGGCACCCGCATCCCACAGATCCACGTCAGTCCTTCACGTAGTTGATCCACGCCTCGGTCTCCAACCGGTCGACGATCGCGACGATGGTGGAGTCCACAGGCGCCTGACTGGATTGCCGCTCCGCCAGCCGCGCGGCCCCGCCGGTCGCGACCAGGACGACCTCTCCCCTGCCGGCGCCGACGGTGTCGACCGCGACGTACGGCTCTGCGGCAGGCGTCTCACCCAGCGGCGCGACGACAAGCAGTTTCGCTCCCGTCAGCGTGTCGGCCTTGACGGTGCTGACGACCGACCCGATCACCCGGGCGATACGCATGCCGAACCACCTCGTTCCTCTAGCGTCGGTGGGACCAGGGAGTGTTCTCGAAGGCCTGCCGGACGGCGTCGCGGGCCGAGTCGACCTCGGAGTGGAGCCCGGAGACCCACAACCGCCCGAACTGACCCACCCCCCGGACGTCCACGATCTTGACGTCCGCCGACTTCTCCACCTCGTTGGCGACGGCGGAGATGTAGGCGGCCGGCTGACACTCGACGACGAGCATCGACTCGCCGGCCACCAGCAGGGAACCCTTCTTGGACCGGTTCACCAACTGCGCCTGGTAGGCGTCGATGTTGGAGACGATCTTCGCCGAGACGAGTTCCGCGGGTTGCGCGTCCGCCTCGGTCATCCCGAGCAGGTCGAGGATCGTCTGGCCCGCCTGGCGGACGGCGTCCTGCGACATCGAGTGCAGTTCCGTCATGCCGTACTGCCGCTCGACGACCTGGGAGCCCGGCCGGACCCCGGCCCCCTTCACGGCCGCGTCGACCAGCGCGTACACGTCGCTGCCCGGCGAGATCTCCAGGTAGAGCTGGGACATCCCCTCGACGACCGGGTCGCCGGACATGATGCTGCCCATCAGGGCGGCCATCTGCGGCTGGAGCCGGTCGACGAACGCGAACGTCCGCAGCTCGATGCCCTCGCGCGCCACGTCAGCGCCTGCCCACGAGCAGGGCGAGGCTGCCGCTGCGCCGCCGCTCGCCACTCTGCAGGATCCGGCCGGTCGGCGTGGTGACCTCCTCGACGCACTCCCGCTTGCAGGACAGCTCCGAGCAGTCGCCGGTGAACCCGGCGTCCCGCGCGGCCTGGACGAGATCCATGTCCCGCATCGGGCCCCAGAACGGCTCGTTGTTGTTCCAGGTGTCCCAGTCGATGAGGAACTGCACCAGCGGATCCAGGCCCGCGTAGCCGGGGAAGTCCGCGTGGATCATCATGCCGCCGGGGGCGAGCAGCCGGTGGCACTCCCGCAGGATGGCGCGGACCGCGTCCGGCGGCACCTCGTGCAGCAGGATGTGCGAGACGACCAGGTCGAAGTGCCCCGAGGGGAAGTTCGTCGCCTCCGCGTTCTGCTGCGAGAAGTGCACCTTACGGCCCAACGACTCCGCGCGGGCATGCCCGTAGCGCAGCAGGGCCGCGCCGACGTCGATGCCGTGCACCTCGGCGTCCGGATAGGCCTCCGCGTACGGCAGCGTCGAGTTGCCGACCCCGCACCCGATCTCCAGGATGCGCCGGGGACGGAAGTCCCGGTGCTGCTTCTTCAGGTAGTTGTTCACCACCGACTGGCCGTAGTCGTCGTTGAGCGCGCCCATCTGACCCATGGCGTACACGTAGACGCCCCGGTCGTAGAGCGCCCCGGCGGTGAGGTCCTCCGCCACGTACTCGCCCCGGTACCCGCCGGGCATGGCGTGGATGTCGATGCCCCAGAAGTACCAGGGCAGCGTGAAGTCGGGGTCCAGTTCGAGCGAGCCGAGCCCCCGCTCGGCCCGTTTCGCCCGCGCCTTCAGGTCGTCCAGTTGCCGGCCGATGCTGTCCGCCACGACGTTCCAGAGCAGGTCCTGGCTCGCCCGGCGTACGGAACTCCAGAGCTGGTAGTACGGCTCCGGCTCCATCGCCCTGCGCACCGACTGCCGGTCCCGCGGCGGGACACCTTCCTCCCGCTCGTACCGCGGGGCGACGCGGTGCGTGTACAACTCCCGGACCCCCGGGGTCACCTCGTTGGAGATGTGCGACTTCAGCGCCCGGACGAAGTTCTCCCGGGCGAGTTCGTCGTGGTTCTCCTTCGGCAACAGGCCGTGCTGCTGTTGTTGCTTCACTTCCCCTCCCCCACCTGCGTGAAGGCCTGCCGAACGACTTCCCGGTACGACTCCGGGGTCTCCTCCCGCACGATCTCCTCACGCCACTCGTAGAAGACCCGCAGCACCCGGGCGACGAAGGCCGCCGCCTCGGTGTCGCGGACCTCCGCGTCCTCGCCGGAGACGGTGAAGTCGTCCACCGCGCCGCGCTCCACCACCCGCCGGTCGGCGAGCAGACGTTCCAGCGTCATCAGACGTTCGCGCAGCACCCACACCTCGGACGAGAGGGTGACCACCGTGGAGACCAGGGCCTCCATGCCCGGGTCGGCGAAGAACTGGGGCCGGGCCCCCTTCGCCTTCTTGGGCAGCAGCTGACCGGGCAGCGGTTGCGCCTGCTCGGGAGTGCCGACGCCCGGTCCGCCGAAGGCGCCGAGCGCCCGCAACGTCTCGCTGGCCACCGTCGACGCGTCCGCGTCCGGGTTCGCCGACGAGAGCGCGGCGGCGATCGTACGGATGGTCCGCTCCGCCTCCTCCGCGCCCGCGCAGCCGCACGAGCAGCCGTCGGCGTCGTCGCATCCGCCCTGCGTCCCGCCGGAGCCGGCCGCGACCGGTGCTGGCGCCGACTCCGGCGGCACGTCCTGTCCTGTCCTGCGAATGTCGATGCCAAGGCCCCGTGCGATGTCCTCGGCATGCGGGGAGATCAGGTCACGCGGGCCCAGAAGGATTTCGCGCGGCTCGTGCGACCGGGCGATGTCTTCGATATCGACGGCAGTCCACACCCGACTCATGTATCAGCTCCTTCGATGAGCACGCGACGCCTTGGTCAGGCCTTGCTTCCGCCCCGGGTCGCCCCGGTGGGCAGGATCGCCTCGACCTCGCTGTGCGGGCGGGGGATGACGTGCACGGAGACGACCTCGCCCAACCGCGAGGCGCTGGCCGCGCCGGCGTCCGTGGCGGCCTTGACCGCGCCGACGTCGCCGCGGACCACCACCGTGACCAGTCCACCGCCGATGTACTCGGTGCCCACCAGCACGACGGTGGCGGCCTTCACCATCGCGTCGGCGGCCTCGACCGCCGCGACCAGGCCACGGGTCTCGATCATTCCGAGCGCGGACATCTGAAGGTCAGCCATGACAGTTCTCCTCTGCGGGTTGGTCGACGGGCGGGTGCCCGCCGTTGTCCAGGACGTCGCTGGTCCTGGAAGGGTTGGGGATCATCGCCCGGTCACCTGCCGGGCGATGTGGTGCACGAGCGCCTCCAACGGGGAGAGCGTCGGCGTCTGCGGGCGCGGTCCCGCTCCCGCCGGCCGGACGCCACCCGCCCCGGCCACGTCGGCCGGGCGCCGGGTCTGCGTCGTGGCGGCGGTGCGTGCGGGAGCCGCCGTCGGCTCGTCGCGCACCTGGGTACGCGACGGATCCCGTGGCGCGGCCAGCCCGGTCTCGGTGAGGCAGCGCGCCTTCAGTTCCTCCAGCGTGCCGCCCCGGTTGAAGCGGGGCAGTTCCGGCCGGGCGGCGGCCAGCTCGGCGCGCAGCGCCCGGGTGCGGTCGTGGTCGATGTCGTCGCCGACCAGGACGACCCCGTACTGCCGGGCGCCCTCGACGGTGACGAGACCCTGCTCGACGTCGTAGCGCACCTGCTCCGGATCGCGCTGCAGCGGATCGCCCCAGCCGCCGCCACCCCAGGTGACGAAGTCCAGGAGGTCGCCCGGCGTCACGGCGACGTGGTCGCACTTGGCCGGCACCACCTGCCGCGAGCCGTCGGCCTTCTGGAGGATCTTCGTGCCGCGTTGTCCCGGCTCGCCGCCGAGCACGCCCCAGGGCTTGGTGAACCACCGGTCGTCGTGGATGGACACCTCACCCGGTTCGAGGAACCGGTAGCCGACCCGGATGCCGTTTCCGCCCCGGTGCAGACCCGCGCCGCCCGAGTCGGGGATCGACTCGTAGGCCTCGATGCGCAGCGGGTAGTAGGCCTCCAGGTACTCGTTCGGCACGTTGGTGAACGAGGGCCACATGGAGTGCCCGTCGAAGCCGTCGCCGGCCGGGCGGGCGGGCACGCCACCGAAGCCGATCTGGTACAGCTGGAACCACTTGCCCGAGCGGTCCAGACCGGAGTACATGAGGTGCGGGCTCGACGAGAACCCGGCCGCGCAGAGGAAGTCCGGCTCGCACTGTCCCAGCAGCCCGGCGAGGACGTCGAAGAGCCGGCCCAGGGCGTGCGTCCGGCACGAGATGGCCGCCGGCCGTCGGGGCTTGAGCAGGCTGCCCTCGGGGATACGGACGTCGACCAGCGGATAGAACCCGTCGTTGAACAGGATCAGCGGGTCGACCGCCATGATCGTGTAGACGCCGAAGAACATCCGCAGGACGTTCTCGTTCAGCAGGAAGTTGATCGACCCGTCGGCCTGGTCGCTGGTCCCGGTGAAGTCGAGCACGACCCGGTCGCCCTCACGCCACAGCGTGCACCGGATGCGGAACGGTCCCTCACCGCGTCCGTCGTCGTCGACGAAGTCCTCGAAGGTGACCGGCTGCTCCGGGATGACCTGGCGGAAGAGCTTCGCCATCGCCTGCCGGTTGCGCTCCAGCAGCAGGTCCAGCGTCGACAGGTAGGTGTCCACGCCGAACCGGTCGCAGAGTTCCCGGACCCGGGTCTCGGCGGTCCGGCAGGACGCCAGGACCGCGTTCAGGTCGGCCCGGTTCCAGCTGGGCAGCCGCACCTGGTTGAGGACGGTGTCCAGCAGCTGCTGGTCGAGCGTCCCGCCCCGGAACAGCTTCACCGGCGGGACGATGACCCCCTCCTCGTGGATCGACACGGCGTCGGTCGGCAGGCTGCCGGGGACCTTGCCGCCGACGTCGCTCATGTGGCCGAACATCGCCGCCCAGCCGACCAGCGCCCGCTGGTGGTAGATCGGCAGCAGCACCAGCCAGTCGTTGGCGTGGCTGATGGCGCCGTCACAGGCGTACGGGTCGGAGGTGAAGAAGACGTCACCCTCCTCGACCGTGCCGTCGTAGCCGGAGAGGAAGCCGTCGATGAAGGAGCCGAACTGCCCGGCGACCATGCGCCCGCGCCGGTCGGCGATCAGCGGGAACGCGTCGTGCTGCTCCCGGATGCCGGGCGACATCGCGGTACGCAGGACGACGGCGTCCATCTCGAAGCGGGCGTTGCGCAACGCGTTCTCGACGATGTCGAGCACCGCTGGCTCGACCTCCACCGCACGCGCCGGCCGCGGCGTCTCGACGATGACCGCACTCATCAGACCACTCCATCCTCGGTCGGCAGGATGAGCAGGTTGCCCAGCCTGTCGACGCGTGCGACGCAGCCCGGCAGGACCAGGCTGGTGGAATCCATCTCGACGACGATCGCCGGCCCGGGCAGCTCGTTGCCGGCGCGCAGGGCGGTGCGGTCGTAGAGCGACGCCTCCTGCCAGCCCCCGTCGACGTACACCTGCTGGCGGCCGATGATCGCGCGGGAGGCGTCCCGGTCGCCGTGCTCGATCTCCACCGGCTTGATCCGCCCGGCCTCGGAGACCCCCACCGCCCGGATGTTGACGACCTCGTGCTGCTCGTCGAGGGCGAAGCCGAACAGACGTTGGTGGGCCTCGTCGAACCCGCTGCGCAGCTTCGGGATCAGCGCTTCCTGCCGGGACTCCCCGACGGCGACGGAGACCTCGAAGCCCTGGCCGTGGTAGCGCACGTCGGCCTCGAAGCGCACCGTACGGGCGTCCGCGGGCACGGCGGCCCGGTCGAACTCCGTGTCGATCTGCGCGGACAGCTCGGCGAACTCACGCCGCAGCTGCTCCTCGTCGATGTCGTCGAGCGGGCGTACCAGCGACTTGTTCGCCTCGGCCCGCACGCCCGTCGAGGCGTCCCCGTAGGCGCAGAGCACCCCCGGCGACTGCGGAATCAGCACCGGCCAGGAGCCGAGGAGCTTGGCCAGGGCGTTGACGTGCAGGGGGCCCGCGCCGCCGAACCCGACGAGCGCGAACCGCCGCGGGTCGTAGCCCCGCTGCACCGAGACCAGCCGGAGCGCGCCGAGCATGTTCTCGTTGACGATGTCGATGATCGCGGCGGCGGCGGCCTCCACCGACACGCCGAGCTTGGTCGCGACGGTCCCGACGGCGGTACGGGCCTTCTCGACGTCGAGCGGCATCGCCCCGCCGAGCAGCGCGTGCGGCAGGTAGCCGAGCACGACGTTCGCGTCGGTGACGGTGGGCAGCACGCCCCCGCGGCCGTACGTCGCCGGACCGGGCAGGGCGCCGGCGCTGGCCGGGCCGACCCGCAGCGCCCCGGTCAGCTCGGGCACGTGCGCGATCGAACCGCCGCCGGCCCCGACGGTCTGCACGTCGATCGACGGGGCGCGCACGGCGAGGTCGGCCACGGTCGTCTCGCGCCGGATGACGGGGGTGCCGTCCTCGATCAGGGCGACGTCGGTGGAGGTGCCGCCCATGTCGAGGGTGAGCAGGTCGCGGTAGCCGGCGGCCGGCCCGAGGGCCACCGCCGCGGCGACCCCGCCGGCGGGCCCGCTCATCAGCAGGCTGACGGGGATGTCCTCGGCGCGCTCGAAGGTCATCAGGCCGCCGTCGGAGCGCAGCACCCGGCGCTCGCCGACGAGCCCCTCGGCGATGAGTTTCGTGCTGAGGTTGCGCAGGTAGGCCCCGACGCCGGGGCGGACGTAGGCGTTGGCCACCGTGGTCAGCGTGCGCTCGTACTCGCCCAGCTCGGGCAGGACACCGGCGGAGGTGGACACCGGTACGCCCGGCGCCTCCTCGACGGCGATCTCGGCGGCGCGCAGTTCGTGGGCCGGGTTGGCGTAGGAGTTGAGGAAGCCGATGGCGAGGGCGTCCACGCCCCGGTCGACGAGCTGGCGGACGGCGGCGCGGACGGCCGACTCGTCGAGGGGTTCGACCTCGTCGCCCCGGAAGTCGAGCCGGCCGGCGACCTCGCGTACGTCCTCCAGCGCCACCAGTTCGGCCGGCCGGTCCCAGACGATCCAGCCGCCCAGACCGCCCGGCACGAACGAGCGCGCGATGTGCAGGACCTGCCGGTAGCCGACGGTCACGATCAGGCCGACCCGGGCTCCCCGACGTTCGAGTACGGCGTTGGTGGCCACCGTCGTTCCGTGCAGGAACTGGCGGACGTCCGCCGCGCGGGCCTTGGCGTCCGCGAGCACGCGGGTCACGCCCTCGATGACACCGACGGACTGGTCGTGGGGCGTCGACGGCACCTTCGTCCGGCGCGTCCTGCCGGTCGCCTCTTCGATCAGCAGAACGTCCGTGAACGTGCCACCAACGTCAACTCCTAGTCGGTACATCAGTGAACTTCCTGCTTTCTGGGGAGACACCGGTCTTGTCGGCTGTTCCAGCTTTCTGAAGAGGTGCCGGTGGCGGTGACCGGCTCGACGGCGGTCCGTCCGGAACCACCGCCCGTCGGGGCGTCCCCGGCCACGGTGCCGGGGACGCCCGACCGGGCTAGGAGATGTTGATGTCGTAGTAGTTGACGTGGCCCTGGGAGTAGCTGACGAACCCGGTCACGCTCTTCTTGAAGACGTAGTACTTCTGGCCGTCGACCAGCGGCACGGCGGGCATGTCATCGACCATGAAGTCGTTGACCTGCTTGACCAGCGCCTCCCGCTCGGCCCCCGGCTGGGTTTCGAGGATCTTGCGGCTGAGGTCGTCGAGGGTCGGCGAGCTGTAGTTCTGCAGGTTGGTGAGTCCACCGGTGGAGTAGAAGACCTGCAGGTAGTAGGCGGGGTCGGGCACCAGCGGGGTGCTGGTGGCCAGCCAGGTCTGCAGCTTGCCCTCACGCTTGGCGGCGTCGAAGTCCGCGCCGGAGGCCACGTTGTTCAGCTTGACGTCGATGCCGACCTTGGCCAGCTGCGAGCGCAGCAGGACGGCCACCTGCTCGCTGTGGGCCCCCACGTTCGCCGCGTTGTAGGCGAGTTCCATCGAGAAGCCGTTGGGCAGGCCCGCCTCGGCCAGCAACTGCTTGGCCCGGTCGATGTCGTGGGTGAACGGCTTGTCCGCGGCCGGGGCGCCGAAGTCGTCGTGGATGTAGTCGGCCGACGCGGTGGCGAAGCCCTGGTACGCCGAGTCGACGATCGCCTTGCGGTCCACGGCGAGCGAGATGGCGTCGCGCACCCGCTTGTCGTCGAACGGCTTCGCCTTGAGGTTCGGCACCAGCACGTCGATGTTCGGGTAGAGCACCCGCTCGAGGCGCACGTCACCGCTCTTCTCGAGCGAGGAGAGCTGGTCGAAGGTCATCGCGGTGGCGACGTCGACCTGCCCGCTCTGGGCGAGCTGGAGCCGGTTCGAGGTGTCGGCGACGGCACGCACCACCACGTCGGTCACCTTGGGCGTACCGCGGAAGTAGTTCTGGTTGGCGGTGAGGCGGACCTCCTTGCCTGGGTCGAAGGACTTCACCTGGTACGGCCCGAAGGTGGCGGTGTTCTCCCCCAGCCACTTGTAGGCGTACGGGTCGTCCGCCGCGGCGTGCTTCTTCGCCTCCACCGAGTCGTAGATGGTCATGAAGAAGGTGCTCAGGATGGAGACGCTCACCGCGTTCGGCTTGGCGACGTTGATCGTGAACGTCTTGTCGTCGGTGACGGTGATCGGGTTGGCGATGTCCCAGCCGCCGATGCCCATCAGGGTCTTGGCGATCGGCACACCCTTGCTCTCGACCATCCGCTCGACCGACCACTTCACGTCCTGGGCGGTGAGGGTGTTGCCGAACTGGCTCTTGGCCTCACGAAGGGTGAAGGTCATCTGCTTGCGGTCGTCGCTCAGCTTCCACGACTCCGCGAGTTCGGGCTCGATCTGGTCCGGGGTCTGGAGTTTCGTCGCGCCGGCCTCGGGCTTCTTGAAGCGCACGAGCGTGCCAGCGGTGTTCGGTAGCAGGTCGATCGAGATGAAACCCTGGTAGCGCTCGGAGTCGAGACTCGACACGACACCGGGCGCGGCGATGGTCAGGGTCTGGCCGGTGCCGGCATCAGACTTCTTCGCATCGTTCCCGCAGGCCGCGAGAGCCAGGCCCGCAACGGCGAGCACTGCCACGGCCTGTACCCGCACGGAACGTATTCCCATGCCAACACCTCCACATTGTGTGCAAGGTTGCTTCAGCTGACGCAGAGAAACCTTATGAAGCAGGTCACAAGCGCTGATGTTTGTATACAAGTCATGCGCTGTCAAGGCTCCGTACGGCCACATCCCAAAACCATCACGCAGGGCGACGGGCCAGGAACTTTCCGGCGTCCTGACGTCCGACGAAACGCCCACGACGGGCGATCAGCTCGCCCCTGAGGTAGACCGCGTCGACACGCCCCGGGACGTGCCACCGCTCGAAGGGGGTGTAGTCGCAGTTCTGCGTCATCGTCTGCGCGAGCACGACCGAGGCCGCCTGCGGGTCGAGCACGACGAGATCGGCGTCCGAACCGCGCCGGATCACGCCCTTCGTCGGGTAGAGCCCGAACCGGCGGGCCGGCTCGGTCGACACCACGTCGACGAAGCGTTCGAGACTCAGTCGCCCCGGACGCACCCCGTGCCCGTAGAGCAGCGGAACGCGGTGTTCGATGCCCGGCGCACCATTGGGAATCCGCCTGAAGTCGTCCGCGCCCAGGGTCTTCTGTCCGTCCATGCAGAACGGACAGTGATCCGAACTGACCACGCCCAGCGTGCCCTCCCGCAGGCCCCGCCACAGCTGCTCGCGGTGCTCGCGACCGCGCAGGGGCGGGCTGACGACGTACTTGGCCGCCTCGAACCCGGGCGCGTGGTAGAGATCCTCGTCGAGAAGGAGGTAGTGCGTGCAGGTCTCGCCCGAGACCGGGCGCCCCGCCCGCTGGGCCTCCGCGACGGCGGCGACGGCGCCGGCGGTCGACAGGTGCACGAAGTAGATCGGGGCGTCGGCCATGTTCGCGAGCGCGATCGCGCGTCGCACGGCCTCCACCTCGGTCTCCGGCGGCCGTGACAGCATGTGCGCCAGCGGCCCGGTCCTGCCCGCCCGCACGAGCCGCTCGGCGAGGACGTCGATGACGTGCCCGTTCTCGGCGTGCACGCAGAGCGTCGCGCCCAGCCGACTCGACTCGTCGAGGATCGAGAAGAGCTGACCGTCGTCGAGCATGGCCAGGCCCTTGTACGCCATGAACACCTTGAAGCTGGTCACGCCGTCGGCGACCACCAGCGCCATGTCCGCCACGAGATCCGGGTACGGCGAGGTCACGGCCAGGTGGAAGCTGAAGTCGATGGCGGAACGGCCCCCGGCCCGACCGGCCCACCGCCCCAGGACCTCCGGCAGGCGCTCGCCGGGCCGCTGGAAGGCGTAGTCGACGTAGGTCGTCGTACCACCCACGGCGGCGGCGCGGCTCGCCGAGGCATGGTCGTCGGAGGTCACGGCGCCCATGAACGGCGTATCCAAATGTGTATGCACGTCGACGCCGCCGGGAATCACGATCTTCCCTCGGACATCAACCTTCTCGATGTCCGCCGACGGCGGTATCTGACCGACGCTCTCGATACGCCCGGACTCGATGAGCACGTCAGAGGCCTGTACGCCGTCCTCGGTGACCACCGTCCCACCGACGAGACCGAATCTTCGCGACATCTCTCCCCGATTCCGAGCAGATGAGGAAACGCGGCTGGAAGGACGACTAGACGCTGGATCGTATACAAGTGACCTGACCAGGCACAAGGAGCCCGACCACCGCGACCACCCCGGGCGCCGGCCGCGGGCGGGCATACTGTCGTCGGCACCGCCGCCCGGCGCGCGCCGCCCGCACCCCGCCCACTCCGGCAGATCCGCACCGCGGGCCGGACCGCCGACCAGGAACGGGTCGACAGGGACGGTTTTGCATACATGATCTTCGGCCCGTCCGCGCCGAAGCACGGGTTGCACCCCCGTCGACTGCGTAGATCCCGACCACCGGGACGACGGCCTAGACGGTGCCACAGCGATTACATACAATCCTGCGCAACCCGAAGGAGGTCCACCGTGACTCATTCCGGCAAGCGACGGGTCATCATCGACCAGGTATCCCAGCGGGTGTGGCGGGCCAAGGATCTGCCCTTCGGACTGCTCACCCGGCACATCAACGAAGACCCGGAGACCGGCGCACAGACGCTCGTCGTCGACGTCCCACCCGGCTGGGTCATGCCGGAACACTGGAACAGCGCCGACCTCGAACTACTGGTGCGCGACGGTGACCTCACCATCGCCGGCCGCCAGTGCCGGCGCGGGCACTACCTCTTCCTGCCGTCCGGCACCGAGATCGGCCCCGTCTCGTCGGAGCAGGGCGCGACGTTGATCTTCTGGACCGACTCGCCGTTCGAGGTCCGCACGGACGAGCGCCCCGCACCGTCGAAGCCGTTCGGCGAGACCGTCGACATCTTCGACCCGACCAGCTGGCTCCCCGTGCGCGAGGCGTTCGCGGGAGTGACCGACACGAGCAGCCACGGCGACCTCGAGGTGCCCACGCAGTGCATCCGGCTGCGCAAGGTCGAGGAGACCGGCAAGGACACCATCCTGTTCGTCCTGCCCCGGCGCTTCGCCAAGACCGCCCTGGAGTTCCACCACAGCACCGAGGAGATCTTCTTCCTCGGCGGCTGGTGCGCCACGGACCCGGAGCACGTCTACCGCTCGGGCGAGTACCTGTGCTGGGAACCGGGCGTCATCCACGGGGTGGTCACCGGCTGGGACGCGCTCTGCCTCTCCAAGCACCACGGCCCCCTCACCAGCCCCCAGATCCCCCTCGGGGCGACGAGCGTGGACGCCGAGCGGTGACGGCGTTACCCACCGGTGGCCGCCGGATAGCAGCCGCCACCCCCGGGGCGAAGGGCCCACGCCCGGCGTTCGTGGTGCACCGCGATGAACTCGCGTACGAGCTGATCTCCGCCCTCAACCACAACCCGGACGACGAGGGCCTCGTGCACCGCCTCGTCGACCGGCAACTGACCGGCGATCCGGAGTGCGAGTTCCTCACCGGCGTCTACCGCATGGAGCCGGGGATGAAGCACCCGCTGCACCTGCACGCCGACTCCGCCGAGTTCTACTACGTGCTGTCCGGCACGGCGCTGTTCACCGTGGCCGACGAACAGTTCGAGGCGGGCCCGGGCACCGCGATGTACATCCCCGCCGGCGTCGGCCACGCGATCGAGACCGACAGCACGGACAGCATGGAGCTGCTCTACTCCTTCAGCACCCCCGACCTGCGGGGAATCGGCACCCGGTGGCTCTAGCTCCCCCAGGCGGAATCCCGGTCACGTACGACGTGCCGGGACCCCGCCCGACCCACAGCACATGAACCGAATCGCAGAACGAATCCGGCGACGTTCGGAGCGTCGATTGACGAAGGAGAGTGCGGTGCGCAGCATCGAGCACTGGATTGGTGGGGCGTCCGTCGCCGGCAGCGGGTACGCGACCGTGTACCAGAGCGCGACCGGACAGCCCCAGGCACAGGTGGCGATCGGCGGGCAGCCCGAGATCGACCAGGCCGTCGCCACGGCGGCCAAGGCCTACGAGTCCTGGGGCGACACCTCCCTGTCCCGCCGGACCAAGGTCCTGTTCAAGCTCCGTGACCTGGTGGAGCGGCACGAGGACGACCTGGCCCGGCTGGTCACCGCCGAGCACGGCAAGACGATCGAGGACGCGCGCGGCGAGGTGATCCGGGGCCGGGAGGTGATCGAGTTCGCCTGCGGCATCCCGCAACTACTCAAGGGTGCCTACTCCGACCAGGTCTCCACCGGCATCGACTCGTACTCACTGCGCGCCCCGCTGGGGGTGTGCGCCGGCATCACCCCGTTCAACTTCCCCGTCATGGTGCCGATGTGGATGCACCCCATCGCCATCGCCTGCGGCAACACCTTCGTCCTCAAGCCCAGCGAGCGCGACCCGTCCGCCTCGAACCTCGTCGCCCAGCTGTACGCCGACGCCGGCCTGCCCGACGGGGTCTTCAACGTGGTGCACGGCGGCAAGCCGGCCGTCGACGCGCTGCTCGACCACCCCGACGTCGCGGCGGTGTCGTTCGTCGGGTCCACCCCGATCGCCCGTTACGTGCACCAGCGCGCCGCAGCCTCCGGCAAGCGGGTCCAGGCGCTGGGCGGAGCAAAGAACCACGCCGTGGTGCTCCCCGACGCCGACCTGACCGAGGCGGCGCGGCAGATCACCTCCGCCGCGTACGGCTCGGCGGGGCAGCGCTGCATGGCGATCTCCGCCGTGGTCGCGGTCGGCACGGCCGGCGACGAGCTGATCGAACTGCTGGCCAGGGAAGCGTCGACGATCGTGGTGGGCCCGGGTGACCAGGCGTCCTCCCAGATGGGCCCGGTCATCACCAGCGAGGCGCGCGAGCGGGTCATCACCTCCGTGAACGAGGCGCAGGAAGCCGGCGCCACGGTGGTCGTCGACGGCCGGGGCCTGCGGGTGGAGGGCCACGACGGCGGCTACTTCGTCGGCCCGTGCCTGCTGGACCGGGTCACACCCGAGATGGCCGCGTACCAGCAGGAGATCTTCGGACCGGTCCTGGTCGTGCTGCGCGCCGACACCCTGGACGAGGCCGTCCGGATCATCAACTCCAACCCGTACGGCAACGGCACCGCCCTGTTCACCTCCGGTGGAGCGGCGGCCCGCCGCTTCGTCCGGGACGTCACGGTCGGCATGATCGGCGTGAACGTCCCGCTGCCGGTGCCGATGGCCTACCACTCCTTCGGGGGCTGGAAGGCTTCGCTCTTCGGTGACACCCACATCCACGGCACGGAGGGGGTGGCGTTCTACACCCGCGGCAAGGTCGTCACCAGCCGGTGGCCGGGCCGGGCCGAGACGATCGGGTCGGACTTCCACTTCCCCACCGCCTCCTGACCCCCCGGGGCCGGAGGCCAGCTCGCGGCTCGGCACCAGGGCCAGCGGGCAGTCCCCCGGCCCCACCACACCGCCGACGAGGTGCGAACGGAGCGGCAAGGCACCTGCCGTTCCGGTGGCTCAGCACGGGCACCACGTCGCCGGCCCCAGCGGCCGGGCTCAGCACGAGCCCGGCCGCACGGGGGTCACCGGCGGTCATCCCCCGACGCAGTTGTTGCTCTTGCGCGTGACCGTGTACTCGGTGTCGTCGTGGGTGATCCCCGACGGCACGCCGTCGAAGTACGCCTCGACCTTCTCCCAGCCCCGGCGCTGCTCGTAGTGCAGGTGCGGCGCCCCGGAGTTGCCGGTGCTGCCCACCCGCCCGATCTGCTCGCCCTGCGCGACCCGCTGACCGGCCCGGACCAGCGGTGGCTCCAGCAGGTGCAGGTACTGCGTCTCCCACTTGCCGCCGTGGTCGATCTTCACCCAGTAGCCGCCGCCTCGGCCACGCGGCCCGTCCGGATCGTCCGGCGTACGGCCACCCAGCGATCCGTTGATCCCCGCCACGGTCACCTTCCCCGCGTACGACGCGAGCACCGGCCGCCCCCACGCCTTGCCCTCGGTCGGGAACAGGTCCACGTCGTAGTCGTCGTGACCGGGATAGGTGCCCAACTGCCACGTCTCGCCGCAGGCGACCGGAAGCTGGAAGAGCGGACGCGGCCCCGCCGGCCGCACCAGCGGCACGACCACCGCGACGACGAAGACGGCGGCGGCGAGAAGCACGGCGACCGCGCCGGAGATCAACACGACGCGGGTGCGGCGGCTGCGGACACGGCGGTGGGTACGGGGGCTGGTGGGGTGGCCGGTCGTCACCGGCCCGAGCATGGCAGACGCCGGCAAGGCACCTCTCCCCGGCACCGTCGCCGGCAGGGACCGGTGGACGCCGGTGGACGCCGGGTGGAAAACGGGTCTGCGGCCCGGCCCCCGCGACCGACACAATAAACGGCGTGCGGAGATCGACACGACGGCTGCTCGGCGTCCTGGACACGCTGGACCACGGGGAGCGCATGGCGGCGCTGGCGCGCCGGGCCCGCGAGCTGGCCACCACGGGCGAGCTGCCGCAGATCCTGGCGGACCTGCGTGGCGGCGCGTCGTACCACCGGTTCCTGGCCGTCACCGCCGCCGCCATCGTCGGCGACCGCGCGGCGGTGCTGTCAGCGGTCGACGACCCGCACGGCACGGTCCGGGCGGTCGCCGTGAAGGCGGGCCTACGCGCCGGCTGGCTCGCCGGCGACGACCTGCGGGCATTCGTCCGCGACGCGCCGGCCGACCTGCGTCACCTGGTCTACCGCACGCTGGGCTGCATGCGCCGGCCGGCGGTCGCCGACGGCCTGGTCGACGACGTGCTGGACCGCTTCGGCGCCACCGAGGCGGTCGCCCTGCTGTCCGCCTGCGGGGCGGACACCGTCCGCCGGCTGCTGCCGGCCGTCGAACACGCGCTGCCGGGCTCGGTCCGCCTCGCCCGTCGCCACGGCGACGTGGTGCTCGACCACGCCGAGTCGACGCTGCCCCACCTCGCCCCCGCCGAACGGGACCGCTGGTGGACGACCCACGGCGAGCGGGTCCTGGTGGCCGGCCGGCGCCGACCGGAGCGCGCCCTGACGCTGCTCGAACGGTACGCGCCCGACGGACGCCTCCCCGGCGCCCTGGCCGACTACGGTGCGCTCGCCGCGTCCGCCCCGGGGCGGGTGCTGGCCCTGCTGACCGAGGCGTCCCGAGTGGACCGGCTGCGCCACGAGGGGCTGCCCCCGGCGCTGCTGCGTCGACTCGTACGACTGCCACAGGCGGACCTGGTCGCCCTCGGCCGGCGGGTACGCGACCACGACAACCTGCTGACGCGGCTGCTGGCGGCCCTGCCCCCGGCCAGGCGCGGCGAGCTGTACGACGCCGTGTTCGCCGACGTCGAGACCGCCACCCGGATCCCCGACGCGTCGCTGCTGGAGGTGCTGCCGCACGCCTGGCGAGAGCGGGAGGCACGACGGGTGCTCACCCTCGACGAGGTCCGCCACGACGAGGCGCGGGTACGGTCGTGGAGCGCCCTGCTGCCCTGGCCGGCGGCGTCGGCGGCGCTCACCCCCGCCCTGCGCGCCGCCGACGCGCACGACCGGGCCGTCGCGTACCAACTGCTGCTGGCCGCCGCACGGCGCAGCCGCGACCCCGACGCGGCGGCCGAGGCCCTGGCCCAGCTGGATCGGCTGCGCAACGAGCAGGACCCGGTCCGGGCCGTGGCGCTGGCGGAGCTGGCGAACCTGGCCCCGCTGCTGCGCGCGGACGCCGCACAGATGCTGACCCGCATCACCGTCGACGCCACGACCACCCGCGACGCGTCGACGCGTACCCTCTCCGCGCTCGGCACCCTCGCCGCCCGGGTGCTGGGTCGACACGTCGACGAACCAGCCCTGCTGCGGTGGGCGCTGGACACCCTCGACCGGCTCTTCGGCGGGCACCGGCTGCCGTCGCTCGGACGGTTCGACACGACGCTACGCCGGGGCCAGGAGCAGCTGGTCCTCGCCCGGCTGCGCGGATGGATCGAGGCCGGCATGGCCCGGGGCCAGTTCACCGCGCTGTTCGCGGTGACCCACGCCCTCGGGCGGCGGGCCTGGCGGCTGCCCGACCTGCAGGAGCTGCTGCGCCGCGCGACGGCCCCGGGCACCGTCGCCGCCGTCGTACGGGAGGCCGTCGAGCTGTGGTTGGCCGACCCGAGGACCCGGACGCAGCGGGTCGCCCACGTGCTGGACTCCGACACCTCGACCATCACCCTGCCCACCGTGTGGTCGACCGTCAGCGCCCGACGTCACGACCTGCTCGACCAGGTGCTGCACCGCCCGCCGAAGGGGGCGTTCCTCACCGCCGGCACCCGCTGGATCCCCGGGCAACCCGTACACGCCGAGCGGTGGCCGCCACGCCAGCAGGAGGCGTACGTGCGGTTGCAGGCGCGCCTCGCCGCCGACGCCGGCACTCCGCTGCATCACCGGGCCGCCGCCGTACGGGCCGCCGCGCGGGTGCCGGACGGCGGGCGCGAGCTGGTGCTGCGCTACGTCGACTCGACGAACGTCACCCTGGCCGAGGCGGCCCTGGCGGCCCTGCCGTGGATCGGCCGGCCCGACGAGACGCTGCCGCTGCTGCTGTCGTACGCCGACGACGAGTGGGCCAGGGTCGCCCTGTACGCGGCCGGTCGCGTCGTCCGCTCCACCCGCCCGGCCGATCTGGTGGCCCCGCTGTCCGCCGTCGCCCTGGGCCGGGGCAAGGTGACCAGCCGCAAGGAGGCGCTGCGGCTGCTCGGCCGCTTCGGTCCCCCCGAGGCGATGGCGGTGCTGGTGGCCGCGTGGCAGCAGCCCGACCAGCACCGCGACGTGCGGGCCGCGATCGTCGCCGCCGCCCGGCAGCGACTGCACGCGCCGCAGAGCTGGCCGATCCTCGATCAGGCCATCGCCGGCAGCCGGGAGGAGTCGCTGACCGTCCTGGCGACCCCGCCCGACGCGGTCGCCGCCCCGGATCGCCCCCGCTACGCCGCCCTCGTGGCCCGGGCCTGCGCGAGCGGCGACCGGGAGGTGGGCCGGATCGCCTGGCCCCGGCTCGTGCACTGGCTGCCCTGGGCGCCCGATCTCACCGAACTCGTCACGGCCGCGCTCACCGACCTGGACGAACAGCACGACTGGCAGGCGGTGCGCCCCATCGTGGACGCGGTGCTGCGCCACCCGGAGCGCCCCGAGCAGCACGTGCTCGTCGCCGCCCTGCGCGCCCTCGTCCGCGTCGACGACGCCGACGCGGACCTCGGCGGCCCCGCCAGGGACCGCCCCGCCCGCCGACGGATCGACGCCATCGCGGCCGAGGCCTCCGCGGCCTGGACGGCCGGCCCGCGCACGGATGCCGCGCCGTGGCGGCGGATGGCCGACGAGCTGGGCCGACACCACGCGTACGTGTCGCAGGCGGGCACCCTGCTGACGGCGCTGCTGCCGCTCGACGGCCCGACGTGCGACCGGCTGACCGCCGACACGCTGGCCATCGCGGAACTGGTGGCCGGGCGGCCGGCGCTCGCCGCCCGGCTCGCCCGGTTCCTGTCCCGACGCACCGCCTCGCCGGAGCCCCTCGACGCCACGCCGGTGCTCGCCACGGCCCGCGACCTCGCCGCCCGGGGTGAGGCCACCACCGGCCTGTTCGCGGTGGCGCTGGCCGGCGGCGGCCGGGCGTACGGCTGGTCCGCGCCCTGGCGGGAACTGCTGCACCTGCTGCGCGGGCATCCGGTCGCCGACGTCCGCGACGCCGCCTTCGACATCTCGATGCAGGCGACGTGACCCACCGCCACGACGACGGCGCCGGGGCTCAGAAGTCGTCGTCGAAGGCCACCGTGCCAGTCACCCCCACCTGGTACGCCGACACGCGCCGCTCGAAGAAGTTGGACAGCTCCTGGACGTCCTGCAACTGCATGAACGCGAACGGGTTGGCCGACCCGTAGTGGGCGGGGACGCCGAGCTGCACGAGCCGCCGGTCGGCGACGTGTTGCAGGTACTCGCGCATGTCGGCCAGGGACAGCCCGGGCACGCCCCGCCCGAGCAGGTCCTCGGCGAACTGGACCTCGCACTCGACGGCCTCGGTGAGCATCTGCCGCACCTGCCCGGCCAGCTCGTCGTCGAACAGGTCCGGCTCCTCAGCCCGCACGGTCTCCACCACGTCGAAGGCGAAGGCCATGTGCATGGACTCGTCGCGGAACACCCAGTTGGTGCCCGACGCCAGGCCGTGCAGCAGCCCCCGGGAGCGCAGGAAGTAGACGTAGGCGAAGGCGCCGTAGAAGAACAGCCCCTCGATGCAGGCGGCGAAGCAGATCAGGTTCAGCAGGAACGCCCGCCGGTCCGCCCGCGTACGCAGCTCGCGCAGCTCGCCCAGCGAGTCGATCCAGCGGAAGCAGAACTCGGCCTTGCGCCGGATCGACGGGATGTTCCCGATGGCGGCGAACGCGGCGGAGCGTTCGGTGTCGTCGGGCACGTACGTGTCGAGCAGGTTCAGGTAGAACTGGACGTGCACGGCCTCCTCGAACAGCTGCCGCGACAGGTAGAGCCGACCCTCGGGCGAGTTGACGTGCTGGTAGAGGTTGAGCACCAGGTTGTTGGCGACGATGGTGTCGCCGGTGGCGAAGAACGCCACGAGGCGGCTGACGAGGTGCCGCTCGGCCGGGGAGAGCCGGTCGAGGTCGGCGAGGTCGGCGTGCAGGTCGACCTCCTCCACCGTCCACGTGTTGCGGATCGCGTCACGGAACCGGTCGAAGAAGTGCGGGTAACGCATCGGGCGCAGGGTGAGATCCATCCCCGGGTCGAGCAGCATGTGGGTGGCCTCCGGCTCACGGGTGTCGGGGGTGGTCACTGATTCACGGGTGGCGGGGATGGTCACTGGCACGCCTCGCACGCCTCGGGGTTCTCCAACGAACACGCCAGCGCCTCGTCGACGGTCGCCACCGGCGCCACGACCCCACCGACCGGAGCCGGCCCGACGGGCGCGACGGTGGCCTGCTGGATCCGGGTGGCCGGCCGGGAACGCAGGTAGTACGTCGTCTTCAGCCCGGCCTTCCACGCGTAGAGGTACATCGAGGAGAGCTTGCCGATCGTCGGTGCCGCCAGGAACAGGTTCAGCGACTGCGACTGGTCGACGTACGGGGCACGCGCGGCGGCCAGGTCGATCAACGCCCGCTGCGGCAGCTCCCACGCCGTACGGAACAGCTCCCGCACCTCGGCCGGCAGCTCCACGACGTCCTGCACGGAGCCCTCGGCGCGCCTGATGGCCGCACGGATCCGCTCCGTCCACAGACCACGGGCCTTCAGCTCCCGTACGAGGGCCGTGTTGACCTGGAGGAACTCCCCCGACAGGGTCTCGCGCTTGAACAGGTTAGACACCTGCGGCTCGATGCACTCGTAGCACCCGGCGATCGAGGCGATCGTGGCGGTCGGCGCGATCGCCACCAGCAGCGAGTTGCGCAGCCCGTACGCGGCGACCCGTTCCCGCAGCGCGGCCCACCGCGCCGTCTGGGTTCCCGTGACACCCCACAGGTCGGGTTGCAGCTGCCCGCGCGCCGCCCGGGTCTGCCCGTACGCCGGGTGGGCGCCCGCGCTGCGCGCCAGGTCGGCGGAGGTCTCCAGAGCCGTCAGGTAAAGCTCCTCGCTGATCCGGGTGGACAGCTCCCGGGCCGCCGGCGAGTCGAACGGCAGCCGCAGCGCGAAGAACACGTCCTGCAGGCCCATCAGCCCCAGCCCGACGGGCCGCCAGCGGGGGTTGCTCGCCGCCGCCTGCGGCGTCGGGTAGTAGTTGATGTCGATGACCCGGTCGAGGAACGTCACGGCGGTGCGGACGGTGGCACGCAGCCGCTCCCAGTCGATGCCGTCCGCACCCAGGTGGGCGGCGAGGTTGACCGAGCCGAGGTTGCACACGGCGGTCTCCGCGTCGCTGGAGACCTCGACGATCTCGGTGCACAGGTTGGACAGGTGCACCACGTTGCCGGCCTCGGCGGTCTGGTTGCACAGCCGGTTCGCGGCGTCCTTGAACGTCATCCACCCGTTGCCGGTCTGGGCGAGTGTACGCATCATCCGCCCGTACAGCTCCCGCGCCGGGACCTGCCGCACGTAGCGGCCCTGCTCCTCGGCGGCCCGGTACGCCGCGTCGAACTCGTCGCCCCACAGGTCCGGCAGCTCCGGCACCACGTCGGGGTCGAACAGCGACCACACCCCGTCGGACTCCACCCGCCGCATGAACTCGTCCGGGATCCAGTTGGCCAGGTTCAGGTTGTGGGTCCGCCGGGCGTCCTCGCCGGTGTTGTCGCGCAGCTGGAGGAACTCCTCGACGTCCGGATGCCACGGCTCCAGGTAGACGCAGGCCGCGCCCTTGCGCCGACCACCCTGGTTGACCGCCGCCACCGAGGCGTCCAGCGTCCGCAGCCACGGCACGATCCCGTTGGACTGCCCGTTGGTGCCCCTGATCAGCGCGCCCCGGGAGCGCACCCGCGAGAAGGCGATGCCTATGCCGCCGGCGAACTTCGACAGGTTCGCCACCTGCGCGTACCGCTGGTAGATCGAGTCCAGCTCGTCGCGCGGGGAGTCGACCAGATAGCAGGAGGACATCTGGGTGTGCCGGGTGCCGGAGTTGAACAGCGTCGGCGAACTCGGCAGGTAGGCCAGGCTCGACATCAGCCGGTAGAACCCGATGGCCTCGTCCGGCGTGCGGGACAGGCCGCAGGCCACGCGCAGCAGCCAGTACTGCGGGGTCTCCAGCACCAGCCGGCTCGTCGGGTGGCGCAGCAGGTAGCGGTCGTGGACCGTACGCAGCCCGAAGTACTCGAAGCGCAGGTCGCCGCGCGGGTCGACGGCGGCGTCGAGGACCCCGGCGTGGGCGGCGACGAACGCGGCGGTGTCGTCGCCGATCAGCCGCTCGGCGTGCCCCCGGCCGATCGCCTCGCTGAACGAGCCGATGCCCTGCCGGCGGACCTCCCGGTCGACGTACCCGGCCAGCAGTCGGGCGGCCAGCCGCGAGTACTGCGGCTCCTCGCCGATCAGCTCCGCGGCGGTCTGGACGCACAGCCGCTCCAGTTCGTCCGCCGTCGCCCCGTCGTACAGGCCGCTGATCGTGCGGGTCGCCACCCGCAGCGGGTCGACGTCGGCGAGGTCGTCGGCCCACCGTTCGATCGCGCGGACGATCCGGTCGACGTCGACCGTCTCGGTGCCGCCGTCGCGCGTGCGGACCCGCGTCCGTGGCCGCCGCTGGCCTGTCACGGCCACATCGTCGACCGCCGTGCCGGCGGCCGGAACAACCTCGGTGACTGTCACCACTCACTCCTCGCGAGCCTTGATCCCAGACGGATTCCTGGGCACGCGGGGAGCGGACACCGACGACGACGCGCGCGGGGCACGCGTCGGGATGGCGTCGGCCGTCCCACGCGGCCTCGGACCGCCGCACACCCCGATGCGGGCGTACGGCGCACTGGCAGGTCTTCGGACTCGCGGGCGTGACCGGACGCGCCGGTCTCCTACTGGCCGTCGCTTCCCAGGCCGCTGGCGGCCCAGTGCTGATGACGGCGGTCGTTCCCACTCACCGCTGCGGGGCAGTCCCGGATTCCCACCGGGTTCCCTCTTGCCTCGACCGCCCCGGATGGGCGGCCGAACCAGCTGCGCCCGACACCATATATAGGGTTGGCGGCGTTGTCACACCCCACATGTCGCCTCCGGGCGTGTCGTCGAGGACCCGTCGACCGGCGACGGCGGTACGCAGGCCCCTCGTCCGCTCGGTACAGTCGCTGTCGTGTTCACCGACGGCGGGACGGCCGCGCACCGTGGCATCGACTGGCCCACGTACGGGGGCGACCCCTTCGACGGCGCGTTGCCCTGGGCCGGGCTGCTGTACTGGGCGCGCGAGCAGCCGTCGCGGGTGTTCCCGGCCGATCGCGTACCGTCCGCGGACGAGCTGCACCGCGCGATCCCGATGGGCTACACCACCCTGACCCTGCTGGCCCGCGTCGCGCTCCTGCACGGCGGCCAGCAGCGACGGCTGTGGCCGGAGGAGAGGCGGCCGGCCTCGCGCGGGCAGTTGCAGCCCTACCAGTTGCTCCTGCCGCCCACCGGCAGGGAACGTTATCTGAAGCTCGGCGCGAGCTGGCCGGTGCGGTTCGCGCTGCGCGACGCCGAGGAACTGTCGGCCCGTACCGGCGGCGCGGTTCTTGTCTGCCAGGTGGTCGAGTCGCACAACTGGCACTGACGACGCCCGGCGTGTGGAACGGTCGGGGCGACCGGGATCGCGAATCGACGCGATCCCGGTCGCCCTCGCGGTACGACTAGACCCGGGTGACCCGGACGGCGTCGGCCACCACATAGCCGGTGGCGCTGGTCCAGCGGCTGACCGCGACCAGGTTCCGGTCACCGGCGGCCAGCGCGAAGGTGCCCAGCGAGCGCCAGACGCCGCCGCTGGAGCGCTGGTCCACGTTGACCGTCTGGTTGCCCGAGGCGGTGACGACGACGTGCGGCGCCGAGCTGTTGTAGCCGGCGTCGGCCGGGTGCCGCACCTCGATGCGGTAGTTGCCGGCCGCCGGGATGTCCACCTTGAACCAGGCGGCGTCGCTGGCGGGCGTGGGGTCGGCGAATCGGTAGTCGGCCCCGTAGCGCTGGGCGGAGTACGACGAGGTGCCCCAGTTGGTGCTCGCCGTGAACCGCCCCGCCGTGGCGTTGTCCACGATGGTGCTGAACGCGGGCGGGGTGGGCGTGCCCAGGCCGAGGTAGGCGGCGATCCCCTCGGCGTGGCCGCGGGCGGTCGCGGTGATGAAGTCCGCGCGCTTGAGCAGGTTCGAGTCGGCGACGGAGTCGATGAAGAGGTTCTCGGTCAGCACCGCGGGCATGTTCGACTCGCGCAGCATGTGGAAGTTCGCGGTCTTCAGACCCCGGTCGGTGACCGAGCCGATCGTCCGCATCTTGCCGATCACCTTCGGGTGCAGGGCGTTGTGCAGGTTGACGGTGGCGGCGTTCGCCGACGGGTACCGGTAGCTCTCGAAGCCGGTGCCGCCGCCGGAGTTGATGTGCACGCTGACGAGCAGGTTCGCGCCCCACGCGTTGGCGTCGTCGGTGCGGTACGCCAGGCTGCGGGTGATGTCGGTCGTGCGGGACATGCGGACGTCGACGGCCCAGTTGGCCAGCAGGATGCTGCGCAGTTGCAGGGAGATGTCGAGCGTCAGGTTCTTCTCCTGCAGCCCGTTGCCGACCGCGCCGGGGTCGGTGCCACCGTGGCCCGGGTCGATGTAGACCTTGGGCAACGCCGCCCACGCGGGGCTGGCGACGATGGGGACGGCCGCGGCACCGGCGACGCCAGCCAGGAGGGTACGCCGCCGCAGCGTCGGGTTGTCGAACATGTGCACCTCGTCATCGGGAAAGATCGACAGTGCCCGCAATATAGCGGCAGGTCGATGGCGATGAAAGATGTCTACGGCTCACAATCTGAAAATGGAAGGTTTTCTCCTCCGCTGGGGCCCGGAGCCAGCTGGCTCCGGGCCCCAGGTCTCGCCGCGCTCAGGGGCTGGTGCAGGTGATGTTGCTGGGCGTGGTGGCGCCGTCGCCGGTGGCGGTGAACCCGAAGGTCGTCGAGGCGTTCGGGCCCAACGTGCCGTTGTACGCGGCGTTGCGGACGGTGATGTCGCCGGCGGTGGCCGTGTGGGTGCCATTCCAGAGGCTGCTGATGGCCTGGCCGCCGGCCAGGGTCAGACGCACGGTCCAGCCGTCGATCGTGGTGGTGCTGACGTTGGCCACCACGACCTCACCCTGGAACCCACCGGGCCAACTGTTCACCGTGCGGTAGGTGGCGGCGCAGGCGCCCGGCCCGCCGGTTGGCGGGGGCGTGGTGGGCGGCGCGGTCGTGGGCGGCGCGGTCGTGGGCGGCGCCGTGGTGGGCGGCGCGGTCGTGGGCGGCGCCGTCGTGGGCGGCGCGGTCGTGGGCGGCGGCGTGGTGGATGGGAGCTGGGTGAAGAACCGCCAGATCTCCCCCGAGGTCCAGGTCCTGGCGTCGTTGGGGCTGGACGATCCGTCGACGGGACTCGGGGTGTGGTCTCCGTCGAACGCGGCCCACTGCACGGGATATCCGGGCCGGCAGCCGGAGTAGCTGGTAGTGATGTGGGTGAGGCTGCCTCTGCTCGGCTCACTCGGGTTCTGCGCGGTACAACCGTTGTTCCTGACGAACGTGTCGCGAAGTGACCGACCCATCGAGATGTTCAGCACGCTGTCGTAGAGGCCGTGGATGCCGAAGTACGCGACGGGTTGGGTGCCACCGTTGCATCCGCTGAGGTTGGCGCCCGACAGGACGGTGACTGCCCGGATGACGGTGGGCCGGGCGCAGGCGACCGCATAGCTCATGGCCCCGCCGTAGCTCCAGCCGAGCGCGAAGCGCTGGGTCGTGTCGACGCAGAGGTCGTTCTCGACCTGTCGGGAGATGTCGTCGAAGAGGGTCAGGTCCCGACCGTTGGTGTTGGCCCAGCCGGCGTCGATGCCCTGGGGCGCGACGAAGATCGTGCTGTTGCCCGACAGCGGCGCGAGCCCGTAGTAGCCGGCGGAGGCCACGCTGCTGGCCGAGCCGTTCAGCCAGTGGAAGCCGAAGATCAGCCGATAGGGACGGTTCCTGTCGTACCCGTCCGGGATCCGCAGGATGTAGCTGCGATTCTGTCCGCCGCTCTGGATCGTGCGCGTCCCGCTGGTGAGCGTGGGGGCCTTGCCGCAGCCCGCGGTGGCCGCGAGGGTGCCGTTCGTCGCGGCCACCGTCGTTGTGCGGAAGCCGCCGCCCAGCGCGCCGGCGGTCGCGGCGACAAGGACCGCCGCGGCCGCGATGGATGAGAGAAGGTGCCGGTGTTTCAGCATTGCCTGACCTCCTGGCCGTTGGTCCTGTGCCGGTGGCGCTGCGCGACGTCGACCCGGCGACCGCCGGCCGCACCCCCGCCGGAACAGAGGGCGCGGACGACTCGAACCGCTTCTCCTCGCCGTCGGCGATCCGGGTCGAGCCGGTACCGGGGCCGCCGGCGACAAGGCGAGGGAAGCTGGGCGTACGACCGGACGGAGTCGCCCGGCCGCGCGCGGTCACATGACATCGGCGCAGCGGCCCGGACTGGTCCTCGACCGGCGAGGCGGTGAGCGGGCGTACCCCTCGGGGCGCCTGCCGATCGACTGAGGTGACAGGGAGTGTGCCCTTCACTCCCGCCGGAAAGATAGCAGGTTATCGATAACATCCTCAACCGGCCGCGTTCCGGAAGACACCGCGGCGCGGCCGCACCCAGCCCACCGGCGCATGGCGGGGAAGTCGCCTGTAGCCCTTTGTCGGCTTGCGGCCGGGCCGCCGCCTGATCGATCCCGGCCAGCTTCCGGGACGGCCCGGTCCGTCGCCGACGCCATCGACAGCGGCGAAACTATCGCTCGATAATCCCGTAACTTTCTGAGAATCCGCACTCATCTATGGGTGTGAGCGCTAACAGGATCTTGTTCCACACCCGTCAGGTCGCTACTTCGGTGCCGCGGTGGCTACCCACCATCTCTCCGACAGCACGTACGTCACGATCCCGAACCGCCCACCCGGACCAACGACATCAGCCACGGCGAGTTGATCCGCAGCAACGCCGACCAGACCATGACCATCAACCCCTGCAACCTACGACTGCTCTACCAAGGCCGACCCCCCAACTCCGGCGGCGACTACGGCCTCCTGCCCCACCGACCCGGCCTGCTCACCCTGCAGCGCTGACCACTCCACACCACAACCCACCACCAGGAACAGGCAACGGGACGGGCGGGCTCGGTGCAGGACCAGCCCGCCCGGGCCTCTCCCGGCTCAGGCGGCGCCACGTGGCGTCGCACCTGGTTGCGGTGCCGGGCCATCCGGGGACAGGACGCTGCTTCAAGCAGCATCCTCCGCTCGGCGACCTGCGTGCGCAGAAGCGAGCGAGCCTTCGTGATACTTTCGGCGTCGCTGTGCGCTGCTGCGAACCGAGGAGGTGAGACCGATCAACGCTGTGACAGGTCGGGACTCCCTCCCTCGCATGGCCTAGGGAGCGCCCGCAAGGCATCCCGAAAGGCGTGAGCGCTATGCACTTCGACTCTGCGACGTCGTCCGACGGCGTCTGCGAACAACTGTTCATCATCGATGGCATTCCCGGCGTGCTGTGGACGGCGGAAGGTGCCGTCGGTACCCGCCCCCTGATCCTGATGGGACACGGCGGCGGCCAGCACAAGAAGGCCCCCGGCATCGTGGCCCGCGCACGCCGCTTCGTGGCCGAGTGTGACTTCGCGGTGGCGGCGGTGGACGCGCCTGGCCACGGCGACCGGCCGAAGGATGAGGAGTACGACCGGATCGCGACCGAGAACCAGGCTCGTGTGGACGCCGGAGAGGACCTGGCACCGCTGATCGCTGGTTTCCTGGCACTCGTGGCCCGCCAGACCGTCCCCGAATGGAGGGCGGTCCTGGACGCGCTCCACGGTCTCGAGTACGTCGGCGCCGGTCCGGTGGGCTACTGGGGCGTGTCATTGGGTTGCGGGCTCGGTGTGCCGTTCGTCGCCGCCGAACCCCGGGTCCGCGCGGCGGTGCTGGGCCTGGGCGGTGCGCTGGCATCAGCGCAGGCCGCCGCGCGGATCACCGTCCCGGTGGAGTTCCTGCTTCAGTGGGACGACGAGCGGGTGCCGCGGGCTCAGGGCTTGGCACTGTTCGACGCCCTGGCCTCGACCGAGAAGACCCTGCACGCCAACCCCGGCAGGCACGGCGAGATCCCGGCATTCGAGCTGGACAGCGCGCTACGTTTCTTCGCCCGGCACCTCGGCTGACACCGCGCTCCACGACGCGCCGATCGGGATCCGCTCCCGATCGGCGCGTCCACGCAGATCCTGAAAGCCCGATCATCGGCGACGGCGCGCTCACACATGGTCAACGCTGAGCGGATTCCCACCACACCAGATTTTGCCGCCGCCTGGGCCGTCGGCTCGATGATCTCCCACTCCTCGGCGATCAGCCCGTCGTCGGTCCACCGGATGTCGACCACCGCGATCTCCGGTCCCGCATCGGGAAGCCATTGCCGCGAGTACACCATGACATGATCACCATCGGCCAGCATCTGATGGAGCTCGGGTACGGCGTCACTTGGCGTTGCAATGTGGAAGGCGCTTGCCATACCACCGCCAACCGGACCGAACGGCGGCTGTCCTGCGCTGGGCTCTGCCGTCGATCGTCATCCTTGGTCGGCGTTGGTTCACCTCAGACGGCCTGTAGACGGCATGATCTTGGGCCTCCTCGGCGTCGCGACGACCGCTTATCCCCCAGAGACTGGCAAGGGGTTCCGTACGTCGTCGACCGCTAGGTGGTGGTCAAATACCGCTCCTAGATGCGCCGCTCGGTGTGGTCGGTTGCTGTACTTCGTTGCTGTACAACCACTGGCGTCACCCGGCATTTGGATGGGCGGCTCCGTACGTCACCTGGCCTCATCTAGCCCGCCTCTAAAGCATGGGTCAAGAAACGAGTGCGTCAAAGCGCTCTCGAAGCAGCTTGTACATGGACTTGTCTCGGAAAGAGGCCTGTGCCACCGCCTTACGCTCTTGCACAAGCTCTTCAAAGTCAGCGTCGTCTAGCGGGAGAATGAACCCATTCCCATCGAGAGCCGTGTCCCTGCACCTCTGAATGAATAGGTCCTTATCGTAAAGCTTTCGGCAAGCGATGAAACCTACGCGACCCCGGTGCACCGAGAATCGATTAGCGAGCTGATCGAGTTCAGGGTTTCTTGGATCCTTCCGGTAATTCTTACACTCGACCGGAATCTCCGCAGCCTTATGTTGTGTAAACCAAAAAAATGTGCCCATGCTACTCAAGTTGTCGTAGCAAATATCGATCCGCTTCCGACCTTCGTGGATCTCTCTCTCCAACCGCATGTTACCGAGGTGCGGATAGAAGAGCGCGGACATGAGCTCTTCGACCGCGCGATGGTAGATGTGCGCTGCAGCCTTGCCTGCTGGAATCCGCTTCACGCGGGCGAGCAGGGCATCGTAGTTCGGTGTCGGCACATCGAGCCTCTGCGCCAACTGCTCATGAGTGAGAACCGGACTTGTGGAATGGGAAATGGATTCCTTATACCGGTCGAGAACTCCGGGAAACTGCTGGGTGTACTCTACAATTGCCGTCTTGTTAACCGGGTACTTCTCGCGCAGCTTTAGGCGGTTTACGCGTGGGGTCCCATTCTTCAAGATGGAGACCAGGTTGCTCCTCGCGTCGATTTCTGCAGCCTCGTGCAGCGGTGCCAGAAAGCCGTTGTAGTATTTATCTTCGTCTAGGGTAAGATCGAAACGGACGATAGACTTTGGAATAAGAAGCAAGGGGCTTTCGTCGACACGGGGCAAGTCGGCATGGTCAAAATCCCATTCCCCGCTGTCCGGATTCCAGATTGCCCCGCTGTACTGTCGCTCGACCGGGATGTGGTAATACTCCGCAGCTTTCTGCGTGTAGCCTATAAGCGCACCCCGCAGGACATGCGTTGCAATGTCCGAAACGATATCGTTCTTAATTCCGGGGATGAAGAGTGCGGTGTCTTCAAGGTCGGCCAATACGCCAGACTCGGCAGCCTTGCTCTTTCGAATCATATTCGCTACACGCCCAGCACCGACACCGCCGAGGCCGCGACCGCGCGAACGACCTCGCGAGTACCCAAGATGCGTCTCGTTCGGTTCAGTTAGTTGACCGAGGAGGCTGTAAACCCGATCGTCGTCTTTCTCAACGATTGCCATGAGCAGTTCATGAAAAAAGGATACGAGCAGCATCTGGCATTTTTCGGCGAAGTCTGATTGCTGGATGCGAATAGCGCGGGGGTCAATAAATACGCGAGAGTCGGTTGCTGTGTCGACGTCCACAAAATCCAACTCTGGCTGTGTGCGTCCCAACTGAAAATACTCCGAAACTCTCATCGCGCTCCAAGACATCGCCCAGCCTCACAACGGAAGGTCATGCTACGTCTACCCTCTGTCAACATCAATGCCGTGGAGAAGAGGGTGCTTGATTCGTCGGTCCACCCAAGCCATCCCGTCGGCCTTCGTCCGCACCCAGTGGAGTAGGTGGGGCCTGCCCGGTCAAGGTGGAGCACCCCACGTCTGAACGACCTTGACCGGGCAGGCCCCACCTACTCGGCTTCGCCCGGACGGAGGTGGTCGGGATGGCGCCACCATCCCAGAGCGCCCGAGGACCCCGCCGGAGGCACTGTCTGTGTCTCGAATTCATGAAGCCCCGGAACTGCCATCGACCATGGCGGCCCGGGGCTTCCTCGTATGTCGCGCCGCCGGCGGGGCTGGAACCGCCGGGGTGCCGCCGGCGCTTGCGCCTGGGCGGCGGGGCCCCCGAGCGGCGACCCTCTGGGTCGGCCCCTGGTCGGCGGCGCGAGCGGCCCGCGAGGCGGGCCGCCTTGACCCCGTACAGAAACTTCTCACAGACCTGAGGGAGACGAGGTGTCCCGTCACGGGAGATGCTTGACAGTCGCGTCCCACCAGATGCTTGACATGATCAATAGCTGGGTTCTTCATCGCGTGGTGTTTGCGGGCATCGCGTGGTGGGAGGCCGGGATTGGCGCTGGTGGAGTTGTCGATCGTCGAGCAGAGGTATCGGGCGGTGTTGGCGGTGCAGGCCGGGGATCCGGTGGTGGAGGTGGCCGCCCGGTTCGGGGTGTCCCGTCAGACGGTTCATTCGTGGCTGGTCCGGTATGCCGAAGCGGGTCTGGCGGGGTTGGAGGATCGTTCTCGTCGGCCGCGGGGGTGTGCTCATCAGGCGTCGCCGGAGGTGGAGGCGTTGGTGTGTGAGCTGCGTCGGCATCATCCGCGGTGGGGTGCCCGTCGGATCGCTTTCGAGGCCGGCCGGCATGGCTGTCCTGATCCTGTGCCCTCGCGGATGACGGTGTATCGGATCCTGGTCCGTCACGGGTTGATCGAGCCGGTGGCGCGGCGGCGGGGGCGCAAGGACTACCGCCGGTGGGAACGGGCTCGGCCGATGGAGTTGTGGCAGATGGACATCGTCGGCGGGGTGTTCCTCGCTGACGGCAGTGAGGCGAAGGTCGTCACTGGGGTGGATGACCATTCCCGGTTCTGTGTCATTGCCCAGGTGGTCCGGAGGGCCACTGGCCGGGCGGTCTGTCTGGCCTTCGCTGACGGGCTGCGGCGGTTCGGGGTGCCTGAGGAGGTGCTGACCGACAACGGCAAGCAGTTCACCGACCGGTTCGGCAAGGGCGGGGAGGTGATGTTCGACCGGATCTGCCGGGAGAACGGCATCGTCCATCGGTTGACGCAGCCGGCGTCGCCGACCACGACGGGGAAGGTAGAACGGTTCCACCAGACCCTGCGCCGGGAACTCCTCGACGACGTGCCGGTCTGGCCGGACCTGGACACCGCCCAAGCCGCAATCGACGTGTTCCGCGACGAGTACAACACCGACCGGCCGCACCAGTCCCTGGACATGGCCTTCCCCGCCGACCGGTTCGTTCCTGCCCTCGCCGAGGAGCAGGCGGTGCCGGTGAAGCTGCCCGCCCGCCTCACCGCATCGATCGACCAGGCCCTCATCTCACCTCCGGTCTGCGTCCCCGTGCCCGTTGCGGTCTCGGTGGTGTCGGGGGCGGTGGAGTTTGAGCGGGTCGTTCCCGCGTCGGGCAACTTGCAAGTCTGCGGGAAACAGTTCTGGCTCGGACCCATCCGGTCCGGGGTGACGGTGACGTTCTGGGCCGACACCGACATCATCCACCTGCTGATCGCGGGCACCCGCATCAAGTCCGTGCGATCACACCTGTCGGTCAACGACCTGGCTGCCCTGCACCGTGCCGGCGGCCGACCCGCCGGACCACCACCCCTGCCATCGGCGCCGACAGGCCAGACGTCCGGGCCGGTGGAAGTCGACCGTACCGTTGGCGCCAACGGCTGTGTCTCTTTGGGCCAGCACATGGTCCTGGCCGCCGAGATCCTCGCCGGCCGCCGCGTCGGGGTCCGCATCGAGGAACACACCCTGGCCTTCTTCGACCTGGACACCCGCGAGCTGCTGCGCACCCGCCCCAACCCGTTGACCCCCGCGCAGGTGGCCCGGCTACGCAGCGCCCGCCCCGCCGGACCGCCACCACAACCGGCCACCGGACCAGTCCGAGTGCAGCGGCGGGCCTCCAACAGCGGCGTCGTCATGGTCGTCGGTCAGAAGATCGCCCTCGGCCGGGTCCACGCCCACAAGACCGTCACCATCGACGTCACCGACACCGACCTGGCCATCCACTGCGACGACGGCACCCGCACCGTCCGCCGCACCACCGACCACCCCGTCCGGAACCTGAAAGCCAGCCGACCCCGCAAGGTCACCCTTAATGTCTAGACCAACCGTCAAACATCAGGTGGGACGCATCCGTCAATCATGTGGTGGGACTAGACATGAGGGAGACGAGGGAGACTGAGTGTCAGGTCTCGGGACCTGCGTGACACTGCACGGCAAGCGCACCGGACGACATGCGCTAGCAACAACAAGCGTGGGGTGAACTCCTGTCCTCGCGCTGGCTGTATGGCGCGTCGCCCCTAGTTGAACAGGAGGATGTGAGACCCTGTCGCAATGCTTGGCCTGCTGGATGACGCCCTACTTGACGGTGCGCTCGAGGTTCATACTCGCCTACGCCCGCAGCGTTGGGCCCGGCCCGTGCCAGCGGGGGACATGACTGGCCTGATCGAGGAGATCAGTCACCTGTGTCAGGTCTGGGGCGGTAGCGGACATCCTCTCCTTCCGGTCACCCGCGGCCAGGTCCCAGAAGCGTATGCAAAGCTGTTGGAAACACAGCAAGTTGACCATGTAGGCGGACTGCAGGAAGTTGAGGTGCGCCTCCCCAGGCGCGTCGGAAAACGGGCGGTTTGGGACTACCCCGTAATTGTTCTCGCGTCTACTAAATCGGCGGAGAGTTGGCGACCGATCCAGATTGCAGAACTAGACCCTACCGATCCCTGGAATCCGATTTACGCCGCAACTCTCGGAGTTTGGCCTTCAAATCCGAGCGAAAGGCTCACAGAGTTCGCGTCGTTAAAACCCGGCCTTCGATTCGAAGACATCTTTAATGTCGTACGCGAGCGCGTGTCAGGCTCTCTCGAGGATCTTCTCGCGCGCCTCAACGACGAGCGCCACATGAGCCCACGCCAGCTAAGCAACGTTTTCCTCGCAGCCGGCAGTGAGCCAGACACTAGCTACATCGCCACAGACTCGGTTATCCCACGACCGAATTCGATCCGTCGCGCCGCTGGCCCCAATGTTATCGTTGCGGTCAGTCCTGGCTCGGTCGAAGACGTCGCTTTGCTCTGGAACCTGAGGGCAGCTCATGGAGATCGGCGAGCGCTGCCAATAGGTCTGCCGATTGCTGAGATCTCCGCAAAGGCGCTCAAACAACTTTCCAAGCCGGGCATCGCAACCATGTTCGGTTTGAGCGGCGGAAAATGCCATATCACTAGTGCTTCGCTGAGTATTTCCGAGTTGCAGTCTCTTACGGCGGGCGCACGCAATGCGCTGTGCGTCAAGTACGAGGACCTGGTTACGTTCGGCTACCCACCCGCTCGACCTCGTAGCCAGGTCGCGTTATGGCGTGATGGACGAGCAAAGCTGGATGCCCTCAGTGACTCCGACCGTGAGATTCTAAACCCTACTCTTTCAGGTTTCCGCCAGCCGAGTATGGTTTTGGACGTTTATGTCTCAGGCCATCCCATCCCGGCGGATCCCACCATGCGGGGAGGCGAGTTCTTTGCTCGTTTCCAGGCTGGGGCAGCTCAGGTTTCCGTATCCCCTAATCGGGAACGCACCGTTGAAGTTTGCTGGCCGCCTACATGGACATGCCTTGCCGCCGTAGCGCAAAGCCGTAAGCTGAAGGTGGCTCCATCGGAGGCGGGATTAGCTGCATCAACGCTGATCGAATCCATCGGCGACGTGGATGGAATCCGCTGGCTTTTACATAGGCCGCTGATCCACCTTCTTTATGAAGTCGGCGAGCGTAGCGGCATGTCGTGGTGGAGACAGCGGTGGACCCGCACCCATCGCGAGCTAATGAAACTGGGAGCCGATCCACAGGCGCTTGAGACGGCGGCCCAAGACCTTGGACGGGATGACCCGGCGGTGGCTCCCGCCGGCGAGGGCCGGGCGGTTCCTTACCAGAAGTTCCGGCAGGCTCTAGGAAACGAGGCTGCCGCAAAGCGCTGGGTCACCTGGGCAGAAAGCCGGCATTTGCTGGTGCGGGGAACCAACATCACATGCCCCTACTGCTCCAGCTCCTCATGGCTGCCAATGGCCTCCCTACCGCCCCCTGTCGGCTGCCCGGGATGCGGTAGGACCATTGATCAGCCATATGGCGCTCGCGAATTGCTATTTACTTATCGGATAGGAGAGCCGCTGCGGCGTGTACTCGAGACGGATAGCCTTGGCCACATTTTAGCCTTACGGTGGCTGACCGAACTGTTGGACGGACACGGACTGGTCGGCGCTCACCCAGGCGTCCGCTTCATAGATCCCGAAACGAATCTCGATATCGGGGAGGCTGATGTCCTACTCCTCTTTTCGGACGGGAGTCTTGTGCCTGTGGAAGTGAAACGCAGAATAGGAGGCACATCCGGGCGAGCCGTTGAATTGCTTGACACTCTAGCAGATGCAATCCAAGCACCGTATGATCTGGTGGCGGTTACCGAGCCCGCACGCGAATGTGAGTCTCTAACTCAGCTAGCTAAGTCATTGCCTGATCGACCACGACTGTTACTGACGGACGATCAGCTTTTCGATGATTTTGTAGTATGGTCACTAGGGTCGAATCCTTTCGCCTGGAGGCCTCGCACCAAAGAAGAAGACTCCAAGCGGGAGGCGAAGTTCGTTCGACGATTGCTGGCCACCGACCCCGACGCTCCTCGGGACTTTGCCACTCAGGCCCTGCTTGAGACTTCGGATTCAGACGATGAGATGGACTGACACTCACCGGGAAATCCGCAGTCTGACTTGCTTCTTGACGGATGGACATGGCAAAAGTTAAGTCTGATTGTGTACCATTCCCGCGTGACCTCTCTTAGCGGCTGGGCGGCAGAAGCTTCCGCTCGCCATCTCGCCTCGACCTTGCCGCGCCGCTGGCGACACGTCCAAGCGGTGGCGGCCAAGGCCAAAACTCTGGGACGGCTGGTGGGCGAAGACGCAGACCTGCTCGTCGCGTCCGCTTGGCTGCACGACATCGGCTACGCGCCCGATATCTCTGACACAGGTTTTCATGCGCTCGATGGGGCGCGATGGGCGCGGCGGGAGGGCTTCAGCGAACGACTGGCTGCCCTGATCGCTTATCATTCCTGCGCTTCCTAACCCTCCGGATCTACACGCACCTGCTGCCAGCCAGCGGAGGACCGCACCCGCCGCGCGATCGACCACGCCTTCGCCGACGACCCACAAACGCTGGACGGCCTGGAGACGGCATGATCATGCCAAACATGGCCATTCCGGATGCTCCACCGCAGGTCAGAGCACCTGCGGCGATCACTTGGCGTTGAAGTAGCTCGCCTCCGGGTGGTGCACCACGATCGCGTCCGTCGCCTGCTCCGGCATCAGCTGGAACTCCTCCGACAACTGCACACCGATCCGCTCCGCACCCAGCAACTCCACGATCTTCGCCCGGTCCTCCAGGTCCGGGCAGGCCGGGTAGCCGAACGCGTACCGGCAGCCCCGGTAGTCGGTGCGCAGCAGACCCGCCAGGTCCGCCGGATCGTCGTCAGCCACCGTACGGCCGCCCGGCAGGGTCAGCTCGGCGCGGATCCGCCGGTGCCAGTACTCCGCGAGCGCCTCGGTGAGCTGCACGGACAGCCCGTGCACCTCCAGGTAGTCGCGGTACTCGTTGCGGGCGAACATCTTCGCCGTGTACTCGCTGATCGGCTGCCCCACCGTGACCAGCTGCAACGCCACCACGTCCAGCTCGTCGCCGCGCGGACGGAAGAAGTCGGCCAGGCACAGCCGCCGCTCCTGCCGCTGTCGCGGGAAGGAGAACCGCGCCCGCTCCGAGTGCCCGTTCTCGTCCAGCACCACCAGGTCGTTGCCCTCGGCGTACGCGGGGAAGTAGCCGTACACCACGGCCGCCTCCAGCACCTGGTCGGCGATCAGCCGGTCCAGCCAGTAGCGCAGCCGCGGCCGCCCCTCGGTCTCCACCAACTCCTCGTAGGACGGCCCCTGCCCACTGCGGGCGCCCCGCAGGCCCCACTGCCCGAGGAAGGTGGCCCGCTCGTCGAGCAGCGCCGCGTAGTCGGCCAACGGCACGCCCTTGACGACCCGGGTGCCCAGGAACGGCGGGGTGGGCACCTCCACGTCGGTGGCCACGTCGGAGCGCACCGACGCGTCGTCCAACTCCGGCAACGACTCGCTGACGATCGCCCGTTGCCGCTCGCGGCGCGCCCGACGGGCCGCCAGGGCCGCCTCCCGCTCCGCGTCGATCACGGGCGCGCCGCCGCGCTTCGCCGTCATCACCCGGTCCATCAGGGACAGCCCCTCGAAGGCGTCGCGGGCGTAGTGCACCTGGCCGGGGAACATCGCCCGCAGGTCGTCCTCGACGTACGCCCGGGTCAGCGCGGCCCCACCCAGCAGGACCGGCCAGCGCTCCGCGACCCCGCGCGCGGCCATCTCGGCGAGATTCTCCTTCATGATCACGGTGCTCTTGACCAGCAGGCCGGACATGCCGATCGCGTCGGCGCGGTGCTGCTCGGCGGCCTCCAGGATCGCGTTGATCGGCTGCTTGATGCCGATGTTGACGACCTCGTAGCCGTTGTTGGACAGGATGATGTCGACGAGGTTCTTACCGATGTCGTGCACGTCGCCGCGCACCGTGGCCAGCACGATGCGGCCCTTGCCGCCGTCCTCGGCGGTCTCCATGTGCGGCTCCAGGTACGCCACCGCCGTCTTCATCACCTCGGCGGACTGCAACACGAACGGCAGCTGCATCTGACCCGAGCCGAACAGCTCGCCGACGACCTTCATGCCATCGAGCAGAATGTCGTTGATGATGGACAGCGGGCTGCGCCCCTGCGCCATCGCCGCGTCCAGGTCGGCCTCCAGGCCGGTGCGCTCCCCGTCGATGATCCGCCGCTTGAGCCGCTCCTCCAGCGGCAGCGCGGCCAACTCCTCCGCCCGCCCGGCCCGCGCCGACGCGGCGTCCACGCCCTCGAAGATCTCGATGAACCGCTGCACCGGATCGTAGCCCTCGCGGCGCCGGTCGTAGACCAGGTCCAGGGCCGCCTCCCGCTGCGCGTCGGGGATCTTGTTGAACGGCAGGATCTTGCTGGCGTGCACGATGGCGCTGGTCAGGCCCGCCTCGCGGCACTCGTGCAGGAAGACCGAGTTGAGCACCTGCCGGGCCGCCGGGTTGAGCCCGAAGGAGACGTTGGAGATGCCGAGGGTGAAGTTGACGCCCGGCCAACGGCGGGCGATCTCCCGGATCGCCTCGATCGTCTCGATGCCGTCGCGCCGGGTCTCCTCCTGGCCGGTGGCGATCGGGAACGTCAGCGCGTCGATCAGGATGTCCGCGCGGTCCATCCCCCACCGCCCGGTGAGGTCGTCGATCAGCCGGCCCGCGACCCGCACCTTCCACTCGGCGGTACGCGCCTGCCCCTCCTCGTCGATCAGCAGCGCCACCACGGCGGCCCCGTGCTCCTTGACGATGGGCATGACCCGGGCGTAGCGGGACTCCGGCCCGTCGCCGTCCTCGAAGTTGACCGAGTTGACCACACACCGGCCGCCGAGCATCTCCAGCCCCGCCTCGATCACCGCCGGCTCGGTCGAGTCCAGCATGATCGGCAGCGTGGAGGCGGTGGCGAAGCGGCCGGCGAGCTCCCGCATGTCGCGGGTGCCGTCGCGGCCGACGTAGTCGACGCAGAGGTCCAGCAGGTGCGAGCCGTCGCGGGCCTGGCTCCGGGCGATCTCCACGCAGGCCCGCCAGTCGGCGGCGAGCATCGCCTCACGGAAGGCCTTGGAGCCGTTGGCGTTGGTGCGCTCCCCCACCATCAGCAGGGAGGCGTCCTGGGCGAACGGCACCGGGTGGTAGACCGACGAGACGCCGGCCTCGTGCCGCGGCTCGCGCGGTGCGGGGCGCGTGCCGTGCAGCCGCTCGGCCAGGACCCGGACGTGCTCGGGGGTGGTGCCGCAGCAACCGCCGACCAGCGAGACGCCGTACTCGGTGACGAACCGCTCCAGGGCGTCGGCCAGCTCCACCGGGGTCAGCGGGAAGTACGCCCCGTCGGCGGTCAGCACCGGCAGGCCCGCGTTCGGCATCACCGACAGCGGAATCCGGGAGTGCCGGGACAGGTAGCGCAGGTGCTCACCCATCTCGGCGGGCCCGGTCGAGCAGTTCAGCCCGATCAGGTCGACCCCCAGCGGCTCGATCGCGGCCAGCGCCGCCCCGATCTCGCTGCCCACCAGCATGGTGCCGGTGGTCTCCACGGCGACGTGGCAGATGATCGGGACCGTGCGGCCGAGCCGGGCCATGGCCCGCTTCGAGCCGACCACCGCCGCCTTGACCTGGAGCAGGTCCTGGCACGTCTCCACGATCAGCGCGTCCGACCCGCCGTCGATCAGGCCCTCGGCGTTCTCCTGGTACGCGTCGCGCAGGGTCGCGTAGTCGGCGTGCCCGAGGGTGGGCAGCTTGGTGCCCGGGCCGATCGAGCCCAGCACGAAGCGGGGCCGCTCGGGGGTGGCGTACGCGTCGGCGGCCTCCCGGGCGAGGCGCGCCCCGGCCTCGGAGAGCTCCCGGATGCGGTGCTGGATGTCGTACTCGCCGAGGTTGGCGAGGTTGGCGCCGAAGGTGTTCGTCTCGACGCAGTCGGCGCCGGCGGCCAGGTACGCCTCGTGCACCCCACGCACCACGTCCGGCCGGGTCACGTTGAGGACCTCGTTGCAGCCCTCGTAGCCCTCGAAGTCGTCGAGGGTGAGGTCGGCCGCCTGCAGCATCGTGCCCATGGCACCGTCGGCGACGAGAATCCGGTCTGCCAGTACGTTGAGCAATGAGGTCCGCACGGGATCAGGTTAGTGCCGCCGAGGCCGTACCGATCCCCCCGTACGGCCCTTCCCACATTGTGTCAGCGGGATCACGCTGTCCGGTTCATCGCGGTATGGCTGGCCCCCGCCGGGCGCGACCGGCGCGGCCGACGGGCCGCATCCCGCCCAGACACGTAGGCTGACGGACGTGAAGGACTACAGCGACAGCACCACGCCCGGCGGGCGGACGGCCGGGTCCGGTCCCGGCGCCGCCTCCGACGAGCAGGGTGGGGTGACGGCGTGACCGAGTTCGACGGACTGCCGGTGCTGCGGTCCCCCGTGGCGATCGCCGCGTTCGAGGGCTGGAACGACGCCGCCGACGCGTCCACCGCCGCAGTCGAGCACCTGGAGCAGGTGTGGCAGGCCCGGCAGGTCACCGAGATCGACCCGGAGGACTTCTACGACTTCCAGGTCAGCCGCCCCACCATCACGATGTCCGAGGGCGAGACCCGCCGGGTGGAGTGGCCGACGACGCGCTTCATGGTGGCCAGCCCCGAGGGCACCGAGCGGGACGTCGTACTGATCCGGGGCATCGAGCCGAGCATGCGCTGGCGCACCTTCTGCGAGCAGGTGCTGGAGATCTGCCACAGCCTGGAGGTCGAGCGGGTGGTCGTGCTCGGCGCGCTGCTGGCCGACGTGCCGTACACCCGGCCGTTGCCGATCAGCGGCAGCGCCTCCGACGCGGAGGCCGCCCAGCGCTACCAGCTCACCCCCACCCGCTACGACGGGCCGACCGGGATCGTCGGCGTGCTGCACGACGCCTGCAACCGCGCCGAGGTCGACGCCGTCTCGTTCTGGGTGCACGTGCCGCACTACGCCAACAACCCGCCCTGCCCGAAGGCCACCCTCGCCCTGCTGCACCGGGTCGAGGAGGTGCTCGACCTGCCGGTGCCCATGGCCGACCTGGCCGAGGAGGCCGCCGAGTGGGAGCAGCGGGTGCGCGGGGCCGCCGAGCAGGACGCCGAGCTCGGCGAGTACGTGCGTGAGTTGGAGGAGCGCGTCGGCGACGCGGGCATCACCCCGCTGACCGGTGACGAGATCGCCCAGGAGTTCGAGAAGTACCTGCGCCGGCGGGGCGGCTCCGCCGGCCCCACCGCCGGTTCCTGGTAGCGCCCCTCTCCCCTGCCCCGTCGGGCCCCGGACGTTCGTTGTCCGGGGCCCTTTCGTGTGCCGGTGCGCGGCACCTCGGCGTGTCCGGGGTGGCGCCGCCGCCAGCCCTGAGACATCCTAGGAACCTAGCTGTGATCGAGGAGGCAGGCATGCAGATCAATCCGGGCGCGGCCGAGTTCCCGCACCGGCAGATCGCCGCGCAGCTCAAGACCCAGATCCGCCGCGGCGACTGGGCGCCGGGCGAGCGGCTGCCGTCCATCCCGGCCATCGCCGAGATGTTCGGCGTGGCCAAGCAGACCGTGCAGCGCGCCGTCGACCAGCTGCGGGTCGAGGGCATCCTGATCACCAAGCCCGGCTCCGGGACGTACGTCCGGGGCACCCGGCGGCGCCTCAACCGGCTCTCCCGGGGCCGCTACGGCGGCTTCCGCGGCTACCACACCGACCTGGCCGCGCGGTACCGGCAACAGCTCGTCTCGGTCGGCCGGGCCCCCGCCCCGCCCGAGGTGGCCGACGCGTTCGGGGTGGCCGACGGCACCGACCTGCTCTGCCGCCGCCACCTCGTCCGCACCGAGGACTCCCCCGTCGAGGTGGGCGCCTCGTGGTTCCTGCCCGCCGACACCGCCGGCACGTCCCTCGAACGCGCCGAGGCGTTCGGCCGCCCGCTCTACCAGGAGGCCGAGGAGGCCACCGGCCGGCGCTACGTCTCCGCCACCGACACGATCAGCGCCCGCCAGCCCAGCCGCGAGGAGGCCGAGATCCTCCAGATCCGCCCCGACACGCCGGTGCTGCACCTGCTGCACGTCGCCTACGACGCCCACCGCAAGCCGATCGAGGTAGCCCAGGCCACCTGGCCCGGCCCGGTAACCACGCTCACTGAGGAGTACAAGATCCCCGCCCCGGCCCCCGACCCCACCCCGGACCCGGGCCTGGTCCTGGGCTGACCCACCGCCCCGCCCACACCCCACCCCCGCCACGCCCCGTCGATCATGCGCCTGTGGTGGGCGGTCACCGCCGATTCACACCCTTCGCGGGGCACCACAACTGCATGATCGACGCCCGAGGGGGGTGCGGGCGGGGTGGGGTGGTGGGTCAGAGGTGGAGGCCCAGGAGGGCGTCCAGGGTGGTGGCGAAGAGAGCGGGGGCGGCGGGGTCGTCGGCGGCGCCGGCGAGGGTCGCCTCGGCCCACGCGTCGGCCAGCGCCAGTGCGCCGGGCGAGTCGAGATCGTCGGCGAGCCTCGCGCGTACGCCGGCCAGGAACTCCTCGCCCGACGGGCCGGCGGGCGCGGCGGCGGCCCGCCGCCAGCGGCCCAGCCGCTCCAGCGACGTCGCGAGCAGCTCGTCGGTCCAGGCGCGGTCCGCACGGTAGTGCCCGGAGAGCAGGGCCAGCCGGACCGCCATCGGGTCGACCTGGTCGGCGCGCAGCCGGGAGACGAACACCAGGTTGCCCCGGGACTTCGACATCTTCTCGCCGTCCAGGCCGATCATGCCGGCGTGCACGTAGTGCGCGGCGAACGGCGCCACGCCGGTGAGCCGCTCGGCGTGCGCGGCCGAGCACTCGTGGTGGGGAAAGATCAGGTCGTTGCCGCCGCCCTGCACGTCGATCCGGTCGCCGAGCAGGTTGAGCGCGATGACGGTGCACTCGATGTGCCAGCCGGGGCGGCCGGCGCCCAGCTCGCCGCCCGGCCAGGACGGCTCGCCCTCACGGGCGCCCCGCCACAGCAGCGGGTCGAGCGGGTCGCGCTTGCCGGCCCGGTCCGGATCGCCGCCGCGCTCGGGGAAGATCTCCAGCATCTGCTCCCGGGTCAGGTTGGACTCGTAGCCGAAGCGGGGGGAGGCGGCGATGTCGAAGTAGACGTCACCGGTGCCGTCCTCCAAGCGGTACGCGGCCCCGTCCTTGAGCAGCAGGAGGACCCGCTCGGCGATGTCGGGGATCGACTCGACCGCGCCGACGTAGTGCGCCGGCGGAATGATCCGCAGCGCCTCCATGTCCTCCCGGAACAGCGCGGTCTCCCGCATCGCCAGGACCTTCCAGTCCTCGCCGTCGCGCTCGGCCCGCTCCAGCAGCGGGTCGTCGATGTCGGTGACGTTCTGCACGTAGCGCACGTCGAGGCCGGTGTCGCGCCACACCCGCTGCACGAGGTCGAACGCGATCATGGTGGCGGCGTGCCCCAGGTGTGTGGCGTCGTAAGGGGTGATGCCGCAGACGTACATGGTCGCGGTGCCGGTCGGGTCGCTCGGGTGGGTGCCCTGCCGCGCGGAGTCGAACAACGACAGCGGCTGGCCCCTGCCCGGCAGCCGCGGCACCTCATGTCCCGCCCAAGAGTCCATGACCGTCAGCCTAACCAGCCGGCCCAGCGCGGCAGGCCCGGCCCACAGTGATCAACATGACAACGTCGTGGACCAGCCGCGGGCGCTCACATGGGGGGCCAGGGCACCGCAGGCCAGTCCTGTGACGGCTGCGGGAACAGGCCGCTGCGCCGCAGCCGGTCGACCCGGGCCGCCAGCTCGGCGATCTCCCGCAGGGTCAGGTGCTCGGCCAGCTCGGCGCCGAGTGCCCCGGGGAGCTGGCCGGCGAGGGCGTCGAGGGTCTCCACGGCGTCCGCCGGCAGCTGCCGGCCGGCCCAGCCCCAGAGCACCGTGCGCAGCTTCTCCTCGACGTGGAAGCTGACCCCGTGGTCGACGCCGTAGATCCGGTCGTCGGGGCCGACGAGGACGTGCCCGCCCTTGCGGTCCGCGTTGTTGATCACCGCGTCGAGCACCGCGAGTCGGGCCAGCCGCGGATCGTCGGCGTGCGCCAGCGCGTACGGCGCGCCGTCGTCGTCGCGGGCCGCGGCGATGGGGAACCAGCGGGGCGGCAACGCGTCGGCCGGCACGAACCCGACGAGGGGCTCGGCCTCGTCGGGCTCGTCGATCCAGAGCTGGCACGACCCCGGGCCGAACGGGCCGTCGCGCAGCACCGTCGGCGGGACCAGGTCCCACCCGGTGGCCCGGGAGACCACGTACGCCGAGACCTCCCGGCCGGCCAGCGTGCCGTCCGGGAAGTCCCACAGTGGGCGCTCACCGCGGATGGGCTTGTAGACGCAGCGGGCCGTCAGCCCGTCGAGGGTCAGGATGCCGCGCAGGGTCGTGTTGGAGGCGTCGACGAGCCGCCCCTCCAGGTCGAGGTGGCCGTCGCGGAGCAACCGGAGCGCGGCCTCGCCGTCCTGTCGGGGCTGGAGATCCGATGTCACCGGTGGTAACCGTTGTGCCGCGGGCAGAGGTGACCGGCGGGATCGAGGGGCTGGCCGCAGAGCGGGCAGGGCGGCCGGCCCGCGTTGACCACCCGTCGGGCCCGCTCGATGAACTGGCGGGTCGCCTCGGGGGTCAGCCGCACCCGGAGCCGGTCGAGGTCGTCGTCCGGCTCCTCGTCGTCGTCCTCGGCTTCCTCGTCGTCGTCGGGCTCACCGAGGTCGACCTCGGCCTCCCCCTCCCCGACGGCGATGGCCTCGATCACCACGGTCGCGGTGTCGACGTCGAACGCCAGCCCGAGCGTGCCGACGCGGAACTCCTCGTCGACCGGTGTGTCCAGCGGGTCGTTGTCGCCGACCGCGGCCACCGGCTCGGGCAGCTCCACGCCGAATCGGCGCTGCGCCTCGGAGAGCAGCTCCTCGAGCTTCTCGGCGAGCAGCGACACCTGGACCTTCTCCAGCGCGACGCTGACCAGCCGGCCACCGCCGCGCGCCTGCAGGAAGAACGTGCGCTCCCCCGGCGGCCCGACCGTCCCGGCGACGAACCGCTCCGGCGGCTCGAAGGCGTGCACCTGGTGGGTCATACCCACGACCCTATCCGGCGCGCCACGGCACCGCGCACCCCACCGACGCGAATCGCCGCGCGCCCGCCGCGCCCGGCGCACCGGCCGCCGTAGCCGGGCGTGGCGGGCGGCCGGAGCCGACCCGCCGCCGACCCGCCCGACCGGCCCGGGTCCGCCGCGCCCCGAGGCCACGGCCCGGGGCGTTCCCGGCTGGTCACCGGCCCGCTCCCGCCCCGCCACCGACGGGCGCGTCGGAGTCGCCGGCGCCGGCGGACTTCGTCGCCCCCCGGCGCCGCTTGCGCGGCGGGGGCACCAGCCCGGCCAGGTCGCCGCCGGTGTCGTTGAGCCGCATCAGGAAGGGCCGCAGCGGGGTGTAGCGGATCGCCGTCACCGACGCCGGGTCGGCCACGATCCGCTGGAACAGATCCAGGTGTACGCCGAGCGCGTCGGCCACGATCGCCTTGATCACGTCGCCGTGGCTGCACGCCAACCAGACCGCCTCCGGACCGTGCTCGGCGGTGATCCGCGCGTCCCAGCTGCGGACCGCGGCGACCGCCCGCGCCGCCATCGCCGCCATCGCCTCGCCCTGGGGGAAGACCGCGGCGCTCGGGTGCTGCTGGACGACCGGCCAGAGCGGGTCCTTGGCCAGCTTCTTCAGCGGCTGGCCCTCCCAGGCCCCGTAGCCGCACTCGATCAGCCCCTCCTCCACCACCGGGGCGACCCCCGGCAGCGCCAGCTCCAGGGTCTGCCGGCAGCGGATCAGCGGGCTGGTCACCACCGCCGCGAACGGCAGGGCCCGCAGCCGTTCGCCGACCGCGCCCGCCTGGGCCCGGCCCGTGTCGTCCAGCTCGACGGGCTGGCGCCCGGCCAGCCCACCGTCCGCGTTCGCGGTCGTCCGGCCGTGTCGCAGAAGCAGAAGGGTCGCCACGGGACCACCCTATGGCCTGCGCCCGACAGCGGCCCTCCGCCGGAATGTCGGGATGACAGGTATGCGGCATCAACCCGGTTCCCCCGTGAAAGTCCAATAACATGAGAATTGATCGGTCCGCGCCGACGGAACGGACGGGTGGTCCAGGTCCTGGCTCGGAGGGTGCGTGCGACGCGATGGGCGACTCGGCTTCCCCGCGGTCCTCGACGGGCCGCGACGCCCCGGACCCCGACGACTCGTACCGCGAGTTCCGACGACCGCTGCTGGTCCTGGCCCTCACCACGGCGATCGCCGGCTTCGTGGACGCCTTCGCCTTCCTGCGCTACGGCGCGTTCGTCGCCAACCAGTCGGGCAACGCCATCTTCCTGGGCCTGAGCATGGCCGGGCGGCATCCCACCTGGCCCGAGTCGGCGGCCTCGCTGGTCGCGTTCGCCGTCGGCACGGGCGTGGTCTCGCAGGTACGCGCGGCCCGCAGCCGCTCCTCGCCGTCCGCGCGAGGGCTCGCCGCCGCCGTGCTCGCGATGTCGCTGTGGGCGGTGCTCAACGTCCTGCTCCGCTACGGCCACCAGGGCGGGCTGCCGCGCGTCACGCTGGCCGCCGCCGGCGGCCTCGCCCTGGGCGCCCTGGCGACGCTGTTCGCCCGCACCGCCGGCATCACCACCGCCATCACCTACCAGTCGGGCACGGTGGCGAAGACCGGGGAACGCGTCGGCCGTTGGCTCGTGGGGCCGGGCCGGGGCCGCAGCCGGGCCCGGCAGGGCGCGCTCCTCGGGCTGCTGGGGCTGACCTGCTACGCCGCCGGTGGCGGCGTCGGAACCGTGGCGCAGGAACGCCCGCTCTGGGTGCCGGCCTGGGCGGCGCTCGCCCTGTCGACCGTCGCGCTGCTGCTCCGGCAGGTCCGCTCCGCGCGGTGACCCGCTCCGGCGTAGCCCGCCGCCGGAGGTCCACCGGGGTACGCCGGTCCCCCGTCCGTGCCGCGAGCCGGATCCGGCGGGCCGGCCGGAACTCAGCGTACGTCCGTCGCGGGCTGGACGTCCTGCACGAAGCTCTCCGACCGGTCCGCGCCGTAGCGGCCCAGCACGTCCAGCACCGAGGGCACCGCCTCCTGCCGCACCACCACCTCGACCCGGGCCCGATCCAGGAGGTCCTGGTCCTGCCAGTAGCCCCGGGGCAGCGCGCGGGAGGCCGGCTCGGCGGTGGAGACGGTGGCGTCGGAGACCACGATGGCGGTGGCGCCCGCCGCACGCAGGGCGTCGCGCAGCTCCCGCGTCGTCGGCAGCAGGGTCGGGTCCACCGTCGCGGTCACCAGCCGGGCGTGCCCGGCCGGCTGGGCGGGCGCCACAGCCGTTTCCCGTCCGGCCCGGTGCTGCCGGCGCTGCGGCGCGCCCGTGCCGCTGAGCCCCGCGACGCCGCCGAGGTGGTATGCGGCGGCGCCCTGCTGGGCGTGGTCGAGGTCGTCCTGCTCGTCGGCGGGGGCGCGGAGCCCGACGAGCGCCTGCACGGCGGCGGCAATCGCCCAGCTGAGTACGAAGGCGAAGGCCACCACGCTGAGGACGCCGACGAGCTGGTGCCAGAGCAGGGATCCGCCGCCACCGAGGAAGAGCCCGTCCTTGCCGAGCGGGTTGACGCCGCTGTCGCCGAAGAGGCCGAGCAGCAGCGTGCCGAGCATGCCGCCGACGAAGTGCACCGCGAGGACGTCCAGCGCGTCGTCGAGCCGGAGCAGGTACTTCAGCCGCAGCGCCGTGTGGCAGACGATGCCGGCGATCGCGCCGATGACGATGGCGGAGATGGTGTTGACGTACCCGGCGGCCGGGGTGATGGTCGCGAGCCCCGCGACGGCACCGGAGACGCTGCCGACCACGGTGCTGTGGCCGTCCTTGAACCGTTCCGCCACCAGCCAGAGCAGCATGCCGGCCGCGGCGGCGAGGTGGGTGTTGATCAGCGCCTGGGCGGCCACCCCGTTGGCCTGGAGTCCGTCGCCGCCGTTGAAGCCGAACCAGCCGAACCAGAGGATGCCCGCACCGAGGATGGTCAACGGGATGGAGTTGGGTGGGGCGGCGGTGCGCGGCCAGCCCCGGCGGCGTTTCACCACCAGCAGGGTGCCCAGGACCGCGGCCCCCGCCGAGGCGTGGACCACCAGTCCCCCGGCCCAGTCCTGGGTGCCGAACTTCGCCAGCCAGCCGTCGGGGTGCCAGAGCCAGTGCGCGATCGGGGCGTAGACCACGATGGACCAGACGGCCAGGAACAGCGCCCAGCCGAGGAACTTCAGCCGGCCGGCGGTGGCCCCGGTGACGAGCGCGGGGGTGATCACCGCGAACATCATCTGGTAGGCGACGAACGCCAGGGTGGGTACGGTCACCTGGCCGGCGACGACGTGCAGGTTGGGCGCGGGCGGGACGCCGAGGCCGGTCAGCCCGAGCAGTTCGAGGTTGCCGAAGAGGCCGGTGCCGGCGTCGTCGCCGAAGGCGATGGTGTAGCCGACCAGCACCCAGGTGAGGCTGACGACGCCCAGCGCGATGATGTTCTGTTGCAGCATCGCGAGCACGTTGCGGGTGCGGACCATCCCGCCGTAGAAGGCGGCCAGGCCGGGCGTCATGAACAGCACGAGGCCGGTGCAGACCAGCACCCAGGCGGTGTCGCCCGAGTTCACCGCTTGCTGAGCGAGCACGGCGCTCACCTCTCCTCTCGGTACGGTCAGACGGTGCGCTTCACCGCGGAGACGACGGTCTCCTCGACGCGTTCGTGGTTGGGCAACGGCGCGAAGTGCCGCTTGGGCAGCAGCAGCAACCAGGTGGCGATGTTGAACGGCCCGGTCAGCACGGGGATGGCCAGCGGGGTGAGCACGGTGGCCAGGGCCAGCTGGACGAAGAGCGTCAGCGCGATGCCGAACAGGGTGTAGAGCGTCGCCAGCGTGCCGGGGCGGTGCATCACCGCGCCCACCGCGATGGCCGTCAGCACCGCGTTGAAGCCGTACAGGCCCTTGTCGAGCGAGGCCCCGTCGGCGCCGAACCAGAGCGCCAGCAGGGTCGCGCCGACGGCGCCGATCAGCGCGAAGAGCGCCGACCAGCGGGAGTTGACCAGCAGCGCGACCACGATGATCAGCCCGGTGACCCAGCTGTTGATCAGAAACACCTGGGACACGCCGCGCAGGAAGGTCGGCACGAGGGCCCAGTCGAAGCTGCCGCCGGCCAGCGGTCCCTGCCCGGGGAACTTCGGTGTCATGTCGGTCAGTACGGTGAACCGGTCGAACTGGTACGCGGCCAGCAGCAGCACCCAGGTGGTCAGCACGAACGGGAACGTGAACGCGGTCAGGCCCCACTTCTTGAAGATCGCGTTCAGGGCCAGCGTGACCACGGTCGTGGCGGCGGCGCCCAGCACCAGGTAGAGCCACATCAGCGGCCGGTCGTCGAGGAAGGTCGGGACGGCGAGCCCGGTCAGCAGCGGGCTGAAGCCGAACATCCCCTGCCGCAGCGAGGTCCGGTCCACCTGGAGGACGAGGGCCGTGGCGGTGCCGACGACGAGGCCGAGGACGCCGCCGCCGAAGACCCGTGGCTGGCCGTTCTCGACCGCCCCCCAGGCGAGCGCCACGAGGATGAGCAGGCCGGTCAGCGCGTTGTTCTGGAAGACGACCTGAGCGGGTCCGCGCAGGCAGGCGTCGACGAAGCCGACCAACGGGTTGCGGCTGCTCAGCCTGTGCCAGCCGTGCGTCACAGCGCTCACGGCAACCTCCTTGGTCGGCTCAACGCCAGCTGAACGCGGGCGGGAAGGTGTGGCCGGTCACCTCTTCGCGGGCGGCCACGCAGAAGGCGCGTACCGCGGCGCGGACCGGCTCCGTTTCCTGGCCGAGGACCTTGAAGACGAGACCCGCGTCGTTCGGCAGCCGGCTGACGGCGCTGGCCAGCGGGGTCTGCTCGTCCCAGACCGGCGTCGAGGTCCGCTCGTAGACCCGGGCGGCCCGCTCGGGACCGGTGAGCAGCACGACGTTGCCGAAGATGTGGAAGCGGTCCATGACCCCGACCCGGGCCGCCTCGAACGTGGCGGGGGCCGCCACGAACTTCTCCACGAACAGCTGCCGGCCGTCGGGCCGCTCGGCCCGCACGGAACAGGAGAACAGGTCGTACGCGAAGAGTTCGCCGTCGCGGTAGTGCTTGCGGCCGGGTTGCAGGATCTCGCCGTAGAGCAGCGTGGCGCTGGCCGGCAACCGCACCCGGGTGTCGGTGACGAACCGGCTGCCCCGGTACGGGATGGTGGGCTCCGGCAGGTACTCCAGGTAGGCGTCCTCGGCGAGGGTGAACCGCTGGATCTGCGTGCCGTAGTTCGCGTCCATCTCCTGGATCTTGGTGGCGGACTGGGTCACCAGGTGCGCCTGGCTGCCGGGCGCCAGGTCCACGTCCACGTGCAGCCGGTCGCCCTGCAGCACCCCGCCGGAGGTGGTGAGGATCATGACGCAGGGCAACTGCGGCATCTCCTCGTCCCAGTAGAGCGCCCGCTGGACCAGCAGCGGCGACTGCCGGTAGAGGTCGTGCAGGATGGTGCGCTCCCCGCGCCGCTCGAACCCGAGGCGCAGCACCCCGACCTTGCCGTTGGACGCGGCGGGCAGCTGGGCCGGTTGGTCCTGGTACGGCTCCAGCTCCCGCGCACTGTCCAGTGTGATCATGCGACCACTTCGGCGTCGAAGAGCGCGTTGCGGCGGATCAGCGAGACCAGCTCGTCGACGCCCTCGCCCGTCTTGCAGTTGGTGAACACGACCGGCTTGCCGTCGCGCATCGCGTCCGCGTCGCGCGCCATGACGGCGAGGTCGGCGTCCACGTAGGGCGCCAGGTCCGTCTTGTTGATGACGAGGATGTCGGACTTGGAGATGCCCGGACCGTTCTTGCGCGGGATCTTGTCGCCGGCCGCGACGTCGATGACGTAGATGAAGTAGTCGACCAGCGCGGGGCTGAAGGTCAGGGTGAGGTTGTCCCCGCCGCTCTCGATCAGCACCACGTCGCTGTCCGGGAAGCGGGCCTCCATGTCCTCCACGGCCGCCAGGTTCATGCTCGGGTCCTCGCGTACCGCCGTGTGCGGGCACGCGCCGGTCTCCACGCCCAGGATCCGCTCCTCGACCAGCACCCCGGTCAGCGCGCGCCGCACGTGCTTGGCGTCCTCCGTGGTGACGACGTCGTTGGTGATCACCAGCACCCGCAGTCCGTTCTCCACGAACCGGGGCACCACCGCCTCGATGATCGCGGTCTTGCCGCTGCCCACCGGGCCGCCCACTCCGATACGACTTGCCGACTTCATCTCGTGACCTGTCCTTCTGGGGAGTTCGGTTCAGATTCGGGAGGGGATGGTTCGCGCGGTCGCCCGTCGGCTCTCCGCCGGGCACTCAGCTCATGAACATCCGCACGTGCGTGTGCTGGTGCGCGGCGGCCAGGACGTCGAGGTGGGGGCCGAAGGTCTGCATGTCGTCGAGGTCCGCGGTGCGCACCTCGCGGTAGTCGTCGGCGACCTTCTCGTTGACCGCGAAGAGGATCGACTGCGCGTCGAGGTGGTCCAACCGCATCAGCCGGACGGCCGCGCCGAGCACCGTGGAGGCCGTGCCGTACTGGTGGGCCGCGAAGGCGTCCTCCTCGCCGACCCCGAGTTCGGCGAAGACCACCCCGAGGGCGACCGGGTAGGTGACCGGCACGCCGTTCGCCGACTCGGCGATCCGCTTCTTCAGCAGGGTCTCCCCGACGATCCGGGTCGCGGCCTCGGCCAGCTTGCGTCCCATGCGTACGGACATGACGCGCATCTCTTCGTTGATCTTGCGCAGGTGGACGGCCTCGTCCGCGCGCCGGATCCGGTCGAGGTCCCCGGCGGCGGCGCCCCGGTGGCCGGCGAGCAGGGCGACGCCGTCTCCCGTGGCGGCGAGCCGGGTGACCGTCCGGACGAAGTCCTGGAGGGTCACCCGGTCGTGGACGACCCCGTGCTCCACGGCCATCTCCAGCCCGTTGGAGAAGGAGAAGGCGCCCACCGGGAAGACCGAGTCGCCGAACTGCAACAGCTTCAGGGTCTCGACCATCGTGCGCACCGCCGGCCCCTCAGTTCAGGTCGGCGGGCAGGTGCGAGTGCGGCGTCGAGTCGGCCCCGCCGAACAACCGCCGCGACTCGTGCGGCGCGAGGTACGCGATGACCTCCGTGCCGGGGACGAACTCGTGGGTGATGCCCGTGAAGGCGTGGGTACGCATCACCGAGTCCATGACCTTGCGGTCGACGGTCAGCGGGACGTACATCTTCGAGCCCTTGACCACGGCCGGCCAGTGCTGGTTGCCGATGGCGTGCCCGAGTTCGACGGCCGAGCGGATCAGCAGTTCGGCCGACTCCCCGCGCAGCTTCTCGAGGTCGACCACCATGACGTCGCCCAACCGCACCCGGGCCACCACCGCCGTGGCGGTCAGGTCGTCCCAGGCCAGGACGTCGCCGTCGCGCAGCCGCACGCCCCGCGCCAGCGAGACCGCCAGTTCCGCGCCGGAAGTCGTCGTCTTGCGGATGCGGCTCTTCTGGGCGTCCCACTGGTCGAGCACCAGGTCGTCGACGCGCGCTTCCTTCAGCCGGGCCGTCCAGTCCGGCTCGTTCATGTTGCCCAGCACCGTCTCGACGAGCACGGGCCTCTCCTCTCGGTCGGTGTGCCGGGACCGCACGCGTTCGACGGACGGTCCCGGCGGCGTCAGCTGAAGAAGTAGAGCTGGCTCAGGGGAAGGTTGCGGGCCGGCGGCACCGTCGCGTGGACGCCGTCCATCTTCACGGCGAAGGTCTCCGGATCCACCTCGAGCTTCGGCGTCCGGTCGTTGCGCACCATGTCGCGCTTGGTCAGTCCCCGGGTCCGGTACACCGGCATGACCTGCCGTTGCAGGCCGAGCCGCTCGGCGATGCCGGCCTCGTACGCGGCCCGGGACACGAAGGTCACGCAGGTCTTGGCGAGCTGGCTGCCGTACGCGGCGAACGAGGGCCGGTAGTAGACCGGCTGCGGCGTCGGCAGCGAGGCGTTCGGGTCGCCCATGATCGACCAGGCGATCATGCCGCCCTTGAGGACCAGCTTCGGCTTGGTGCCGAAGAAGGCCGGCTCCCAGAGCACGAGGTCGGCCATCTTGCCCGGCGTCACCGAGCCCAGCACGTGCGAGATCCCCTGGGTGATGGCCGGGTTGATGGTCATCTTCGCCACGTACCGCAGCACCCGGAAGTTGTCGTTGGCGTCGGAGTCCTCGGCGAGCTTGCCGCGGGTGGCCTTCATCTGCCCGGCGAGCTGGATGGTCCGCAACCAGGTCTCGCCGACGCGCCCCATGGCCTGCGAGTCGCTCTGCATCATCGAGATGACACCCTCGTCGAGCAGCACGTCCTCGGCCGCGATCGTCTCCGTGCGGATCCGGCTCTCGACGAACGCCACGTCCGAGGGGACCTGCGGGTTGAAGTTGTGGCAAACCATGATCATGTCGTACAGCTCGGACTGGCTGTTGATGCCGTAGGGCACCGTGGGCGTGGTGGAGCTGGGCAGCACGTTCATCTGGCCGGCGATCTTGATGACGTCTGGCGCGTGGCCGCCGCCGGCGCCCTCGGTGTGGAAGGTGTGGATCGTCCGGCCCTCGAACGCGGCGATGCTGTCCTCCAGGTAGCCGCTCTCGTTGAGGGTGTCGGTGTGGATGCTGACCTGCACGTCGAACTCGTCGGCGACGTCCAGGCAGGCCCGGATCACCGCGGGCGGGGCGCCCCAGTCCTCGTGGATCTTGAAGCTCGGCGCGCCGGCCATGATCTGCTCCACCAGGGGCGCGCGGCCGGTGCTGTTGCCCTTGGCCATCAGGCCGATGTTGATGGGGATGCTCTCGAAGGCCCGCATCATCGCCTGGATGTTCCACGGCCCGGGAGTGATGGTGACGCCGTTCGTGCTGTCGGTCGGGCCGGTGCCGCCGCCCCACAGGGTGGTCACACCGTTGCTCAGGGCGGCCTGCGCCTGCAACGGCGTCACCAGGTGCACGTGCGTGTCGATGCCCCCGGCGGTCAGGATGAGGTGCTCGCCGGAGATCGCCTCGGTGCCCGGTCCGGTGATCAGCTCGGGGGTGACCCCGTCCATGATGTTCGGGTTGCCGGCCTTGCCGATGCCGGCGATCTTGCCGTCCTTGACCCCGACGTCGGCCTTGACCACGCCGAGGGTCGCGTCGAGGATGGTCACGTTGGTGATGACCAGGTCCAGGCCCCCCTCGGCGTTGGTGTACTGGTTGTGCACCCCCATGCCGTCGCGCAGGGTCTTGCCGCCGCCGTACATCACCTCGTCGCCCAGGACCCGCAGGTCCTTCTCGATCTCGATGTAGAGATCCGTGTCGCCGAGGCGGATCTGGTCGCCCGTCGTGGGGCCGTACATTCCGGAATACTCTTGCCGGGAGATCTGGCTCATCTGTTCTTCTCTCCTGCCCGAGGCTGGCAGCCCTGCGGGATAGTGGACCTACTTCTTCTTGCCCTCGGGCTTGTCCTGTTGCTCGGGCTTCTCCTGCTGTTCCGGGCCGAACTTGAAGCCCCGGGTCTTGGCGTTGTGGATCGCCGCCGTCCGGTCCGGCCGGTAGCTGGGCATCGACTCGCTTCCGCTCCAGCCCTGCACCAGCCCGTTGAACCCGTAGACGCGCTGCTGCCCGCCGAAGGGAATGAGCTGCACGGTCTTCTTGTCGCCCGGCTCGAAGCGGATGGACGTCGTCGCCGGGATGTTGAGCCGCCTGCCGAACGCCGCCTCGCGGTCGAAGGCGAGCATCCGGTTGGCCTCGAAGAAGTGGAAGTGCGAGCCGACCTGGATCGGCCGGTCGCCGGTGTTCTGCACGACGACTTCCGTGACCGGCCGGCCCGCGTTCAACTCCAGCGGCTGGTCGCTGAGCACGTAGCCGCCGATGGGCCGCACGTGCTTGGAGTTGGGGCCGGGATGCTGCTTGGCCATCTCTGCTCCGCCTTTCTCGAAGATCGCGTCCGGACTCCTGCGCCTACCGGATCGGTGAGTGCACGGTGACCAGTCGGGAACCGTCGGTGAAGACCGCCTCGACCTGCACCATGGGCAACATGTCCGGCACGCCCGGCATCACGTCGTCGGCGCTCAGTGTGCTGCGGGCCTCGTTCATGACCTCTTCGACGGTCTTGCCCTCCCGGGCCCCCTCGAGCGCGGCGGCGCAGATCACCGCGACGGCCTCGGGGTGGTTGAGCTTGATCCCTCTGGCCTTGCGGGCGTTGGCGACGACGGCCATCGAGAGGATCGTGAGCTTGTCGAATTCCTTCGGTGTCAGATGCACTGTTCGGGTCCTTCGCGACTGTCGATCGGGGGCGACCGGCCGGGCCGGACGGACTCGGCTCGGCCTTGGCACCGGCAGCTCAGCTTGACCAGTATGTCCGCTACGCCGGTTAAATGTCGCTTCGAGTAGGACCGTACGCTTTGCGCTGCCGGTGCGGACCGGAATCACGCAACTCCGCGTCCCGTATCGACGCGTCCGCCGATCAGCCGGAGCGGTCGGCGCCGCCGCGGGAGCGCCGGGCGCGCCCACCGGCGGCCCACATCTGCTGGATCTCCTCGAGGGTCCTGCCCTTCGTCTCCGGCAGGTACCGCCAGAGGAACAGGAAGCCGATCACACAGGTGCCGGCGAAGAGCGCGAACACCCCGGATCGCCCCAGGGCGCTGAGCATGTTCAGGAAGAACTGCGTGACGAGGTACTCCGTACCCCAGTGCGTGGCGGAGGCGATCGCCACGCACCGGCCCCGGATGTGTCCCGGGAAGATCTCGTTGATCACGGTCCACGCGGCCGGCCCGATCGACATGGCGTAGAACGCGACGAACATGACCACGCCGACCAGCAGGAAGACGCCCGCGTCGGTGGGCTGGTGCCCGGCCGCCGCGGCCCGCCCCGCGCCCGGCCCCAGCTGCGCGAAGCTGAGACTGACCACCACGAGCGAGACCGCCATGCCCAGCAGCCCGACCAGCAGCAACGGACGACGGCCGAGCCGGTCCAGGAAGGCGACCGCGACCAGCGTGAAGAGCGAATCGACCCCGCCGATCGCCCAGGTGGTCGCGGTGAGCTGCTCCTGCGGGGTGTGGAAGCCCGCCGCCGAGAAGATCGGGTCCGCGTAGTAGATGATCCCGTTGATGCCGGTCAACTGCTGGAACAGGGCCAGGCCGACGCCGAGCGCCAGCGGTCGCCGCCACCGCCGCGAGAGCACCTCCCGCCAGCCCGCCTGCCCCGCCGTGAGTCCCTCCTCGACAGCGTGCAGTCGCTGCGGCACCTTCTGCGCCGGCGTGGTCGCCTTCAGCGACGCCTCCGCCCGGCGCTTGTCTCCCCGCTTGAGGTACCAGACGGCGGAGTCCGGGATCACGGTGGTGACGAGTGCCAGGGCGACGCCCAGCAGCGCCGCCGCGCCCAGCAGATAGCGCCAGGAACCGCCCGACTCGAACAGCTCGTCGGCCAGGTAGCCGATGAAGATGGCGAACGTGGTGGAGAACTGGTACACGGCCAGCAGGCTGCCCCGGATGCGTTCCGGCGCGGCCTCCGCCGCGTACATCGGCCCGGCGACCGACGCCACCCCGATGCCCAGCCCCAGGATCAGCCTCGCCCCGAACAGGACCCCCAGCACCGGCGCGGCCGCTTGCAGGATCGTGCCCGCCACGAACGCGGCCGCCGCGACCCGGAGCGCCCCGCGGCGGCCGATCCGATCCGCGAGGTGACCACCGAGCAGCGCCCCCACCAGCGCCCCGGGGGTCACCCAGCTCGCCGCCACCTCGACGGCGAAGGTGTCGGCCTGGAAGGTCCGGCGGATGTCGCGCAGCGCCCCGCTGATGACGCCCTGGTCGTAGCCGAAGAAGGCACCGGAGAGGACGACGACGGAGAGGACCGCGACGAGGTTCCGCCTCGGTGGCCGCCCCCGCCCGCGTCGCTGGCCGCCGCTGGCAGACACGGCGCCCTCCCTCCCGCGCGAGCTACAGGCGATCCCCTCCCGAGATGGCGCGACACCCTGAGGCTATAGCCGAGAAGTCCCACTTGTGCCGGATAGGTCCAAACGACAAGCTGCGGCCCCCGTACCCGCTGCGGGGTCCGGGGGCCGGCTTGTGCGGGCGGATCAGGTGGCGCTGATGGTGCCCGTCATCAGCAGGGCGAGCACCAGGGTGCCCACCGCGACCCGGTACAGCACGAAGACGTACAGGGTGTGGTGGGCGACGTAGCGCAGCAGCCAGGCGATGGCCGCGTAGCCGACGCCGAAGGCGATGATGGTCGCGATGATCATCTGGGCCAGGCTCGGCACCGACGTGCCGGGGGCCGCCGGTTCGAAGACGTCACCGACGCTGAAGATCCCGGACATCACCACCGCCGGGATGGCCAGCAGGAACGAGTAACGCGCCGCGGCCTCCCGGGTGAGGTTGAGGAACAGCCCGGCGGTGAGCGTGCCGCCGGAGCGGGACACCCCCGGGATGAGCGCCATCGCCTGGGCGAAGCCCATCACCACGCCGTCGCGCATCCTGAAGTTCTCCAGGGTGCGGGTCTGCCGCCCCCAGTACTCCGCGAACGCCAGCACGAACGCGAACACGATCAGCGTGGTCGCCACCAGCCACAGGTTGCGCCCGGCGGTACGGATCTGGTCCTTGAACAGGAACCCGAACAGCCCGATCGGGATCGAGCCTACGATGACGTACCAGCCCATCCGGTAGTCGAGGCTGGAACGCACCGACTTGTCCCGGATACCGACCAGCCACGTACGGGTGATGCGCCAGATGTCCTTCGCGAAGTAGATCAGCACCGCCGCCTCGGTGCCCAACTGGGTGACCGCCGTGAACGACGCCCCGGCGTCCTGGTCGAAGAAGATCGCCGAGGTGATCCGCAGGTGACCGGACGAGCTGACCGGGAGGAACTCGGTCAGTCCCTGGACGATGCCCAGGACGATGGCCTCGATCCAGGTCACTCGCCGACTCCCGAGAGGTCCAGCGCCTCGGCGACGGTACGCAGGGTCTGCACACCGCTGTCCCGGTCGCCGACGAAAAGGGTCACGGAGAGGGTGGTGACGCCGGAGGCGGCGTACTCCCGCATCCGCTCGGCGATGCGCTCCTTCGGACCCAGCAGCGAGGTGCGGTCGATGAACTCCAGCGGCACCGCGGCGGCGGCGTCGCGCTGCCGCTTGGCCAGGTAGAGGTCCTGCACCTCGCGGGCGGCGTCGCCGTAGCCCATCCGGGTGGCGAGCTGGTTGTAGAAGTTCTGCTGACGGCTGCCCATGCCGCCGACGTAGAGGGCCGCGTACCAGCGCACCAGCTCGGCGCAGGTGGCGACGTCGTCGCCGACCACCACGGGCACCGACGGGACCACGTCGAAGCCGGCGAGTTCCTTGCCGACCTTCGCCCGCCCGGCGCGCACCGACGCCAGCTGCTCCTCGGCGAACTCCGGGCTGTAGAAGATCGCCAGCCAGCCGTCGGCGATCTCGCCGGCCAGTTCCAGGTTCTTCGGGCCGACAGCGGCGAGGTAGATCGGGATGTGCTCGCGCGGCGGGTGGAAGCCCAGCTTCAGCGCCTTGCCCGGGCCGTCGGGCAGCGGCAGCGTGTAGAACTCGCCGTCGTACGCGACGGACTTGCGGGCGACGGCCAGCTTCACGATGTCCACGAACTCGCGGGTCCGCGCGAGCGGCTTGCCGAACCGCACGCCGTGCCAGCCCTCGGAGACCTGCGGGCCGGACACGCCGAGGCCGAGCCGGAACCGGCCGCCGGAGAGCGCGTCGATGGTCGCCGCGGTCATCGCGGTCATCGCCGGGGTACGGGCGGGGATCTGCATCACCGCGCTGCCCAGGTCGATCCGTTCCGTCTGCCCGGCCATCCAGGAGAGCATGCTCGGCGAGTCGGAGCCGTAGGCCTCCGCCGCCCACACCACCGAGTAGCCGAGCCGGTCCGCCTCCTGGGCGAAGGCCAGGTGATCGGCCGGTGTGCTCCATGCTGTCTGGTATCCGAGGCTGAGCCCGAGTCGCACTAGGTCCTCCCCCATCCGCACCACAGGTCGCATCAGGTTACGCAATGCCGGAAGGAGGCCCGTCCACCGGTCACCACCACCCGAACGGCGTCCGGACGGTCGGAAAAGCGACGCGCCCGACACACTTGACGGCGGCGAGGATATCGGCGGACCGCGGTTCGAAATAAGGTTCACCCATGCAACAGCGACCGCTCGGCCGAAGCGGGCTGGCGGTTTCGCGGCTCGCGCTCGGCACCATGACCTGGGGCCGGGACACCGACGCCGACGATGCGGCCGCCCAGCTGAAGAGTTACCTCGACGCGGGCGGCAACCTCATCGACACCGCCGACGTCTACGGCGACGGCGACGCCGAGTCGGTGATCGGGTCGCTGCTGGGCACGCTGGTGCCGCGCGAGGAACTGTTGATCGCCACCAAGGCGGGGCTGCGCCCGGGCAGCGGCCGGCGGCGGGACGGCTCCCGTGGGCACCTGCTGCGCACCCTGGACGCCTCGCTGCGCCGGCTCGGCACCGACCACGTCGACCTGTTCCAGCTGCACGGCTACGACGCCGACACCCCGCTGGAGGAGACCCTCGCGGCGCTCGACCACGCGGTGGCCAGCGGCCGGGTCCGCTACGTCGGCGTGTCGAACTTCGCCGGTTGGCAGACCGCGCGGGCGGCGGCCTGGCAGAGCGCCTGGCCGGGGCGCGCGCCGGTGGTGGCGGCACAGGTGGAGTACTCGCTGCTGGAGCGGGGCGTGGAGCGGGAGGTGCTGCCCGCCTGCGAGGCCCTCGGGCTGGGCGTGCTGCCCTGGTCGCCGCTGGGTCGCGGGGTCCTCACCGGCAAGTACCGGCACGGCCGGCCCGCCGACTCGCGGGCGGCCTCGGCGCACTTCGAGCGGTTCGTCGCCACCTACCTGGAGCCCCGCTGCTCCAGCATCGTGGAGGCGGTGGCCATCGCCGCGGGCGGGCTGGGCGTCTCCCCGACGGAGGTGGCGCTGGCGTGGATCCGCGACCGGCCCGGGGTGGTGGCCCCGATCCTCGGCGCGCGGACGGTCGGGCAGCTGCTCGGCGCGCTCCAGGTCGAGCGGATGACCCTGCCCGAGGAGATCGTCACCGCGCTGGACGACGTGTCGGCCGTACCCGTGGGCTACCCCGAGCGCGACGGCTGACCCCGGCCCGGGGGTGCGCGTGCGGTCAGGCCGTGGGGCGCTGGCCGGGAAGATCGCGTACGGCGGTGAGGAAGCGGGACTGGTCGTCGCGGGTGGCCGGGTTGACGATCCGGATCCAGGAGCCGTCGTCGAACACGATGGTGGACGGGAACTGCACCAGGCGGGCCCCGTGCTCGGAGTCGATGCGGGCGACGCGCTGCCGCGGCACGCTCCACAGCACCTGCGGACGCCGCCGGTCCTCGCGGTCGGGGTCGGGGCGGCGGCCCATCCGCAGCAGGTGCAGGTGGGTGTCGGTGACGGCCAGCGGGGTGCCGGTGTAGCGCTCGAGGAAGAGCAGCAGGCTGCCGGCGAGCGTGGCCAGGTCGCCGCTGAAGACGTACCGCCGCCGGTAGGCGATCTCGGCGAGCTGGTCGGCCAGCGGTCGGTGGCGGCTGAGCCGGAACAGGGCCCGGAACGCCTCCTGCTCGGCGGTGAGCGGCAGCGGCTCCCGGGGCGCCGATCCCGGCGCCGGCTCCGGCTCGGCCGCCTCCGGCGTGCCCGCGGCGAGGACGGCGGCCTTGCCGGGCAGCAGCAGGACGCCGGCGGCTACGCGTACGGGCGTCATCACGGCGTCGACCCAGGCGACCGGGTTGACGATGTTGAGCAGCCCGAACAGCGCACGCGGGTCGAGCGCCTCGGCCAGTTCCGCGTGCACCCGGTCGGCGAGCTGGCTGCCGGCCCGGTGGGTCTCCGGGGCCCGTACCGGCGCCAGGCCGACGTAGCGGATCTCCTCGCCGGGCAGCAGGGGCGCGACGAGGGCGCGCTCGGGCTCGTCGGTGGTGCGGAACTCGTCGCGCAGCTCCCGGGCCTTGTCCCGGGCGGCGCGCGCACCCCCCAGCACCGCGTCGGTCAGCCGGCCCAGCCGGCTGCGCCCCTCGGACACCGCGCACCCCCTCGATCGGCCGTCACCTGCCGGCCGGCTCCTGCGCCGGCGGCTGCCCGAAGACATTCTGGTCGATCCACTCGGCGCCACCCCGTACCGCCGCGTCGACCTTGTCACCGACCCGCTCCGTGCCGGGCACCGACAGGCCGGAGACCGTCGCCACGGTGCCCCAGGTGACGCCGTGCACGACGGAGTTCGGGATGTTCCACGGCAGGTTGGTGACCCAGTCCCGGCCGATCATGCGCGCCCCGTCGGCCATGCCGTGCGCCCGCAGCGCCCCGAGCCGCTCGAACGTGCTCATGTCGAACGGCGTGCCGGACTTGCCGAGCTTCCAGGTGCCCTTCGCCGGGTCGGTGAACCGGTGGTGCCACTTGTCGGCGGCGCCGGCGGCGCGGCGCCGGTCGGCGTACTTCTGGCCGGCCCGCAGCGCCTTCTGCTTGTCGACCAGCTTGTCCAGGTGGTTGCGCAGCTTGCGCAGGTGCAGCAGGACCCGTTGCAGCAGCCGGATGACCTTCTGCAGGTGCGCCGCCAGCGGCCGGATGATCTTCAGCATCCGAGCGAGCGCGATCATGCCCCGGGTGACCCCGAGCGCCATCCCGGCCGCCCAGGACGCCCCGGCGGTGAAGGGCGCCATCAGCAACGCGGTGACCAGGGTCACCAGCAGGAAGTTGACGAACTCGACGCAGATGTCGACCAGGACGTCGTGCACGGTCTGCAGCGCGTCGGCCACGCCACGCAGGTACTCGGCCGTGGCGGCGAACTGTTCGGCGACGTCCAGCAGTTGCTGCTCGACCTCGGCCATCCGCCGCCCGTACGCCGCGCCGGACGGGGAGCGCCAGGCGGCCTGCTCGGCCTCGCGTACGCCGCGGTGGTTCATGGCCAGCTCCCGCACCTGGCCGGCGAGGGTGTCCCACTCGGTGGCCTTGGCGCGCAGCGCGGCCGGTTCGCCGTCGACGAGGTCGACGAGCTGGATGAGCGGCCAGGCGAGGGTACGGCAGACGGCATCCACCGCCTTGTCCACGCCGGAGAGGGCGTTGTCGATGCCGTTCCAGAGTTCGACGGCGGTGCCTGCGGGCCCGCTCACCGGGTCATCCCGGCGCCGATGGCGCGGAAGGAGGCGTCGATGTCCTGCTCGGTGCGCTCGTACGCCTCGGCCGTGGCGCCCAGCGTGCCGCCGACCCGCTCGAACGCGTCGTGGCCGGAGCGGAACAGCTCCACCCCGCCGGTGACCTGCTCGGCGTACTTGTCGCGGAGCATGTCGCTGACGAACGGCAGGTGCCCGAAGGCCCCGTCCGGTATGTCGCCGGCGGACGCGATGTGGCTCTCCAGCGCGCTCAGCGAGGTGGCCACCCGCTTCGCCGCCGCCTCCAGCCGACGTACCGCCTGCACGTCGACGTCGATGTCAGGCACGCCGTTCCTCCCCCGTTCGCCCGGCGGGACGACGATACGATCATGTCGCCGCCAGCCGCCACCCCGGAAGACACCGCGCACGGGAGGTTCTCATGTCAGACCCGCTGTCCGCGTTCGACGCCCTCGCCGGACGGCTCGCCGACATCGAGCGTCGCTTCGCCGGGCTCACCGACGACCTCGACGAGCTGACCGCCACGGCCACCGACGACAGCGGCCTGGTGTCCGCGACCGTCGACCCCACCGGCGCGCTCACCGACCTGAGCCTCGCGCCGACGGCGCTGCGGGCGGGCACGGAGGATCTCGCGGCGATGGTGCTCCAGGCGTACCGGCAGGCCCGCGCCGCGGCGACCGCGCAGCTCGGCGAGCGCACCGAAGGTCTCGACGCGACGCTCGGCGCGGACCTGAACGGGCTCTTCGGCGCCCCCGGCGACTTCGCCTCCCTCGGCCGGCTGGAGGAGGCCATGGGACGGCTCGGGCGACTCGACGGCCGCCTCGCGGGGCCGCCGGCATGACCTCGTCGGGCTGGCCCGACGTCGTCGCCCGGCTCCACGACACGCTGTCGGGCTGCGACCACGACACCGACCTGGAGCTCGCCGCCGGCCCCCGCCGGCTGCACCTGATGGTGCGGCGGAACTCCGTGCGCGGGATCTGCCCGCCCTACGACGAGCGACGCCTGGCCGAACTCGGCTGGCAGGCGCCGCGCGGGGCCGGCGGCTGGTGGTACGAGACGCCCCGCACCGCCGAGGGGCTGCGCTGGTGGAGCGGGTTCGCGGCGCAGACCGCCGCCGTGGTTCTCACCACGGAGCCCGGCGCGCTGTCCTGCCAGGTCCTGCCGCCCACCGGCCCCCGGGTGCGGCCGGAGCCGACGATGCCGCGCGGCCGGGCCGCGAGACCCGCCGCGCCCGTCGCGGACGCCACGGAACCCGCCGCGCCCGTCGCGCACCCCGGCGTGCCCGCCAGCGATTCCGCGGAGCCGGTCGCGCCCGCCGGGGCATCCGCGCAGCCCGGCGCGGGCGTGGTGGAATCCGCTGCGCACCCCGTGCGGGCGCCCGCCCCGCCTCCTCCGGGCCCGTCCGTGCTGGACCTGCTCGACGAGGCCGGCGCGCGGCGGGACCTGCCCGGCTACCTCGGCATCCTGGCCGCCTCGGCCGTCTGCGTACCGCTGGCGGCGGAGCCGGGGCCGGACGGCGACGTGCCGTGGACGATCGTCACCGACCCGACGGGCGCGCCGCTGCTGCCCGTCTTCACCTCCCCGGACGCGCTGACCGCGTTCGCCGGGGAGGGCGTGCCGTTCGTCGCCGTGCCCTGCGCGGACCTGCTCGCGGACTGGCCGGACCCGGCGTGGGGGCTGGTGGTGGACGCGGGCACCCCGCGCGCCCTGGCCCTCGGCGCGTCGTCGCTGGCCGCCCTGCTGGCGGCGAATCCGCCCGCCGGCTGACCGGCCCGTTTCCGGTCGCGCTACCTGCCGCGCCGCGCGATCCGTACGCCGAACGCGACCGCGCCGACGACGAGCAGACCGCCCAGGAGTTGGAGGCCCGGCGAGTCGTCCGCCTCCCCGAGCACCACGCCGGCGACACCGAGCGCGCCGGCGAGAACGGCGAGCAGATACCTCATGGCGTCTCCTCCACCCATTCGAGCAGGTCGCCGGGCTGGCAGTCGAGCACCCGGCACATGGCCTCCAGGGTGCTGAACCGGACGGCCTTGGCACGGCCGTTCTTGAGCACCGCCACGTTCGCCGGGGTGAGACCGACGCGCTCGGCGAACTCGCCCACGCTCATCTTGCGCTTCGCCAGTTCCACGTCGATGCGGACGACGATGGGCATCAGATCACCGCTTCCATGTCGGTCCGCAGCGTCGTGGCCTGCCGCAGCAGCGCGCGCATGACGACCATCAGCAGGCCCAGCACGGCCACGCCCACCAGCAGCAGGAACAGCAGCAGCGGCAGCCCGGGGTCGGACGCGTTGAAGCCGACGTAGAGGAACACGCCCAGCAGCACCACCCAGGCGGCCACGACCGCCCACACGATCGTGTCCACCCACGCCAGGGCGGCGTCGCTGAAGATGCGGTCGTTCCTGACCATGGTGAGCAGCCGCCAGGTGGCCACGATCACGACCTGGACGCACAGCACCCAGAAGACCGCGACGGCGGTCATCGGCCACCTGAGGTAGGCGAGGTCGGGGGACTCCTCGGCCATGTGCGCGAACTGCCCGGGCAGCGAGAAGGCCTGAAGCATGACCAGGATCCCGAACAGCACCACGAGGAACACTCTGAGCGGCGCCACCGCTCGATGCTCGTTCAACATGCATCGACTATCGCTCGCAACCTATCGATTGTCAATCGGTTCGGCAATCTCTCCCGACGCCCCGCGCGACCGGGTCGGGCGCCGCGCGCGCGACGCCCCGCCCGGTGGCGGCGGCGAGGGGGTGGCGGACGGCCGGCCGGCTGGGCAGCATGGATCCCATGGACTACGAGTACGCGCCGCTGCGGCTGCCGCCGAACGTCGACCGGTTGACCGCCGCGGCGCAGTTGGCGATCCAGGCGGAGTTCTCCGGGTGGGAGTTGGCGCGGGTACGGCTGTACCGCGACGGCACGCGGCAGGTCATGCTGCGTCGCCGCCGGGTCAACCAGCCGCAGCCCGGCCTGTCGTACTGAACACGACAGAAGGCCCGGGGCCGACCATCAGGTCGGGCCCCGGGCCTTCGCCGCGTGGCGGGCGTGCCGTCAGCGCCTAGTGGACGTGGTCGTGCTCCTCGTCGAGTTCCATGAACGGGTGCTCGTCGAGCCGGCCGACCAGCCGGTCGTCGGCGGCCGGCTGGAACGGGCCCACCGGGTCGTCGTCGTCGAAGGACTCCAGGTCGACCGGCGTGCCGACCTCGCTGACCATCACCACGCCGTCGAGCGCCTCCAGCTCCGGCACGTCCAGCGCGCCGAGCGAGCCGTCGCCGCTCTGGAGCAGCTCCAGCACGGCCTCGCCGACCCCCTCCACGGGCTCCGGCTCGTCCTCGGCCGGGGTGCTCTCCCGCCGGGCCGCCTCGGCGACCCGGATCAGCGCCGACACGCTCGGCACCCGGTAGTCACGCCGCTGCCGCACCGAGACGACCCGCGGGTGCGGGTCGGTGGGCTCCGCGCCCTCCACGGCGCCGAAGCGCTGGTCGGCCTCGTCCGGGTCGATCGACTCGACGTCCCAGGGGGTGACCTCGCCGAAGGCGTCCAGGAGTTGCTCGTCGTACGCGAAGGACGCGTTGTTCAGCGCGACGTACGCCTGCCAGACGTCGTCGTCGTCGATGCGGCCCTGCGCGGCCCGGACGGCGGCCAGGTGGTGACGGGCCGCGTCGATCACGCGCTCGAGGGCGGCGTCCAGCTCACCGTGCTGGTCGGTCATGTGGGTCAGTCCCTTCACGATCAGAGGTTCCCGCCGGAGGTGCCTGGCGGGGGCTAGCAGGTGCGGAGGAACCGGTCGAGAACCCGCACGCCGAACTGTAGTCCGTCCACCGGAACCCGCTCGTCGATGCCGTGGAACAACGCGGAGAAGTTCAGGTCGGCGGGCAGCCGCAGCGGCGCGAAGCCGAAGCAGCGGATGCCGAGCTGCGAGAACGCCTTGGCGTCGGTGCCGCCGGAGAGCATGTACGGCACCGGGTGCGCCCCCGGGTCCTCCGCGCGCAGCGCGGCGGACATCGCGTCGACCAGGTCACCGTCGAACGTGGTCTCCAGCGCCGGCTGACGCTGGAGGTACTCGATGGCGATGTCCGGGCCGACCAGCTCGTGCAGCTGCCGCTCCAGCAGCTCCGACTGCCCGGGCAGGCTGCGGCAGTCGATGGTGGCGGTGGCGCGGCCCGGGATCACGTTGTCCTTGTACCCGGCCGCGAGCCGGGTCGGGTTGGCGGTGTTGCGGATCGTCGCGCCGATGATGTTGGCGATCGGCCCGAGCTTGGCGATGGCCGTCTCCGGGTCCTCCGGGTCCAGCTCGATGCCGAGCAGGTCGGAGACCTCCTCCAGGAACGCCCGTACGGTGTCGGTCACCACCACGGGAAAGCGGTGCCGACCGATCCGGGCCACGGCCTCGGCGAGCGCGGTGACCGCGTTGTCGTCGTGGATCATCGAGCCGTGCCCGGGGCGGCCCCGCGCGTGCAGGCGCAGCCAGTCGATGCCCTTCTCGGCGGTCTCGATCAGGTAGAGCCGCTGGTTCTCGTTGACCGAGTAGGAGAAGCCGCCGACCTCGCCGATCGCCTCGGTGCAGCCGTCGAGCAACCCGCGGTGCCGCTGGACCAGGAAGTGCGCGCCGTAGTCGCTGCCCGCCTCCTCGTCGGCTGTGTACGCGAGGACGATGTCGCGGGGCGGGCGCACCCCGGTGCGTTGCCAGTGCCGCACCACGGCCAGCACCATCGCGTCGAAGTCCTTCATGTCGATGGCGCCCCGGCCCCACAGGTAGCCGTCACGCAGTTCCCCGGAGAACGGGTGCACCGACCACTCGTCGGCGTCGGCCGGTACGACGTCGAGGTGGCCGTGCACCAGCAGCGCCCCGCGGCTCGGGTCGGTGCCCGGGATGCGGGCGACCAGGTTGGCCCGACCGGGCGCCGACTCGTGGATCACCGGCTCGACGCCCACCTCGGCCAGCTTCTCCGCCACGTACTCGGCGGCGAGGCGTTCCCCGGCGCTGGTGTCGTTGTCCCCGGTGTTGGTGGTGTCGATCCGCAGGAGGTCGCGGCAGAGGTCGACGACCTCGCCGGTCGGGTCGGGTCGGGCGGAGGCGTCGCTCGTCATCGGATTCCTTCCGTGGATACTTCGGCCTTCAGGCCGGAGAGGAAACGGAGCCCCTGCGGAGCAGGGCAGGAAAAGCCCATCCGCCGCCAAGGCGGATGGGCGTCCACTCGCATGCCACCGCAAGGCTTACTGGCTAGCTTGCTAGATTGTGAGACGTGACCAAGACCGTGAAGCGGGCGTTCAAGTTCCGCTTCTACCCGACCGACGCGCAGGTTTCCGAGCTTGCCCGCACGTTCGGGTGTGTCCGGCTGGTTTACAACATGGCGTTGCAGGCCCGCACCGAGGCGTGGACGCTGCGCCAGGAACGGGTCAACTACAACGCCACGTCGGCGATGTTGACCACGTGGAAGAAAACCGACGACCTTGCCTTCCTCAGCGAGGTGTCGTCGGTGCCGTTGCAACAGTGCCTGCGGCACCTGCAAGTCGCGTTCACGAACTTCTTCGCCAAACGAGCCCGGTACCCGAGCTTCAAGAGCAAGAAGAAGTCGCGCCGGTCGGCGGAGTACACCACCAGCGGGTTCCGCTACCGCGACGGCCGGCTCACCCTGGCGAAGATGACTGAGCCGCTGGACATCGTGTGGTCCCGGCCGCTGCCCGAGGGCGCGAAGCCGTCCACGGTGACCGTGTCGCAGGACGCGGCCGGTCGCTGGTTCGTGTCGCTGCTGTGCGACGACCGAATCGAGCAGGTTCCCACTTCGGGCATGGTCGGCGTTGACGCCGGCCTTGACAGCCTGCTGACCCTCTCCACCGGAGAGAAAGTCGTAAACCCGAAGCATGAGCGCCGTGACCGGGCCGCGCTCGCCCGCGCCCAACGGAACCTGTCCAAGAAGGAGAAGGGCTCCGCGAACCGGGACAAGGCCCGACTCAACCTCGCCCGCGTGCACGCCCGGATCACCGACCGCAGGCGGGATCACCTGCACAAGTTGACCACTCGGCTCGTTCGTGAGAACCAAACGATCGTGATCGAGGATCTGACCGTGCGCAACATGGTCAAAAACCGCAGCCTGGCTCGTGCTATCAGCGACGCGGCTTGGCGGCAGTTCCGCACCCTGCTCGAATACAAGGCCGACTGGAACGGCCGCAACCTCGTTGTTGTGGACCGCTGGTTCCCGTCGTCCAAGCTGTGCTCGGCGTGTGGTGCGCTCGCTGAGCGGATGCCGCTGAACGTGCGGTCGTGGACCTGCCGGTGCGGCACTGTCCACGACCGCGACGTCAACGCGGCCCGCAACATTCTCGCGGAGGGGCTCTCCGTGATTGCCTGTGGAGGCGGTGTAAGACCTCAACGAGAGTCCTCTCGGACGGGGCGTCCGTCGGTGAAGCAGGAAACCTTTGGGGTGACCCAGGAAATCCCCGCCCTTTAGGGCGGGGAGGATGTCAACGCTTCTTCATACCAGGGCCCCGCCCGGCGCGGTCGTCCCGCCCCGACGGCCGGCTCCGCTCCGCCCGGCGCCGCCGCGCTCGCCACCGCCAGGGGCCCGTCGGGGTCCACGGCCGGCGGGCGACCGGGCACGGTTTCGCCGCCGACGGAGCCGGGTACCGCCGCTCGCGACCGTTACCCACCACACGCTCCGCCCGCCACCAGAGGAGGGCACCATGACCGTTCCCCTGCCACCGCTGCCGCCGACCGGAGAGGACGACGGCTTCCGGCCGGGCGGGCGCAGCATCGCCGACATCCTCGACACCGAGCACCGGCAGCTGCGCGAGTTGCTGGGGCGGCTCACCGGCCCCGGCCCGGAGCCCGCCCCCGAGCGGGGCCTGGAGGTGCTGACGGCGGCGCTGTCGCGGCACCTCTCCGCCGAGGAGCAGTACCTGCTGCCCGCCGTACGCGCCGCCCTGCCCGACGCCGCCGACCGCATCGACCGGGCCATCGCGGACGACCGGGCCCTGCTGACCGCCCTGCGGGAACTCGACGGCGACGGGCTCGCCGACGTCGCCGCACGGGTGCACCGCCACGTCGAGGAGGCGGGCGCGCTGGTCGCGGCGCTGCGCGAGGTGGCCACCGCCGAGGAGCTGATCCGGCTGGGCAACCGGTTGGAGATCGCCGAGGAGGCGGCCCCCACGCGCCCGCACCCCGGCACCCCGGCGAGCCCTCCGTGGAACCGGGTCGTGGAGCCGGCCGTGGGTGTGGTCGACAAGGTGCGCGACGCCGTCACCGGCCGACCCACCTACCTGGCCGACCTGACCGAGCCGCCGCCGGCCTGAGCCGGTGGGCCCGTTCGCGGCGCGGCGGGCAGATCGGAAGCACATCGGGGATCGTTGATCCGTTCAGGGCCTTCCGTCGATCGCTACGGGGTCATACCGTCACGGTATGAATCTGGAGCTGCGACACCTGAGGGTGGTCTGCGCGATCGCGGAGACGGGGAGCGTGACCAAGGCGGCATCGACGCTCGGCCTGGCCCAGCCGGCACTCACCGCCCAGCTCCAGCGCATCGAGCGGACCCTGGGCGGGCCGCTGTTCGAACGGGACCGCCGGGGCGCCCGCCCGACCGCCCTCGGCGAGCTGGTGCTCGCCCGGGCCCGGGTGCTGCTGCCGGCGATGAAGGGCCTGCAGGACGAGGCGGCGCGGCTGGCCGGCGCCGCGGACGTGCCCCGCCGGTACCGGTTCGGCGGGGTGAACAGCCCCATTCTCGGCCGTCTGGTGCACCGCCTCGCCGCCGAGCCGCCACCGGCCCAGATCACCACGCACGCCTCCTGGTCCGCCGAGGAGCTGGCCCAGTTGGTCGCCGGCGGGCGGCTGGACTTCGCGCTGATCGGGGTGTGCGGCGACGCGGCCCCACCGGCCGAGTTCGGGCTGAGCTGGCGGGAGGTGGCGGTCGACCCGGTCCTCGTGCTGCTGCCGGAGCACCACCCGCTGGCCGGGCAGGCGGAGGTGAGCCTGGTGGACCTCAGCGGCGAACAGTGGGTCGCCGCGCCCGGCGACGGCTGCTTCGGCGACTGCTTCGCCGCCGCCTGCGCCCGCGCCGGCTTCACCCCCCGCAAGGTGTACGAGACCGACGTGCGCTGCTGCATCGACATGGTGGACTCGGGCGAGGCCATCGCGCTCTGCCAGGCCACCTTCCGCCCGGTCTCCGGGCTGGTCACCCGGATGCTCGCCGGTACGCCGCTACGCTGGCGGCTGATGCTGGGCTGGCACCCCGACTCCCCCGCCGCCCGGGACGCCGACCTGGTGCTGGAGAACGCGCTGGCCGCGTACACCGACTCGCTGGCGGCCCACCCGGAGTACCTGTCCTGGCTGCTGCGCAACCCGGCCTACGGGGCACGGGGGCTGACGGCCGCCGACGCCGACGGGGTGCGAACGGCGTGACGCCGGGTATCAGGCGGGCATGACCGATCCCTACCCCGCCGCCGTCGACCGGGAGATCCTCCGGCAGGCCGCCGCCACGCACACCGCCGCCGCCCGCGAGGTGGAGACGTTCCTGCGTCGCCTGCCCGACGTGCCCGACCCGGCGGACATCACCGAGTACGCCAACCTGCTGACCCGCGAGGAGCGGGCCCGCGCCGACCGTGAGGCGGCGGCCGACGCCGCGGGCCTGACGATCGGCAGCCTGGAGAGCGAGCACGGCTGACCACGATCGCTGAGCACGACCAGCGGCGCCCGGGAGGCCCCGGGCGCCGCCAGTCGTGCGGTGTCAGCGCTCGACGAGGACGTCGTGGCCCAGATCGAGCAGGGCGTGCCGCCACTCGTCGTCGGCATTGCCGCGCGGCGGCTTCTCGTCCAGCCGCGTCTGGATCTCGTCGATGGCGTCCCGCATCACCCGGATGTCCTCGGGCGTGAGGTCGACCTTGCGTTTGGTCAGCACCCGCAGGATCCGCCGGCCCAACCCGGGCAGGTCGAGGTCCGGGTCGGGCCCGAACGACTCCTCGCCCGAGCCGCGGGTCAGCAGCCACTGCCGCAACTGCTCCGACGGGACGTTCACCTGGGCGTGGAAGTCGTCCCAGAGCACCTCCACCTCGGGTTCGAGCCGCTGCTCGCGTACCATCAGCCCTCCTCTCGGCGGCGGTCGGACTCCGCCGGCTCGGGGTCGTCGCCCTGCTGGCCTGCGCCCCCCGGCGGCATCCGCACCCGGGCGGGGTTGGCGGTCGGCGGGGCCAGGATCGGATCGGTGCGGTCGCTCTCGTCGTGGGTCTCCTCGGGTTCGGTCATGTCCGCCCTCCGCTCATCGGGGATGGGACGTCGCGGCCGGGCTGTAGCCGCGCTCGCCGGCCGCCACGTCGAAGGCGAGCCGCCCGTCGCGGGCGTCCACGGTGACCTTCTGGCTCGGTGAGATCGCCGACTCCAGCAGCATCCGGGACAGCTGGTTGTCCACCTCCCGCTGGATGACCCGGCGCAGCGGCCGGGCGCCGAACTCCGGCTGGTAGCCGTGCTCGGCGATCCAGTCCATGGCGGGCGTGGTGAAGTCGACCTGGATGTCCTGCGCGTGCAGCCGGCGGCGGGTCTCCTCCAGCAGCAGGCCCGTGATCTGGCGCAGCTGCTCGGCCTCCAGCCGACGGAAGATGATCACCTCGTCGATGCGGTTGAGGAACTCCGGCCGGAAGTTCTCCTGGAGCCGGCGCATCAGCCGCTCGCGCAGCTCGTCGCGCTCCTGGTCGCTGCCCTCGGCGCCGGTGCCGAACCCGACGGCGCGCTGGGCGCCGGTGATCAGCTCCGAGCCCAGGTTGCTCGTCATGATCAGTACGGTGTTCTTGAAGTTGACCGTCCGACCCTGACTGTCGGTGAGCCGCCCCTCGTCGAGCACCTGGAGCAGGATGTTGAACACGTCGGCGTGGGCCTTCTCGATCTCGTCGAGCAGCACCACCGCGTACGGGCGGCGGCGCACCGCCTCCGTGAGCTGGCCGGCCTCCTCGTAGCCGACGTACCCGGGCGGGGCGCCGACGAGCCGGCTGACCGTGTGCCGTTCCTGGAACTCGCTCATGTCGAGCCGGACCATCCGGTCGGCCTCGCCGAACAGCGACTCCGCGAGGGCCCGGGCCAGCTCGGTCTTGCCGACGCCGGTCGGCCCGAGGAAGAGGAAACTGCCCATCGGGCGGTCCGGGTCGGCCAGCCCGGCACGCGACCGGCGGACCGCCTCGGCGACGGCGGTGACGGCGTCCTGCTGGCCGACCACCTTCTCGTGCAGGTGCCCCTCCAGGCGCAGCAGCCGGTCGCGTTCCTCCTCGGTGAGCTGGCTGACCGGGATGCCGGTGGCGCGGGAGACCACCTCGGCGATCTCCTGCGGCCCGACGGCCGGCACCTGCGACGAGCCGCCCTCGTCACCCCGGGCCAGGCGGATCTGCTCCTCCAGCTCGGCGAGCCGGTCGCGCAGCGTGGACGCCTTCTCGTACTGCTCGTCGGCGACGGCCTGCTCCTTGTCGCGGCGTACCTCGTCGAGCTGCGTCTCCAGCTCCCGCACGTCGGAGGCGGGGGTGCGGGTCCGCAGCCGGACCCGGGCGCCCGCCTGGTCGATCAGGTCGATCGCCTTGTCCGGCAGGAACCGGTCGGTGACGTACCGGTCGGACAGCTCGGCTGCGGCCACCAGCGCCTCGTCGGTGAAGCGCACCTGGTGGTGGGCCTCGTACCGGTCCCGCAGGCCGCGCAGGATCTGCACGGTGTCGTCGACGGTGGGCTCCGGCACGAACACCGGCTGGAACCGGCGGGCCAGCGCCGCGTCCTTCTCGATGCTCTTGCGGTACTCGTCCAGCGTGGTCGCGCCGATCACCCGCAGCTCGCCCCGGGCCAGCGCCGGCTTGAGCATGTTGGAGGCGTCCATGCCGCCCTCGCTGCCCGCCCCGCCCGCGCCGACCAGGGTGTGGATCTCGTCCAGGAAGACGATCAGCTCCTCGCGGTGCGCCCGGATCTCGTCGATGACCTTCTTCAGCCGCTCCTCGAAGTCGCCCCGGTACCGGGTCCCGGCGACCAGCCCGGCCAGGTCGAGCTGGATCACCCGCTTGCCGAGCAGCGTCTGCGGCACGTCGCCGTCGCAGATCCGCTCCGCCAGCCCCTCCACGATCGCGGTCTTGCCGACACCGGCCTCACCGATCAGCACCGGGTTGTTCTTCGTCCGCCGGGACAGGATCTCGACGGCCTGCTCGATCTCGTCGGCCCGGCCGATGACCGGGTCGATCTGGTCGTTGCGGGCCAGGTCGGTGAGGTCCTGGCCGTACTGGTCGAGGGTGGGCGTGCCCCGGTCGGGCTTCGGCCCGGTCATCGGCCCGCGCTCGGCGCTGGCGGCCTGCAACGACTCCGGCTGGATCCGCCCGGCGGCGAGCATCCGCCCGGCCGGGGACTCCGGGTTCAGCGGCAGCGCCATGAGGATGTGCTCGGGGCCGATGTAGTTGGCGCCCATCGCCCGGGACAGCTGGTGGGCGTCGAGCAACGCCCGCTTGGCCGCCGGGGTGAGCGACAGGTTCGGCGGCACCTCGCCCCTCGGCGCGCCCTCGCCGCGCCCGCCGAGCGCGTTGAGCAGCGTGTCCGGGTCGGCGCCTGCGCGCCGGACGAGGTCGCGCAGCGGTTCGCGTTGCAGCGCGGCCCAGAGCAGGTGGTCGGTGTCGAGGTCGCTGCTCTGCCGCTGGGCGGCCCGGCGGGCCGCGTCGGCGAGCATCTCCCGGGCGTCGGCGGTCATCAGCCGGGTGATGTCGACCCGGTGCGTGGGTCGGCGCCCACCCTCGCCCCGGCCGAAGTACCGGGCCAGGAACTCGTCCCAGGGGTCGGAGCCGAAGTCACCGGGTCCCATCATGTCTGTCCTCCGCAGTCGGGCGCGACGGTCGCCAGGGGCTACCCGGCGGTCGGCCCGACAAACGCCACAATCCCGCCACCCGCCCGGTGGGGCGAGGGCACGCTGCGGTGGCGGAAGGGACCCTTCCTCCGCCTCGCGGGCGGGGTGGGTGGGATGGCAGGGTGGCGGTATGGAGTCGACGACGCCGCTGCTGATCGTGGACGCCGCCAACGTGGTGGGATCCCGCCCGGACGGCTGGTGGCGTGACCGCGCGGGCGCGACCGCCCGGCTGCGCGACTCGCTGGCCACGGTGGCCGCCACCGGGCTGCCGCAGCGGCTGCCGCCGCCGGTGGAGGTGGTGCTGGTGGTGGAGGGCCGGGCCCGGGACGTGCCGGGCACGGCCGAGGTCCGGGTGGTCGCCGCCCCCGGGTCCGGGGACGACGCCGTCGTCGACCTGGTCACCGCCGCGCCGCAGCGCCGGCGGCTGGTCGTCACCGCCGACCGTGAGCTGCGCGAACGCGTCGCCGCGCACGGTGCCGAGGTGTACGGGCCGCGCTGGCTGCGCGACCGGGCGACCCCGCCCGACGGGTCCCACTGATCGGACTACCGGCGCTTCCGGTCGACAACCGGTCGGCGGGGCAGGAACACTGACAGTCGGAAGTTTCTCTCACCGTGAGGGATAGGCTCTAATGGAGGCCTCCCCGCCCCCAGGAGGTTTCGCCGTGGCGAGCGTCGCCGAGCTCAAGGCAGCCATCGATGTCGCGCTCCAACAGATCGGCGACGGCCAGAGCGCCGTGCAGGCGGCCGGCGAGAAGCTGGCCGAGGCGCAACAGACATTGGCCGGCGCGCTGGAGGGCAGCGGGCACGAGACGGTCGAGGCGGCCCAGTCCTCGCTGACCCAGGCCAGCCAGGAGCTGGAGGAGTGCCTCGCCGCGACACTCGTCGCCGTCGAGCAGGCGCAACTCTACGTCGCGACGCTCTGAGGCGGGGTCGTGTCCATCGTCGAGGACGTCGGCGCACAGGTCCGCGCCGCCGCCGATGACCTGCCGCTCGCGCAGCTGGCGCTGGCGCTGGAGAAGTTCGGGCTGGCCGCCGAGCGGCTGCGCTGGGTCCGCCAGGAGTCGGCCAACCCGATGGGGGTGCCGGAGCTGTCGGCCGCCACCGAGCACGCCGAGACCGCCGGCTACGCGCTGCGCGTCGCGCAGGAGCAGCTGTCGGCGTACCTCGCCGCGATCGGGTTGGCCGCCGACGGTTCCCCGACCCCGGGGCCGCAGGAGCAGCAGCGCCGGCCCGCGCACGACGCGCCGCGCGAGGCGGCCCCGGAGGCCGCGGCACCCGAGCCGGCCGCCGAGGCCGCACCCCGCCGCTGGTGGGCGGTGCGGGTGGCGGAGCTGACCGGCGGCCGGGAGGGTCCACCGGAGCAGCCCGACGAGAAGGTCGGTGACGCCCGGGAGCTGCTGCGCCGGGTCGTCGGCGGGGTCCGGGCCGGCGACCGCGACCGCCTGCACACCGAGCTGCGCCGCGCGCACGCCGACGTCGGCCTCGGCCTGGCCGCGGTGGCCCCGCCCCTGCTGCGCGACCTGGCCGGGGAGTTGCTCGGGCATCCGCCGCGCGCCGAGGACCTGGGACGGTTACGCCGCGAGCTGGACGGCCGGGTCCGGGACCTGCTGCCCGGCCTGCCGCCGGCGGTGCTGGAGACCCTGCTCACCCGGATCTGCCGGATGCCCCCGCCGCGACGGGGCGAGACGGAGCAGCCGCACGCCGCCGACCCGGCCGTCACCGCGGGGGTGCTCACCGGAGTGCTGCTGGACCGGCTCGGCCGGGACCTGCCCACCGACGACGAGCGGGCCCGGCAGGCCGAGACCGCCCGGGAGCGACGTGCCGCCACGGAGCGGGAGCGGCAGACGGAGACCGCCCGCGACCGGGCGGACGACGCCGAGTGGCAGCGCCGCGCCGACGCCGCGAAGGGCCGGGTGGCCGCCGCGCGGGAACGGGTCGCGGCCGCGCGGGAACGGGCGGGGGCGGCCCACGACCAGGCGGCCGCAGCGCGGGAACGGGCGTCGTCCGCCCGGCCCGGCGCAGCGCCCGACAACCGCGACCAGGCGGCGGCCCGGCGGGGCGCCCCGGCCGACGACGGGCCAGCCCCGGGCCGGACCGGCTCGGCCGGCCGCGTCTGGTCGAGCCCACCCACGGGCCGCCAGGCGTCCGGCGTCAGCGCGGATCCGCGCGGGCGGGGCGTCGATGGCTGACCGGCGCAACCAGCTGGTCACCCGGGTTCGGGGCATGCTGGGCGAGGCCCTCGGCGCGACCCGGACCCGGGTGTCGACCGCACAGGCCGAGCTGACCACGGCCCGGGAACGCCTGGCGAAGGTCCGCCGCGCCGCGGCGGTCGTGCCGGAGCGGGTGGGCGCGCAGCGCGACCGGCGGCTGGCCGAGATCGACGACCGGCACGCCGCGCGGATCGCGGAACTGGCCCGGCGGGCGGCGGACGCGGCCCAGCGGGAGGCTCCCGGGGCCGCCTCGGCGGACTGGTCGCGGTGGCGACCCACGCCGGCCCGACGGGCCGAGGCACCGGGCGCGCTGCGCATCGGCACGGTACGCATCCCCGGCGCCGAACCGGTGCCGGCGCTGGTGCCGCTGCTCGACGCCGGCCATGTCGAGCTGACCGGCGACGACCGGGAGGGCTGCGACGCGGTGGTGTCGGCGCTGCTGCTGCGCGGCGTCGGGCGGGCCGACCCGGGTGCCGTCCGGCTGGTCGGCTACGACCCCGAGCACCTCGGTGGCGGCCTCGCCGGGTTCGCCCCCCTCGGCACCGCCGGGCTGCTCACCTTCGTCGGCCCGGGCGGGCTGGCCCGGCTGCTCGACGACCTGGTCGAGCAGATCCGCCGCATCAACGAGACGGTGCTGGCCGGGGAGTACGGCTCGTTACGCGAGCTGGCCGCCGTCACCGGGCGCCGGCCCGAGCCGTGGCGGGTGGCGGTGCTGCTGGGCGGCGACGAGCTGTCGCGGCACGAGCGCGGGCAGCTCGACCGGGTGGTCCGCACCGGGGCGGCCTGCGGCGTGCACCTGGTGGTCCGGGGCGTGTCGCTGCCCGAGGATCCCACCGTGACCCGGGTGGGCGCGCACGCCGACGGCGCCCGGATCGGCGGGCCGAACGGCCTGCCCGTACGCCTCGACCCGCCGCCCCCGCCGGTGCTGGTCACCGAGACCTGCCGGGACGTGGCGGCGCGGGTCAACGCCGGCCCCGCCCCGACCCCGTTCACCGACCTGCTGCCGCCGCCGGAGCAGATGTGGCGGGAGGACTCCGCCACCGGGCTGACCGCCCCGATCGGCGAGGGCCCGCACGGCCGGCCGGTGCTGCTCACACTGGGCGACTATCCGCCGCACGCGCTGATCGGCGGCCCGTCCGGCACCGGCAAGACAAACCTGATCTTCGCCTGGATCGGCGCGCTGGCCGCCCGCTACTCCCCCGCCGAGCTGGAGTTCTACCTGTTGGACTTCAAGGAGGGGGTGTCCTTCGCGCGGTTCGCCAAGGGCCGCCGGGACCCGAGTTGGCTGCCGCACATGCGGCTCGTCGGGATCAACGTCAACACCGACCGGGAGTTCGGCCTGGCGTTGCTGCGCTTCCTCGCCGAGGAGCTGCGTCGGCGCGCCGACGCGGCGAAGAAGCACGAGGTCACCAAGCTCGCCGAGCTGCGCGCGGTCGACCCCACGGGGCACTGGCCGCGGATCGTGGCGGTGGTCGACGAGTTCCAGATGCTGCTGGCGGGGCGGGACGTGGTCGCCCGGGAGGCCGCCGACCTGCTGGAGGACCTGGCCCGACGCGGCCGCTCCCAGGGCATCCACCTGGTGCTCGCCTCGCAGGACGTGCGCGGCATCGAGGCCCTGTGGGGTCGTCCGGCGCTGGTCGCGCAGTTCACGTTGCGGATCGCGCTGCCGAAGGCCCTGCGGATCCTCGCCGAACGCAACGACGCCGCCCAGTCCCTGCCGCGCCACCACGCCGTCGTCAACGCGGAGTCGGGCATGGCCGAGGGCAACCAGGTGGCCCGGATCCCGTCGGCCAGCGACTGGGAGACGTGGAGCGGGTTGCAGCACCGGCTGTGGCGGATGCGCCCGCAGGACGCCGCACCGGCCCGCCTCTTCGACGGCGACGCGATCCCCCAGCTCGCCGAGGCGCCGGACTTCCGGGCGCTGGCCGCCCCGGAGACCGGCCACCCGCGTACGCCGGTGGCGCTGCTCGGCGAGATCATCGACGTACAGGCGCGCTCGGCGGCGCTGCGGCTGCCCCGGGCTCCCGGCCGCAACCTGGCGGTGCTCGGCACCCGGGTGGACGAGGCGTGCGCGGTGCTCGACGCGGCGGCCCGCTCCCTGGCCCGCCAGCACCGCCCCGGCACGGCGCGTTTCTCCATCGCCTGCCTCGACCCGGACGCCGACCCGGCCGCCCGGTCCCTCTACGAGGATCTCGCCGACGACGCCGCCTGGTACGACGAGGAGACCGTCGGCGAGCTGATGGTCGAGACCGCCGAGGGGCTCGGCACGCCGGGCATCCCGCACTACCTGCTGCTGTTCGCCGTCGACGCGGCGGCGGGGACGTTGGCGACGCGGATCGGGCGGCGTACCGGCCTGGAGGAGCTGCGCCGGATCCTGCACGACGGGCCGGAGCGGCGTACCCACGTGCTGGCCTGGTGGCGGGGTGTCGCCCGGATGCGGGCCGACCTGGGGGGGCCGGCGGCCCGGACGGACCAGATCGGCGCCTGGGTGGCGCTGGACGCCCACGGCGGCGAGCTGGGCTCGTCGCTGTATCCGGGCACCGGCGGGCCGGACTGGTATCCCCGCCCCTGGCGGGGGCTGTTCTTCGACCGGGCGGTGCACCGCACCGGCCAGGTCATCATTCCGTACGGGCCGGCGCGATGAACGAACCCGTGACCAGTGAGTCGTACGCGGCCCAGATCCGTCGGCTGGCCGAGTTGAGCGCGAGGGTGCGCGTGCAGCGGGCCGAGGCGCACACCTGGCACGCCCAGCAGTGTGCCGCCGCCGAGCGGGCCGTCGCCGAGGCGGAGGCCGAGCTGCGGCGCGCGGAGCGGGAGCTGGCCGACGCCCGCGATGAGCAGGAGCGGGTGGACGCCGAGGTCGCCGACCTGTGGCAGGCGCTGCGTGGTCGGCTGGGCGGCTCGGGCCGCCGGGCGGGCGGGCCACCGGCGCCGGTGCCCGGTGCCACGGGTCGACCGGCTCCGCTGCTGGCCGGGGTGCGGGAGCTGCTCAACCGCACCCGCCAGCCGGGCGACCTGCCGGGCTCGGTCAACCCGCTGCTGGCGTTGTGCGGGGTGGCCGGGGCGGTGCTCGCGTACGCCCTCGGAAGCGCGGCGCGGGCGGCGGGCGAGCGGTACGGCGGCGAGCTGGGGGTCGGACTGCCGGTGCTGGCCCTGGTGGTGACGCTGCTGGGGCCGCTGGTCGGTCTGGTGCCGGCGAAGGTCCTCGCCGACCGCCGGCACGCGGTGCTCGGCCCGCGGCCGATGACCGTCGTGCTCGCCGCCGGGCTCGTCACCACCGTCGCGCTGCTGGTCGCCGGTCGCTGATCCGCCGTCGCCGGGCCGGTGCGGGCAAGGCTGCCGCAGCGCGTCGTCGATCCGCCCGCCCGCCGTTCGTGTAGACGGAGAGGGCCGGGTCATGCCGGCCACCCGACAAGAGGGAGCGTGCGATGCGGAACTTCGTGCTCAACGTGATCCAGCCCGACGGGGACGCCCCGCCGCCGCCGGAGTTCCTCGAGCCGATCATGCGGGACGTCGAGGCCGTCAACCAGGAGATGCGCGGCAGCGGTGTCTGGGTCTTCGGCGCCGGCCTGGAACTGGCGCACACCGCCCGCGTGGTCCGGGTCCGCGACGGCGAGACGTTGCTGACGGACGGCCCGTTCGCCGAGGGCAAGGAGCACATCGGCGGGTTCACGGTGATCGCCGTGCCGGATCTCGACGCGGCGTTGGGCTGGGCGGAGAAGCTGTCCCGGGCGACCACCCTGCCGATCGAGGTCCGCCCGGTGGCGGCCGTCGACGCCGCCTGAGCCGGACCCCTCCTCGGGCACGGCTCGGAAGGCCGCGCCCGCCGGCCGGGCCGCGCCGAAATGGCACGGCCCGGCCGGGGCCGCGTCGGCGATGGGGCGGTGGGCGGGCTCAGGCGGGTACCAGCACCGCCTCGCGCAGCAGCCGGCGGGCCAGGGTGAGCCGGTCGGCGTCGTCGTCGAGGCCCGGCAGGTCGCCGACCCGGAGGGATTCGGCGCCGAGCAGGGCACGCACGGCCGGCGCGCACGTCGCGGGCAGGCTGATCGTGCGGTCGAACAGCACCAGCGCGACGCGGTCCCCGCGCGGGTCGAGCTGCCACCGTAGGCCGGGTCGCGGGGCCAGTCGGGTGTCGACGTCGAGTGTCGCCAGCGCGGCGGCCTGGGCCAGGGGCCGGATGGGCGCCGGCCGGGCGGCCGGCCAGGCCCGCTGCCGCAGCCGGCCGGCGACCGCCGCCGGGTCGGCCCGCAGCAGCCAGTCGCGCAGCGCCTCCACCGTCTCCGTCAGCTCCGGCTCGATCGCGTCCGGGTCGGCGACGTCGACGCCGAACGGCAGCGTGGCGCGCAGCCGCTGGTCCTCGGCGGCGAGGGCGAGCAGTTCCTCGACCAGGGCGTAGCGGGTCAGCGCCCGTACGCCGACGGTCAGGTGCAGCGAGCTGGACTCCTGGGCCTGCGCGCTGTGCAGCCAGCCGCGGGGCAGGTAGAGCGCGTCGCCGGGTGCGAGCACCACGTCCAGCGCGGCGGGCCCGTCGGCGGTGGCGGCGACCTCGTCGGCCCGGCCGCCCCACGGCTGCTTCTCCAGCGGGTCGGGCAGCACCGGCGGGTGGATCCGCCAGTGCTTGCGGCCGTCGACCTGCAGGACGAAGACGTCGTGGGTGTCGTAGTGGGTGGCGAAGCCCTGGCTGCCGGCGGGGGTCAGGTACGCGTTGACCTGCAACGGCTGCCCGACGGCGGTGCCGAGCTCGCGGGCGAAGTCGACCAGCGCGGGCCAGGTGCGGTGCAGGCCCTGCAGGACGAGGGTGGCACCGTCGGCGTACAGCTCCAGCACCCGCTCGTCGAGGACCTGGTCGCCGATCTCGGCCCCCGCGCCGCCGCCGCCGGTGAAGCGGGTCGCCGGCACGAGCTGACCGTCCTTGGCGATGCGCAGGAACGGCGTACGCAGGCCGCGGCGGCTGAGCAGCTCGTCGGCGTCGGCGGGACTGAGCAGGTCGGTGAAGCCGGCCGGGTTGGGCAGTTCGTCGGCGCGGGAGAGCAGCGGTGTGCGTCCCCAGTGGGCGGCGGCGAACTTCGCCTGCTCGACCGACACGCAGCGGGCGAGCGCGGCGGCGGCCGCGGACGGAACCGCCGGGCGGCCGTGGCCGCCCGGCGGGTCGATGTCAGTCATGGCGATCCGTCAGGCGCTGCCGTCGGCGCCGCCGTCGTGCTGGCCCGGGGTCGCACCGCCGTCGGCCGGGCCCTCCGCGCTGCCGTCGGCACCACCGTCGTGCTGGCCGGGGGTCGCACCGCCGTCGGCGGGACCCTCCGCGCCCTGGTCGGCCCCCTTGTCGGCACCGCGCTCGGCACCGCGGTCGGCACCGCCGTCGGCGCCACCGTCCTGCTGGCCCGGCGTGGCACCGCCGTCGGCCGGGCCCTCGAGGCCGCCGCCGCTGGTGGTCTGCATGTCGTCGTCGTTGAGTGCCATCGGTGCTCCCTAGGGATGTGCCGCCCCGCCGTTGCGCCGGGGTCTCCGTCGTGCAGCGGGTGGTACCCCACGCGCGATCTTCTCTAACCCCACCGTAGACGCCCGTTCCGGTTCACACCGGCGCTTCGCCGGGCCCGGTCCCCCGGCCCTCGACAGCCGGCACGGCCCGCCCCACCCGAGGTGGAACGGGCCGTCGCCCACGGGACGGCGCGTCAGGGAATGATGTTCGCCATGTCCCGGGGCATCGTGGCCTTCACGTCGTCCCACTCGCCCTGGGTCACGTGCCGGCGCAGGGTGTCCAGCACCACCTGCACCACGCGCTCCGGGCCTCCCTCGACGTCGTACGGGAAGCCCTGGCGGACCTCCAGCAGGAAGTCGTCCCGGTTGAGCTTGATCGGCACGTCCTGCGGCTTCCAGCCGTCGAAGTAGATCCCGCGCACCAGCACCGGCAGCTGCGCGGCGAACTCCACGCTCTCCTGCACCGGCATCCGGTCGCGCAGCAGGTGCAGCACGGTGCGCAGCGCGCAGTAGGACTGGTTGCGTTGCTCCTTCGGCCAGCCGTAGGCCTGCTCGATCTCCTTGAGGATCAGGTTGGTCTTGTCCATCGAGGACTCGAACGCCGAATGCAGCTGCTCAGCCATCGTTCCACCCCCGTACGTCGGTCTCCCACCGTCGGTCGTCGTCACGTCGCGGCGGCCCCACCGGGCCACGCGGCTGCCGGGTCGGGCCGACCCGGGCGGGGCGCGGCACTCCCCGGGCGGCGGCGGACGTGCCGACGACGTGCAGCACGGCGCCGGGCCGTCGACCCGGTACCACCCGAACCGTCATCACCATCCACCTCCGTCGTGTCGCCTCGCGTGGCCGCTGCCGACCACACGCACCGTCCATGCTGCGCGGCGGCGGGGTGAGCGACCCTCACCCGGACGGGATGAAAAGCCGGGCGCCTGCCGCCGTTCAGGCGGCGTCGAGCAGCCCGGCGAGGGTCGCGGCGTTGGTCTGCGCGTAGTCGCGGTAGCAGTTGTTCATCAGCACGTGGGTCTGGCTGGTGGAGTCGGCCAGTTCGCGCAGCTTCGGCGCCCAGTCGCGCAGCTCCCGGTCGGAGTAGCGGTAGCCGAACTTCTCGTGGATGTCGCGGCTGGTCCACTTGTCGCTGTGCCCGTGGAAGCGGACCACCGCGAGGTCCGCGGTGGCGGCCAGCACCGGGGGCACCGACGAGCGGTGCCCCTGCGGCATGTCCACGCAGACGTACGCGAGCCGGTGCTCACGCAGGAAGGAGAGGGTCTCGTCGGCGTTGTCGCCGTCGAACCAGGAGGCGTGCCGGAACTCGTAGACGGGGCGCAGCGGGGCGCACCGCCTCGCGACCTCCAGCAGGTACTGCTTGTTGTCGCGCTTGATGGTGAACCAGGGCGGGAACTGGAACAGCAGCGCGCCCAGCTTGCCCGCCTCGACCAGCGGGTCCAGCGCGGCGAGGAAGCGCGTCCAGACCTCCTCGTACGCCTGCGGTGGCAGGTCGTCCGGGTACAGGTTCTTCTTCTCCGTCGCCGGGCGCAGATCCTTGTAGAGCGCGTTGGGCCGGGTCGGGTGCCCGGTCAGCAGGCTGAACGCCTTGACGTTGAAGGTGAAGCCGGCCGGGGTGCGCTCGGCCCACAGCCTCGCCGTCCGCTCGGCGGGCGGCGAGTAGTAGGTGGCGTCCACCTCGACCAGCGGAAACTGGCGGGCGTAGTACGCCAGTCGCTTCTCGGGGGTGTCGGCCGTCCGCGGGTACCAACCGGAGTCCAGCAGCGTGCGGTCGGTCCAGGAGGCGGTGCCGACCCTGATCTCACCCATCGGTCGACCTCACCGCGTCCCGGACCGACCCGCAGCCGCTGAAACCGGAGGTCAGGCCGCCCGGCGCTCCCGGTTCTGCTTGCACTGCACGCAGGTGGTGGCGGAGGGGAAGATCTCCAGCCGCTCGACGGGGATGGCCGAGGTGCAGCCCTCGCAGAAGCCGTACGTGCCCTCCTCCAGCCGGTTGAGGGCGTGCTCGTACTGGGCGCGGCGGTCGAGGATGCTGCGCAGCAGGGACTGCGCGGTGTCCCGCTCCGCCGTCTTGGTGCCGCTGTCGGCCTGGTCGTCGCCGGCGGTGTCACCCACCTCCACCAGCCGCAGCACCTGGCTCTGCAGCACCGCCTGTTCGTACTCCGCGGACATCTCGTCGTAGCGGGCCTGCAGGGAGCGCCGGATCTGGTCGATCTCCGCCTGGGACCGGCCCGTACCGATCGTGTCGTGGACGAGCATCGCTGCCTGCCTTTCTGCCCTGGTGATACGCCTGGGCACCGGTGCGTGGGCCCAGCGCCGTGGTGGTCTGCGGCGCGAGCGGATCACCCGCGCTCTGTGAGCCGGGCGATTACCCCGCCCCGCCGACGGTCAAACCGACGACTTTCCGCCACGACGAGGCGTCAGGGCGACACCGGGGACTCCACCAGCGCCGGGTGCCGGGGATCGTCGGCGCGGACCACGACGTCGGCGAAGGAGGCCGGGGCGACCTCGTCGGCGTACCGGGCGAAGGCGGGCAGCGTCCAGCGCAGCTCCGGGTCGGTGCGCCGGGCCAGGGCCGCCGGGGAGAGCGCCAGGTGGACGGTGACGTCGAAGGGCAGGGCCCCGCCGAGCAGCAGCGCCCCGCTGACCAGCAGGACTCCCCCGGGCGGCAGGTCGACGTACGCGGCGCGGCTGGCCCGGTCGGCGGTGGCGTCCCACAGCGACGGCAGTACGCGCCCGGAGCCGCCGGGCCCGGCCGGGTCGAGCACCTCCCGGCGCAGCCCCTGCTCGTCGACCCAGCCCTCGTAGAACGCGTCGGGGTTCCTGCGGCCGTATTCCAGGCGCACCGAGGCGGGACGGAGGAAGTCGTCGGCCCGTACGTGCAGCGCGGGTCGGCCGAGCGCGCGCAGCGGGTCCACCAGCGCGGCGGCGAGCTCGTCCGGGCCGGCCGCCGGGGCGCCGTCGACCGCCACCCGTAGCCGGCCCGGGGCGTCGGCGGCGGCGAGGCGCTCGGTCAGCTCGGCGACGAGCCGCTGCGGGGAGATGGGTCGGACGCGCATTCGACAATGGTGCCCCGCCGGCCGCCCGGGGACGGGCCGCCCGCACGAGACGCGGTGGGGCAGCGGCCGTCAGCCACTACGGGCGGTCGTCACGCGGTGGGCGGTCGTCCGGTCACGGTGGGGGCGGTCGTCAGCCGTTGCGGTCGATGGTCACGTGGGCGTCGTCTGCCAGCCGGTAGCCGACGCCGTAGACGGTGGTGACCAGCGGGACGTCGACGCCGACCTTGCCGCGCAGCCGGCGGACGTGCACGTCCACGGTGCGCACGCCGGCGTGTTCGTAGCCCCACACCGCGTTGAGCAGCTGCAACCGGGTGAACACCCGGCGGGGATGGGCGACGAGGTGCAGCAGCAGGTCGAACTCCAGCCGGGTCAGCGGCAACGGCTCGCCGTCGCGCAGCACCGAGCGGGACGACGCCAGGATGTGCAGGGTGGGGATGGTGGCGGCGGGCGGGCGGACCGGCGAGCGGCCGGCGGGCAGCGGGTCGGGGCGACGCTCGACGGCGGCGGTGATGATGGTGCCCTCGCCGCGTTCCAGCATCTCCCGGGCGGCCTCCAGCAGCCGCCGGGCGGGCGGGGTCAGCGACTCCTCGGATGCCAGCGGGATGTTCAGGGTCACCGTCAGCATCGGTGCGGCCGTGTGGGCGGGGCGCCGCTGGCCTCCCGGGGGACGACCGGGAACAGCGGGCTGGGACGTATGCCATCCGGCGCGCGACGAGGCGGGGCTGACCGACATGGTCCTCCTTGGCTGGTCCGGGTGTTCCCCACGGCCCGGGACGCCGCTTCATCGATGTTTCCCGGCGCCCACGCGAGGGTCAAGGGGCGACTGCGTTGCATGAATGTGACAATTGACGAACGCATCGGAGCCGGATGCTCGCTCTGCGTACGAAGCCTGATGATTACAGCAGAGCCGCCCGGTTGGCCGGTTAGGGGGGTGCCCGCCCGGTTCGGGGCCCGGACACGGCGGCGCGGCGCGCCCGGGTCCGGGCACGCCGCGCGGGTGGCGCCGTCAGCGGTGGTGTTCGATCTCGATGCGGGCCTCGTCGGCGAGGCGGTAGCCGACGCCGTAGACGGTGGTCACCACCGGCATCTCCTCGTCGAGCTTGGCGCGCAGGCGGCGCACGTGCACGTCGACGGTGCGCGCCACCGCGTGTTCGTAGCCCCACACCCGGCTCAGCAACTGCAGCCGGGTGAACACCCGGCGGGGCTGCTGCGCCAGGAACAGCAGCAGGTCGTACTCGATGCGGGTCAGCGGGATGACGCGGGCGCCCTGGTGGACCACCCGGGAGCCGGTGGCGATCCGGATCGCGTGGGGGTCCACGGCGGCCGGCACCGCGCGGGGCGCCGCCGGCCGCTCCTCGGCGACGCCGGAGCCCAGCCGCCCCTCCCCCGACTCGGCGAGTTCGCCGATCAGCTCCAACAGCCGGGCCAGGCGGGGGCTGACCGGCCCCGGGGCGAGGTCGAGGGTGATGGTGACGCTCGGTGTGGCTCGCGGTCGGACCGACCCGGTCCGCTCGGGGCGTACGGTCGAGTGGTTTCGGGTGGGGATGGCGACGACGGACATGGAGCCTCCTGCGGCGGCGGTGCCGCCACGCCCGGTGGAGCGTGACGGTCAGGACGGCGCCCGGCCGGCGGTCACCGGGGGCGCGGGGGTGGAGGTGGGTCGCGGCGGGGTGGGGCCGAGCACGGGCAGGCCGGCGAGCCGCCAGGCGACGAAGCCACCGACGACGTCCGTGGCCCGGTGCAGCCCGAGATCCTGGAGGGCGGCGGCGGCCAGGGAGGAGGTGTAGCCCTCCTGACAGATGACCATGACCCGCAGGTCGTAGCCGACCGCCTGGGGCAGCCGGGCGGCACAGCGGGGATCGAACCGCCACTCCAGCACGTTGCGTTCGATCACCAGCGAGCCGGGCACGGTGCCGTGGGCGGCCCGTTGGGCGGCCGGACGGATGTCGACCAGCAGCGCCCCGCCCCGGTATTCCAGGTGCGCGCGCTCGGGGTCCAGCCGGTCCAGCCGCGCCCGGGCGGCGGCCAGGATCTCGTCGATACCCCGGGCGCCCGGCGGGGCCACCGGGGCCGGACACGCGTGCGGGTCGGTCTGCGGCATGGTCGTTGCCTCCACTGGGTGCTGACGGTTCACGTACGACGGTGTACGGCCGGTGCGGGGTGGGCGGCGCGTACCGGATCGCGGGCGGAGGGGACGGGACGGCGTCGCGCTCACCAGGCGACTCCGGCCTCGGCCACCTCGGCGACGCGCAGCCGGCCCTCGGTGAGCCGGTAGCTGGTCATCCTGCGCAGCGCGGGGCGGTAGACGTGGACGCTCACCGCCGGCTCGTCGTCGCGGTTGGACACCTGGTGCACGTGCCGGGGGCCGAACCGGCGACCGGAGCCGGCCGGCAGCCGGTGCGGGCGCAGCACGCCCCCGCCGACCGTCTCCTCGGTCAGTACCCCGGAGACGACCAGGAACGCCCCGCCACAGCCGCCGTGGTCGTGCAGGTCGGTGCCCTGGCCGGGCAGCCAGCTCAACGCCCACACCTCGTGGTCGGCGTCGTGGGCGAGCCGGGCGTACCAGCGGGTGGCCGGATCGAAGCGCAGCGGCACCGGCCAGCGGGCGGGGTCGGCGGCCCAGCGGCGGGCGACGGTGAGCAGGTCGGGTGGGCGTCGGTCGGGCATGGCGGTCCTCGCGGTTCGGCGGAGCGTCGACCCAGCATAGGCTGCAAACCCTATTGGTTTAGTAGGCATTCCCAGAACCCGGGACGCCACCGCCATCCATCGGCTCCGCCTCCCAGCCCGCCGGCCGCGCGACCCGTCAGGCCGAGCTCCGACTAACCTGGACCGGTGAGTGAGGAACTCGACGCCGAGACGCTGGCGTTCGCGCACCGGATGTTCGACCTGGCGCGCGACGGCGCCACCGCCGAACTGGCCGACTACGTCGACGCGGGGCTGCCCGTCGACCTGACCAACGACAAGGGTGACACCCTGCTGCTCCTGGCGGCCTACCACGCCCGCCCCGAGACGGTCGCCGCCCTGCTCGCCCGCGGCGCCGACCACACCCGGACCAACGACCGGGGCCAGACGGCCCTGGCCGCCGCCACCTTCCGCAGCAGCACGGAGGCCGTCCGGGCGCTGCTCGCCGCCGGAGCCGACCCGCACCACGGCAGCCCCTCGGCGGTGGAGACCGCCCGCTTCTTCGACCTGACCGAGATGTTCGCGCTGCTGACGGCACCGACCGCCTGACCGCGACGCCCGCCGTGTCCCGCTCGGTCGTGCGCGAGGTGCCCCGCTGACCGCTGCCGGCGACGCCCGGCGCACGCGCCCGACAGCCGGTATACAGGTCCCGTGGAGGATCCGCTGCCCGAACAGATGCGCGCCGCCGCCGCGGCGCTGCTGGCCGCGCTGGACGAGCCCGCCCGCGACCGGGCCGCCCATCGGTTCGACGACGACGCGGCCCGCCGCTGGATCGAGTACCGGCCGCGGCCCCGCCCGGGAGTCTGCCTGGCCGACCTCGACCGCGCGGGCCGCAAGGCCGCGCACCGGCTGCTGGCCACCGCGCTGAGCCCACCGGCGTACGCCCAGGCGATGGCGATCGTCGCGCTGGAGGAGGTGCTGGACCGGGCGGAGGGCTGGCGCCGGGGCCGGCACAGCGGCGACTACTGGGTGGCCGTCTTCGGCGATCCGGCCCGCGACGACGCCTGGGCGTGGCGCCTGGAGGGGCACCACCTCTCGGTGAGCATGACCGTGGTGGCCGGGCAGGTCTCCCCCGCGCCGATCTTCCTCGGCGCCAACCCGGCCACCGTCCGGTACGCCGGCCACCCGGTCTCCCGCCCGCTGGGCGTGGAGGAGGACCTGGGGCGCGCCCTGCTCGACGCGATGGGCCCGGCCGGCCGGTCCGCCGCCATCGTCGCCGACGAGGCCCCCGGGGACATCATCAGCGCCACCCGCGCCCAGGTTGGCGGGCCGCTGGAGCCCCTCGGGGTGCCCGCCGACCGGCTCGGGCCGACCGGACGGGCCCTGCTGGACCAACTCGTGGCGCTGTATCTGGACCGGCTCCCGCCCGAGCTGGCGATCCGGGAGGCGCGCCGACTGGACGCCGGGCGGCTGCACTTCGCCTGGGCCGGTCCGACCGTGCCCGGACGCCGCCACTACTACCGCGTGCAGGGCGACGACCTGCTCATCGAGTACGACAACACCAGCGACGACGGCAACCACGCGCACACGGTCCTGCGCCGCCCCGCCAGCGACTTCGGCGCGGACGTCCTCGCCGCCCACCACGCCGAATCCCACCCCCGCTAGCCGTCTCCGCCGCCAGCCCTTCCAGCTCGCGTCGCCCGTGCGGCGTGGCGTCGCGCCTCGTCGATCATGCAGTGGTGGTGCCCTGCGAAAGGTGCGAAGCGGCCCCTACCGGCCACCACGACTGCATGATCGACGCAGCTGGGGCCGGGGCGGGGGGCGCCGCCGGGGCGGGGCGTCAGGGGCGGTGGGGGGCCAGGTCGATGGTGGAGTCCGGGGTGCCGGCCAACGCGTCGAAGGTGGTGGCCTCGGCCCGGCGTCCGGCGTCGAAGCGGCGCACCAGCCGGGCGCCCAGCGAGACGCCGACCGCGCCGACGCCCAACGCCACCAGCTCGGTGAGCAGCAGCACGACGGACGCGCCCCGCTGCGGCGCGTCCGCACGGACGAGGCAGGAGATCAGGAACAGCGCCGCCATCGCCACGTTCACCAGGTTGAAGGTGATCGCCGTGCGCCGGGTGCGGTCGACCGGCACGTCCCACAGATCGATCATGCCGGCCACGGCGGCCAGCGCGGCGGCGAACAGGGCCGCCACGGTCGTCCAGTAGCCCACCTCACCGAGGAAGGCCGGCCCGCCGAGCACGTCGGTCAGGTCGAACACGGTCGCGCTGACGAAGAGCCCGAACGGGAACGTCACCAGCATCGGTTGGATCGGGTGCCCCTGCACCCGCAGCCGGCTCTGCATGGTTCCTCCCCAGGTCGGCATGCGTCCACCAGTCCAGGGTGCTACCCGGGCGCCCGTACGCCGAAACGACACGCGGCCCACCGGCCCCGATCGTCCCACCGGTCACCCGGCCCCGACCCGACGGTGGGCTGGCCGCCACAGGTTCAGTTGTCCCGGGGGCGCGACACGGTGGCGACCAGCCGGTCGGCCACCTGACGCAGCGGGATGTCCAGCGACGACGCCGCGCTGCGCAGCACGTCGAGCGCCTCCTCGGCCGGGCAGCCGCGCTGGGTCATGATCACACCGATGGCCTGCCCGACCACCCCGTCGCCGAGCACCGCCGAATCCAGTTCCCCGGCCTGGGCGGCCCTGCGTGCCCGGTCGCGGACCGCCGCGAGCAGCAGCCCGGCGTGCTCGGCGAGCAGCATCGCGGTGAGCTGGTGCCCGGGGGTGAGCAGGTCGGCGGTGCCGGCGTACAGGTTGATCGACCCGATCACCTGTTCGTCGACGTCGACCGGCGCGGAGATCACCCCGTGCACGCCCAGCTCCCGGGCCCGTGGCGTCCAGGCCGGCCACCGTTCCTCGCGGTCCAACCGGTCGGAGAGGATCATCTCCCGCCGCCGGACCGCGTCCATCGCTGGCGAGTCGGGGCCGTGCCGCAGGTCGTCCAGGCCCGCCAGGCGGGCGTCGGAGGCCGCCGCCCCGGCTGGTTCGCCGGCGCGCAGGGTGGTGAAGCCGCACCAGCTCACACCGGCGACCGCGTCGCGGGTGGTGCGTACGAGCGCGCCCAGCGCCTCGTCGAAGTCGTCGACCGCGATCAGCGCGGCCGTCAGCTCGCGCAGCAGGGCGGCGGTCTCCAGGACGCCGAGCCGTTCCACCGCCGGGTCCCGCATCTCCAGGTTCACCGCCGCGCTGCCCCCGTCGTCGCAACGCGTGCCGCCGCACGGCCGGCCGGTGCCGTCACCTGTTCCATCGCCTGGTTCTCTCCCGACTCTTCGGACCCGGCCTACTACCCTCGCAAACCGGGGTCGAAACGGCGCAAAAGGGGGCCCCTTCCGGGCGCCCGGAGGCGTCGGAAGGGACCCCCACAGCGTCAGCGCGACGCGGAGCTGAGCCGCCGTCCCACCGAGGCGATCAACCGGTCCAGCTCCGAACCGAACGGGTTGTCGTGCACCAGGTACGTCCAGGTCGCGCTCGGCCGCACCAGCTTCGCCTCGTCCGGCTCCCAGTCGTCGGCGAACTCCGTCTCCTCGAAGGTGGCGAGCGTGCGCCGCTCGATCTCGGGGATCAGGTCGTTGAACGCCGGCACCGCCGCGCGGTGGAACTCGTCCAGCGGGTCGAGCCGGCCCAGCGCGCGCAGGTGCACGCCCTCGCGCACCTCGGAGAGCTCCGCGAGGTGCTCCGCCCAGAGCCGGTCGAGGTGGTAGAGGGCGATCGACCGGGCCGCCCGGGCGAGCAGGTCCTCGTCCATCTCGCCGGCCTTGTCGGGCATCCGGTCCAGCAGCATCAGCGCCGCCACGTCGCTGGTCAGCAGCCGTTCCCGACGCTCCGCGAGGGCCTTGCGCTGCTGCTCGATCACGACGCTGTAGCGCCACGTGTTGCGGTGGATCTCGTGGTTGACGCCCTCCGCGACCCGCTGGGCGTGCTCGACGGCGTACTCGACCTGATCGTCGGTGACCAGACCGTCGGCGTTCATCCGGGGCGAGGCCGGAACGGCGTCGCCGGCGTGCCGGACGACCAGGTCGTCCTCCAGGCTGACGAAGAAGACCGAGCCACCCGGGTCGCCCTGCCGCCCGGCCCGGCCGCGCAGCTGGTCGTCGACCCGGCGGCTGTCGTGCCGGCCGCTGCCGATCACGTAGAGGCCGCCCAGCTCGGCGACCCGGTCGCGGTCGGCCTGGTCGCTGCCGCCCAGCCGGATGTCCACGCCCCGGCCGGCCATCTGGGTGGAGACGGTCACCGCGCCGTACGCACCGGCCTCGGCGATGATCGCCGCCTCCTCGTCGTCGTTCTTGGCGTTGAGCACCACGCAGGACACCCCGGCGGCGTTCAGGCCGGCGGCCAGCCCTTCGGACTCCTTCACGTCCAGGGTGCCGACCAGCACCGGCCGCCCGCGCTCGTGGTTGCGCTTGATCTCGTCGACCAGCGCCTCCTCCTTCTCCGCCCGGGTGGCGTAGATGCGGTCCGGCTCGTCCTCGCGCACGCACGGGGTGTTCGGCGGGATGACCGCCACCTCGAGGCCGAAGAACTCCCGCAGCTGGTCGCCGACCAGCACCGCGGTCGCCGTCATGCCGCACACCTTGGGATAGAGCGCGATGTACGCCTGCACGGCGATCGTGCCGAGCACCTCGCCCTCGGCGGTGGCGTCGAGGCCCTCCTTGGCCTCCACGGCCGCCTGGAGTCCGTCCGGCCAGCGGCGGCGCTGGGCGACCCGGCCGCGCATCTCGTCGATCAGCTCGACGGAGTTGTCCCGGACGATGTAGTCGACGTCGCGGTGCAACAGGGCGTGCGCGTGCAGGGCCACGTTCACGGCGGAGAGCTGCGCGACGTGTTCCTCGTCGTAGAGGTCGATGCCGAGCTTGGCCTCGATGGCGGCCAGGCCGGCGGCGGTGAAGGCGACGCTGCGGCCGTCCTCGGCCACCGTGTAGTGCTTGCCCTTGCGCAGGCCCCGCACCTGGGCGGCGGCGGCGTGCACCGGGTCCTGCTCGCCGGCGACCGCGCCGGCGAGGACCATCGGCACCCGGGCCTCGTCGATGAGGATCGAGTCGGCCTCGTCGACGATGGCGGTGCGCAGCGGCGGCTGCACCCGGTCCGCCACGTCGGTGACGAGCTGGTCGCGCAGGTAGTCGAAGCCGGCCTCACTGACCGAGACGTAGGTGACGTCGCAGGCGTACGCGTCGCGCCGCTCCTGCGGGGTGGACGCCTCGTTGACCCAGCCGACGGTCAGGCCGAGCAGGGTGTAGACCGGCTCCATCCAGAGGGCGTCACGCCGGGCCAGGTAGTCGTTGACGGTGAGCACGTGCACCGGGCCGTTGCCCAGCCGGACGTGCCCGTACGCGGCGATGGTGGCGGTGAGCGTCTTGCCCTCACCGGTGGCCATCTCGGCGACCTTGCCCGACAGCAGCGCCATCGCACCCAGCAGCTGCACGTCGTACGGCCGCTGGTCGAGGCCCCGGCGGGCGGCCTCGCGGCCGATCGCGCAGATCTCCTCGTAGCCCGTGGCCTTGCCGGCGGCCTCGGTCAGCTCGGCGTCGTCGAGCGCCGACAGCTCGTCCTCGCGCGCCTCGACGGCCGGCAGCAGCTTCTCCAGCGGCCCCAGGTCGACGGTCGTCCCCGGGCGCTGGAGGAACCGGCGGAACCTGGTCTTCAAGCGTTGCGACACACCCATGAGCGGCAACGGTACGCGACCGGAGCCGTCGTTGGCGGCCCGCCCGCCGTACCACCGCGCGGGTGTCGCCGCGGGGCGGGTCGCACGCGTGCGGCGCTCAGGTCACCAGGAGCTGGTGGGCGGCCAACTCACGGTAGAGCGGGCTGGTCCCGGTGAGCTCGTCGTGGGTGCCGGTGGCCGCCACCCGGCCCCCGTCGAGCACCACGATCTGGTCGGCGTCGACGACGGTGGAGAGCCGGTGCGCCACGATCAGCAGGGTGCGCCGGGCCGCGACCGCGTCGATGGCCCGGCGCAGCGCGGCCTCGTTGCGGGCGTCGAGGTTGCTGGTCGGCTCGTCGAGCAGCAGCACCGGCGCCCCGGCCAGCAGGGCGCGGGCGATCGCCAGCCGCTGCCGCTCGCCGCCGGAGAGCAGCACCCCGCCCTCACCCACCTGCACGTCCAGCCCCTCGCGGGCGCGCTCGGCGAGGTGGCCCAGGTTGACCTCGTCGAGCACCGCGCGCAGCCGGGCCTCGGTGGCCTGCGGCGCGCCGATCAGGAGGTTCTCCCGCAGCGTGCCGGCCAGCACGGGGGCGGACTGCTCGACGTAGCCGATCCGGGCGCGCAGCGCGTCGCGGGGCAGGTCCCGCACGTCCACCCCGTCGACGCGCAGCGTGCCCTCGGTCACCTCGTAGAAGCGCTCGACCAGCGCCAGCAGCGTCGACTTCCCGGCGCCGGAGGGGCCGACCAGGGCGGTCCGGGTGCCGGCCGGCACGGTGAAGCTCACCTCGCGCAGCACCGGCGGGCCGCCGGGGTAGCCGAAGCCCACCCGGTCGAACTCGACCGACGCCGGGGCCCCGCCGGACGGGGCCTTGGCCGGGGCGGCGGCCGGCCGGTCGACGGCCCCCTCGACCGGGACGGCGAGCATCTCCTCGATCCGCTGGAGCGCGCCCAGGCCGGTCTGCAACTGGGTGTAGGCGTGCACCGCCTGCCCGAGCGGAAGCACCAGGAAGAACAGGAACATGATGAAGGCGACCAGGTCCCCGACGGTGATCGCGCCCGCCGCCACCCGCGCCCCGCCCACCCCGAGAACCAGCAGGAACGCCCCCTGGATGGTGACGCTGCTGGCCGGGCCGACGAACGCCTGTACCCGGGCCACCCGCAGCCCGGCCGCGTACGCCTGCCCGGCGCTGACGCCGATCGCGTCGGCCTCGCGCCGCTCGGCGCGGGCGGCGCGGATCGTGCGGGCGGCGGAGATGGCCCGCTCCACCGCCGAGGTCATCTCGCCGATGCGCTCCTGGGCGGCCCGGGCCAGGCCCCGCACCCGGCGGGCGAAGGCGACCGCGATGGCGATCCCGGCGGCCACCCCGAGCAGGGTCACCCCGAACAGCACCGGGTCGAGCAGGAGCATCGCGCCGGCCGCGCCGAGCACCATCACGGCGCCGGTGACCACCTCGAACAGCCCGGAGGTGACCACGGCGCGCAGCAGGGTGGTGTCCGAGCCGACCCGGGAGAGCAGGTCGCCGGTGCGGCGGCGGTCGTACTCGGCGATCGGCAGCCGCAGCAGGTGCCCGGCCAGCCGCCGCCGGGTGTCCAGCACGACTCCCTCGGCGGTGCGTTGCAGCAGGTAGTCGCGCACCCCGCCGATCGCCGCGCCCGTCAGCACCAGGGCGACCAGCGCCGTGACCAGCCCCGCCACGGGCCGGCTGGCGGAGAGCCCGTCCAGCACCGAGCGGGTGAGCAGCGGCTGCGCCAGCGAGGCCGCCGCCCCGGCGAGCGACAGCACGCCCACCACCGCCAGGGTGCCGCGGTGGGCACGCAGGTACGGCAGCAGGGCGGCGAGGCCGACCCGCCGGTCCTCCGGGGCTCCGGCAGGACCACCGGCGGCGGTCGTGACGGGCGCGTCGGCGGTCGTGAGGGGGTCGGCGGCGGTCGTGACGGACGCGTCGGCGCTCATGCTGGCACGGTATCGGGCCGCGCCACCCGCCCGGCCCGGCGCGGGGCGTCAGACGGTCAGCACCACCTGTAGTTCCTGGCGGCGCCGCTCGGCGAGGTCGGTCAGCAGCGCCGGCGCGTCCTCGAACGGCACCACGGCCGAGACCAGGTGCTTGCGGATCACGTCCCCGTACGCGCGCAGCAGGTCGATCGTCTCGGCGGAGAGGCGCTCCCGGTCCCAGGTGGGGGCGAGCCCGCGCGGCACCCGGCCGATCTGGGCAGACCGCAGTGTCAGCCCGTTGTGGTGGAACTCCTCGCCGAAGCGCACCGCGTCCGCGCCGGCCTGGTAGAAGGCCAGGTCGACCACCGTGCCCTGGGGGCGCAGCAGGCGCAGGGCGAGCTGCAGCGCCCACGCCTGCCCCCGGCACTGGAACACCACGTCGGCGCCCCGGTCGCCGGGGCCGTGCGCCCAGCGGGTCTTGAGCACCACCGCCGGGTCGTCGGCCTCCGGGTCGAGGGTCCGCAGGCCCAGCGCCTCGGCGACGGCCCGCCGCTGCGGGGTCGGGTCGAGCACCACCACCGAGGCGGCCCCGTGCCGCCTGGCGAACAGGGCGGTGAGCAGGGCCACCACCCCGCCGCCGACGACCGCGACCCGGCGGCCCCGCACCCCGTCGCCCAGCGACCGCACGTCCGCGCCGTGCAGGTCGGCGGCGGCGTGCAGCACCCCGTTGGCGCAGATCGGACCCATGTGCGCGACGTAGACGCCGAGCAGCGGGTCGAGGTCGTCGGGCAGCGGCACGAACCGCTCGGCGACCGGGTCGGCCACCCAGCCGGTGCGGTGGCCGTAGGTCATGGCGCCGACCGTGCCCACGGCGACGGCCGGGGTACGGCTCTCCACCACCCGGCCGACCTGCATGTAACCGAGGCGGGTCACCGGGAAGGGGGTGCTGGCCACGCCCGGCTGGAAGAGCCCGAGGTCGGCGTTCCAGGTGACGTTGAGGTAGGGATTGGTGCCCTTGACGTAGCTGAGTTCGGTGCCCGCGGACACGCCGCTGAACAGCGTCCGGACCCGGAACGTGCCGTCGGTCAGCTCGGCGGCGTCCTGCTCGACAAGCTCCACCCGCCCCGGGCCGCTGACCACCACCACCTTGTCACGCATCGACGGCCACCCCGGCGGCGAGCGGCGCGGCGGCGGGCACGTCCAGCCGTACGGGCCGGCCGGTGCGGGCGGAGTCCGCGATCGCGAGGGCCAGCCGCTGGGTGCCGAGGGCCTCGGCGTACGGGACGCGGACGTCGTCGCCGACGCCCCGGACCGCGTCGAAGAAGGCCCGGTCCACGGCCACCCGGGCGGCGTCGGGGTCGGCGGCGAAGCGGCGTTCCCCGTCGGCGTCGCGCACGACCAGCCCGTCCTCGCTCAGCGACAGGGCGAGCCCGTCGGCGAGGATCTCCAGTCCGGCGCGGTGCTTCCAGCCGAGCACGCAGGCGGCGGTGAGGGTGCCGACCGCACCACCGGCGAACCGCAGCGCCGCGGTGGTGACCGAGTCGATGTCGGCGCCGTCGACCGGCGGCGGGGTGCCGTCGCCGTACGCGGTGACCTCGGTGGCCTCCCCGACCAGGAGCCGGACGAGGTCCAGCACGTGCGCGGCCTGCTCGACCACCGGGCCGCCGGAGCGGTCCCGCCGCGACCACCAGTCCACCGGGGGCACCTTGTCCCACCACGCGCCGGCCACCATCCGCACCGGACGGTCACCGAGCAGCTCGCGGGCCTGCTGCACCACCGGCAGGTACCGCCAGTGGTGCCCGACGCCGGTGAGCAGCCCGCGCCGGGCCACCAGGTCGGCGACCCGCTCGGCGGTCACCAGGTCGACGGCGACGGGCTTCTCCACGAACATCGGCACCCCGGCGGCGACGACCGCCTCCTCGGCCGGTCCGTGGGCGAACGGCGGCACGCAGACGTAGACCGCGTCCGGGCCGGCGGCCAGCAGCTCGTCGACGTCGCCGAAGGTGCGGGCGCCGTGCGCGCGCGCCAACTCCGCCGCGGCCTGCGGCACCACGTCGGTCACCCCGAGCAGCTCCACGTCGGCGAATCCGTCCAACACCCGGGCATGGCGTCGCGCCACCCCGCCGGCCCCTACCAGTCCCACCCGGCACGTGCGCATGTGAAGCCCCTTCGCCGCCGTTTCGCGTCGCCGACAGCACTCCCCCGGCACGCGCGCAACCAAACGTTCACCAGGGCGGAACCCGGCCACGCCGCCGACGTGATCAGGCTGTGAGGCATGCTGCGTTAGCGCGAGCGCGGCAGTGGGAAATAGGAGCAGGATTTTTCCGCCACGATCTGGGGGTGCCTGTGCGGAAAGCGGAAACGATCGTGTCACCGGTGGTGGAGGCGTGGGCCACCTACCGCACCACGTCGGCGGGTGACTGGCCGGCCCGGCACCTCATTCGCGCCAAGGGCGACAGCAGGGTCAGCGTGGTCCTGCCGGCCCACAACGAGGAGGCGACGGTCGGCGCGATCGTGTCGACCATCCGCCAGCACCTGATGGAACGGGTGCCGCTGATCGACGAGTTGATCGTCGTGGACTCCCGCTCCACCGACCGCACCGCCCAGGTGGCCCGTACGGCCGGGGCGGAGGTGGTCAGCCAGGACGCGATGACCCGGGGGCTGCCCCGGCTGACCGGCAAGGGCGACGCGCTCTGGGCGGGGCTGGCCGCGGCCGAGGGCGACGTGGTGGCGTTCGTCGACGCCGACCTGCGCGAGTTCCGTCCGCACTTCGTGACCGGGCTGATCGGCCCGCTGCTGACCGATCCCTCGGTGGACTTCGTGAAGGGCTTCTACCACCGTCCGCTGGTCGGGGCGTCCAGCGTGGAGGCCGACGGCGGCGGGCGGGTGACGGAGCTGATGGCCCGGCCGATGCTCAACCTGTTCTGGCCCGAGCTGGCGGGCTTCGTGCAGCCCCTCGCCGGCGAGTACGCGGGCCGCCGGGAGGTGCTGGAGCAGGTGCCGTTCGTCTCCGGCTACGGGGTCGAGACGGCGATGCTCATCGACCTGCTCGACCTGGTCGGCCTGGACGCGCTGGCCCAGGTGGACCTCGGCGAGCGCAAGCACCGCCACCAGGACACCGCCGCGCTGGGCCGGATGTCGGCCCAGATCATGCTGACCGCCTGGTCGCGGCTGCAACGGCGCGGCTGGGCGGCGCCGGGTGCCATGCCGGCCGCGCTGCTGACCCAGTTCCGCCGGGGCGGCTCCGACGCCCTGCCGAACCTGGACCGGGAGATCGTCGTCAGCGACGTCTCCGTCGAGGAGCGGCCGCCCCTGGCGCAGCTGCGCCACCGCATCCCCCGCCGACGGGTCGCCGCGGCGTGAACGCGCGACCCGTCGTGCCCGTGCCGCGCCGGGCGCGGACGGCCCGCGGCCCCGTCGAGAGGAACGTCGCATGAGCCTCACCGTCCTGATGAACGCCGGTCCGTGGCTGTCCGTGCCGCCGCCGGGCTACGGCGGTATCGAGAACGTCATCGCCACGCTCGTGCCGGAGCTGCGCCGCCTCGGCGTACGGGTGGTGCTCGCGTCGGTCGACAGCAGCGCCCTGCCGGTCGACGAGAAGTTCTCCGTCTTCCCCGACGGGCAGTTCCACGCCCTACAGCGGCCGTACAACCAGGTCTGCGGCATCTCCCAGGCGCACCTGAACGGGGTGGTGCGCGTGCTGCACTCGCGCGACGACATCGACCTGGTGCACGACCACGTGGAGGCGGTCGGCCTGGCCACGCTCACCGCGATGGGCCCGGACGCCCCGCCGGCGCTGCACACGCTGCACTGGGACCTGGCCAAGCACCCGGCGCTCTACGGCAACCTCGACGGCGGCGACCGGGTCCGGGTCAACGGCGTCTCGGCCTCGCAGCTGGCCCGCGCGCCCCGGGCGTTGCGGGAGCACTCGGTGGGCCACGTGCACCTGTCCACCCCGCTCGCCGTGGACGCGGACCGGCGGCCCCGCGCCGACAAGGGCGACTACGCGCTCATCCTGGGCCGGGTCAACCCGGGCAAGGGCCAGGACGTGGGCGCGCGCCTCGCCCGGCGGGTGGGGGTGCCGCTGGTGCTCGCCGGTCCCGTCGGCCCGTACCACCGGCCGGAGGACCTGGCCGCCGCCGGGGACGAGGCCCGGCAGAACCCGGACGTGCGGTTCTTCTACGACGAGGTGGCGCCGCACGTCGACGGCGACCTGGTCCGCTGGGTGGGCACGGTGGCCGGGCAGGACCGCGACGACCTGCTGGCCGGCGCCCGGGCCTCGCTGTTCCCGCTGCGCTGGGAGGAGCCGGGCGGCACGGCGGTGGTCGAGTCGCTGGCCCTGGGCACGCCGGTGGTGGCCACCGCCCGGGGCTGCCTGCCCGAGCTGATCGAGCACGGCCGCACCGGCCTGCTCACCACCGACGAGGAGGAACTCGGCGAGCTGCTGCTGGCCGCCGACATGCTGGACCCGGACGAGTGCCGGCGCGAGGCCGCCGTGCGCTTCACGCCCGCGGTGATGGCGGAGAAGTACGTGGGCCTCTACGAGCGGGTCCGCCAGCTCGCCACCGCCGGGCGCCTGTTGGCGGCCTGACCGGCGATCCGCGCCGACGGCGGGTTTGCCGGTGCGAACAGTGGGAAGGCCCGGTCCGCTCGGTATTCCCGCACAGTGAGGAGACGGCGGTGACCGGTCCCATGGCGCGCTCCCGCGCCCGGCACAACCCGGCGGACGGCAAAGCGCCCGTCCGGCGGGCCGCCACCGTCGTGGCGGTGGTCTTCCTCCTCGTCGGCGTGCTCGGCTTCGTGCCGGGCATCACCAGCGACTACTACGACCTGCGCTTCGCCGGGCACGACTCCGAGGCGAAGCTGTTCGGCCTGTTCCAGGTCTCGGTGCTGCACAACATCGTCCACCTGCTCTTCGGGGTGGCCGGGCTGGCGCTGGCCCGTTCCGTCGCGGGCGCACGGGCGTACCTGATCGGTGGGGGCGCGATCTACCTGGTGCTCTGGCTCTACGGCCTGGCGGTCGACCACAACAGCGGGGCCAACTTCATCCCCGTCAACAACGCCGACAACTGGCTGCACCTGTTCCTCGGCGTGGGCATGATCGCGCTCGGCGTCCTGACGACGCGGGACCGTACCGCGCGGTGACTCATCGGGACCGGCCGGGGCGCGTCGCGCCCCGGCCGGTCGCGGTTTCGCCCCACCCGACCCCGGGTAGTTCGCAGACCTCGACGAGGCGAAGCGAGGGCGCGGATGCGGAGGATCACCTGCGAGGTGCGCGACGGGTCACCCGTGACCGTCGTACGCCTGCGTGGCAGCCTCGACCTCGCCACCATGCGCACGGTGCACACCGTGCTGGACGGCTGCCTCGCGAACCAGCCCGACGCGCTCGTGGTCGACCTCGCCGACATCACCGTGCGTGACCGGCTCGCCCTCGCGGTCTTCGCCGCGGCCGCCCGCCGGGCGGCCGACTGGCCCGCGGTGCCCGTGGTGCTGTGTGCCCCGCCGGCCGAGGCGGCGACCTGGCTGGCGCAGTCGACCGCCTGCCGGTTGGTGCCCGTACGCCGGGACTGCGACGAGGCGACCCGGGTGGCGAACGCGGCAGCGACACCCCGGCTGCGGGTCCGGCTCGAACCGGTCGCGGGGGCCTGCCGGCGGGCGCGGGAACTGGTCACCGACGCGTGCGCCCGGTGGAACCTGCCCGAGGTCGCCGGTCCGGCCTCGTTGGTGCTCAGCGAGCTGGTCGGCAACGTGGTCCGGCACGCCGGGACGCCGATGCAGGTGACGCTCACCCTGCGCCGGCCGTACCTGCACGTGGCGGTGACGGACGGCAGCCGGACCTCGGTGCGGGCCCGCTGCCCCGACCTGCGGGCCGAGGGCGGCCGGGGCCTGATGCTGGTACGCGAGCTGGCCCAGCGCTGGGGCAGCTCGCCGGCCGGTGACGGGAAGGTCGTCTGGGCCATACTGCCGGCCAATTGACCGAATTTACCACTCTCGCCTGAATAACCGCTGTCGCCTGGTTTCATAGGCTGTGGGGCGGGTAGCCGCGCCGTCCTATCTGTCGTCATGGCGGGGTGAGAGTCACATGCCCAAGCGGGGAAACACCGCACCTGCACGGGACCGGGGGCCGGCGATCCTGGCGCCGGCACGCTTCGGCGGCTACCCCGGGCCGATGCGCGAGGCCCTGCCCGGCGGGAAGTTGACCAGGTTCCTGGCCACCACGGACCACAAGCAGATCGGTCTGCTCTACCTGCTGACCTCGTTCGGGTTCTTCCTGGTCGCGGGGATCCAGGCGATGCTGATGCGGGCCGAGCTGGCCCGCCCCGGCATGCAGTTCCTCTCCGCCGAGCAGTACAACCAGCTCTTCACCTCGCACGGCGCCGTCATGCTGCTGCTGTTCGCCACCCCGGCGGCGTTCGGGTTCGGCAACTACATCGTGCCGATCCAGATCGGCGCCCCGGACGTGTCGTTCCCCCGGCTCAACGCCCTCGCGTACTGGCTCTACCTGTTCGGCGGGCTGATGGTGGTCGGGGGATTCCTCACCCCGGGCGGCTCCGCCGACTTCGGCTGGACCGCGTACTCGCCGCTGAGCAGCCAGGAGCACTCCCCCGGCGTCGGCGCCAACCTGTGGGTGATCGGCCTGGTGGTCTCCGGCCTGGGCACCATCCTCGGCGCGGTCAACCTGATCACCACGATCCTCACCCTGCGCGCGCCCGGCATGACCATGTTCCGGATGCCGATCTTCACCTGGAACATGCTCTTCACCAGCGTGCTGGTGATCCTGGTGTTCCCGCTGCTCGCCGCCGCGCTGATGGCGCTCGCGGCGGACCGGCTGCTCAACGCCCACGTCTACGACCCGGGAACCGCCGGGCCGATGCTCTGGCAGCACCTGTTCTGGTTCTTCGGCCATCCCGAGGTCTACATCATCGCGCTGCCGTTCTTCGGCATCATCACCGAGATCATCCCGGTCTTCGCCCGCAAGCCGATCTTCGGCTACACCGGCCTCGTGCTGGCCACCGCCGCGATCACGGTGCTGTCGATGACCGTCTGGGCCCACCACATGTTCGCCACCGGCCAGGTGCTGCTGCCGTTCTTCAGCATCCTGAGCTACCTGATCGCGGTGCCCACCGGGGTGAAGTTCTTCAACTGGATCGGCACCATGTGGAAGGGGCAGCTCACCTTCGAGACGCCGATGCTCTTCGCGATCGGCTTCCTGGTCACCTTCCTCTTCGGCGGCCTCACCGGGGTGCTGCTGGCCAGCCCGCCCGCCGACTGGCACACCCACGACACCTACTTCGTCGTGGGCCACTTCCACTACGTGCTGTTCGGCACGGTGGTCTTCGCGCTCTTCGGTGGCTTCTACTTCTGGTGGCCGAAGATGACCGGGCGGCTGCTCGACGAGCGACTCGGCAAGGTCCACTTCTGGACGATGTTCGTCGGCTTCCACGGCACGTTCCTCGTCCAGCACTGGCTCGGCAACGAGGGGATGCCCCGCCGCTACGCCGACTACCTGCCCAGCGACGGCTTCACCGCGCTCAACACCTTCTCCAGCATCTTCGCCTTCGTGCTCGGCGCCTCCACGCTGTTCTTCATCTGGAACGCCTGGAAGTCCTGGCGTTTCGGGGCACAGGTGACCGTCGACGACCCGTGGGGCTTCGGCAACTCGCTGGAGTGGGCCACCACCTGCCCACCGCCGCTGCGCAACTTCGACCGGATGCCCCGCATCCGCTCCGAGCGCCCCGCCTTCGACGCCAAGTACGGCCCGCTCGTCGCCGACCTCGGCCGGGACCTGCCGCAGCGCACCACGAAGCCGCCGCAGGACTTCCGCGACGAGTTGCACCGCGAGAGGCACGTGCCCGAGTCGCCGTCCCTCGAGGGGGCGCACGGCGCACGGGAGGCCGCCGAGTACCAGCCGGCTCCACAGTCCGGGGCCAGGCCGGTGGACGTCCCGGAGCCGGACGAGGTGCGCCGGCCCAGCTTCGAGCAGACCGACGAGCCGGAGGAGACCCACCTCGGCGCCCAGCGGGAGCCGCAGGAGAACGACCGCTGGCGGCACCCGCGCGGGCCCGGCGACACGCCCGAGCACTGAGCGGGCGTACGCGTGGAAGGGCCGGCACCACGTGGTGCCGGCCCTTTCGACGTGGTCAGCTCTCGCGGGCCGCCGCGAGTCCCGCCGCGGTGAGCGAGCGGCGCACGGCCGGCTGGACCCGGGTCAGCCGCAGCGGCACCCCCGTACGGGCGGCGGCCTCGCGGCCGGCCATCAGCGCGGCGATGCCGCCGGCGTCGAAGCCGCCCGCGCCGACCAGGTCGACCACCACCTCGGCGGGCTGCCCGGTCACCGCCTCCAGCATCGCGCGGCGCAGCTGGTCCGCGCCGTCGCGGTCGACCTCACCACCGACCTCCACCACCACCCGGTCGCCGTTGTGCCGGACCGAGATCCGGGTCTTCGCCGGCTCCGACTCGGCGGCCCCGTTCTGCCACGGCGGCGGGGCGTCGGCCAGCATCGCCTGACGCAGCCAGGTCAACGCCCGCGACAGCAGCCGGGAGACGTGCATCTGGGAGATGCCGAAGCGGGCGGCGATCTCCGCCTGGGTCTGGTTGCCGTAGAAGCGCATCGCCAGGATCCGCCGTTCCCGCCAGGGCAGCCGGTGCAGCAGCCCGCTGACCGTCACCCGGTCGTCGACGGATTCCAGCGCGTTGTCGGACTCGCCGACCAGGTCACCGAACTCGGCCGAGCTCTCCCCGCCGACGGGGGCGTTCAGCGAGGCCGGGCTGTAGCCGGCGGCCGACTCCAGCGCGGCGAGGATCTCCTCCTGCGGCGTCTCCAGCCGCTCCGCCAGCTCGGCGACCGTCGGGGCCCGGGACAGCTCGCTGGTCAACGCCGACGTCGCCTGCCCCACCTCCAGGATCAGGTCGCGCAGCCGGCGCGGCACGTGCACGCCCCAGGTGCGGTCGCGGAAGTGCCGCTTGATCTCGCCGACGATGGTGATGGCCGCGTACGCGGTGAACGAGCCCCGCTCCGGGTCGTAGCGGTCGACGGCGTTGACCAGACCGAGCCGGGCGACCTGCTCCAGGTCCTCCAGCGGCTCACCGCGCCCCCGGTAGCGGCGGGCCAGCCGGCCCGCGAACGGCAGGGCGAAGCGGACGAGGTCGTCGCGCGCCTCCTGGCGTCGTTCAGGCGGAAGGCCCTCGATGCGGGCCGCGTACGCCAGTGCGGCGGCGTCGAGGTCCTCCAGGCCCCGCTCGGTCGGCGGTGGTGTGGTCGTGGTGGTCTGTCCGAACATCCGCGCCTCCCTCAGGAAGGTCCCCCGCCCGGATTCAGGAACCGGTCGTGCGCGCGCGTGGTCGCACCACGCCCGGGCCGGAAAGTGGGTCACATGACTGGGATGTCAGCGGGTGACGGCGCCACGCCGGACGGCGTGATCAGGCCGTCGCAGCCAGCGGTGTTCCCGCTCCGTAGGTACTCAATCACGGGACCCGGGGTTCGCGAGGATGTTTCGAAAGGGCCGGCTCAACAGACCAGCAGGCCCTGGCCGGCGCCGCCGTCACGCAGCGCCGCGAGGGCGTCGGCGACCGTCATCGGCGGCGGCGTCGGCAGGTCGTACGGCTGCGCCCGCAGCACCTCCGTGGCCCGGCGGGTGGGCACCGAGGTGACCGGGTAGCCGCGCGCCGAGGTGCGGTCCAGCGCCCGCCGGCGGCGACCGAAGCCGGCGACGGCCAGCCACTGGGGCAGCCCGGCCAGCGCCGGCGACCGCAGGCCGGGCGGTTCGGGCAGCACGTCCACCGAGCTGAACGGCTCGCTGCCGGCGAGCCACCACTCCACCTCCTCCACGCTGCGCCGGGTGGCGTTCTCGCACCAGTACGGCACCATCCCGGCCCGCACCACCTGCCACGGGTCGAGCAGCCGGCCGCACTCCACCACCAGCCGGTCGCCGGTCTTGCCGGCGGCGCGCAGCCAGCGCCGGTACAGGTCTGCGGTCGCGGCGCTGAGCGCCTCCGGTCGGGGCACGAGAACCCGGTGCAGCGGATGCCCGTGCCGCCCCGTCCACTCCCGGACGGCGGCCTCGAAACCGGACTCCACGCCGTGTTCCGCCGGCTCGGGCGGCGAGGTGACCTCCGGCGGCTGCCAGTGCGCGCCGTCCCCGCCGGCGGAGCGGAGCACCTGGCGCAGGGCGTGGCTGTCCGGGTGGAAGTCGACCGGGTCGAGGCCGCTGCCCGGGCAACCGACCTGGAAGCTGTGCCCCGGGGCGGAGTCGAACACCGGCCAGGTGCGGGCGTCGCCCAGCAGCAGCACCGGGGCGCCGGGCTCCAGCCGATCGGCCAGGAAGCGCGCGTACGCGGCCGGCAGGGACCGCCACCGGGCCCCCAGGGACACCGTGGCGCCGGCCAGTGCGCCCCGGCTCGCGGGGCAGTGCACCTGGCGTACGTGCAGGTCGGCGTTGCCGCCGAGGAGGCGGGCGGTGAGCGCGGCACCATGGTCCAGGGCGGCCTGCGGCCGGTCCACGGCGCCCTGCGCCCAGTGCACGGTCATCTCGAACGCCGCCGGCAGCCAGGGCACGCCGAGCGCCATCGCCAGGTGCGCGGCGGCGCCGTGCGGGGAGCCGACCAGGACCCCCGGGTAGCGGCGGCCCGGGTACTGCTCGGCGAACCAGCGGGCGACCCGGCCGGCGTCGACCTCGGCCGTCTGGCCGGGGGTCAGCGCCACCCGTCCGGCCGCCCGGAGCACCGCCGCCCGGCGTACCGGCTCGGGCGCGCCGGTGAAGCGCGACAGCGGCCCCGGGTGTCCGGGGTGCCCGAGGTCGGCGCAGTCGGTCCCGCGCAGGGCCCGCGCCGTGGCGGCCACCAGCACCCGCGCCGCGCTGCCGGCGGCCACCACCCGGTCGCCCGCCAGCCCGGCACCTTCGGCCGTGAGCCCCTTGCGCACCTTGTGCACCGGCCCCACCTTGCCTCGTTCGCTCACCACGCGGCCCGGCTTCCCGTCCCGATGGGGTTCAAACAGGGCATCCCCCACCGGGCGGGATCAATCAGAAGATCCCGGGCGGGGCGGCGCCGGCCCGTCGGACGGGGCCACGACGGCGGTCACCGCCGGCCCCGGCACGCCGGTGAGCAGGGGTTTCAGTGCAGCGGTAAGGGGCACATCTGCGCCCATGCGCACCGACGACGACGCCCCCGCGGCGGCGACCATCACGCCCTACGAGGACGGGCCGCTGCTGGTCCGGGGCGACTTCGCCCTGCTCACCCCCGACGGGGAGACCATCGACGCGAGGCGGGGCACGGTGGCGCTGTGCCGCTGCGGCAAGTCGGCGCTCAAGCCGTTCTGCGACGGTACGCACAAGGCCGTCGGCTTCCGCGCGGGCACCACCCGCGCCTCCTGACCCCACTCCCGTCACACGTGACGGTCCGGCGGTCAGGCCACGGCGGCGGGGAGGTCGGCGGGGTGGGGGTGGTTCCGCACCTCCATGCGCAGCGGAGCGGGGGTGCGCAGGGAGGTGCGACCGGCGGCCCAGGCGTCCAGCAGGTGCGCGGCGAAGAGCCGGTCCACCGCCAGCGCGGCGGCGGCGCCGAAGAGGACGTCCGGGGCGAGCCCCGGCTCCACCCGGACCAGTCCCCCGCACAGGTCGTGCGCGGCGATCTGCTCGTGCACGGCGTCGGCCTCGACGTGCTCGTCGTAGAAGCGGGTGGCCGCCTCGTCCAGGCCCAGGCGGCGCAGCCCGTTGCCGTAGCGGCGGTTCGGCAGCGAGGAGGTCATCTCGTACGCGGCCAGGTGCCCCAGCAGCGCCCCGCGCAGCCGCCGGTGCAACCCGAACAGCGACATGAGGTTGTTGGTGGCCAGGGTGACCGCCGGCACGGCGTCCACGTGCGCGGCGTAGCCGGTGTCCAGCCCCAGCCGGTCCATGGTCATCCGGAACAGCTCGGCGTGCATCCGGTCGAGGCGCCCGTTGCCGTACTCGTCCATCTGGATCTCGACCAGGGCGGCCTTGGCCGGCCCGCCGAGGCGCGGCAGGGCCCAGCTGTGCGGGTCGGCCTCGCGCAGGTGGTAGATCGAGCGGTGGGTGACGAACTCGCGGAACTGGGCCAGCGACGCGCGGCGTTGCAGGTGCCCGGCGAGCGACGGCCCGTCGTCGGCGGCGACCACGTCGGCCAGGGCCGCCGGTACCCCGCCGGGCAGCGGCGTCGGCAGCGGCCCCACCAGCGCCCGCACCGCCGCCTCGAAGTGCCGTTCGGCGTACGCGCGCAGCGCCAGCAGGGACGGCTGCCACTCCCAGTCGTCGTCGACGCCCCGCCAGCCGCGGTAGTGCAGCTCGTAGCAGCAGAAGAGGGTGAGCTGGAGGTCCTCGTCGGTGAGCGGGTCGGCGGGGTCCAGGGCGGCGCCGAGCCCCGCCGGAAGGTCGTGCGGCGTGCGCCGCAGCGCCTCCAGCAGGGCCGCCGAGACCGGTCCACGGGGCTGCGGCAGGGGCGCGCGACCGTACGGTCGGTCGAGGGGCTCTGACAAGGTGACCTCCAGCGTCGTACTGCCCGTCCTCAGTGCCCGCCGCCGGGTGGATCAAACGACGTCGTCGGCCTGCACGGCCAGTCCGGCTAGCATCCGGTCGCGTACCCGGCGGGCCGCCTCGCCCCCGGCGAACACCTCACGCAGGTCCGCGAACGCGGGCTCGGGCGGCGCCAGGCGCACCAACGGGTCGACCACCGCCTCCAGCACGCAGGGACGGTCGGCCGCCAGCGCCTCGTCCCAGGCGGCGCCCACCAGCTCCGGCCGGTCGACCCGCACCCCGTGCAGGCCGAGCAGGCGCGCCCAGCCGGCGTACGGGACGTCGGGCCGGCGCCGGGTCGGGTCGATCGGCGTACGACCGCCGCCCACGCCGGACTGGTCGCGGTTGTTGAGCACCAGCACCACCAGGCGCGGATCGCGCCACTCCTGCCAGTGGTGCGCCACGGTGACCATCTCGGCCAGCCCGTTGAGCTGCATCGCGCCGTCGCCGAGCAGGGCGATCACGGGCCGGTCCGGGGCGGCGAGCTTCGCCGACACCGCGTACGGCAGGGCGCAGCCCATCGAGCCGAGGGTGCCGCAGAGCTGCGCGTTGACGCCCGGCGGCAGGTCCAGGTGCCGGGCGTACCAGTAGAGGACCGATCCGACGTCCACCGCCACCGCCCCGCGGTGCGGCATCCGGGCGGCGAGTTCGTGCAGCACGAGCTGCGGGTTCACCGGCTCGGCGGGGGCGGCGATCCGTTCGGCCCGCTCGGCCCGCCAGCGGTCGACCGAGGCCTCGACGGTTTCCCGCCATCGGGCGTTCGGCCTGTCGGGCACCCTGTCCAGCAACGCCCGCAGCGTCTCCTGGGCGTCGCCGACGAGCGGGACGTCGACCGGATAGTGGGCGCCGAAGCGGCGCCCGTCGATGTCGATCTGGATCGTGCGGGTCTGCCCCGGCATCGGGAAGTAGTCCGTCCACGGGTTGTTCGTGCCGACCAGCAGCAGCGTGTCGCAGCCGCCCATCAGCTCGGCGGCGGCCGTCGTGCCGACCTCGCCGAGCACGCCCGCGTGGAAGGGCAGCCGCTCGTCGAGCACCGGCTTGCCCAGCAGCGAAGCCGCCACCCCGGCGCCGAGCCGCTCGGCGAGGGCGACGATCTCACCCGCCGCGCCCCGGGCACCCTGCCCGACCAGGATCGCGGTCCGCTGGCCGTTGCCGAGCAGTTGGGCGGCGGCGTCCAGGTCGACGGCGTGCGGCAGGACCCGGGCCAGCGGCTCCCCCGGCGACGCCGAGAGCACCCCGGCCGCGTGGGACGGCAGGTCGGGCACCACGGCCTCCTGCAACTGGCGCGGCAGCACCACGCAGACCGGGCTGCGGGTGGCGGCGGCGGTACGGAACGCCTGGTCGAGCAGGGCCGGCACCCCGTCGGGCAGGCGGCCGTACTGGACGAACTGGTTGCACACGTCGGCGAACAGCCGGCTCAGCCCGATCTCCTGGTGGGCGCCGCCGAGCGGGCCGGCGACGTCCTCGCCGACGATCGCCACCACCGGCTTGTTGTCCAGCTTGGCGTCGTAGAGGCCGTTGAGCAGTTGCACCGCGCTCGGCCCCTGGGTGGCCAGGCAGACCCCGATCCCGCCGGTGAACTTGGCGTGCCCGGTGGCCATGTAGGCGGCGGTCTCCTCGTGCCGGGCCGGCACGAACGCCGGGTCCCCGCCCGAGGCGTCCAACGCCTCGACCACCGGGGCGACGGCCGCTCCGGGGTAGCCGAAGACCCGCGGCACCTGCCAGGCCCGCAGCCGCTCGACCACCAGGTCGGCCACCGTACGCTCAGCCACCGCCGCGCCCCGGCGTCGCGGCGTCGACGTACCGCAGCACCGCGCCGACGCCGTCGGTCAGCTCCGGCGCCTCGTCCGGGCCCAGCACGGTCAGTTCGGCGTCGGTGCCGACCAGCGCGCGCACGAGGGCGGCATCGGCACGGACCTTCTCCGGATCGCGTACGGACATGGCGGCGAGCTGCCCCGGGTCGGTGGCGATCTCGGTGGGGTCCGGCCCGATCCAGAGTTCCCCGCTGGCGGACGGGTCGTCGACGATGAGCATCGTCTCGACCTGGTTGCGTTGCAGGGCGGACACGACGGCGTCCAGCCCGGCGCCGACGTCCTCCTGCATGCCGAAGCGGTCCAGCGCGGCGGTGATCCGCTGGTCGGCGACCTCGGCGATGGTCTGCACGGTGAGGTCGTCGAGCAGGCTCTGGTCGGCGCCGCCGGCCCGGGACCCGGCGTCCGTACGGACCACCACGTCCTGCCAGCGCGGCGGCATCTGGGCGGCGATCATCCCGGTGGCGCGCACGTCGCCGGCGACCACCACCACCTCGGCGCCGACCTTCTCAGCCAGCTCCACCGTCGCCGCGGTGACGTCACCGGCGTTGTGGTGCCAGGCCTCCATGGCGGCGCGCTGGTACCGGGACTGCGACCAGCCGCCGGGCTGCACCCGGCGCAACTGGAAGTCCTCCCGGCCGGTCACGTGGGCGCGGCGCGGCACGCCGCCCGCGCTGATCGCCATGGCGTCGGCGCCGGTCCGGTCGGCCAGCACCCGCACCCAGGCCACCTGCTCGCCGCGCTGCGCCAGCAGCGGCATCACGTGCGGCAACGGGGTGTACGCGGCGAGGTCCCGCAGCGGCGGCGCGGAGAGGTACTCCGACAGCACCACCCGGCCCCGGGCGCCGAAGACCGCCAGACCGTAGTCCCCCGGCATCGGATCGTGCTCCCGGACGACGCGCTCGACGGCATCGATGGTGCCCGAGTCGGCGCGCTGCTGCTGGAGTTGTTGGCGCAGGGCCCGCCAGCGCAGATCGAGCGCCGGGTGGGCGTCCTGGGTGTTGGCGGACGCGTCCAGGTACACCGAGACCCACGGTCCCGGCCGGTCGTAGAGCGGGCGCAGGAAGGACAGCTGCATGCTCGACCCCTTTCCAGCTCGGCCCCCCGCTTACCCGCGCCGCTGCCGTTGTCACCTGACCGCCGCGAGCGCGTGACGGGGATTTCATTCATGTCGTTCAACCCGAATGGCCGATACCATGAGTGAACGCAAGCGGACTCTGGGTGGTTTAGATGGACAGTGACCTGCACATCCGGCGGATCGTCCACCCGACCGAACGGATCGTCACGGGACGGATCGTGCGGTTGATGGACGGCTACCCGCGCGAGGTGCGCATCGGTCAGCCGGTGCTGGTCGCCGTGCTCGCGGCGGCCGGGATCGCCGGGCTACTGGTGGCGCTGGTGCGCTCCCTGCTCTCCGCCGGCTCCGGCGCGACCCGACGACGGTTCAAGGACCTGAAGAAGGGCCCCGAATACCTGGTCACACCGGTGCGGCTGCGCACCGGCGCCGGGCAGCTCTGCGAGGTCGAGCTGCACGGGCACCTGCCGCAGAGCGCCCTGCACCCGGCCGACCACGTGCAACTCACACTGCGCCGCCAGGGTGACCCGGACCTGCCGCCGAAGATCGAGCGGATCGTGAACCTCACGACGGGTCAGCTGCTCACCCCGCGTACCGCCACCCTGTGGTCGCACCTCGGGCCGCCGCTGCTGCTCCAGGCGGTGCTGGGCGCGCTGCTGGTCGCCGTCCTGGTGACCTGGTCGGCGCTGACCTGACGGCCAGTTCCCCGCCTGGCCGGGCCGCCTCCCGCCGGGCCGCCGCGTCGCCGCCGCCGCTGGCGCTGGCGCTGCCGGGAAGCGTGGGGCGTTGCGAGCGGGCGGCCGGCGCGTTTCCGGCGCCGCGCGGGCGGGCACGGTCGCAGCCATGTTCGAGGGGTTCACGCTGGAACACATCGACGTCGGCGAGGTCCGGCTGCGGGTACGCCACGGCGGCTCGGGGCCACCCGTGGTGCTGCTGCACGGGCATCCGCGCACCCACGCGACGTGGCACCGGGTCGCGCCACTGCTCGCCCGCGAGCACACCGTCATCTGCCCGGACCTGCGCGGTTACGGCGGCTCGTCGAAGCCGCCGAGCGACCCCGGGCACACCACGTACGCCAAGCGGGCCATGGCCGGCGACGTGGTCGGCCTGCTCGACGCGCTCGGGCACGACCGCGCGGCGGTGGTGGGGCACGACCGGGGCTGCTACGTGGCGATGCGCACGGCGCTGGACCACCCGGAGCGGGTCAGCCGGCTGGGCGTGCTCGACGGGGTGCCGATCGGAGAGGCACTGGCCCGCGCCGACGCCCGCTTCGCGGCCCGCTGGTGGCACTGGTTCTTCCTCGGCCAGTCGGACAAGCCGGCGGAGCGGGTCATCACCGCCGACCCCGATGCCTGGTACGGCGGGTCGCCGGCCGCCATGGGCGAGGAGGCGTACGCCGACTACCGTCGGGCCATCCACGACCCGGCGACGGTGCACACGATGTGCGAGGACTACCGCGCCGGACTCGGCCCGGACCGGGCGGCCGACGACGCCGACCGGGCCGCCGGGCGGCGGATCGCCTGCCCGGTGCTGTTCTGCTGGTCGGAGCGCGACGACATGGTCGACCTGTACGGCGACCCGGCGGCGATCTGGCGGGACTGGGCCGACGACGTGCGGGTGGCCGCGATCGACTCGGGCCACCACATGGCCGAGGAGGCCCCGGAGCAGCTCGCCGCCGCGCTGGCCGGTTTCCTCGCCGGTTGACCCACCCGGCAGCCAGCCAGCCGTGACCCGGTCGCCGGACCGGCCTGCCCGCCGATGACCCGGCGGCGGGTCGGGTGGCCGGTCAGCCGACGGGGGTCAGCGGGCGATCCGGCTCGCCGGCGGTGCGCAGCATGCCGCGCCGCGCCGCCCACCGCTCGAAGAACAGGGTGGCGAACGGCGGCACGGCGCAGGCCAGCGCCACGAGGGTGGGCCAGGGCCGCCACCGGTGCACCCGGGCCATCGCGAGGACCAGCAGCCCGTACGCGACGAAGAGCGCGCCGTGGATCGGGCCGAAGATCTGTACGCCGATCTCGTTGCCCGGAGGGCCGTACTTGACGGCCATGCCGACGAGCAGGGCCAGCCAGGAGCAGGCCTCGGCGATCGCCGCCGCCACGAAGAGCCGGGTGATCTTCTCGCGCATTGTCACTCCCCCACCGGTTGCCGCACATGCTAACCACCCCGCCGCGCGCACCTGCCGCACAACCGGTGAAGGCGACAGGGATCACCCGGGCCCCCGGTGGGTACGTACAAGAAGCTTCGGGTCTTCCCCGGCCCGCCCCGGGCGTGCGAGGTTAGGGGGACCAACGGTGACAGGGCGGTGACCATGGGCGAGGACGTCGGGGTGCGGACCTTCAGTCGCGAGGACCGGGCCCGCTACCGCGAAAAGGTACGGCGGTGCCTGGACGTCTTCGCCGAGATGCTCCGCGAGTCCCGGTTCGACGTCGAGCGGCCGATGACCGGCCTGGAGATCGAGCTCAATCTGGTCGACGACGACTCGATGCCGGCCATGCGCAACGCCGACGTGCTGGCTGCCATCGCGGACCCGAGCTTCCAGACGGAGCTGGGCCAGTTCAATGTCGAGATCAACGTGGCGCCGCGGCGGCTGGCCGGCACGGGCACCGGCGAGTTCGAGCAGAGCGTGCGCGCCAGTCTCAACGCCGCCGAGACCAGGGCGCGGGGCGTGGGCGCGCACATGGTGATGATCGGCATCCTGCCGACGCTGCGCCCGGAGCACCTGACCGCCGAGACGCTGTCGGCCAATCCGCGCTACGCGCTGCTCAACGAGCAGATCTTCGCCGCCCGCGGGGAGGATCTGCGGATCGCCATCAACGGCGTGGAACGGCTGGCGGTCACCGCCGACACCATCACCCCGGAGGCGGCCTGCACGAGCACCCAGTTCCACCTCCAGGTCAGCCCGGCCCAGTTCGCCGACTACTGGAACGCCGCGCAGGTGATCGCCGGCATCCAGGTGGCCCTGGGCGCGAACTCGCCACTGCTGTTCGGCCGGGAGCTGTGGCGGGAGACCCGCATCCCGCTGTTCCAGCAGGCCACCGACACCCGGCCGGAGGAGATCAAGGCCCAGGGCGTACGCCCGAGGGTGTGGTTCGGCGAGCGGTGGATCACCACGGTGTTCGACCTGTTCGAGGAGAACGTCCGCTACTTCCCGGCGCTGCTGCCGGTCTGCGACGCGGAGGATCCGGCCGAGGCGCTGGCTCGCGGGGACGTGCCGAAGCTCGCCGAGCTGCGCCTGCACAACGGCACCGTCTACCGCTGGAACCGCCCCGTGTACGACGTGCTGAAGGGCCGCCCGCACCTGCGGGTGGAGAACCGCGTGCTGCCGGCCGGGCCGACGGTGCTCGACACCGTCGCCAACGGCGCCTTCTACTTCGGGCTCGTCCGGGCCCTGGCCGAGGCCGACCGGCCGCTGTGGTCGCAGATGTCGTTCAGCGCGGCCGAGGAGAACTTCACCGCCTGCGCCCGGTACGGCATCGACGCCCAGGTCTTCTGGCCCGGCCTCGGCTACCTCCCGGTCACCGAGCTGGTGCTGCGCCGGCTGCTCCCGCTGGCCCACCACGGGCTGGACCGGTGGGGCCTGGAGCCGGGCGAGCGGGACCGGCTGCTCGGCATCATCGAGCAACGGTGCCTGACCGGGCGCAACGGCGCGAGCTGGCAGGTGGAGACCCTGCACCGGCTGGAGTCCGCCGACCACCTCGACCGGCCGGAGGCGCTGCGCGAGGTGGTACGGCACTACGTGACGCTGATGCACAGCAACCGGCCGGTCCACGAGTGGCCCATTCCCTGACCGCCGCCACGTCAGTACGGGGCCCAGCACGGCGGTCGCCCAGCGTTCAGGTAGCCGGGCCGATGGTGCCGAGCGCCCTGTCGAGCTGATGTCGTAAACGATTCACGGTCGGCGAAGTCAGCTGCGTCGCCCCCACGCGCCGACGCCACCGACCAGTGAGCGGGCGCGTTCTCGTACGGCCGCTAACTAATCGAAAAGAGACGATCAACGGGGTCCACGACGGCGGCCAGCAACGCGCCGGGCACGAGGGCTGGGTCGTCGGCGCGGATCGTGTCTGCCTCGAACGTGGCGAACCCGGGCCCGCTGATCCGCAGGTGGAGTTCCAGCCCAGGATCCTCTCCGCCCAGGTGGTTCGCCGCCGCTAGAATCTCCGCCGTAGCGGCGACACCAGCGGCGGATAGCCGAAGCGCGTCGCGGCGCGAGCGGGTGACCAGCCGCAAGCCGAAGACGCCGAAGCCGACACCGACGATCGTCACCAGTACACCACCAGCGAGTAGGCCCCAGAAGTCTGCGGGCGACCGCAGTGGGTCGAGCGTCACGGCGACGGCGAACAGGACCGGTCCGGGCAGGCAGATGGCCAGGAACGCCAATCGGCAGAGTAGCGCGCCGATAGGACCGATGCGCGCTTCCGCTTCCCGCGGGGTGCTCGTCACCCTCGAACCCTAGTGCAGCGCCCAACGTGACTGACTGAGTCGTTTTGCATCCTTCGTAGCGGGTCGTTTGACGCGGTGCAGGACGAGGATGGCCTGGAGCCTCGCCCTCATCAATCCCTGGGTTCGCCGCACCTACTCTGAGCTGCGAGATCAGCTTGGGAAAGGTTCAGTGACTCCTGCTTCTCGTCCCCCGGCGGGTCCACGCCTGCCCCGGCCGCTGCGAGGAGCCGACCATGCCTGCACCGAGCCGAGGCGGCCACGGGATCAGGGGCATCGGCTGAATCGTCCACGACATCAGCTCGACAGGGACGGTCAGCTCGAAGGACTCGCGGCGCATCCGAGAGGCATCACCACGGCCGTGGTCGCGGAGCACCCTTTGGGGAGACATCGTCCTCGACTCAGTCGGGCGAGGCGAACAGGGGCGGCCCGCAGAGGAACGGAGGCGGTCCGGGCGCGAAGCGGGACAGGGGCAAAAGGAAAGGGAACATGGCGAAGCGCGGCGAGGCGGGCGAGGCGGAGCGGCGCGGAGCGGAGCGGAGCGGGATGGGGCGAGGCGGAGAGCGGCGAGGCGGGCGAGGCGGCGGGGGCGAGGCGGGGCGGTGGGGCGAGGCCGGCCGGAGGGGGCGGGGCGGAGGGGGCGGGGCGGAGAGGGCGGGGCGGAATTGCGCACGATGGAAGAACCCGGGTGGTGGCCGTCCCCCGATGATGAAGCGCGGACATCGATCCGCGCCAATTCGGTCCGGGGCGCCGTGCGCGCGTCCACCTCGATCGGTGGCCCACCGAGGCGGATTCGTGGCCACGACGCCGATCGTGGCCACCAGTGCCGTCGCGGGCGCCGGCTTCCCCCTTCCCGACCGGCCCCTCCTACCCCCGAGGAGCGCATGTGACGCAGACCCAGAGGTCTTCCCCGCGACCCGACGCGCCCGTCCGACTCGATTCCGACACCGCCCGGGTCGGGACGTCCGCGTTCGTCAACGGGCACTTTCCGCGACGGCGCGGTCTGATCATCCTGCTCAGCGTCCTCGGCGGGTTCCTGCTGACCGTCATCTGGTCGGCGGAGTTCGTGGACCGGACGATCGGCGACAACGTCGCCAACACGCTGCTCGGCCACGACGCCAAGGAGACGCCCATCCAGGGCATCGCGGCCGGCATCCTGTTCGCGTTCGTCTCCGGCATCGCGGGCACGTTCACCGCCTGCAACATCGCCGCGTTCGGCGCCCTGGCCCCGCTGACCGGCACCACGGGCAGCCGCCTCAGCCGGATCGTCACGCCGCTGAAGCCGCTGGGCTGGATGTCGGTGGGCATGATCACGGTGTCGGCCGTCTACGGCGCGATCGTCGGCCTCGTCGGCACGTCGATGCCGCAGTTCTCCACCGCGCCCAACTCCCCCGGCGGGCTGTCGCCGAGGAGCATCCAGTCCATGGTGGTCTTCGGCGCGATCGGGCTCATCATGATCTATCTCGGTCTGGCCGCGCTCGGCGTCGTACCGGACCCGTTCGCCCGCATCGCCCGGCGGTTCCCCAACGCCCCGATGGTCTTCATGGGCGCCCTGATCGCCGGCTTCCTGATCGGCCGGCCCTTCGCGCTGTTCCGGCAGATGTTCCGCGACGCCGCCGAGAGCGGCAACCCGCTCTACGGCGCGGCCGCGTTCACACTCCAGTCCATCGGCAACATCGTCATCATGGCGGTGCTGTTCCTGCTGCTGGCCTGGCTGGCCGGCTCGCGCCTGCAACGCTGGTTCAGCGCCCGGCCGAGCCGCCTGGCGGTGCTGACCGCGGTCGCGTTCATCGTCGCCGGCGCCTTCACGTTCCTCTACTGGGACGTACGGCTGCTCGCCCGCCGCGAGATCATCCCCTGGTATCCGACGGCCCCCTGGGCCTGAGCCGGTGTCGACGAGGCCCGGGGGTGTCGCCGCCCCCGGGCCGAGTCGCGGGCGCGCCGCCCTCCCGCTCAGACCTTGAGGACGACCTTGGTGCAGTCGTCCTGCTTCTTCTGGAAGATCCTGTACGCCTTGGCGGCGTCCTTCAGCGGCATCCGGTGGCTGACGATGAAGCTGGGGTCGATGTCGCCGCGCTGGATGCGTTCGAGCAGCGGACGGGTGTAGCGCTGCACGTGGCACTGGCCGGTACGCATGATCAACGACCGGTTCATGAGCGCGCCCATCGGGAACTTGTCGACGAAGCCCCCGTACGCGCCGATCACCGAGACCACGCCTCCGCTGCGGCACGCCAGGATCGCCTGGCGTAGCGCGAACGGCCGCTCCGTCTCGAGCCGGGCGGCCTGCTTGGCCCGGTCGTACGCGTACACGGCGGCGTTGCCGTGGTGCCCCTCCAGGCCGACGGCGTCGATGCAGGCGTCCGGCCCCCGGCCGGCGGTCATCGCGTTGAGCGCGTCGAGCACGTCGGTGTCGTCGTAGTTGAGGGTCTCCGCGCCGGCGTGCTCCTCGGCGAGCCGCAACCGGTACGGGTACCGGTCGATGACGATCACCCGCTCCGCGCCGAGCATCCGGGCGCTGGCGGCGGCGAGCAGCCCCACCGGGCCGGCGCCCCACACGGCGATGACGTCGCCGGGCTTGATGTCGCACATCTCCGCGCCCATGTAGCCGGTGGGCAGGACGTCGGCGAGCAGCACCGCCTGCTCGTCCGGCACCTCGTCGGGCACCTTGATCGGGCCGACGTCGGCGAACGGCACGCGGGCGTACTCGGCCTGGCCGCCGGCGTAGCCGCCGAGCAGGTGGGAGTAGCCGAAGATGCCGGCCGGCGAGTGACCCATGATCTTCTCGGCCACCCCGGCGTTGGGGTTGGAGTTCTCGCACACCGAGTAGAGGCCACGCTGGCAGGAGGAGCAGTGGCCGCAGGCGATGGGGAACGGCACCACCACCCGGTCGCCGGGGCGCAGGTTGCGCACCTGCGGTCCGACCTCCACCACCTCCCCCATGAACTCGTGGCCGAGGATGTCGCCCTTGCGCATGTCGGGGATGTAGCCGTGGTAGAGGTGCAGGTCGGAGCCGCAGATCGCGGTGGAGGTGACGCGTACGATCGCGTCCCGGGCGTTCATGATGCTCGGATCGGGCACGTCGACGACCTTGACGCTGTCCCTGCCCATCCAGGCGGTGGCCTTCATCCTTCGTCCTCTCGGTGGCGGGCGGTCAGCGGCGGCCGGTCGGCACCGGCTGGGCGGGGCGTTGCATGACCTGCTGGCGCACGGAGGTGCCGTCGGGGCTGCCCTCGGAGCGGACCACCTCACCGGTCTCCACCACCTGCTTGAACCGGCGCAGGTCGTCGCGGACCTGCTGCTCGGGTTCCTCGCCGAAGAGCTTCGCCACCGCCCGGCCGAGCGCGCCGGCCGGCGGGGCGTAGCGCAGCCGTACGCGCACCTCGGTGCCTCGGTCACCCGGCGCGGGCACGAACCGCACCCGTCCGGCGTTGGGCACCCGGGTGCCGGGCATCGAACGCCAGGCGAGCGACCGGTTCGGCTGGTCGTCGATGATCTCCGCGTCCCACTCGACCCGCCGGCCGGCCGGCCCACGCGCGGTCCAGTGCGACCGACGCAGGTCCTCGGCGCGCACCGACTCCAGGTGGGACATGAACCGGGGCAGGTTCTCCAGGTCCCGCCAGAACCGGTACGCCTCGGCCGGGGAGCGGTTGACGGTGACCGCCACCTCCATGTCGATCATCCGGCGGCGTGCGGCCCGGGCCTGCCCGGCGCGTACGGCGGCGACCAGGTCCACGGCGGCGATGCCGGCGACGGCGGCGGTGGTGAGGGCGGTCCGCCGGCGCCGCTCACCGCACCCGCCCGCCCAGGCCCGGGCGAGCAGGGTGAGGTCCAGCGCGTCGCCGGCCACCCGGGTCCACGTCCAGCCGACGGGCCGGCGGCCGGCGAGCAGCCCGGCCGCGTGGGCCAGCTCGCGGGCGGCCACGGCGGGGATGACCGTACGCGCGGCGGGTGAGTCGTCCACGCCCGTCAGCCGGGCCAGCACGCGGGGGGCCAGCAGCCCACCGGCGCCGAGGGCGAGGCTGAGCACGCCCAGTGCCCGGGTCAGCCCGGCACCCTCGGCGTGTCGCTCCCGCGGGTCCAGCAGCATCGGTTCGGTCTCGTCCACGTCGCACCACCGTCAGCTCGTCCTGACCCGCACAGGGCGGGGCCCGGCGGCGGACAGCCGCCACTCCTGACGCTATGCGCAGCACAGGCCCGATGAGCCGGAATCGGGACAGAACGCAACGGAACATGGCGGATTGGCCGCCGGAAAACCTGTGCGCGGACGATCATCGGTATGCGTCGGTGGTCAACGACCTGCCGACGGTGGCCGGGGCAGCTGACCACATCAGGTCGGGCGGCATCGCCCGCATCGCGAACCTGCTCCCGCCGCGCCGCAATTGAGGGGTATGGCAATCGGTCGATGGCTTGTAGCGTGACCCTCCTCACCCACCCCAGGAGGGAAGTGATCATGCGCTCGGTCACCGTTCGCGTCCTCGGCGCCCTCAGTGCGAGCTTGCTCAGCGCCACCATCGGCGTCCTGGCGGTCGCCGCGCCGGCCCAGGCAGCGGCCCGCGACGGCGTATGCAACGCCGGCGAGTTCTGCTTCTACTACAACAGCGACCACGCGGGCTCGGTCTCCGACCACGCCGGCTCGCTGTCCGACTACGGCACGACCCAGCCGGGCTGCTACGAGTTCAAGGGCGCCGGCAGCGGCAAGGGCCAGTGCATCAAGAACAACGCGGCCTCGGCGTGGAACCGCACCGGCAAGACGGTGCGCGTCTACTACAACACCGGTTACAACGGCTCCCACGCGTACCAGGACTTCGCGGCCGGGGCGAAGAAGAACCTCAACTCCACGCTGAAGAACAACAACGCCTCGCACCGGCTGATCTCCCCCGGGACCACCTACCCGGCGAAGGACGACTACCCCTACAAGGGCCAGACCTCGGGCATCGACCCCTGGAACTTCTACAAGGGGCAGTGCACCAGCTTCGTGGCGTGGGCGCTGCGCAGCCGGGTCGGCGTCGCCTTCCACAACCAGTACAAGGGTCAGGCGCGGTGGGGCAACGCCAAGGAGTGGGTGGCCGCCGCCGGACGCGCCGGTGTGCCGGTCTACAACAGCCCGAAGGCCGGTGACGTCGCCGTGCGCCTGGGCGGCACCTACGGTCACGTCGCCTTCGTGACGAAGGTGAACGCGAACGGCACCTTCGAAATCGACGAATACAATTACGTTTCGGCGGACAAGTACAGCCACCGGACCGTCTCGGTGGGCACCGCTAACAACCAGTTCTCGAAGTTCATCCGCTTCAAGTGACCGGTTGTTTCGGAGGGGAGTTTCCCCGCCGATGACACGCACCGCCGCGCAGAGCCCCGGCCAATGGCCGGGGCTCTGCCGTCAGTTACCTGTCACGCCGGGGAGAGACCCTCCGCGAAGTCGTAGAGGCTCTTGATGTCGTTGTCGAAGTACGGGCCGTCGAACTGCCCGTTGCCCGGGTTGTCGCCGTGGCTCACGACGCTGTTGATGTATCCGAGACCGTTCTGGTCGTTGTATTCCTGCAACCAGGGACCGCCGCTGGATCCGTAGGTCATGTTGCACCACATCCGGATCTGCTGGCCGCCCGCGTGCCAGGTGCCGCTCTGACAGTAGTACTGGCTCTCGCCGCCGCCCAGGTTGGACGGATAGCCGAGGGCCGTCACGAGGCTGATGTTGTAGCCCCAGTTCCAGCGCATGCCGTGGCCGCCGACGGTCTGCACGACCTTCAGGCCCCAGTTTCCGCCGTTGTGCATGATGGCGATGCCCATGTCCTCATCGTGGTTGCTGCTGTTGGTCCACGCCGTACGGGCCGTGAGCTGGTAGGCCACGAACGTGCCGAACGGGCGTGCCCCGTTGCGGTAGCGCGGCACGAACTGCCAGTTGCGGTACCACTGCCCGCCGGCGCCCTGGTGCACGCAGTGCCCAGCGGTCATGACCAGTCGCGCCTTGCCGCTGGCGACCGCGCTCGCCGAGCACGAGGCGCCACCGCCACTGGGGGTGGTGAAGTAGACCTTGCCGACGACGGCCGACTCGTTGAGCTGGATGCCCACGTCAGAGCCGCTGGCGACACTCGGTCGACGCGGCGCGACGGAGCCCGCCGGCCCGTCGGGCTTCGGCGCCCGGTCCAGCGACGCGGTGGCGTTCGCGGGCTTCGCGATGTCGAGGTCGACGGCGCTCGCCATGCGTTCCGGCGTCCAGTACCTGGCGACCTCGGCGGCGATCGCCTTGTTGGTGATCGCACGACCGTCCCTGGTACGGGCGACGGTGGTGGTGTTGCCGTTCTTCTCGACCGTGCTCGGCTTCGCCTGGGCGACCGCCGAGCCGGTCAGGACCAGCGCGAGCGCCATGCTGACCGATGTGGACCAGCGCAGGATTGATCTCAAGAGTTGCCCCCCTATTTCGGGTACTCCATTACGGACCAGCGAAACGTAGCGATCGAATTACTCTGATCGCAATGTGGCGGAATGGCAGGTAGTTGACACTGACTCCTTGGCGACCGAAAAGGCTCACAGTCGACGGCGACAAAGCGAATCCGACTCGAATAACAGCCTCGCCATGCGACGCAAATCCCACCGCCGCCAATTGAGCCCTTCTCAGTTCACGCCTCGGCCAGGCGGTGTCGCTTCCACATTTCCGACTGCGGACCCGGAAAGGGCGTTTACGCTCCGCCCCGCAGTGGCCGGAAAAAGTCCCGCAGGTCGTTGGCGAGCATGTCGGGCTCCTCCAGGGGCAGGAAATGGCCTCCGCGCGCGGGACCGCGCCACTGGCGCAGATCGCGATAGACGCGCTCGGCGTACTCGCGGGGGTAGTTGTGGTCCTCCTGCGTGAGCCGGACTCCTGCCGGCACGTCGACATCGGTCAGAGGTGGAGTCCGAGAGTCGTCGTAATAGGGCCTGAAGGACGAGCCGATCGTCCCGGTGACCCAGTAGAGGGTCACCATGGTGAGCAGCAGGTCCTTGCTGAACCGCGCTTCCGTGTCTCCGTCGCAGTCGCTCCAGGCCCGGTACTTCTCCACGATCCAGGCGGCCAGGCCGGCTGGGGAGTCGAGCAGAGCCGCGGCGAGGGTGTCCGGCCGGGTGCTCTGGATGGCGGCGTAACCGTCATCGCCACCGTCGTGCTCGTTCGATCGCGTCTCCAGGTAGGCCTGCTCGGCAGCGGACAGCGGCTGGGCCTCGTCGAGAACGGGGTGCAGGCTCGGATGGTGGGTGTGGATCCCCACCACCCGCTGCCGGTGTCTGGCACCGAGAAAACCGGTGACATGAGAGCCGATGTCGCCGCCGTACGCGCCGAATGTGTCGTAGCCCAGGACGTCAGTCATCAGCCGGGCCCACAGGTCAGCGACCACCGGAGGGGTCACCGGGCCGTGACGCGGCAGCTCCGAGAACACGAAGCCGGGCAGGGACGGAACGACGACATCGAAGGCGTCGCCCGGGTCGCCGCCGTAGGCAGCCGGATCGGTCAGCCGGGCTGCCAGCGGCAACATCTCCACGAAGCTGCTCGGCCAGCCATGGGTCAGCACCAGCGGCAGCGGGGCGGAGGAACCGGTGGAGGTTGCCGCACGCATGTGCACGAAGTGCACACGTCGGTCGTCCAGGATGGCGGTGTAGTGCGGCACCGCGTTGAGTTCGCGTTCCCGGGCACGCCAGTCGAAGTCGCTGCGCCAGTGCGTCACCAGCTCACGCAGGTAGTCCGGGTCCGTGCCGGCACGCCATCCGGTCGCGGTGGGCTGGGGGAAACGGGTACGCGCCAGCCGTTCGGCCAAGTCCGTCAGCACGTCGTCGGGCACGTCGATGGTGAATGGCACAGCTTGCGGCAAGGACGACATGGGAAACGCCTCCGTGACCTGGAACGGATGGGATACGCGTCCCCAGGTCAGCTCGCCGTGTCGGCTCGCCCGATGGCTTCGAGGGAAGCACCTCCGGACACTACCGGCCAGGAACCCGGCGGCCAACCGGGTGAACGGTCGCCGTTGCCCAACTGCGCCAGCGCCACGAGGGCGGCCACCACTTGCTGGGAAGCGTTCACTACTTGCATCCCGCCGCCCGGCAGCGCTCCAGGACCTCGCCGTAGGCGTTCCGCCTCTGCTCCAATGCCTCGGCTCGATCGAAGATGGCCACATCCGGCCAGGAACGGCTGGCCGGCGCGATCAGCGGGTCAGGCCGACCAGCGTCGCCAGGCGCGCGACGTCGGCCGGCGCCGGGTGACCCCGGGCGACCTCCGCGATGACCGTACGCGCCAGTGGCCGGCACCGGACCTCGGCGGGCGCGACGGCGTCCGCCTCGACCAGCGCACGTCCCGCCCCCGGCAGGTCACCGACCTGGAGGTACGCCCGCGCCACGTCCACCAGGTAGGCGGCCCGGTGCTCGGCCGGCAGCCGCCGCCATGCCTCCCGGCGTACCGTCTGCTCGTGCCGGCGCAGCGCCTGCCCGGCGTCCCCCCGCTCGATGGCCGCCACCACCCGGGCCGCCTCCACGGCACCCGGCCCGAAGCCGGTCCGGTGCGGGTCGTCAGCGGCGACCCGCGCCGCCAGGTCGACAGCCCGCCCGATCAGCTCCTCGCTGCGGGTGTCGCCGCAACCGGCCGCAGCCAGCCCGGCCTGGAGCAGCAACGCGCCGTGCACCGGCTCCGACGCGGACCCGACCCGGCGGGCGGCGGCCAGCGTCGCCACCAACGCCAGCCGGTCGCGGCCCAGCGCCCGCAGCGCCTGACCGACCGACACGGCCGCCGCCCCCGCCAGCACCGCGTCGCCGCTCGCCACCCCCGCCGCCCGGTCGGCGGCCAGCCACCCCAGGTCGGCCTCGCCGAGCTTCACCAGCACCGACGACGTGATCCGGTACGCCTGCACCAGCAACCCCGGCGCCTGCGCCCGCACACCCTGCGCGGCGGGCAGCAGCCTCGGCAGCAGGCGCACCACCTGGGCGTAGTGCGCGTGCTGGTAGGTCAGCCAGGCGTGCGCGACGTGCCGGCCCGTCTCCGCCACCGACGCGGTCCCACAATGATCGTCGTAACGGGCGAGAGCGGCCCGCACACCGTCCACGCCGTCCGGTTGGCCGGTCGACGGCGGCGGGCGGCGCTCGCCGAGCAGCACCAGCGGATCGACGCGCAGCACCCGGGCGATCTCCTGGATCACCGGGTACCGGTCGAGCGGACGTACGCCCTGCTCGGTCTTGTCCACCCAGCTCTTCGACCTGCCGAGCCGGTCGGCGAACATCTGCTGCGTCATCCGCCGCCGCGCCCGCCAGCGGGCGACGCGGCGACCGATGGGCTCGTCAGCGCTGGTCACGCCGCCACCGCCGGTCCGGCACCGCCCGGGTGGTTTCCTCCACCGGTACGCGCTCCGCCTCGGCCTGGTCCAGGAGGCGTCGCTTGGCCGCCTCCCGCTCCGCCGCCTCCACCTGCTCGCCCCGACTCGCCGACTCGTCGCCCTACATCCCTATCGATACCTGGAGGCTCTCCGACCAGCCGGTCAACCGACCACCGTCCACCGTGTGACCTTCAGAGGTCCATGGCGCTGAACCTTCGCCGGTACTTGGCGCAGCGCCGCGTGGGCGGGATCGGTCGCGGGGGTGATCGGTAACGTTGTGCAACGACCGACCATCCAGCGAGGCGAGCCGCTCGGCGTCCGCTTCTGGCTGATGAGAGTTCGTGGCGACGGACGTAGATGGCGCCGCAGATCCCGATTCAGACGGCATTTTACCTAGCAGAGACCCAACTTGTGCAGCTCACGCCGCGTCGGGTCCGGAAATGGTGGAGCCACGTGTGCGGCACCCGGCCAGGAGACGGGCAACCATCTGCCTGGCGTCGTTCCTATCATAGTCCGGCCCGAGGATGCACAGGTTCCCGATGCCTCGCAGCAGGGTGTACGCGGTGATCTGCCGGTCGATCTCCCCGGCCTCCTGACTCGCCGCCAGCAGGGTCGCGCAGGCTGGGACGAGCTCGTCAAGTACCAGCGCGTGGAGGTTGGCCAGGCTCGGGTGCTCCGAGCCCAAGGCGACGCTGAGACCATGCTTGGTCACCAGAAAGTCCACGAAGGCCGTGACCCACCGATCTAGAGCGTCGACGGCAGGGATCGGCTGCTGCAGCAGCTGCGCCGCCAGGGTCGTGCAGTCGTCGACCTGATGGCGATAAACGGCAGCCACCAAATCCGCCCTCGTCGGGAAATGCCGGTAGACCGTTCCAACCCCCACACCTGCACGACCGGCGATGTCGCGGACGGGGGCCTGCACACCCTGCTCGACAAATGCTGCGGCCGCTGCCGTCAGCACCGCTTCGCGGCTGCGGCGTGCACCTGCCTGGCGCACACCGAGTGTGTCGGACAACGCACCCTCCTTGTTCGCGGAACACTGTTCCGCTAGTCTTGCGGAACAATGTTCCGTCAAAGTTAGCAAACCCACGACCAGTCGCGGAGACACTCATGCCCTCTACACCGCTCGACCGTCAGCTCGTCTCGGTAAAGCCTCTCACCGTGCCTACCACCGGCCGCAGCGCCCCGCTTCAGGTCAAGGTCACAGCGCCCGTCGAAGGCGAAAAGTTGCCCATCATCGTCTTCTCCCACGGCAATGCCTGGTCGATGGACGGATACGAGCCCCTCGTGGACCGGTGGGCGGCCGCCGGGTTCGCCGTCGTGCAGCCCACCCACCTTGACTCTCGCCGCAACCGCATCGGCTTCGACGACCCCCGCTTCGCCAGCATCTGGCGCATGCGCATCGCGGACCTGCACGCGATCCTGGACCACCTCGGCGACATCTTCGACCAGGTCAGTAGCCTGCCCGCACGCGCGGATCACAATCGCATCGCGATCGTCGGGCACTCCTGGGGCGCGCAGACCACTGGAGCGCTGCTCGGCGCTCGCGTCCTCGATGCCGCCGACACCCCGGGTGAGAACTTCTCCCACCCTGCGGTCAAGGCCGGCGCGCTCATTGCCGCGACCGGCGCCGGCGACAGCCTGACCCCGTTCGCGGTAGAGCACCTGCCGTTCATGCGCCCGGACTACTCCACCATGAGTATGCCAGCCCTGGTGATCGCCGGCGGCAAGGACCAGTCCGCCATGTCCACTCGCGGCCCCGACTGGTTCACCGACGCCTACCACCTCAGCCCGCCCCCGAAGCGGCTGTTCAGCATCGCCGACGGCGAGCACACCCTGGGCGGAATCGCCGGAGAGGCCGTCAACGAGACCACCGACGAGGACCCCGCCCGCGTCGCGCTCGTCGCGGACACTGTCTCCGCCTACCTGCTCGACATCCTCGGTCTGGACGCGACGCCCTGGCAGGCATTGAAGAAGCAGGCCACCGACAGTTCGGGCACCTTCACCATCAACACCAAGTAGGTGCTCGGCGGCCCGGCTCGGCGCTCGTCGAACCGGGCATAGAGTCGTAGCGTTCGGGCGGCGTGCGCCTAACCAACCGTCATCCACGAGCAGCAGACGCGCCGCAACAACCGCGCCGTTTGGGAAAGTCTTCTGGTCGTTCAGGTCAGCCGGGGCCAGCGGGTACGAGGGGTCCACAGATCTTGCGGCTGCGGCTCCTTCGAGGTCATGACGGTCGTCCGCCGAACGCCCAAGCCTGGAACTCGATCTCGGCGTACCGGTCAGAGGTCGGCACGGCACGCGCCTCGCGATCATCGCAGCGGTGTAGCGGTCCATGTAGGACCGGTGCTCCTCGGCCACAGGTACAGCGACGGCAGTAGGCGTCCACTGCGCTTGTACCGCGTTGGTATTAGCGAAAGGCCAACTCGTCGGTTGACGCGCCCACCGCGGAACGTTGCGAAAGTATTCCGGACAAACCGATTCAGATGGAGGTACGACATGAGGATGCGCCGGTTCGTCGCCGCCCTGACCGCAGCGACAGTCACGACGTTCGGTGCGGTGGCTATTGCCCCGGCACCCGCCCAGGCGGCAACCGGCTGGGACCTGACCGGCACCCCCGGTGACGTCGCCGGCGCCTGGGCTTACGGCACCTGGTGGTGGTCCGGCGGGCGCCTGTACGTGGAGGTGAAGCTCAAGGACACCAAATCCGACGGTTACTCGGCCGTCGTAGGCCTTACTGCCAGTTACAACGACGGCGGCACGCGGCACGAGCACGTGGGGAACACCAGTGGGTACGGCAAGACCGTCACCAAAGAGTTCAACTTCGCCGGGAACGTCACGAAGATCACCGGGGAGGAATGCCTCGTGAACAACAACACCAGCTGCATCAACCTTTCTAGCGGCCGAATCTACTGACGCGAACCGGCCGACCACAACGGTAAGACATGTGTGGGGTCGTCGTCTGCTTGCGGCGCCCCACACGCCACTCGGCGTCAACCAGGAACTGGCACTTCAGCAGGTGATCCCGCCGCCTTCCCGGTGGCCGCCCGCGAACGACCACAGGGAAGCACTGGTTAACTGGCCTTGTAGGTGAGGTAAGAGCCCTTCGGCCAACTGTGGAAGTTGTTGAGCTCAGAGGCCTGACCGCTGCAGTCGGGGGTCCGGTAGCCGGGGACGCTCCGGAAGCCACCGCTCCAGGCCAGCAGCCAGGTCGCGTCGGCCGGGACCTGACGGCAGACGCCGTCAGGCGTGGCCTGCCTGCCGACCCCCTCGGTCGGGTAGCTCGAGTAGAAGACCAGGCCCGTGTCGGGGCTCTGAAACGGTTCGCCAGCAGCGGCCGGCGACGCCGACAGCGTCGCGGTCAGCATGGTGAGCAGGGCGGCGGCGAGACCTGAGGCGATTCGGTAGGCGGACCTGCGCATGAGTGTCCTTCCGGGATGGCGCTGAGGGAGAGACCGAAGCTCGGTTCAACCCAGGAGCAGAGTTATCTACGTCGATGCCACGATCCACCCAGAAAGTTTCTGTGTCAACCAAACAGAAACCGGATCCGCGCCTTCCTCATCACGATCATGCCTGTAGGCATCCGTGCCCTCGAAAGCGTCCACGCCGCGCATCGGCAGCTCCTTCAACAGGCCCTCGAAGCCATCAACCCCGCGCACCTGGCCCAGGCCGTTCACGTCTTCGAGCACATCGCACGCCACGCGGAGCGGGACCCTAGAGTTGCGATCCTCGCCCGGCCCGAAGGCCGGGCCCTCCCTTGACAGGGAGAGTCTATGGCTTCGAAGACATCAGAATGCCGCCGAAGTGGAGCACGGGTTTCAGTGAACTCGCCCCCGTACGACGGACACCGAAGGGGCGCCCGCCTGGCGGCGGGTGCCCCTTCGCGAACAAACGTGTCTAGTGACTACCGGAAGGTGACGTCACTCCTGGTGACCTTGCAGTTGGCGTCGTTCCAGCCTTCACCGAGGTAGCTGGGTTCGCTGCCCTTGGGCACACCCTTGTACTTGCCGCAGATGGTGGCCGAGCCGATTACGACCACGCGAGTGATCGTCGCGGTGTCGTTCCAGTTGCTGTTGATGCCGGCGAGCATGTCGATGTCGTCGACGAGGACGTTGTCGATACGCACGTGACGGGTGTGCGAGGTGGAGCAGTTGCCACAGGCGCGGTACAGCTTGCCGGATCCCTTGAGGTAGAAGCCGGAGATGTTGACCGTGCCGTTGCCGTTGTGCTGGAAGGTCTTGTCGCTGCCGTTGCGCGCGCCGCCACCGATGACGTAGGAGGTACCGCCGTTGGTCTGCTTGAAGGTGGCGGCGTCCTCACCGATGTCGTTCCACCACACGTTGCGCAGTGTGCAGGTGCCCTCGCAGTGCACGCCGTCACCGGCGGGCGAACCGAGGATGACGTTCTGCAGCGTGCCGCCATTGGCAATCTTGAACATCGGGTCCTGCGACTCGCCCTGTCCACCGTCACCGATGCAGCAGTACGTCTTCATCCCGCCGTCGAAGGTGCCGGAGACGCTGACCGTGCCCGAGATGCTCACCGAGCCGGCCGACGACGGCCACGCACCAGTCGGCGCGCCCGGGTTGCTGGTCGGGTTGGCCGTCGGGCCGCTGGTCGGACTGGTGGTCGGGGTCGATCCGCCGCTGGAGTACGTCTCGAACTCGGCGATCCGTGGGGTGCCGGACGCGCTGGTGATGACAAAGGAGATCTTCTTCAGCGACGTCGAGGAGAAGTTGATGGTGCCTGGGGCGCTGCTGCCGCTGGCCAGGACGGAGCCCGTGTCGTGGTTCTTGAGCTGCCAGCCGCTGATCGAGCCGCCGCCCGAGGCCTGCACGATGGCGGCCGAGGACACCGTCGTGGCGCTGCCCCACTTGACCGAGACCGTGCCGGTCGAACCGCTCGGCGACCAGTAGGTGCTGGGGTTGCCGTCGATGACGTTGCCATAGCTGGTACCACTGGCCTTGCTGGAGCCGTCAGCGCCGGCGCCGAGGCTCAGGTTCGTGGCGGCCGAGGCGTTGGGAATCTGCAGCGCCAGGGCGACGACGGCACCTGCGACCGCGGTGGCACCACCGGCCAGCCACCGCGTGGCGACTTTGCGTCTCATCTGAGTTCACCTTTCAGGCATGAGCACCGGGACGGGAAAGCGCTTTCCAGCAACGATAGAGACTGACCAATAAAGAGGCAAGGGTCACTTCTTGTTGACGATCACATCCTGTGCGTGGTGCCACGCGGTGGTGGCCCCGACGGCGGATCCGGCGGCGAGGCAGGTGTAGGTGTCACCGTTGCGCAGGTGGGCCGGGGGCGCATCGCACTGACCGTGGGGCCGTTTCCCGCGCGTAGCACCGGATCTGTCACCCGTCGGTCGTACGCTCGCCGGCATGACGACGATGGAAACCCACACCCTCGCCGTGCCCGGCGTCGACCTGGTCTACGACGTACGCGAGCCCGTGTCGGCCCCCGGCGGGCACCGGACGCTGCTCATGATCGGTCAGCCGATGACGGCGGAGGGCTTCGGCGCTCTCGCCGCCCACTTCACCGACCGGACGGTCGTCACCTACGACCCGCGTGGCCTGGGCCGCAGCGTCCGCAGCGACGGCCGGTCGGACCACACGCCGCAGCAGCAGGCGGCCGACCTGCACCTGCTGATCGAGGCGCTCGGCACCGGGCCGGTCGACGTGTTCGGCAGCAGCGGCGGTGCGGTGACCGGGCTCGAACTGGTCACGGCCCACCCCGGCGACGTCGGCACGCTGGTGGCGCACGAGCCGCCGATCAACTCCGTGCTGCCCGACGCCGAGGCCGCCGAACGGGCCCGGACCGCCTTCTACGAGGCGTACGAGGCGAAGGGGATGGGCGCGGGCATGGCCGCCTTCATGGCGTTGGCCTCCTGGCAGGGCGAGTTCACCGACGACTTCTTCGCCCAGCCCGCGCCCGACCCAGCGGCGTTCGGCCTGCCGACCGAGGACGACGGCTCCCGCGACGACCCGCTGTTGTCGAAGGCATCCTGGGCGGTCACCGACTACCGCCCCGACGCGGCGGCGCTCACCGCCGGTCCGGCCCGGGTCGTGATCGCGGTCGGCGAGGAGACCACGGGCACCTACACGGCGCGTACGGCCGTCGCCACCGCGGCGCTGCTCGGCCAGGAGGCCGTGGTGTTCCCGAGCCACCACGGCGGCTTCCTCGACGGCGAGTTCGGCTACGCGGGCAAGCCCGCCGAGTTCGCGGCCAAGCTGCGCGAGGTGCTCGACGCGGGCTGACCAGCGCCGGTCAGAGCGCCACGATCGCCGCCGTCTCGGCGGGCAGCTCGATGCGGTCGCGGGTCACCGACACCCCCTCCCCCGTGGCCAGCAGCACCCGGCGCGCCACCCCCGGCAGCGTGATCCGCTGTGGCTTGGCGGCCAGGTTCGCCGCCACCAGGCACTCGCCCCGGCGCATCACCAGGAACTGGTCGCCGTGGCGGACGTCGACCCGGTCCAGCCGAGGATCGGACAGGTCGGCCCGGCTCTTGCGCAGCGCGATGAGCCGCTTGTGGAACTCGTACATCTCGCGGTGTTCGGGTTTGTCCAGCTCGGCCCAGTCGAGCCGGGAACGGACGAAGGTCTGCGGGTCCTGCGGGTCCGGCACGTCGCCCTCCGGCCAGCCGTGGGCGGCGAACTCCCGCTTGCGGCCGGTGGCGACGGCGGTCGCCAGCTCCGGTTCGGGGTGGCTGGTGAAGAACAGCCACGGGGTGCTGGCCGCCCACTCCTCCCCCATGAACAGCATCGGGGTGAACGGGGCGGTGAAGAGCAGCGTCGCGCCGACGCGCAGCAGCCCCGGGGAGAGGGTGGCGGAGATCCGGTCGCCGGTGGCCCGGTTGCCGATCTGGTCGTGGTTCTGGAGGTACGCGACGAACCGGTGGCCGGGCGTGCGCTGCCGGTCGACGGGCCGGCCGTGCTGGCGGTTGCGGAAGCTGGACCAGGTGCCGGCGTGGAAGAACCCGCCGGTGAGCACGTCGGTGAGGCATTCGAGGGAGCCGAAGTCGCCGTAGTAGCCCTGCCGCTCGCCGGTGAGCAGGGTGTGCAGGGCGTGGTGGGCGTCGTCGTTCCACTGGGCGTGCAGGCCGAAGCCGCCGCCCTCCCGGGGCGTGATCAGCCGGGGGTCGTTGAGGTCGGACTCGGCGATCAGCGACAGCGGCCGGCCGAGGTGGGTGGCGAGCGCCTCGACCTCGATGGCCACCTCCTCGAGCCATCCGGTGGCGCGGGAGTCGGGCATGGCGTGCACGGCGTCGAGCCGCAGCCCGTCGACGTGGTAGTCGCGCAGCCACATCAGGATGCTGTCGGTGATGTAGCGGCGTACGCCGTCGGAGTGCGGGCCGTCGAGGTTGACGGTGCGGCCCCAGGTGTTGCTCTGCTCGGTGAGGTACGGCGCGAACATCGGCGCGTAGGCCCCGGAGGGCCCGAAATGGTTGTAGACGACGTCGAGGATCACCCCCAGCCCTTTGGCGTGGGCGGCGTCGACCAGTCGTTTCAGGCCGTCGGGGCCGCCGTAGGGCTGGTGCGGGGCGAACCAGCAGACCCCGTCGTAGCCCCAGTTGTACTCGCCGTTGAAGGCGTTGACGGGCAGCAGCTCGATCATGTCGACGCCCAGGTCGACGAGGTGGTCGAGGCGGCCGATGGCGGCGTCGAAGGTGCCTTCGGGGGTGAACGTGCCGACGTGCAGCTCGTAGAGGACGGCGCCGGGCAGCTGCCGGCCGGTCCAGGCCTGGTCGGTCCACGCGAAGGCGGCGTGGTCGTAGCGCCGGCTCGGCCCGTGCACGCCGTGCGGCTGCCAGGGCGAGCGGGGGTCGGGCAGGGCCCGGTCGTCGTCGTCGAGCAGGAAGGCGTAGTCGGTGCCGGGGCCGGCGGCGGGCACCTCGACCCGCCACCAGCCGTCCGAGCCGGCGCGCATCTCGTGGTCGGCGTCGCCCGGCAGGCGCAGCCGGACGCGGGCGGCCTGCGGCGCCCACACCGTGAACTCGGTCATGAAGCCTCCACGGACTCGGTGGTGGGAGCCAGCAGCGCGACGGGGTAGGTGGCCAGCAGGTCGGCCAGCGGGGTCTGCCCGCCACTGTAGGCCCGGCCCGTGAACAGGTCGGTCATCTCGTGAACGGGAAGTGACAGAGTCGTGTCGTCCCAGCCGCCGGCGCGGGCCAGGCCCAGCGGCAGCCGGGTGGCGACCGCGACGGCGCCGCCCCGGTCGAAGGCGAGCGCGTGCCGGCCGGCGCGCCCGTGGGCCGGCACCGGCCGGTAGCCGGTGAACAGCTCCGGGCGGTCGCGGCGCAGCCGCAGCGTGCGCGACACCACGAGCAGCTTCGCGGCGCCGTCCGCGTCGACCGGCGGGGGCGGGCCGGCGTCGAGGCGGGCCAGCAGCTGCCGGCGTACGGCGAAGTCGACCGGGCGGCGGTTGTCGGGGTCGACCAGCGAGTTGTCCCACAGTTCGGTGCCCTGGTAGGTGTCGGGGACGCCGGGCATGGCGAGCTGCACGAGCTTCTGCCCGAGCGAGTTGGACCAGCCGGCGGGGGCGATCTCGGCGGCGAAGGCGGTCAGCTCGGCGTGCAGCTGCCGGTCGTCGTACATGGCGTCGACGACGGTGTGCATGGCGCGTTCGAAGGCGGGGTCGGGGTCGGCCCAGCTCGTCGACACCGACGCCTCGCGGGCGGCCTTCTCGGCGTACGCGTGCAGCCGTTCCCGCTCGATCGGCCAGGCACCGACGGCGGTCTGCCAGAGCAGGTGCGCGAAGGCCGGGTCGGGCAGCGGCGCGCGGGCCGTCCACCGGGCGATCAGGTCGGCCCAGCGTCCCGGCAGTTCGCTGAGCACGGCGAGGCGGGCCCGGACGTCCTCGGCGCGCTTGGTGTCGTGGGTGGAGAGGGTGGTCATGCTCGCCGGCCAGCGCACCTGCCGGGCGGCGGCGAAGCGGTGGAACTCGGCCGGCGGCACGCCGAAGTGGGCGGGGCTGCCGCCGACCTCGTTGAGTGCGACGAAGCGGCTCCACCGGTAGAAGGCGGTGTCCTCGACGCCCTTGGCCATCACCGCGCCGGTGAGCTGCGGGAAGCGTGCCGCCAGCTCGTCGTCGGGGTCGCGCAGCCGGCGGGTGAGGGCGTCCAGCGTGGCGGTCAGGTCCGGGCGGCGACGGCCGGCCTCGGCGCGGGCGGCGGCCAGGTGCCGGGTGCCGTGCGGCGGGTAGCCCCGGTAGACGGCGAAGGCGGCGGCCAGCTCGGCCAGCGCCGCCCGGGCGGCGTCGCGGTCCACGTCGGGCGCGAGCGCGGCGAGGCGGGTCAGCTCGGCCGACAGCAGCCGGGTGGCGGCGGCCAGCTTGGTGTCGTGGGTGAGGTCCTGCCAGGAGGTGTGCCGGCCGACGAGGTGGGTGTCGAGGGCCGTGAAGTCGCCCTCGGCGTCGGGGTCGACGAAGAGCCCGCAGACGGCGGCGAGGGCGTCGTAGCCGGTGGTGCCGTCCACCGGCCAGTCCGGCAGCTCCTCGCCGTACTCCAGGATCTTCTCCACCACCAGCCACGCGTCGGGCGCGGCGGCGCGCAGCCGGGCCAGGTAGGCCGCGGGGTCGCGCAGCCCGTCGGGGTGGTCGACGCGGATGCCGTCGACCTCGCCGGCCGCCGCCCACCGCAGGACCTGCTCGTGGGTGGCGGCGAAGACCTCCGGGTCCTCCACGCGCAGCCCGGCCAGGTCGGAGACGGCGAAGAACCGGCGGTACGTCAGCTCGGCGTCGCCGCGCCGCCAGGAGACCAGCTCGTAGTGCTGCCGGTCGTGCACCTCGCGGGGGTTGCCCTGGTCGGCTCCGCCGACGTCGCGGCCGTCGCCGGTGCCGTCGGCGATCGGGAAGCGGTGCTCGTGGTAGCGCAGTTCCCCGTCGGCGAGCTTGAGGTCGTCGAGCGCGTCCGGGGTGTCGGCGAGCACCGGCAGCAGCAGCCGGCCCCGGTCCCAGTCGATGTCGAACCAGCCGGCGTACGCCGAGTCGCGGCCCCGGCGCAGCACGTCCCACCAGGCGGGGTTGGCGGCGGGTACGGCCACCCCGGCGTGGTTGGGCACGATGTCGACGACGAGGCCGAGGCCGGCGGTGCGCAGCGCGCGCAGCAGCCGTTGCCGGGCCGCCTCGCCGCCCAGCTCCGGGTTGACGGCGCGGTGGTCGACGACGTCGTAGCCGTGCGCGGAGCCGGGGGTGGCGGTGAGCAGGGGCGCGCTGTAGAGGTGGGTGACGCCCAGGTCGGCCAGGTAGTCGGCGAGGCCGGCGGTGGCGTCGAGGTCGAAGCCGGGGCGGACCTGCACGCGGTAGGTGGCGCCCACCCGGGCGGCCGGTGCGTCCGTGGGATCGGCGTCGGGTCGGGGGGTGTGCGACACGTCAGGCCGTCCTCTCCAGCACCACCACGCACCGGTCGGGTACGCGCAGGGTGCCGCCCGCCTCGACCACCGTGGGCTTCTCCGGTTCCGGTTCCGCGGTGCTGATCACCAGTTCCCAGTGCCGCCCGAACTCGGGGCCGGGCACGGTGAAGTCCAGCGGCGCGTCGTGGGCGTTGAAGCAGAGCAGGAAGGAGGCGTCCACGTGGCGTTGGCCGTACTGGCCGCGTTCGCGGATGCCCTCGCCGTTGACGAAGAGCGCCACCGAACGGCCGAAGTCGTTGCCCCAGTCCTCGCCGGTCATCTCCCGCCCGTCGGGGGTGTACCAGGCCAGGTCGGGCAGGGGTTCGTCGACGAGGCGGGAGCGCACCGGCAGGCCGGTGAAGAAGCGTCGCCGGCGGAACACCTGGTGGCGGCGACGGAAGTCGACCAGCTTGCGGGTGAACTCCAGCAGGTCGGGGTCGGCGTCGTCCCAGTCGACCCAGGCCAGCTCGCTGTCCTGGCAGTAGGCGTTGTTGTTGCCGCGCTGGGTGCGGCCCAGCTCGTCGCCGTGGCCGATCATCGGCACACCCTGCGACAGCATGAGGGTGGCCAGGAAGTTGCGCTGTTGCCGGGCCCGCAGGGCGCGTACGGCCGCGTCCTCGGTGTCGCCCTCGACGCCGCAGTTCCAGGACCGGTTGTGGCTCTCGCCGTCGCGGTTGTCCTCGCCGTTGGCCTCGTTGTGCTTGTCGTTGTACGACACCAGGTCGCGCAGGGTGAACCCGTCGTGGCAGGTGACGAAGTTGATGCTGTGGAACGGGCGGCGCCCGTCGTCCTGGTAGAGGTCGGCGGAGCCGGAGATGCGAGAGGCGAACTCGGCGAGGGTGGCCGGCTCGCCGCGCCAGAAGTCGCGCACGGTGTCGCGGTACTTGCCGTTCCACTCGGTCCACACCGGCGGGAAGTTGCCGACCTGGTAGCCGCCGGGCCCGACGTCCCACGGCTCGGCGATCAGCTTCACCTGGCTGACCACCGGGTCCTGCTGCACCACCTCGAAGAAGGTGGAGAGGCGGTCGACCTCGTAGAACTCGCGGGCGAGGGTGGCGGCGAGGTCGAAGCGGAAGCCGTCGACGTGCATCTCCGTCACCCAGTAGCGCAGCGAGTCCATGATCAGTTGCAGGGAGTGCGGGCTGCGGACGTTGAGGCTGTTGCCGGTGCCGGTGTAGTCGACGTAGTAGCGGCGGTCGTCCTCGCTGAGCCGGTAGTAGCTGGGGTTGTCGACGCCCTTGAAGCTCAGCGTCGGGCCGAGGTGGTTGCCCTCGGCGGTGTGGTTGTAGACCACGTCGAGGATGACCTCGATGCCGGCGGCGTGCAGCGCCTTGACCATGCCCCGGAACTCCTGGACCTGCTGGCCGAGGTGCCCGAGCGCCGAGTAGCCGTGGTGCGGGGCGAAGAAGCCGATGGTGTTGTAGCCCCAGTAGTTGCGCAGCCCCAGGTCGGCCAGCCGGTGGTCGTGCACGAACTGGTGCACCGGCATCAGCTCGACGGCGGTCACCCCGAGCCTCCTCAGGTGCTCGATCATCGGCGGTGAGGCGAGGCCCGCGTACGTGCCGCGCAGCTCCTCGGGGATGTCGGGGTGGCGCATCGTCAGGCCGCGTACGTGTGCCTCGTAGATGACCGAGTGGTGGTAGGGGATGCGGGGCGGGGAGTCGTTGCCCCAGTCGAAGTACGGGTTCACCACCACGGACTTCGGCATGAACGGCGCCGAGTCGGTCGTGTTCATCCGCTCCGGGTCGCCGTGCTCGTAGTCGTAGACGGCCGGGTCCCACCGCACGTCGCCGTCGACCGCCTTGGCGTACGGGTCGAGCAGCAGCTTGGCCGGGTTGCAGCGCAGCCCGTTCGCCGGGTCGTACGGCCCGTGCACGCGGTAGCCGTAGCGCTGGCCCGGCTCGATGCCGGGGATGTACGCGTGCCAGACGTACGCGTCGACCTCGCGCAGCTCGACCCGCCGTTCCGCCCCGGTGTCCCACTCGTCGAACAGGCACAGCTCGACCCGTTCGGCCACCTCGGAGAAGATGGCGAAGTTGGTGCCCATCCCGTCGTAGGTGGCCCCCAGGGGGTACCGCTCACCCGGCCAGACCTGCATGTCGCTCCCTCGCGCGAGATCATGAGCGCGGCACCGCACCCTGAGCGCACCACACGACGGGGGCCGGGTGGCGCGCGTGCGGGTATTGCCCCGCGCGCTCCGCCGCCAATCCACCCGATCGGACGATCATCGGGATACACCCGGCTGGTAGGCACTGGCCGTCCCCTGCCCTGGACGTCATCCTTGCCTGCCCTCCCGGTACCACGATCGGCTCGGACGAGCGGTCAGGATCTTGCGTCTGCACTGGTCAAGTCGTTGATCGTCGGCCAGACTCGCAGCATCCGGCGGGGACGAGGTCCAGGGGAGGTGTGGGTGCGGGTACTCCTGGTCGAAGACGATCTGCGGGTGGCGTCCGCCCTCGCCAAGGCCCTGCGCCGGCGGGGACACGAGGTGGTGTCGGCGCTGACGGCCGCCGAGGCGATCCAGGCCGACGCCGTCGATCTGGTCCTGCTGGACCTCAACCTGCCCGACCGGGACGGTCTGGAGGTCTGCCGGCGGCTGCGGCAGGCCGACGAGGATGTCGCGATCATCGCGGTGAGCGCCCGCGCCGAGGAGCACGACCGGGTGGCCGGCCTGCGGGCCGGCGCCGACGACTACGTCGTCAAGCCGTTCTCGATGGTGGAGTTGCAGGCCCGCATCGAGGCGGTGACGCGTCGCACCACCCGCAGCGCCCGCAGCAGGAGCGAGTTGCGGGCCGGCAGGTTGCGCATCGACGTGCACGCCCGGCAGGTGTGGGTGGGCGAGCGGGAGGTCAGCCTGGCCCGCAAGGAGTTCGACCTGCTGGTGGCGCTGGCCCGGCAGGCCGGCACGGTGGTGCCCCGCGACCGGTTGCAGTTGGACGTCTGGCAGACCACCTGGGGCACCCGGCACAACCTCGACGTGCACGTCGCGGCCCTGCGGGGCAAGCTCGACGACGCCGGTCTGGTCGAGACGGTACGCGGCGTCGGCTACCGGCTGCGTACCGCTTGAGGACCTTGCGTTACCGTTACCGCCATCCATGCCCCGGCCCCCGCATGGGGAATCTCAGATGATCCTCAAGAATCACCGGCGGCCTCCCAACTCCGGGCCGGCTGCGGGTGTGCTGGGCGCACCCAGCCATCCCTCCTGTTTGGAGATCGTTTTGAGATACAGACGGACAACGGCCGGTGTGTTCTCCGCACTGCTCGCCGCCGCCCTCGTGGCGACGGCGGTGCCGGCGCAGGCGCAGGCGCAGCAGGTCGCGGCCCTGCAGCAGGCGGAGCCCAACCAGGTACAGGGCCTCACGGCCGTGCAGGGCGACGGGTACGTCACGCTGGCGTGGACCCGGGTGGAAGGCGCTACCGACTACCAGATCGAGCGGACCCCGCTCGCCGCCGACGGCATGCCCGGCATGCCGGTCATCGCCGGCGTCTGGCGTCCGAACCGGCAGGTCAACAACGACGAGCCGACCTTCGCCGACGCTGGTTTCGCACCGGGGAACAGCTTCCAGTGGCGGGTCCGGGCCCGGTTCGGCACCGAGGTCCAGCCGTACTCGGCGCCGGTCAGCGGCACCACGCGCGGCCACTGGGGCGACCCGGGCACCCCGGGTGAGAACCTGCGCACCCAGTGGGAGGAGACGCTGGGCGCGCAGTACACCAGCGACGTCAACGAGTACGCGTACACCGCCGCGCTCGACGAGGCCAGCGAGCGGGTCCGCGTCGTCGAGATCGGCCGTACCGTCCTGAACCGGCCGATCAACATGCTGATCATCGGCTACCCCCGGCCGGCGGCGACGCCGGAGGCGGTGGCCGCGACCAACCCGCTGCTGGTCAACTGCAACGTCCACGGCAACGAGCCGGGTGACCGCGAGGCCTGCCTGATCATGGCTCGGCAGCTCGCCTTCACCAAGGACGCCAAGACCCTCGACCTGCTGTCGAAGACCACGATGCTCATCGTGCCGGCGATCAACGGCGACGGACGGGCGGCCAACAGCCGGGGCAACTCCACCGGCCAGGACCTGAACCGGGACCACTCGCTGATCCGCCAGCCGGAGACCCGGGCCCTCGCCGAGATGGTTCGCGACTACCGGCCGATCGCCGGTTACGACGGCCACGAGTACGGCAACGCCAACACCGGTGACCTGCCGATGCTGCCGCCGCGGCACCAGAACGTGGCGCAGGGCATCTTCGACGAGTCGCAGAAGATGATCGAAGGCCACATGTACACCCAGGGCGCCAAGGACGGCTGGTGGGCCTGTCCTTACGGGTGCACCCCCGGGGCCAACGTGGGCCTGAGCGAGGAAACCATCCTGCGTAACACCCTCGGCCTGAAGAACGTGGTCAACTCCCTGCTGGAGCTGCGCAGCTCCGGTGGCCCGACGCGGCCCGACGAGGGCAACACCGCGAACAACCGCCGGCGCAAGACCTACTCCGCGCTGTGGACGTTCAACCAGTTCTTCGCGTACCACGGCGCCAACGTCGCCAGCATCACCAAGGCCCGTGCCGAGGGGATCGTGTCGCAGTCCGCCAACGAGGGACGGATCGTGTTCCGGGGCTCCCGCGAGATCGAGGCGTACCCGGCCCCGCACCCGGGTGAGGCCCCGCCGCCGCTGGACGCCCCCACCCCGGCGCGGATCCTCGAGCAGGCGCCCTGCGCGTACCGGCTGACCGAGGAGCAGTACAACGGCGAGCGCACCGACGGCCCCGCCGGTCAGCGCACCACCGTGGCCCAGCGGCTCGCCGCGCACGGCTGGAAGGTGATCAAGGTCGGCAACAGCTACCTGGTGCCGCTGTCGCAGCCGGAGCGGGGCCTGATCCCGCTGCTGCTCGACGAGCAGGCCGTCGAGGGTCTGGTCGCCGGCGAGCGGGTGGCCGCCACCCTGACCGGCACCCACAACGGTCCGCTGACCGTCTCCGGGTTCGCCTGCCTGGACGGGGCCACAGTCCGGGGCCCGATCCAGGTGCTGCCCGGTGCCGCGCTGGTCGTCAACGGCGGCTCGATCAACGGTCCGGTGAACGCCACCGGCGCCGCCGGGTTCGTCGTCACCGACAGCAAGGTCTCCGGTCCGGTGAACGCCACCGCCACCCAGGGCCCGGTCGTCCTGGTCGGCAACGAGATCAACGGCCCGGTCGGCGTGGTCGGCAGCACGGGCACCGGCCCGCTGGTGGCCGGCAACACCGTCCAGGGTCCGCTGTCCTGCACGGGCAACGCCTCGGCGCCGACGAACGATCAGGTCGCCAACTCGGTGAGCGGTCCGCGCTCCGCCCAGTGCGCGCGGCTCTGACCTGCTGAAACCCGCCTGAAACGAGGCGCCGGCAGGACGGTCTCGCCGTCCTGCCGGCGCCTCCCGTACCCGCTGCGGAGTGGAGAGAGACCGTGTCCCAGACCCCCATCCCGAACCCGCGCCCCGGGTCCGCGCCGCGGGCCACCCGTCGCCGGCGGGCGATGGCCGGGGCGGCCCTGGCACTCCTGGTCGCGGCCACCGGCTGCACCAGCTCGCAGGAAAGTCCCGCCCCGGCGGACCGCACCGGCGACACCGGCGCGGTCACCGTCAGCGGACCGCTGTGCGACGCGCTGCCATCGGGGGACGAGCCGGGCAACCCGGACTCGCTGGTGGGCCGGGCCCCCGACGAGGCCCTCACCTGGATCCCCGTGCTCACGACGTTCGAGGCGGCGGTGCGGGCCACCGGGATGGCCGAGGAGCTGTCCGCCCCCGGCGGCCTGACCATCCTCGCCCCGACCGACGACGCCTTCCGGGCCAAGTTCTCCACCGCCAACATCGACAACCTGCTGCTCAAGGACACCGCCACGCTGCGTGGGCTGCTGAGGGAACACCTGGTCGCCGGGACGCACCCGGTCGCCGAACTGGTGGCCACCAGCCCCGTCACCACGCTCGCCGGCACCGACCTCGCCGTCACCTCCGCCGGGTCCGGCGCCCGGCTGGCCGACCGGGCCGAGACGGTCTGCGCCGACTACCGGGCCAGCGGCGCCCGGATCCACGTGATCGACAAGGTGCTCGGCAACCTGCCGGACACCGCCCACGAGGAGGACCACTCCCACTGAGCCCGCGCCGTCGCGCGTAGCACCGTCGGCCGTCGACCCCCGTGTGCGGGGTCGGCGGCCGACGTCGTCCCGCGCCCGCGCCCGCCGCAGGTCCGGCCGCCCCGCACCCGATCGGCGCCCCTCCCCCGGGCCGGACCGTCGACCGGAATCACCCCGACTGACCCCGCCTGACACCGTCAGGTGTCCTCCGTCACCTTGGGCCCTTTCGAGATGCGGGATCCGCCGCGATGCCCTTTGCTTGTTCTCGGGTGCGCGCCCGCGCGCGCCCCGACCCGGCCTCTCGGCCAACCCTCTCGCACCCTTCCGCCGCCACCGCTGCCGGCGCGTTCCACCATGCATGGACGGAGACCAATGTGACGACCCTGCGGGTCGGCGAGCAGCCCACCAACACCCCGGGCCGGGTCCACCGGCCCACCCTGACCTCCCGTCCCCAGGTCCCGACGCAGGCCGGGCAGGGCACGCCCCCGCAGACCCGACGCATCCTCATGCTCTCCTGGGAGTACCCGCCGGTCCTGGTCGGTGGCCTCGGCCGGCACGTGCACGCCCTCTCCGTCGCCCTGGCCGCCGCCGGGCACGAGGTCACCGTCGTCACCCGGCACACCGACGGCGCACCCCTCGAGGAGTACGCCGACGGCGTCCGCATCGTCCGCGCCGCCGAGGACCCGGTCACCTTCCCCCTGGCCACCTCCTCCCTGCTCGCCTGGACCATGGCCTTCAACCACACCCTCACCCGCGCCGCCCTGCGCGCCACCGAGGCCGGCGCCTACGACGTCATCCACGCCCACGACTGGCTCGTCGCGCACACCGCGATGACCCTGCGCGAGCACCTCGACATCCCACTGGTCAGCACCATCCACGCCACCGAGGCCGGCCGGCACCAGGGCTGGCTGCCGGAGGAGATGAACCGCACCATCCACGGCGTCGAGCACTGGCTGGCCAGCGAGTCGGGCCGGGTCATCGTCTGCTCCGGCTACATGCGCGACGAGGTGACCGGGCTGTTCGGCGTGCCGACCGGCCGGGTCGAGGTGGTGCCCAACGGCGTGGAGCCGCACCGCTGGCAGGTCCCGGCCGCGGCGGTGGCGCAGGCCCGCGCCCGGTTCGCCGGGGACGGGCCGCTGGTCACCTTCGCCGGCCGGCTGGTCTACGAGAAGGGCGTGCAGCACCTGATCGCCGGGCTACCCCGGCTACGCGAGCGGCACCCCGGGCTGCGCGCGGTCATCGTCGGCGACGGGCCGTACCGCGCGGAGTTGGAGGCCGAGGTGCACCGCCTGGGCCTCGGCGCGACGGTGAGCCTGCCGGGCTTCCTCGGCGGCACCGACCTGCCTGCCGTGATGGCCGCGTCGGACTGCTTCGCCGTGCCGAGCATCTACGAGCCGTTCGGCATGGTGGCCCTGGAGGGCGCCGCCGCCGGCGCTCCCCTGGCCGTGGCCGCGACCGGCGGGCTCGCCGAGATCGTCGAGCCGGGGGTCACCGGGATGACCTTCCGTCCGCACGACCCCGACGGCCTCACCGAGGCGGTGCACGCGCTGCTGTCCGACACCGAGCGCGCCCGTGCCCTGGCCCGCCGGGCCCGCCGGATGGTGCACGATCAGTACGGCTGGTCGGCGATCGCCCAGCGCACCGCGGCCAGCTACGCTGCCGCTGTCGCCACCGCTCCGGCCTTCGCGGCCGAACGCGCCGAACAGCGCATGTCCCGCGGACGCACCCTCCCGGCCCTCCCGGAGGGCAACCTCCTGGCCGCCGCCGGCCTCCGCTGATTCCGGACCCCACTGCGTCGGCGCCGCGGGGTCGTGCTGACGTCCCTGGCAGGCGGGCCGGTCAGTCCGCGTCCTGCGACCGGGGGTCGGGGGGGGGCCCCCCCGCCCCCCCCCCCCCCGGGCGCCCCCCCCCCCCGGGCCCCCCCGGGGGGGGGGGCGGGGGGGCGCGGCGGCGCAAACCCCGGACCCCGGGGCAACCCGGGCCGCCACCC